>JAHAWY010000041.1 GCA_018385135.1 Oscillospiraceae bacterium | reverse complement strand
GCATATATTCACCTCCAAAGATTTCGGCATATGCTGTTTATTATTCTACACTGTTTTTGGCATATGTCAACAACTAAATCAACATATGCCGAAAATAAACTCTACGGCACTTTTACATTTTAATTCTTCCGTGATATAATCTTAAGATGGAATTATCCTGCCGAGACAGAGCGGGGAACGGAGCTTGTTGTAGTTGGCGCGAATATAAGCTGCTTATTTGCGCGGCATAGCTTGTCCGCGCTGTATGCGCAGTGTTTGCTGAAACACAGGAGGGTGCGATAATGGCAAAATCCTCAAACCAAAAGCTGAAGCTGTTGTATCTCATGCGCTGCCTGCTTGAAAAAACCGACGAGCAGCACCCCATGACAATTGCGCAGATGATAGACGAGCTTTCCCGCTGCGGCGTTTCGGCTGAACGAAAAAGCCTATACGACGATTTGGAAATGCTTCGCGTTTTCGGGCTTGATATTGTGCAGACAAGATCGAAAACAACGGGCTACTACGTTGCCTCGCGTGAATTTGAGCTGCCGGAGCTGAAGCTTTTGGTAGACAGCGTGCAGTCGTCAAAATTCATCACCGAGAAAAAAACTATATCGCTCATCAAAAAAATCGAGGGGCTGGCAAGCGTCTATGACGCGCAGCTTTTGCAGCGGCAGGTCTATGTTCGCGGGCGCGTGAAGAGCATGAACGAAAGCGTTTACTATAATGTGGACGAGATTTCAGGAGCGATTTTGCATGATAGAGCAATACGCTTCAAGTATTTTGAATATGCCGTGAGCCGTGAGCGGCGTTTTCGCAAAAACGGCGCGTTTTACGAGGTAAGCCCCTTTGCCTTGATGTGGGATAACGAGAATTATTATATGCTCGCCTACGACGCCTCCTCCGGGCTGCTAAAGCACTATCGTGTGGATAAAATGGCGGACATCTCCGTTGCGGAAACTCCTCGGCAGGGCAGGGAAGCCTTTGAGAGAGTGGATATGTCCGCATATTCTCAAAAGGTTTTCGGGATGTTCTCGGGAAGCGAGCAGCTCGTGCGGCTGAAGTTTAAAAACCATCTCGCAGGCGCGGTCATTGACCGCTTCGGCAAGGAGACCATACTCGTTTCCACCGACGAGGAGCATTTCACCGTTGGAGTGGAGGTGGTCGTCAGCCCTCAGTTTTATGCGTGGCTTTTCGGCTTTGGAGCGGAGGTTGAGGTGCTCTCACCGGAGAGCGTGAGGCAGGAGCTTTATAAAACGGCAGAAAGCGTTGCGCGTATCTACGGCAGCGAGGAACAATAAAAGGAGGAAACAGCATGATCTTATATTTTTCCGGAACGGGCAACAGCAAATATGCAGCAGATGTTATAGCTGAGCTTACAGGCGATGAGATCGTTTCCCTCGGCGATGTTATCAAAAACGGTGAGCGGGCGGTTTTTAAATCTCAAAAGCCCTTTGTAGTGGTTTGTCCTATCTATGCGTGGCGCTTTCCGCGAAAAATCGAGGAGCTTTTGAAAAAATCGGAGTTTTCGGGCAGCAAAAGAATATATTTCGTGGCAACGATGGGTCAAAACTCCGGAAATTGCGAAAAATACTGCAAAAAGCTTGCCGAGGATAAGGGCATGGAGTTTATGGGCTTTAGCGGCATCGTTATGCCCGATAACTTCGTGGTGGGCTTTAAAATGCCCTCGGAGGAGGAAGCGCGCGAGACAATTGAAAGGGCTTTGCCGGAGATGCGCCGACTGGGCGAGAGGATAAGAGATTGCAAGCGCATTGAAAAGACAGACAAAACCCTTCTGCCCGGTCTTATGTCCGGCGCTGTGAACCGTGGCTTCAACCTCTTTAATGTGGGAAAAAAGAAGTTTGTTGTTTCGGATAAATGCGTCTCCTGCGGTATTTGCGAGAGCTGCTGTGCGGTTAATAACATCAAGCTTGTTGACGGCAAGCCCGTTTTCGGGAACAACTGCATCTGCTGCTGCGGCTGCATAAACCGCTGCCCACAAGCGGCAATCGACATTAAGGGAAAAACCGAAAAGCACGGACGCTATGTCTGTCCCGAATACAGCAGTGCCGATAGGTAGCGTCAAAGACTGTTTAGCCGCCACGGGAAAGCCCTGAAGCTTATATCGGAGCGGTTAATTTGCCCATAAGGTATAAAAACAGCGCGGAAACGGTTTTACGTTTCCGCGCTGCTGTTTTTATAGGGAGTCAAGCTGCTTTAGCCATATATCCGCCACCGCGTCTGAGGGCATTCGCCAGTCGCCGCGAGGCGAGAGGGAGAGCGTTCCGACCTTAGGTCCGTCCGGCAGGCAGGAGCGCTTATACTGCTGTGAGAAGAAGCGGCGAACGAAGGTTTTGAGCCAGTGCAGGATGGTTTTATCGTCATATTCGCCGTTAAAGGCGTATTTGGCTAGTCTGAATACCTTTTGCGGCTCGCAGCCCCAGCGCACGAGGTAGTACAAAAAGAAGTCGTGCAGCTCGTAAGGACCGACCAGCTCCTCCGTTTTTTGCGAGATGTCGCCGTTTTCGGCGGGCAAAAGCTCCGGGGATACGGGCGTTGCCAAAATGTCGCGCAAGACCACGGAGAGCGCAGAGGACTCGGCGGTGTCCGCGCAGAAGGCGACAAGATGGCGCACCAGAGTTTTCGGTATGCCGGCGTTAACACCGTACATCGACATATGGTCGCCGTTATAGGTCGCCCAGCCGAGAGCAAGCTCGGACATATCGCCCGTGCCGACCACGAGAGCGCCGGAACCGTTGGCGATGTCCATTAGCACCTGCGTCCGCTCGCGCGCCTGCGCGTTTTCGTAAACAACGCTGTGGTCTGCCTCGTCGTGACCGATATCGGCAAAGTGCTGCCTGACGGCGGCGGCGATGCTGACTGTGCGGAGCGTTGCCCCAAGCTCCTCGGCAAGGCGTTCGGCGTTGCCTTTGGTGCGGGCTGTCGTGCCGAAGCCCGGCATAGTAACGGCGATGAGGTTAGCGCGCGGGAGGCTCAGCAGATCAAGCGCTTTCGCGGATATAAGCATGGCAAGCGTGGAGTCCAGTCCGCCCGAAACGCCCACAACCAGTTGCTTTGAGCAGGTATGCTCCATACGCTTTTTAAGCCCCATCGCAGCGATGGTGAAAATCTCGTCACAGCGCTCGGAGCGGGTGGAGCTGTCCTCCGGCACAAAGGGGGTGGGAGAAATAAAACGCGAAAGCTCCGTATCCTTCATGTTTAGCGTAAAGGGAAGCTTTTTGTAGCTGCAGGAGCTTTCAAAGGAGTTTAGACGTCTGCGCTCGAAGCACAGACGGTCAACGTCGATTTCCGAGATGACAAGTCCGGTTTCAAAGCGGGAGGAATTGAGAAGGATGCCGTTTTCGGCAATCATGTCGTGCCCGGAGAAAACCATGTCTGTAGTACTCTCGCCGCTGCCGGCACTTGAAAAGATATATCCGCAGATAAGACGCGCCGATTGACCGACAACGAGGCTTTCACGGTAGCGTGCTTTGCAGGCAAGCTCGTCGCTGGCGGACAGGTTGAAGATAAGCGCTGCTCCCTCCGCCGCGAGTGTGGAGGAGGGGGGCACGGGCGCCCATAAATCTTCGCATATTTCAACGCCGAGGCTAAGCCCGTCAATAGTCTGACAGGGAAAAACAACGTCCGCACCGAAATAGGTTTCGCGCCCTGCGAAGGATTTCATTTCGCCCGCTTCCGGGCAGGCGGCAAACCAGCGGGATTCATAAAATTCGCCGTAATCCGGGATGTTGCGCTTGGGAACAAGCGCCAGCAGCTCGCCGCGGCAGCAGATGGCCGCGCAGTTAAAAAGCTTTCCCTGATGACCTACGGGAAGTCCCACGGCGAACAGAATATCTGTCTCGTAGGTGGCGGCAAGCAGAGAGCGTAAAGCGTTCTGCGCGGCGGTGAGCAGAGTGTCCTGCATGAAAAGGTCTGCGCAGGTATAGCCGGTTATGCAAAGCTCGGGAAACACCAGAAGCTTCACGTTCTGCTCGGCGGCGCTTTTAATGAGCGCCAGAATATTAGCCTTGTTATATTCGCAGTCTGCAACGCGGATCGCGGGCGTTGCGGCAGCGACCTTAATAAATCCGTCCTTCATGCCGCGCCGCCTCCCGTGAAGCATATTACCAGATAAAGGACGAACAGCAGCAAGAACAATACACAGCCGAACGGTCCTATTTTTTTAATAAAATCTCTGCCTGAATTCATAACAAACTCCCTCGCGGTGGTTGCCGCAAATTAAAGGCTTGGCGGGACGGAGCAAGGCGCTCCGTCCCGCGGGCTATGCTGTTTTATCAATAGGCGATTTTCTTCTCAATGTAATCTGCGATTTCAGAGATGGGAAGACGAACCTGCTCCATAGAGTCGCGCTCACGAACGGTAACGCAGTTATCGGCGGTGATCTCATCGTCGCCGACGGTCTGGAAGTCTATGGTTATGCAGAACGGAGTGCCTATCTCGTCCTGGCGGCGGTAGCGCTTGCCTATAGAACCGGCGTCGTCGAAATCAACCATGAAGCGGCGGCGCAGCTCGTCATAAACTGCCTGCGCGGTGGGCGCGAGCTTCTCGTTTTTCGACAGCGGAAGAACGGCTGCCTTAAACGGAGCAAGAGCGGGATGGAAGCGCATAACGGTGCGTACATCGTCGTTACCCTTCTTGTCCTTGCCGACAACCTCCTCGTCGTAGGAGTTGACGAGGAAAGCAAGCACGCTGCGCTCAACTCCGAGAGACGGCTCAATAACATAGGGGATGTATTCGACCATATCGGCACCCTCACCCTCACGATAGGTGAGCTTTTGACCGGAAACGGTCTGGTGCTGAGTCAGGTCGTAATCGGTGCGGTCGGCTATACCCCAAAGCTCGCCCCAGCCGAACGGGAAAAGATACTCAAAGTCGGTGGTGGCTTTAGAGTAGAAGCAAAGCTCCTCGGGGTCGTGGTCACGCAGACGCAGGCATTCGGGATTCATGCCAAGCTCCAGCAGCCAGTCGCGGCAGAAGCTGCGCCAATAGTCAAACCATTCAAGGTCGGTGCCGGGCTTGCAGAAAAACTCAAGCTCCATCTGCTCGAACTCACGAACGCGGAAGATAAAGTTGCCCGGAGTTATTTCGTTGCGGAAGCTCTTTCCTATCTGACCGATACCGAAGGGAAGCTTGCGGCGCGTTGTGCGCTGGACGTTATTGAAGTTTACAAAAATACCCTGCGCGGTCTCAGGACGCAGATAAACGGTGTTTTTAGCGTCCTCGGTAACGCCCTGGAAGGTCTTGAACATCAGATTAAACTGACGGATATCTGTGAAGTTATGCTTGCCGCAGGTGGGGCAGGGAATGTTATGCTCATCAACAAAGGCTTTCATCTCCTGCTGAGAGAAAGCGTCAATGGGTTTGGAAAGCTCAACGCCGTTTTCGCTCGTCCAATCCTCAATGAGCTTATCGGCACGGAAGCGCTCCTTGCACTCCTTGCAGTCCATAAGAGGGTCGGAAAAGCCGCTCAGGTGACCGGAGGCGACCCATGTCTGCGGGTTCATAAGTATGGCGGAGTCCAGACCGACGTTATACGGGTTTTCCTGAACAAATTTTTTCCACCATGCGCGTTTGATGTTGTTTTTCAACTCCACGCCCAGAGGACCGTAGTCCCATGTGTTGGCAAGCCCGCCGTAGATTTCGCTTCCGGCGAAAACGAAGCCACGGTTTTTACACAGGGCAACTATCTTGTCCATGGTTTTTTCTGTGTTCTGCATACAAAACTCCTCTCCCCACGGCTGGCGACCGCGGGAATAAATATATTTGGGAGCGGCAAAGCCGCTGCCTTTCAAAATAATATGTGCTGCGGCTATTTTTTGCTAAGCTTTCGCTTTATGCCGTCAGGACCAATCACATAGGTGTTTTCAAGCGTTTGCTTTGCGCCCTTGCGCCAATCTTCAAGATATTCTGCGCGAAGCCTCTCGCGCTCGGAGCGCTCGGCGTTTGTCAGCTCGCGCTCGCGTGAGATGCGCGTAAGCTCGCTTATGCGATCCATTTTTGCTTGTTCCATAGAGAATACGGCTCCTTAGTTTTTTAAGCTGTGAAGCGGCGCGGGAATTCGTCCGCCGCGGGCTATCATTTCAGCGGGGGAGCAGGTGTTGACCGGCATGATGGGGGCACTGCCGAAAAGACCGCCGAAGTCGATAGCGTCACCAACGGTCTTTCCGATGGCGGGGATTATTCGCACGGCTGTTGTTTTGTTGTTAACCATGCCGATGGCGGCTTCGTCGGCAATGATGCCCGAAAGCGTTTCGGCGCTGGTATCGCCGGGAACGGCGATCATATCAAGTCCGACAGAGCAAACGCAGGTCATAGCCTCCAGCTTTTCTATGCTTAGCTTACCCGCTTTTGCGGCGGCTATCATGCCGGCATCCTCGGAAACCGGGATGAAAGCGCCGGAGAGACCGCCGACGTTGGACGATGCCATAACGCCGCCCTTTTTAACGGCGTCGTTCAGCATGGCGAGAGCGGCGGTAGTTCCGGGTGCGCCAACGCTGGTAAGACCGATCTGCTGAAGAATATCCGCCACGCTGTCGCCTATGGCGGGGGTGGGAGCGAGGGAGAGGTCAACAATGCCGAAAGGCACGCCGAGTCGGCTGGACGCTTCCTGTGCAACGAGTTGACCGACGCGTGTTATGCGAAAGGCGGTGCGCTTGATGGTCTCGGCAACTACGTCCAGCGGCTGACCCTTGCAGCTTTTCAATGCCTCGTAAACAACTCCCGGACCTGAAACGCCTACGTTGATTTCGCATTCCGGTTCGCCCACGCCGTGGAATGCGCCTGCCATAAAGGGATGATCCTCAACGGCGTTGCAGAAGATAACGAGCTTGCCGCAGCCGAAGCCGTTTGTAAGCTCGGCTGTACGGCGGATGATCAGACCCATGTCGCGCACGGCGTCCATATTTATGCCTGCGCGCGTTGTACCAACATTGACGCTTGAGCAGACAACATCCGTTGAAGCAAGCACTTCGGGTATGGAATTGATAAGCTTTCGGTCGCCGACGGTGTAGCCCTTGTGAACGAGAGCGGAAAAGCCGCCGATATAGTCAACACCGACCTCCTTCGCGGCTTTGTCCATAGCCTTGGCAAAGGGAACATAGCTCTCCGCGTCGCTGCTCTCGGCGATCATGGAGATGGGAGTAACGGAGATGCGCTTGTTGACTATGGGGATGCCGAACTCTGAGGAGATCTGCTCGCCCGTTTTAACAAGGTTGCCTGCCAAACGGCAGATTTTGTCGTATATTTTGGTGCAGCTCGTGTTTGCGTCGGAGTGGCAGCAATCACGAAGGGAGATGCCCATCGTAATTGTGCGCACGTCCAGATGCTGCTGGTCGATCATTTCAATGGTCTGCAAAATTTCATGCTGGTTTATCATTGCTTCACCGCCTTATATCCTGTGCATGGCGTTGAAGATTTCCTCGCGCTGAATGCGGATGCTAAGCTCCATGCTGCTGCCAAGCTCGGAAAGGAGTCGGCTCATTTCGTCAAATGACACTGAGCAGGCGGAGATATCGACCAGCATTATCATGGTGAAATTCTCCTGAAGAATGGTCTGGCTGATATCCAGTACGTTTGCCTTCTTCTCGGCCAGAAGATTACAGACAGCGGCGATGATGCCCACCTTGTCCTTGCCTATAACGGTTACGAATGCTCTCATAGTTTCAGCTCCTTAATCCATTGTTCCCAAATCGTCGAGCGTTTGCTCAAAGGACGGGATAAAGTTTTCCATAAAGTATTGAAGCTCGGGCAGAGGGTTAGCTTTCAGTGCTTCATATATCTGAGCCTCGGCGGAACGAAACTCGTTGTTGCCCGCCTTGCGCTCTTCGATGCACTTGATGTATGCCGAAAGCTTATCGGCCGCCTTTACATAGGCGTGTACCTGTTCATCCGTGTCATTTAAAAGCGGATCGTAGGAGGCGCGAAGCTCGTCGGGCAGCAGCGAAAGCAGCCGCTCGTTTGCCCTGCGCTCAATTTCCTTATAGGAGGCTTGAATGCGCTCGTCGTGATATTTTATGGGCGTTGGCAGGTCTCCCGTGATGATCTCCGAAGCATCGTGGTAAAGCGCGACGGTCGAGCAGCGGTCAGGGTCAATGTCCTTGCCGTATATGTCCCTTGCGATGATGGCAAGGCAGTGAGCGAGCACGGCTACCATGTGGCTGTGCTCTTGAATATTCTCGCTGACGCTGTTGCGCATCAATCCCCAGCGTCCTATATAGCGCATACGGGAGATGAGCGCGAAAAAGCTCTTATTCATGCGTTCCTCCGGGCGAAGTATCGTAAACCATATTCTAACATGGCGGGGTTGAAAAGTAAATTATGAGTTGCAGACAGTTTTGCCGGAAAATGAAACGTTTTTGCGGTCAAATTGCGGACAAAAGCGCATTTTGGCGCAGGCTCTCTGTCGGGCACAGGCAAAGTCCGTTGAATAGGACAGTAGGCTGTGATATACTTAGCTGGCACAGAAAACATGACAGCTCGGCGCATTAGCCGGTTTTTTGAGGAGATATACTATGCTAAGACTAATTCTCGGCACGGCGGGAAGCGGAAAAACGGCTCTCATAACAAACGAAATACGTCAGCGCGCGCAAAGTGGCGAAACGGGGCTGTACCTAATCGTTCCCGAGCAGTTTAGCCATGAGGCGGAGCGGGAGCTTTGCGCCCTTTGCGGAGACAGCTTCTCGCTGCATTCCGAGGTCCTGAGCTTTACGCGCCTTGCCGTGCGCGTGGCGCAGGAGACAGGCACAGGCGGAAAGACAGCTCTTGACGCGGGCGGAAGGCTGCTTTGCATGACCCTTGCGCTGGGGCAGATCGGCTCGCAGCTTCGCGTATATAAGGGCGCGGAGCGAAAAAGCGAGCTTCAAGGCAGTCTGCTTGCCGCCGTTGAGCAGCTCAGAGCGGCGCGTATCGGCGCGACCGAGCTGCAAGCGGCGATGGAGGGCGCGGGAAGCGCGCTTGCAGACAAGCTGCACGACCTGTCCCTTTGCCTTGAGGCGTATGAAGCGGTGCTGTCGCAAGGTCGTGCCGATCCGACGGACAGGCTTTTGCACCTTGCCCGAAGCATTTGCAAAAGCAGCATTGGCAGCGGCGGACAAATATATATCGACGGTTTTACCGATTTTACGGGAGCGGAGCTTGAGGTTATTGCCGCCTTGCTTGGCAAGGGAGCGGAGCTGACCGTTTGCCTTACCTGCGACGGGCTTGACAGCGACAGCGAGCATTTTGCCCCCGCAAGAGCGGCGGCACATGAGCTGTTGCGTCTTGCCAAGGAGAAAAACGCCGAAACGCAGACAGTCGTTTCCGAGGGCAGAGCGGATAAGGCACTTGAGCTTTGCGCCCTAGGCGAGGGGCTATACCGCTATACTGCCGAGAAAACGGAAAACAGCGGCGGACGGGTGCGCCTTGTCCGCTGTGACTGTATGAGAGATGAATGTGAAATGGCGGCTGCGCGCTGTCTCGAACTGGTTGATAAGGGCTGCCGCTGGCGGGATATTGCCGTTGCCGTGCGCGGCTTTGGCGGCTATGCCTCCGCGCTGGAGGACGCCTTTGCCCTATATGGAGTGCCGCTGTTTTCGGCGCGGAGGGAGAGTATTTTGCAAAAGTCTGTTCCGGCGCTCATTTCCGCGAGCTTTGAAACGATAGCGGGAGGCTGGGATACCGACGCTGTACTCGCCTACCTGAAGTCGGGGCTTGCCCCGATTTCGCAGGAGGATTGCGACGAGCTTGAAAACTACGCGCGGCTTTGGTCGATTCGCGGCGGTATGTGGACACAGAAAAAGCCGTGGTCTCAGCATCCCGATGGCATATCAGCACCCTTTGACGAGGACAGCAAGGCTCGCCTTGCGCATTTGGATGAGCTGCGCCGTGCCGTCCTGTCGCCGCTGAAAAGGCTTGAGGAGGATGGCAAAAAAGCGCAGACGGCAGATAAACACTGCCGCGCGCTTGCGGACTTTTTCGCGGCAATCAGCCTTCCGGAGACACTGTATCACCGCTCGGAGGAGCTTGAAAGGTCAGGCTTTGGGCAGCTTGCCTCGGAATATGACAAGCTCTGGAACATAGCGGTAACTTCGCTTGAGCAGTTTGCCGCCGTGCTCGGCGGCACTCCTATGACGCAAAGCGAATTTCAAAAGCTTTATCTGCGGCTGATATCGCAATACGACGTTTCGGTCATTCCCGTTTCGGCGGACAGCGTTTCGGCGGGTGATATGGACAGGATGCGCCGCCGCAGAATAAAGCATCTTATCATACTCGGCGCTTCGGAGGACAGGCTTCCCGCCGTAACAAGCGCCGGTGGTCTGTTTTCAGACTCCGAACGCGAGGAGCTGTCCTCCCTCGGCGTTAGGCTCGGCGGCAGCGCCGACGATATCTCGCGCGAGCTGTCGCTTATTTATAACTGCGTGACCCTGCCGTCCGAGAGCATCACGGTTTCGTGGTCCGCTGCGGACGCGGCGGGAGCTGAGTGCTCGCCCAGCTTTCTTGTGCGCCGTGCAAGACTGATTTTTGACATGGAGGACGAGCGCTTCTCACGAAATGCCGCGCGGCTTATGGCAAAAGAGCCGGCTTACCTGCTTGCCGCGCAGTACGCCGGAGGAAAGGGCGGCTCGCGCCTTGCCTATGATTACTTTGCCGAGTGTGGTGAGACAGAAACGCTGCTTTCTCTCGCCGAGCGCTCGCAGCGCGGCAGGGGTGCGCTCTCGCCAAAGACGGCTGCAACGCTTTACGGCGAGAGGCTTTCCATCTCTCCGTCTCGTGCAGACAGCTTTTCAGCCTGCCGCTTTCAGTATTTCCTGCGCTACGGTCTGCGCTTGACAGAGCGCGAGCGCGCGAGCTTTGACGCGCCGGAGCTTGGCACATTTATGCACTATGTGCTGGAAAATGTCGCCGGAGAGCTGTCGCGCAGCGTAGGCTTCAAGGCGGCGGATGATGAGCTTACGCAGTCGCTTTGCGACAAATACATAGAAAAATACACAGCCGAGCGCCTGGGTGGGCTTAGCGATAAATCCGCGCGCTTTATCTATCTGTACGAGCGGCTCAAGCCCTCTGTGCGCCGAGTGGTCAAGGACATGGTGCGCGAGCTTTCGCGTTCGGATTTCGAGCCGCTGGACTTTGAGCTTTCATTCATGAGCGACGGCGATTTGCCGCCCGTGACGCTCTCGGACGGCGAAAGGGAGCTGCGCATAAACGGCATTGCAGACAGAGTTGACGGCTGCTTCAAGGACGGCAAGCTTTACCTTCGCGTTGTGGACTACAAAACGGGCAAAAAAAGCTTTTCGTTCACCGACGTTTGGTACGGCATGGGTCTGCAAATGCTGCTTTACCTTTTTGCACTCGAACAAGAGGGGGATCAGCGCTACGGCTGCAAGGTGGAGCCGGCGGGGGTCATGTATGTTCCCGCGCGTGACATTGTCGTTAGTGCGCCGGGTGATTTGAGCGATGAGGAGCTTGCCGCCGCCAAGCAGAAAAAGCTGCGCCGCAGCGGGCTTATACTCAAGGATGCGGATATCATCGAGGCGATGGAGCACGGCAGTGATACGCAGTACCTCCCCGTTAAATTCAGCAAAAGCGGCGAGCCCTCTAAAGACTGCCTTGCCGATGTGCAGCAGCTCGAGGCTCTGCGCGCCCATGTCACAAAGCGTATGCTTGAGCTGGGAGACGCGCTGCAAAGCGGCTGCATAGAGGCAGAGCCGTTTTATAAGGGGGAAACGGAGAACGCCTGCTCGTTCTGCCCGTATTTCGCTGTTTGCCGCTTCGACGAGGAGCAGGACAAGCGCCGCTATTTCAGTAAATTAAAGCCTGAGGAATTTTGGGCGAGATTGGAGGAGAGCGTATGAGTAAAATTGAGCTGACACGCGATCAATGGGATGCCGTTTACCTGCGCGACACCTCGTTGCTTGTCTCAGCCGCCGCGGGCAGCGGCAAAACAAGGGTGCTGACCGAACGCCTGATGGCATATGTGACCGATAAGGACGAGCCGAAGGATATTGACAGCTTTCTTATAATAACCTATACCCGCGCTGCTGCGGCCGAGCTTAAGGGGCGCATTTTGCAGGAGCTGGCGCAGCGCTGCGCGGAGGATCCGCAAAACCGCCGTCTGCGCCGTCAAAGCACGCTGTGCTATAAGGCACAGATCGGCACGATACATAGCTTTTGTACTGCGCTTTTGCGCGAAAACAGCCATCTGATCGGGCTTGCCCCGGATTTTCGTGTGGGCGACGAGGATAAATGCGCAGAGCTAAAGGAAAAGGCGCTTGAGCTTGCAATGGACGCCTGTTATGAAAAAATGGACGAGATGGAGGGCTTCAGAGAGCTTGTTTCGGGCGTGGGCGCGGGGCGTGATGACTCGCGTCTTGCGCAGACGGTTTTGGAGCTTCACGGCAAAATGCAAAGCCATGCCTACCCCGAAAAATGGGCGCTTGACCAGATCGGACGCTCCTCCTGCGAGGGCTTTACCGATGCTTCACAATTGATTTGGGGGCAGGAGCTGATATCAAACGCAAAAAAAACGGTGGAGTATTGGAGCGCGCGTCTTGATGACATTTGGTTTGCGCTAAATGAAGATGAGGAGGAAAACAGCCCGATAATCTCAGCATACGGTGATAGTCTTGCCATCACAATGGAGCAGCTTCGTGAGCTTTCGCGTGCGCTTGATATTGGCTGGGACGCATCGCGCGAGCGTCTGCCGATTGACTTTCCGCGATTGAGACCTCTGAAGGGCTATGAATTTGAGGACAGGAAAGTAATGCTTACTGCCGCGCGCGACGGCTGCAAAAAGGCGATGCAGGCGTTGGAGACGGTGTTTGACGCACCGTCTGAAAAGCTGCTTGCCGACATGGCAACAACAGCGCCCGCGTCTGACGCGCTGCTGCGTCTGACGCTTGAATTTGACAAGCTCTACTGCCGAGAGAAAAGACGCCTCAATCTTTTGGATTTCTCCGACCTTGAGCATTTTGCCGTTCGCCTGCTTTGCGACGAGCAGACGGGAAAGGCAACAGAGCTTGCCCGCGAGCTTTCGCAGCGCTACACGGAGATCATGATTGACGAGTATCAGGATGTAAACGCCGTGCAGGATCTGATTTTCCGCTGCATCTCCAAGAACGAAGGAAACCTTTTTATGGTTGGCGACGTTAAACAATCCATATACCGCTTTCGCCTTGCAGATCCCTCTATTTTTCTGCACAAATACCGCAGTTTTGAGCCGGTGCGGCGGGAGGGGCGCAGCGGGGCGGGAAAAATCCTGCTGCAAAAAAACTTTCGCTCTGATGCAAAAGTGCTGTATGCCTGCAACCGGGTTTTCGGCGAGATAATGTCCGAGGAGCTTGGAGAGATATGCTATGATGAGCGCTCTGCTCTCTACCCGCGCGATGACGCGCCGCAGCGCGGCTGTGTAACGCTCGATGTGCTTGCCGTTCCCCAGGCGGAGGATGGTGAGGAACGTCCGGATAAGCTCTGCATGGAGGCAAGAATGGTTGCCGAGCGCATTGCCGGTATGCTCCAAAGCGGACAGACTATTCTGGACGGAAAACGCGAAAGACCGCTGGAGTGCGGCGATATAGCCATTTTGCTGCGCTCGCCGAACACGTCAGGCGCTGCCTTTAGACGCGCACTGTCGGAGCGCGGCATACCTGTGGCGGCGGAGCAGGGCGGGGGCTTCTTCTCCTCGCAGGAAATCATAGTTATGCGGGCACTTTTAGAGGTGATCGACAACCCGCACCGGGATATCCCGCTTACAGCCGTACTCATGTCGCCGGTTTTCGGCTTTTCCGCCGACGAGCTTTCGCTTATCCGCGCGGAAAGCCGCGGCACGGATTTTTATAACGCGCTTTGCGCACGAGCCAAGCACGACGAGCTATGCGCCGGCTTTATCAAAATGCTTGATGAACTGCGTTCCCTTTCGCGCGATTTGAAGGTTACACAGCTTTTGTCGTTTATCTACCGGCGCTTGGAGCTGCCCGCCCTTTGCGCGGCGCGAGGCGGTACGGGAACGGGAAATCTTCTGCTGCTCAGCGACCTTGCAGCCGCCTATGAGGAGAACGGCTACCGCGGGCTTTACGGCTTTATCACGCAGCTTGAGCGTATGGAGCAGCGCGGCGATGAACCTCGAGGCATAGCGCCGGAGCTTGGCAATGCCGTTACTATAATGAGCATACATAAATCCAAGGGTCTTGAATTTCCCGTTGTGTTCCTTGCGGGGACTTCAAAGCGCTTCAACACAACTGATCTGCGCTCGCCCGTGCTTATCCATCCGGAGCTGGGGCTGGGCGGAAAGGTGGTCGATATCGAGCGCGGCATTGAGTATCCCAGCCTTGCGCGCCGCGCGATTGCCTCGCGGCTGACAGGAGAGATGCTCTCTGAGGAAATGCGCGTGCTTTATGTCGCCATGACGCGCGCAAAAGAGCGCCTTCATATAAGCTGTACCGCAAAAGACCCGCAGGAGCTTTGCGAAAAGCTTTCATTGGGGCTGACTTCGCCCATAAGTCCGGAACTTTTAAAGGGCGCGCAGTCAATGTCTCAGTGGCTTGTTTCCGCTGCACTGCTTGATGCGGGCGAGAGCATTGAGCTTAGTCTGCGCTATCCTGAGCAGACTCAGGAGGTTAAAGACCGCAAGGAAGCGCCGCAGTCTGAGAACACCGCGGCGGAATATGGCGACATAGAAGCGCTTAGAGCTGTGCTGTCTCGCCGCTACGCGCACGAGGCGAGCGCAGCGCTGCCTGCAAAGATAACGGCTACAATGCTGCCCGGAGACGAGCCGGACGACGAAGCGCAGAGCATGGAAAAGCGCCCGCGCCTTTTCCGCCTGCCGGATTTTGCGGGCGAGGAGAGACCGCTTACAAGCAGCGAGAAAGGCGTTGCAACGCACCTTGTAATGCAGTATATAGACTTTTCAAGAACCTCTGAGCTTTCAGATGTTGAGAGCGAGATTGCAAGACTGTGCGAGCTGGGGATACTTTCAAAGCGGCAGGCAAAGGTGGTTGACAGAGCGGCGGTACTGGGCTTTTTTGCCTCAGAGATCGGTCAGCGCGTTTTGCACGCGGACAATGTGCTGCGCGAGTTTCGCTTTTCTATCCTCTGCCCCGGAAATGCTCTGCTTGATACGGACCAGACCGAGGAACTGCTGCTTCAAGGCGTTGTTGACTGCTGTATCGAGGAGAACGGCATACTTTCCGTTATCGACTACAAAACCGACTACGTTACGCAGGAGACTTTGGACGCGGCGGTAAAGGAATATGAAAAGCAGGTAAAGACCTATGCCTACGCGATGGAGCGAATAACAAAAAAGCCCGTTGAGGCAAGCTACCTCTGCTTTCTGCGCGCCGGAAAAGCAGTGCGCATATAAAAAGCCGCTCCCCATGAGGGGAGCGGCTTTTTAGCACGGCGAAATGCCCGCGCCAAGCAGCGCGGGCATTTATATTTGACCAATCATTAGAAGAAGTAAAGCTTAGAGACCGAACTTCTTGTTGAACTTCTCAACACGGCCGCTGGTATCGACCAGCTTCTGCTTGCCTGTATAGAAGGGGTGGCACTTGGAGCAAATCTCAACTGTTATGTCCTTCTTTGTAGAGCCGGTTTCAATGACTTCGCCGCAAGCGCACCTAATGGTGGTCTGCTCGTACTTGGGATGGATGCCTTCCTTCATTATGTTCACCTCTTTCATGAGTTTAGCTGTCAAAACGCAAGTTGTATTCTAACATACAACTTGACGATTTGCAAGTATTTTTTTGATTTTTGGCTGTACGGAGAACAAAGCCGCAGGTATATGGCAAAAAACTCTCTATTCAGTGGGGATTATGCCGGGCGGAACGGTCGGCTCCGAAGGGTCGCCGCTGTTTTCCGGTGTGCCGTCCTCAGACTGTGTGCCGCTTTCCTCCGGGGTGCTCGTGCTTCCCACGGACTGCGTATAATCGTCCGGGGGCGTGCCGCTGCTCTCCGGGCTGTTCGGCTCCTCACTTTGGGCTTTCTTTATCTCACGAGCCTCTTTGGTGAAGGGAAAGACAATATTGGCATTGCCCTCGTCGTCATAGATGCAGAGGCTTTGCAGCCAATAGAAAAGCCCGATGACCAGCGCTATTATAAGAATAATTACAAGCGTGATGATCGCTCCCGGCGAGCGCTTTTTCTTTCGACCGTCGTATATGTCCTTTGGTTTTATTGCCACGGCTGCTTCCTCCCGTTAGCGGGCGGGGCGCTTAGCCCCTTTCCTCTATTTCGCTGATAAGCGCAACGCGGCGCGCGTGTCTGCCGCCCTCAAAGCCGGTTTCCAAAAAAGTGTCCACTATTTTAAGCGCCAGACCCTCGCCGACTACTCTGGCACCCAGTGCCAGAATGTTCGCGTCGTTGTGCAGGCGGGTAAACTCTGCACTGTAGCAATCTCCGCAGAGGGCGGCGCGAACGCCCTTGACCTTGTTTGCCGCCATGGAGATGCCGATGCCTGTGCCGCAGATAACTATGCCGCGCTCGCATTCGCCGGCGGACACGGCGCGGGCAACCGCCTCGCCGTAAATGGGATAGTCGCAGCTATCCTCGGTGTAAGTGCCGTAATCCTTGTATTCAAGTCCCTTTTTTTCAAGGTGCTTCATAATTGCCTGCTTGAGCGCATAGCCGCCGTGGTCGCTTCCGATTGCTATCATTTTTTTCTTTCTCCGTTTCTTTATTCGTTTTTGGAAAGCCTCAGAGCTTGATAAACTCCGGCTTTCTTTTTTCAAAGACAGTGTAATATTTGTACCCCAGTTCGCGCAGCGTGTCAAGCCCCTCCGCGAGACCTTTTCCCGCTTGGTTTGTACGGTGGGCATCGCTGCCGACTGTTATTATCTCGCCGCCGAGCTGCTTATAAAGGCGCAGAATGTCCACTCCCGGAACGGGAGAAAGTATCCTTTTCGTGCGGTAGCCGGAGCAGTTTATTTCAATTCCTCGCCCGCCGGCGATAAGGTTTTTAAGTGTTGCCTCCACCTTGTCGCCAAAATGCTCCAAATCGAAGCTTACGTCAAAACCGTCGCGGCGCATATAGCGAATAGTATAGCCGATGTGCGCCATAGCATCGTAAAAATCCAGCTTTGAGAGAGCCACAAGCTCATCGGCGTATTCGTCCATGAGCTGCGCACACTGCTCGTAGCTTTCGTAGTGGATCTCGTAAAAATCCGTTTTTTTCTCCAAGTTGTGCAGTGAGCCGAGGACAAAGTCCAGCTCAGGAGAGGCGGCGATCTCAGCCGCGCGTGCAGGGTCATGGTTGCCCTCACCCAACTCCATGCCAAGGAAAAGGCGCATATCCGCGGGCTTGTCGGCAAGAGCCTGCTTGAACATTTCTATCGTTTTTTCGCGGTGGGCATAGCTGTTTTGCTTGGGATAGCCTGTCATATAGTCGTCAAGGTCGCAGTGGTCGGTAAAGCAAAGACGCCTGACGCCCTGCGCATAGGAGGCAAGCGCAATTTCCGACATGGTGTAGTGTCCGTCCTCGGAGCAGATGCTGTGAATGTGATAATCGCTTAGTTCCATGATAACAGTCCTTTATAACAATGTGTTTCAACTAAAAAGGCCATGCGCCGGGTATCCACGCGAGAAGATCGGTGTAGCTGCGCGATATGGGAATGCCTGTGAGTACAGGATAAAAGACGACAAACAGTGCTATACAAAGCCCTGTTGCTGTGAAAACAATCCGCTTCCAGTGCGGGCTGCGCAGGCGGAAGGAGTTGAACATATGGCAGATGGCGAGCACCAAAAAGATGAGGCAGGGAAAGTAGTGGTATTCAAAGGTGATGCGCGAAATGAACATCCATGGCACCAACTGCGCCAGATAGCCGATAAAAATGAACAGCGCTTTGCCGTCGTGATATTTATAGCTGCGCCACGCCATTACAAGCATTGCCGCAAGACCGCCCCAGCACACCAGAGGATTTAAGAAGGCGGCGAACGAGCTTTTTTGGTTTTCCGGCAGCGAGCGCAGGTAATACAATATGGGGCGTCCGTCCACTATCCACTGATACCAGCGCGAGGAATAAGGGTGCGTTGCATCCACGCCGGAGTGGTATCGGAACATGGAAAGCTGGTTATTAACAACAAGCTGCGCGTAGTCGCCGTCAAAATACATTTCGGGTGCGCTCATGCCGTTTGCAATGCCGTAGGGCGTGTAGCTCAGATAATATATAACAAGCGGAATTGCCACGAAAAACAGCAGACATTGAAAAATATTTGTAATAAGCTCGCGCTTGTGCTCGCGCAAATGACCGGCTTTGACCAGCTCTCGTCCGCGGAAGATGCGGAAAAGCAGCCAGATGAGTGCCAGACCCGCGCCCGCGTAGATGCACGTCCATTTGCTCGCTGCGCCCAAACCGAAGCATATACCCGAAAGCAGCAGCGGCAGCCATGATTTCCACCCGGGGGCAAATTCGTCCCTAGGCGCTGTTATGAAGCGGTACATGAAAAGGTACATCAAAATTGTGAAGAACACGCCGTAGGTATCTATCGTTGCGATGCGCGTTTGCACAAAGTGCATGAAGTCAAAGGCGAATATTCCCGTTCCGCAGGCGGCTATTGCCGTTGAGCCGAAAAGGTTTTTGATGAAAACATAAAGCGCCGGCAGCATTAAGATGCCAAACAGCACGCCCATAAAGCGCCAGCCGAAGGGACTAAGCCCAAAGGCACGGATGCCCAGACCGATTATTATTTTGCCGAGCGGCGGATGCGAGGTTTCATAGGGCTTTACGCCCTCAATGTGCTCATAGGCGGTACGGACGTGGTATATCTCGTCAAAATAGGCGCTGTTCAGGTAGCTTTCACTTTCCGGCACTAGCTTTTGTTCGTCGAAAAGCGGCGCGCAGCCCTCGTCAAAGAAAAAGTTGCCCGGTGATATGGGGTCTCCCGCCCAGTCATATATGCAAAGCTCTCCCATGTCAAGCTTCGCGTCGGATATTATGCGAATATATTTTGTACCCTTGCCGCTGCTGAAAGTAGCCTCGCGCCATTTAAAAATGTCGGAATACTTCTGCTCTAAAGTAAGCTCGTCGGTATAGTTTTCGCCGTCAAGCGAGAATTGGACGAAGTAGTTGCCCGTGTGCAGCCCTGTGAAGTAGGAAATGCGGGTAACTAAGGTTTCGGAGGGCATTTCTATAATAACATAGCGTCCGCGCTCGGAAAAGCTGCAAAAGCTCTGCGGCGACTGCTTGTTCCCCAGTCCCCAGAAAGCGGTCACAGCGTATATGACGGTTATGAGAATAAGAGGGAGAAGATCCCTTCGCTGCATCGGATAGCGGCGGCGCGGGTAGGAAAGCCTCGCCGTTTCGCACTCGGCAAGATTTGCCGCCGGAGCCTTACGGCGAAGCAAAATAACATACATCTCGAAAAAAAGCAGAACGAGAGCAATGGCAAGCACCAGGAAAAATATAGGCAGTATTTTCATATCAGCAGCCTCTAAACACTTTATAGTGATATCATACCCTTTATTATACTACGGCATAGCATGGCTGTCCAATAAAAACGCCGTGCGCGAGCTTTTATGTCGATTGGCGTGAAAAGTGCTTTCCGGCGGGAAGTATTGCTGTCCGGAAAGGAAAAGCCGCCCGCATAAAAATGCGGGCGGCGGAAAAGTGTTCTGCTGCGGTTTATTTTACCGCGTCAGCGGTACGGCTGTTCTGGACGGCGCGGATAATGAGCAGAACGCCGATCATGAGAACAAGCGCGACACCCAGAGAAATCCAAGCATTCTGAACGAAGCCTGCGATGATGTAGCTTACGAAGCTAACCGCTGCAACGACAAGAGCATAGGGAAGCTGGGTGGAAACGTGAGAAACGTGGTTGCACTGCGCACCTGCGGACGCCATGATGGTGGTGTCGGAGATGGGGGAGCAGTGGTCGCCGCATACAGCGCCGGCAAGGCAGGCGGAGATGGACATAATGAGAAGCGGGCTGCCGACAGGGAAAACCTCGGTGACGATGGGGATAAGAATACCGAAAGTACCCCAGCTTGTGCCGGTAGAGAAGCTAAGACCGATGGCAACGAGGAAGATGATAGCGGGCAGGAGAAGCTGAAGGGCTTTTGCGCTGCCGTGAACCAGCTCGCTGACATACTCGGGAGCACCGAGAAGACCGGTGGTAGCTTTAAGAGTCCATGCGAAAGTGAGGATAAGGATCGCGGGAACCATTGCCTTGAAGCCCTCAGGGAGACTGCTCATGCAGTCTTTGAAGCTGAGGACGCCGCGGCACATGAAGTAGATCATTATAATGATAAGAGCAAGGAGAGAACCGAGTGAAAGACCAACGGAAGCGTCGCAGTTAGCGAAAGCGTTGATAAAGCTCTCGCCGCTGAAAAGACCACCCGTGTAAACCATGCCGAGAATGCAAAGAGAAATGAGAAGGAGGATGGGTATCACGAGGTCAAAGACACGACCCTTGTCACTGTGCTTGCTTTCCTCAATATAAGGAGGCTCGCTGCCGGAAAACAGGTCGCCGTTTTCGGCGTTCTGCTCGTGGCGCTTCATAGGACCAAAGTCAAGCTTTGTTATGCAGAGGAAGATGATCATTGCAATGGTGAGCAGGGAATAGAAGTTGTAGGGAATTGCGCTGATGAAAAGCTGGATGCCGTCTGTTCCCTCAACAACACCGGAAACCGCGGCAGCCCAGCTTGAGATTGGGGCTATCATGCAGATAGGAGCTGCCGTAGAGTCGATTATGTAAGCCAGCTTTGCGCGGGAGATTTTGAACTTGTCGGTAACGGGCTTCATAACGCTGCCGACGGTAAGGCAGTTGAAGTAGTCGTCAACGAAGATTATGCAGCCAAGACCGAAGGTAGCGCCGAGAGCGCCGCTTTTGCTGGTGATGTGCTCAGATGCCCAGCGTCCGTATGCGGCAGAGCCGCCGGCGCGGTTCATCAGAACGACAACAGCACCGAGAACCACGAGGAAGATTAGGATGCCGACGTTCCAGCCGTCTGCCAGAGATGCGATAAAGCCGCTGCTGAGCATGGTGTTGACTGCAAGCTCAACATTGAAGTTGGCATAAAACAGGCAGCCGACAACAATGCCAATGAACAGCGAGGAGAAAACCTCCTTGGTTATAAGCGCCAGAACAATGGCGACGATGGGCGGCACGAGCGACCAGAAAGTGCCGAACATATTACTTTCGTGCGGTGCGTCGATAGCGCCCGCGCCCTCACAGGTGGCGCACTCAACAGAGCCCAGACCCTCACAGTCGGGACAGGACACCTGCTCACCATCGGCAAAGGCGAAGGTGGCAAGAAGTGCGCAGACCATCAGCGCCAGAATGATAGTGGCGAAGACTCTGCGGTTGCGGATTTTCATAGAATAATTCCTCCCATTTTTGCAGCAGATGCGCTGCTTTTGCTCCTCCGGGGGAACAAAAAAAGCCATGTACGCGGGAGCAGACCGCATTACATGACTAAAGCATACAAATATGGTATGTTTGGGTCAATGACAGCGCTCCACAAAAATGTGACAGTTCTGGGGATATTATCCACAGACCCGGCAACGGCTGCGTTCAGGTCAACGCTATACCGCACCTCGGCGACTGCCCCTTTCCCACACCGCGAAACCTGGTCAAACGGAGGGTACTGATGGAAATCGCGCCTCTATCATAGCCTTTTTTATCCTCGCTTGAAGGATGTTTTTAAAAGTACATCCCCAATTATAGCTTTCATTTCCATATTGTCAAGGCTTTTTACAAAAAAGTGCGAATTGTGGGGTTTTGAGATAAAAAGACCTTGCCCATAGGACAAGGTCTTTTTATGTAGTAAAGAGAAGTTATTATTTTGCTGCGGGAAGCTCCTCTGCACGAGCCATGGCCTTCTGGAAGTCCTTGGTGTTCCACCAAATCTCTTCCTTGTAGGGGTTCTTGTGGTAGATCTTAGCTCTTGTCATGATGACAGCGATAACAAAGACGTTAGCAACCAGAGCAAGGAGGGAAACTACGAGCATTGTGCCCCAGTGAGCCTCGGTGGGCATGGGCATATTTGCAAGAGCCTCTTCGACGTTTGCATAGACGCCCTGAACCTGACCGATAGCAGTTCCGGCAGGATAGAGAACGGGAACGGTGGAAACGATGGAGTGGTTCTGGAATGCAGGAAATACCTGTGCAAATACGCACCAGAAGAACAGGGTGTTTGCACGGTTCTGAATCCAGCCGCCCTTGTTCCAGCAGAGAGCCGCGATTGTCGGAGCAAGAAGCAGAGCGATGCCGCAGAACCAAGAGTGGGTGGGCAGGCAGTTGTAGGTGTAAGCGAAGTTCCAGATGTCATAGGAAATGATGTAGGCAATGGTCCAGTCAGGATAGACCATATCCTGCTTGTTGAGATCCTTGGAGGAATAAACGCCCCACCAGCCGGTCATGCAGAAGATGTTGATAATACCGGCGATACCGTTGATAACATTGTGCCAGCCACCATAGAGCCAAACCTGCTCGGAGCTCATCCAGTAGCCGCCTGCTACGCCGCCGGCAGCAAAGCCGTTGATAGCGGACTCAAAGTCGGAAGCAACTGCGATGAGGATGTTGATGGCAACGATGATGAAGGGGAAGGGTTTAAACCAATGCTCTTTGCCGATGCCCCATTTGTACTTGATCATCATAAAGCCGATGCAGCCTGTAAGAGCGGCATAAAGCTTTGCGTAATGGAACCAACCGTTCATTTCTTTCAGGGTGTCCTGTCCGAAAGAAGGAAGGCTTTCCGCAGGCAGGAACTGGATGGCAATGAGCCATGCCGTGACGATGACGGGAAGCACGAAGATGAGCAGAATGCCGCCGACCTTGGTTCTGCGGGCGAGCTCGTTGAGAACAATAAGACCAACGAGGACTGCCAGCATTCCGAGCCACTGCATAAGTGCGCCATCACCGTAAACTTGGAATAACATTATTCTCTCTCCTTTAAATATGTGGTTTTTCAGATACAGACTGCTTTTATGGCAGCCTGACCGACCGAACAAAGCAATCCGCCTTTGTTTATTACTCTCTCAAATCGGCAGAAGCTGAAAGCCGATCAAGCTGCGAAACAGCCTGACACTGACAACTAAAATATAAATCAATTACACCACAATTGTCAATCAATTCACTAAGACGATTTAATAGAATTTTTGTTTAAAATGTTCAGAAATTTGCACAAATTACAGACAAAAGTAAAGAAAATTCACAGTAAGCGAAACACTTTTGAAAAATTGACTCAACAAGGAAAAATAAAAAAACCCCGCGTTGAGGGCGGGGTTTTTGAAAGCTAAGGTCGGCATATCAGCCAACGAGCTTTGCCTGATTGATTTTTACGCCGGGTCCCATCGTGGAAGCGGTGACGCAGCTTTTAATATACTGACCCTTTGCAGCGGCGGGCTTGGCTTTGATGATGGCGCCGATGAGAGCGTTGAAGTTCTCATTGAGCTTTTCTGTACCAAAGCTTACCTTGCCGACGGGGCAGTGGATGATGTTGGTCTTATCAAGACGGTACTCAATCTTACCTGCCTTGATTTCCTTGATTGCCTGAGCAAGGTTGGGGGTAACGGTGCCTGCCTTGGGGGTAGGCATAAGACCCTTAGGACCGAGAACCTTACCGAGACGACCGACAACGCCCATCATGTCGGGGGTTGCGACGACTACGTCGTAATCAAACCAGTTTTCACCTGTGATTTTGTCAACAAGCTCCTGACCGCCGACAAAATCAGCGCCGGCTTCCTTGGCTTCCTCTTCACGCTCGGGCTTGCAGAAAACAAGAACCTTGCGGGTCTTGCCGGTGCCGTGGGGGAGAACGATAGCGCCGCGAACCTGCTGGTCAGCGTGGCGGCTGTCAACACCGAGCTTGACGTGCAGCTCGACGGTCTCGTCGAACTTTGCCTTGGATGCCTTTATAACGAGGTCAAAAGCTTCGGTGGGGTCGTAAAGCGTTGCTTTATCTATGAGCTTCGCGCTCTCTTTATAATTCTTACCTTTAAACAATTTAGTTTATCCTCCTTGTAGTGTGGTTAGGCAGATACCCGAATAGGTATCCTCCCACTTGGGGAAAGAGCGGATGAATTACTCCGCTGCTACGAGAACGCCCATGCTGCGGCAGGTGCCGGCAACCATGCTCATTGCGGACTCGATATCGGTGCAGTTGAGATCGGGCATCTTGATTTCGGCGATCTTGCGCAGGGACTCGCGGCTGAGTGTGCCGACCTTGTCGCGCTGGGGAACGCCGGAAGCATGCTCAATACCAAGCTCCTTCTTGATAAGAAGGGCGGTCGGGGGGGTCTTGGTGATGAAAGAGAAGGTACGGTCGGCGTAAACAGTGATGACTACGGGGATCATCATGCCGATGTCGTTCTTTGTGCGGTCGTTAAAATCCTTGGTGAACTGACCGATATTGATACCGTACTGACCAAGGGCGGGACCTACGGGGGGAGCAGGTGTTGCCTTGCCCGCAGGAACCTGGAATTTTACATATCCAACAACTTTCTGTGCCACAGTGAGCACCTCCTAATTATTCTGTTACAAGTTCGATTTGGTAATAGTCCAAATCGACCGGCGTCTCCCTGCCGAACATGGAAACGATAACGCGGACACGGCTCTTGGCTGTATCCACCTCGTCAACGACTCCGAGGAAGCCGTCCAGCGGACCGTCAATGACTTTCACGCTGTCACCGACATTAAAGCCTGCTGCCGTTTCGTGGCGTTCAACGCCGAGGTCAAGGATTTCCTGCTCCGTGAGCGGGACTGCCTTGCCGTCGCTCCCGACAAAGCCGGTGACACCGCGAACATTTCTAACCAGATGCCAGCTTTCATCGGTGAGTATCATTTTGACAAAGACATAGCCGGGGTAGACCTTGTGCTCTACATCCTTCTCGCCCTTGTCGGTATGCTCGGTAATGGTTTCCGTCGGAAGATTGACCTCTGTTATGAGGTCTTGCATTTTGCGGTTTTCCGCAGCCTTGAGAATGGCGGCCGCAACCGCGTTTTCATAGCCGGAATAGGTATGCACTACATACCACTTTGCTTCCTCTGCCATGGCAGTTAACCTGCTAAACGGATGAGAGCATGAACAGCTGCCTGGGCGACAGTGTCAAAGCCCCAAAGAATTACCGCGAAAACAAGCATAACCGCCAGAGCAACTAGGGTGTTGTTCTGAGTTTGCTGTCTTGTCGGCCAAACTACCTTTTTAAGCTCGCTTTTCAGCTCGCGGAACCAACGGCTCATACGCTGAAAAACATTCAGTTTTTCGTTTGCAGCAGGTTTTTTAACGGCTTCGGTGGTCTTTTTCAGAGCTTGTTCTTTCGCTTTAGACATAAGAGCACATCCTTTCTAAAAACCTACTTTGTTTCCGAATGCACGGTGTGCTTGCGGCAGAAAGGACAATATTTGTTCATTTCAAGCTTGTCCGGAGTGTTCTTCTTGTTTTTGAACGTGTTGTAGTTCCTCTGCTTGCACTCGTTGCATCTGAGAGTGACTTTTACTCGCATTTTCGGCACCTCCTTGTAGTATTAGGGCTTTTATGCCCGGTGTTGCCTCCCTGTGTAGGGCGGAGCTGTGCGGCTAAGCTTTTTTGCGCACAAAAAATAAGCCTCTCCGCCGACAGGTAATGTGTATTTTAACACAGCTTTTTGGTGCGGTCAACAGGTTTTTAAGCTTTTTTATTGTAAATGTCCATATTGCCGCCCACTTTGAGCTTTGACGGATGATTTTTAGTGCAAAACTTTGTATTAATGGTGTCGCCGGGGTAAAATGTGTCAGCGAAGGATGGCTGAGGGGCTTTTTTTCGGTCAATGCTACAAGAAATTCTTTGGCGTTGCGCTCGGCGCTTCGGGCGTGATATACTGGTCAGGAAATGGAAGAAAAACGTTTACGGAGGCGAAGCATCTTGACCGCAGACGAGGCAATTGATTTTATCCACCGCAAGCTCTGGCTCGGCTCAAAGCCGGGACTTTCCAGAACAAAAGAGCTTTTGCAAAAAATGGGCGACCCGCAGGACAAACTGCGCTTTGTACACGTTGCGGGAACGAACGGCAAGGGCTCGACCTCTGCAATGCTTGCCTCGGCGCTTAAATGCGCGGGATACCGAACCGGGCTATACACCTCGCCGTATATTTCGTGCTTTAACGAGCGAATGCAGGTCAACGGCGAGCCGATTACGGACAGCGAGCTTGCCGAGATTACCGGCTTTTGCGCGCCGCTGGCGCTTTCCATGGAGGACGCGCCCACCGAATTTGAACTGGTAACGGCTATTGCCTTTGAGTTTTTTCACCGCCGAAGCTGCGATGTTGTGGTGCTTGAGGTGGGCATGGGCGGCAGGCTCGACTCTACAAATGTTATAAAAGCGCCGCTTTGCAGCGTCATCGCCAATATCGGTCTTGACCATACGCGAGAGTTGGGAGACACGGTGGAGAAAATCGCTGCTGAAAAGGCGGGGATCGTCAAGCAAGGCTGCCCGACAGTTATTTACGATTTGCCGCAGAGCGTGCGCGGCGTGATAGCAGCGCGCTGCGCCGAGCGGGACTCTTGTCTCACAGCGGCGGATTTCTCAAAAATCGAGCCGATTTCAGACGGGCTTGCCGGTCAGTGCTTCAGCTATAAAGAATATGAGCGCCTTAAGCTTCCCCTTCTCGGTGCTCACCAGCTTCAAAACGCTGCCGTCGCGCTTGAAACGATCGCCGTTCTGCGCTCGCAGGGGCTTGAGACAGGGAAAGAGTCCGTCCGCCAAGGCTTTTTATCAACAAAATGGCCCGCGCGCTTTGAGATAGTGTCCGAGAGTCCCTATTTCGTTGTAGATGGCGGACACAATCCGCAGTGTGCGGAAACGGTCGCCGAAAGCCTTAAAGAATACTTTCCCGGACGCAAGACCGTTGTTATGTTCGGCGTTCTCGCCGATAAGGACTATATGGGTCTTGCGGGCTTTCTCAATGAGGCGGCGGACGCTTTTATTACGATAACGCCGCCAAGCCCACGCGCACTTTCGGCGCAGGAGCTTGCTGATAAGCTGCGTGTTTTCGGAAAGCCGGTTGAGGCTTACGGCAGTATTGAGAGTGCAATCGAAGCGGCGAGGGCGCTCGCGGGAAAAAACGGCGTTGTATGCTCTGTCGGCTCGCTGTATTCCGCAGGGGCTGTGCGAAGCTATTTCAGCAAATAAGCTGCCGCCGCATACAGAGCCGCTGCCCCGCAGCGGGAGCGGCGCACGAAAGGGAGAATTAAATTGAAAAAAACAACCGTTATCCTTTGTCAGGCGGCGCTTACAATCGCCCTTGAAATTATCCTCAACCGCTTTTTGTCCATAAATACGTTCGGACTGAAAATAGGTCTCAGCTTTGTTCCAATCGCGCTTTGCGCAATGCTCAACGGTCCGCTTGTAGCGGGCGTGTGCGGAGCGCTTGCCGACCTGCTGGGGGCGATTTTATTTCCAATCGGTCCGTATTTTCCGGGCTTTACCGCCGTTGCCTTTCTTATGGGCGCTGACTATGGGCTGTTTTTATACAATAAGCCTAAGCCGAAATTCTTTCCGAATATACTGCTGCCGACTTTGATAAACTGCCTTATTCTAGGGCTTTTTGTTAACACGATCTGGGTAACGATGCTTTACTCAAGCCGTGGCTATTGGGGCTGGTTTACATACAGACTGGCACAGTATGCTGTGCTTGTTCCGGTGCATCTGGTATTGCTTCCGCTGCTTGCAAAGCTGGCGGCAAGCTTGAAGCGAGGAAAAGCATGAGAATAATGGCGATAGACTATGGTGACGCACGCACGGGGCTTGCCGTGTCCGACCTGAGCGCAACGCTGGCGGGCGAGGCGTGGACTATAAACGAATACAGCATAGAGCGCGTGGCGGACGCGATAGCAACTGCTGCGAGGGAGCGCGGCGTTGAGCGCCTTGTGCTGGGCTATCCTAAGAATATGGACGGCACGCTCGGCGCACGAGCGGAGAAAAGCGAGCAGCTCAAAGCCCTGCTTGAGAGCCGCTGCGACCTGCCCGTTATCCTTTGGGATGAACGCCGCACCAGCATTGCCGCCCACAGCATTCTTCATGCCAACGGCAAAAAAATGAAAGACCACCGCAAAAATGTGGACGCAGTGGCGGCGACTCTGATTTTAGAGGGCTATCTGGGAACGCTTTAGCGAGAAATGAAAAGAATTGGAAACAATTTTCCCGTATCTCCGTCATAAGGACATAAGCCCGTGGGTGTGTGACACCGCGGAGGGAAGTAATAAACGCGGAGGTGTATAATGAAAAACAGAAAGCTATTTTCGGCTCTTGCCTTGCTGCTTGTCATAGCTCTCGTTTTTTCCGGCTGCGGCGCAAATTTGCCGGCGTCGGAGTCGGAAGCCTACGACATGGCATATTCCGAATCTCAAGAGATGCCAATGTCTGTGGTTGAGGAAAGCTATGACTCGGATATGATGGAGTTAAATTTCACTTCGGGTGTAGATAACACCGAGCAGCAGGAAAACGCGCAGACGGTGCCGCAAAACCCCGCCGAAAAGATTATATACAGCGGCTATGCCTGCGTTGAGACGCTGGAATTTGAAAAGTCCATCGAGGATCTGATGAAAATGCTTTCGGACTGCGGAGGCTTCATCCAGTATTCGGACATTACCGGCAGCGACTTTAACAGCCTGCACAGCGGCGCTAAGAGCTACCGCCGTGCGAACTACACGCTGCGCATCCCCGCTGAGAGCTTCAATGGCTTCAACGAGGGGCTCTCCGCCATCGGCAATGTGCCTTACAGCTCCACCAATGCCGAGAATATCACTATGCAGTATAATGACACAAGCTCCAAGCTTGCCGCGCGTCAGACCGAGGAGACTCGTCTTTTGGAGCTGCTGGCAAAGGCGGAAACGGTAGAGGACATCATTACCATTGAGCAGCGCCTTTCCGAAATCCGCTATGAAATCGAGAGTCTGACCTCGCAAATCAAAAACTGGGACAACAAAGTCAGCTACTCTACGCTGGAGCTTGAGCTTCGGGAAGTCACGCTCTACTCTGAGGACAGTCCCGCCACGCTCAGCTATGGCGAGCAGCTCAAAGAGGCGTTTATACGGTCACTGAAAGGCATCGGACGCTTTTTTAAAAACCTCCTCAAATTCCTTGTTGCGGCTCTGCCCGTTATGGTGGTGCTCGCGGTCGCTGCCGTTGTGGTTGTGTTGATAGTTAAAGCCGTTCGCAAAAGAAGACAGGTCAAGGTGAACGACAAGCACGACGAATAAGCAATATAAAAGTCTTAAAACGCCGCTCCGAAAGGAGCGGCGTTTTTTGCTGTATGCTATGCGTGGCAAGGGGGACTCTGCTTTTCTTGTTCGGGGCAGAGGATATGTACGCTGCCGTCCTCAAGTCTCAACTGCCCTGTGCAAAAGAGTGACACAGCCTTGGGAAGAACGACGTTTTCCCCCTCCTCCAGCAGCCGCTGCTTTCGCGCTTCGGGTGTTTGATAGTCCTCAACATCGACCGTTTGGCTAATGATATAAAGGCGTTCCTCGGCATTTTCCGTTACAAAAAAGGCGGAGGCACCCGCCTGCTCGTCCTCGCTGTTCGGCAGCATGGGGCAGGTGTCAATAATTCTGCCTGAAAAGCGCTTGAAAACGGAGGACGGGAGCTTATGGTCAAAGCCCGCGATTACGATAAGCTCAATATCAAGGTCTTTCAGCTTATCCGATACCGCCTGCGCAAAAACGCTCTCGTTCGGGAACAGCTCTCGGTCAATTATATATGTGGGAACGAGCGCTGCCTCGGCGCGCATGAGCGCATAGGCGTCGGGTCTGGAGCTGATAACCGCCGTTATTTCGCATTCTGGCAGCTCGCCAAAAAGCTTTGCATCCAGCAGCGATTGCAGGTTGAGCCCTCCACCGGACACCAAAACCGCTGTTTTGACCATTCTTCCACTTCCATTCTTTTAGCTTCAAAGCGTGCAATCATTTTTCCAGCAGAGCTCGCGCAAACTCGCAGTTTATTGTTTCGGCGGCTATGAGGCGTTCAACCGTCTGCCGTCTCCGCTCCTTATCGTCATAAAGACGTACGGCGCGGCTTATCATATCGCTCAGATTTTCCGCCGTCATATCGGCAAAGGGAATGCAGCGCTCCTCGCTCACGCTGTCCAAAAAGGCTGTAACCTTGGGGTCATAGGACACGCCGACAAGCGGCACACCCTGGGACGCTGCGAAAATGAGCGCGTGCAGACGCATGGAAACGACTGCCTTCATACGCGAGAGCAGACCGATGGTGAGCGCGGAATTCATTGTACTGCCGATAACGGCTGCCTCGTTTTTCATCATCGTGCGGACAAGGTCTGTCGCCTCGCCGTCCTCGCGGTGGTTTATGAGGATAAAAACAGGTGTTAGCCCCAGCTCGTCTGCAACATAATCTGCCGCCTTGGCAAATTCGGGGGCTTTTTGGGTAAAGTCCGTCCAGCTTCTGACGGAGAAGCAGACATAGCTGCCAAACGGGTCAAGCCCGTATTTTTTAAGCTCCTCGTCAACTGTATCGGCAGGGGCGGGCATGAGCGTGAGCGCGGGGTCGGAGGAAACGCGCATCTTAGGCTTCGTTACGCCGAAGCGCCTAAGCTCCGAAAGGCTGAATTCCTCGCGCAGCGTGATAACGTCAACACAGGAGTTGAGTACGTCCCGAACCTTTGACTCGTCGCGGCTGTCAACAATAGGACCGATACCGCAGCCGTACATCATAACGTCGTTTCCGAGACGCTTTGCTGTTTTTATCGTATATAGATAGTACCACAGGCTGCGCCGCGAGGTAACGTTTTGAATAAGGCTGCCGCCGCCGCTGATATATAGCTGTGTGTGCTTCATCACGCGGCGAAAGCCGTAAAGGTCGAACATATGAACGCTGTCCACGCCGTATTTAAGGCGTGTTTCCTTTGGCTTGCGAGAAAGGGCGGTAATGGGCAGACCGGGGGCGATATTGCGCATCTCGCCGATGATCGCCTCCAAAATCGCGTCGTCTCCCGCGTTGCCCATACCGTAAGCGCCGCAGATCACGATGCCGCTGCGCAGCCCCCTTGCCTTGATGCTCTCACGGTGGAGGATTTCTTCATAAATATCTATCTGCGTGCGCGTGGTCGCCTCAACGGAAAAGTCGCATTTTGCTTTGTTATATATAGCCTCGCCCAGACGGCGGCGCAAAGCCCCGTCCGCTGCAAGTGCCTCTAAGCGTTTACCGAGAGTTTCATGGTCTCCGGGCTTGAAAAGATAGCCGGTCTGTCCGTCTTGAATGAGCATAGGTACGCCGCCTACACGGGAGCTGACGGCGGGAAGCTTTGCTCTTGCACCCTCGGTGAGAGCATAGGGAAAGGTTTCCGAAAGAGAGGTGAGAGTGTTTATGTCGATAGAGGCAAAAAAACGGTCAACGCCGTTTATCCATCCGGCGAAGCAGACCTTCTTTTCAATTCCCAGTTCACGCGCAAGAGCTTCAAGCTCTGCTTTCTGTGCGCCGTCGCCCGCGATGACAAGACGAAGCTGCTCTTGACGTGCTGCGGCATAGGCAAAGCCGCGCAGCAGGGTTGGGATGTCTTTAACAGGGTCTAAACGCGCGGCAATGCCGACTACGACGCTGTTTTCGTCACAGTCAAGCCCCAGCCCGCGCAGATAGGCAAGCCGGTCGGCGCACTGAGGTTCAACGGAGAAGTCAACGCCGTTATATATAGTGAATATTTTATTCGGAGAAAAGCCGCGGCTTACCAGCAGATCTTTCATTGCCTGCGAAACGCCGACAAGATAATCCGCGCTGCGCAGAGCGTATCTGTTAAGCGAGCCGTAAACCAGACCTGCAAGCGGACGACCCAAATAGTCTAGCTTGGGGTCACTGTGAACCGTGGTGACAACGGGCAAACCGACAGAGCGCTTGACCAGGCTTGCGATAAAGTTGCCGCGCGCGCCGTGGGAGTGGATAATATCGTAGTGTCCCGAACGAAGAAGCGCCTTTACCTCGGCAACAGCGCTGATAAGGCTGCCTTCGATGACGATGGTGGGGATGCCCAGAGCCTCTGCCTCATCTGAAAACTCGCCTCGCATGAAGCATACAAGGGTTGCGTCTATGGTCTTGCTCAAGCCTGAGAGAAGATAGTGAATATGGGTTTTTGCGCCGCCTGTGTCACCGCCGCTGATAAGATGGATAACCTTCAAATCCGTTCCTCCATAGAAGTACACAAAAATTTGCGTACGCCCTTGTTTATTCTTCTGATTTATTATAAAATATATCGGCACTGGTTTTATTACAACAACGTATTATATCTCATTCGACCCACGCGGTCAACAATCGGAGGTCAACATGACTAAAATCTACCTAATCCGTCACGCTGAAGCTGAGGGCAACCTCTATCGCCGCATTCACGGACAGTACGACAGCCTTGTTACCCCGCGCGGCTATCGCCAGATTGAAGCTCTTGCCGAGCGCTTTCGTGATGTTAAAATCGACGCGCTCTATGCGAGTGATCTCCGCCGTACTCAGATAACCGCGGGAGCGATTTTAAAATACCACGATTTGAAGCTTAACATCGACCCCCGCCTAAAGGAAGTGTCTATGGGCATTTGGGAGGATGAAACCTGGGGCACCGTAGTTGCAGAAGATCCCGAGCAGTTTTTCTATTTCAGCAACGACCCCGAAAAATGGAATATCCCCGGAGGAGAGAGCTTTTTGCATCTGCGCGAGCGGATCACGGAGGCTGTTTTAGACCTCGCAGCCCGTCACGACGGGCAGACTATCGCCTGCGTCAGTCATGGCATGGCGATACGCGCGTTTATCAGCGGTGTTCTCGGAGTTCCCTCGGAGGAGATATGCAAGGTTCAGCATGGCGACAACACCTGCGTTGCCCTGCTGGAGGTGGAAAACGGCAGGGTGGAGATTGAGTATTATAACGACAACAGCCATCTGACGGGCAAATTGAGTACCTTCGCCAACCAGACATGGTGGAGGGACGACGGCAAGGCGGTCGTGGATTTGACAAACCTGCGCTTTGAGCCGATGGATTTGGACAAGGACGCGGAGCTTTATTGCAACTGCTATCAGGAGGGCTGGGAGCAGGCTCACGGTACGCTCAGCGGCTTTTCCAAGGAGCCGTATTTAAGGTGCGCCATGCGCGTATCTAAAAACGACCCGCAGACTCTTATGAAGGCGTATCACGGAGACGATTTTGCGGGCATAATTGAGCTTGACCCTGAGCGCATGGCTGCTGAGAGAGCGGGCTGGGTAAGCCTTGTTTATGTTGTTCCCGAATTTCGCGGCAGAGCCTACGGCTTGCAGCTTATGGGGCACGCGATATCCTATTACCGCAAGCGCGGCAGAAAATGTATCCGCCTGCACGTTGCCGAGACAAATGCGCACGCTCTTGCAATGTATGACGGCATGGGCTTTCACTGCATAGATGTTTCCGAGGGCAATGTTGCCATGCTGCGGATGCTTGAAAAAGAGATTTAAGGCGAGGGACTGTCCCGCAGCCTGACGGCATAAGAGGTTTTTATGGACACACAGGCTTTTCTTCCGGTTTCAAAAGAGGATATGATTTCGCGCGGCTGGTACTGGTACGACTTTCTTGTCGTATCGGGCGACGCATATGTTGACCATCCGAGCTTCGGACCTGTGGTCATTGCGCGCGTGCTCGAAGCGCTCGGCGCGCGCGTTGCATTCCTCGCTCAGCCGGAGTGGAAGGATAGCTCCGCCTTTGAAGCAATGGGCGCTCCGCGCTTCGGCGTATTCATCGGCGCGGGCAATCTTGACAGCATGGTTGCCCACTACACCGCGGCAAAGAAGCGCCGCAGTGAGGATTTTTACTCCCCAGGGAAAAGGGCAGGGCTTCGTCCGGACAGGGCGACGATTGTCTACGCCAACCGCGCGCGAGAGGCGTTTGGCGCGGATATGCCCATCATTATCGGCGGGCTTGAAGCCTCGCTTCGCCGCTTTTCACATTACGACTATTGGGACGACAAGGTGCGCCGTCCGATACTTTTCGACGCTCCCGCCGATCTGCTGGTTTATGGCATGGGCGAGACTGCCACAAGGGAGATAGCAAAGCAGCTAAAGCGCAAGGTAAAGCCCTCGCAGATGCGCGCCGTTCGAGGCACGGCGTTTATCGCCGACAGCGAGGACGAATGCCGCTTTGAGTATATCAGTCTGCCCTCTTTTGAGGAGACGGCGGCATCGAAAACTGAATACGCCAACGCAACGCGCATTGAATACGAGGAGCATGACCCCATACGCGGCAGGGCGCTTTGCCAGCGCTGCGCAGGCAAAACACTTATCGTTAATCCCCCTGCCATGCCGCTTTCCACCCGAGAGCTGGACGCGGTTTTTGAGCTGCCCTATACGCGCGAGGTACACCCCATGTATGACGAGGTGGGGGGCGTGCCCGCCATTGAGGAGGTGCGCTTTTCCGTTATCCACAACCGAGGATGCTTCGGCGCGTGCAATTTCTGTGCGCTTGCCTTCCATCAGGGACGCATGATTTCCGCACGCAGCACGGAAAGCGTTGTGCGCGAGGTGGAGGCTATGACTCAGCACCCTCTTTGGAAGGGCTTTGTTTCCGATGTTGGAGGACCGACGGCAAATTTCAGCCACAACTCCTGCAAAAACCAAGACAAAAACGGTATGTGCGCGAAAAAACGCTGCCTTGCGCCCACGCCCTGCAAAAACCTTGACGCCGACCACTCAGAGTATCTGTCGCTGCTTCGGCGTTTGCGTGGAATTCCGGGTGTTAAAAAGGTTTTTGTGCGCAGCGGCATACGATTTGACTATATGCTTGAGGACAAAAACGGTCAGTTTTTCTCCGAGCTTGTTAAATATCATATTTCCGGACAGCTCAAGGTTGCCCCGGAGCATTGTATCGACGGCGTGCTCGACTATATGGGAAAGCCGCATATCGAGGTTTATGAGCGCTTTATGGACAAGTATTCGCGCCTTAACCAGCGCTTTGAAAAGGAACAGTATGTTGTTCCCTATCTTATGAGCAGCCACCCCGGTTCAACGCTGCAAGACGCCGTGGCGCTGGCGGAATATCTAAATCAACGCGGCAGGCAGCCCGAGCAGGTGCAGGATTTTTATCCCACTCCGGGGACGATTTCCACAGCCATGTATTATACGGAGCTTGACCCTCGTACGATGAAGCCTGTTTATGTTGCCAAAAGCAGCCATGAGAAAGCACTGCAAAGAGCGCTGCTGCAATGGAAGCGTCCCGATAAGCGCGAGCTTGTAATCGAGGCACTGAAAAAAGCCGGTCGAGAGGATTTGATAGGCTTTGGCAAGGACTGCCTTGTGCGCCCTTATGCCGGGCAAAAGCCAAGCGGCGATAAAAAGAGTGCCGAAAAGGGGACGAAAAGCGGCGCTCCCAAGCAGAATACGGTAAAGGTTTCCGGCAGGGCAAAGGGCATGGGCGGCGGCAAAACCGCAAGCCGCGTCAACTCTTTGCCGCGCGCGCCCAAGGCGGAGAGACAGAGGGCTGCTGCCGTGCAGAATAGTATCAAGGGGAAGGGAAAGAAAAAATGAGTATGATTGAGCATATTCAAAGTACAAGCCCTGTTTTATGGTGGTATCTGGCGGCAATCAACGTGGTGTGCTTTGCCGCTATGGGAGTGGATAAATACAAGGCGATTCATAACAAGTGGCGTATTCCCGAAAAAACGCTCTTTCTTCTTGCCGCGCTGGGCGGCAGTTTGGGCGGTATTTTTGGGATCTATACCTTTCGCCACAAGACCCTGCACAAAAAATTCACCATTGGCTTTCCCTCAATACTGATAGTCGAGCTTGCGGCGGTGGCGTATTTGACGGGCTACATAGGCTAAAAAAAACGGTATGAGCCGCGGCTCATACCGTTTTGCTGTTTTATAGCCTTTTTCCGCAGAAAGGACAGAACTTCGCGTCGCTCTCAAGCGCCTGACCGCATTGCGGACAGTATTTCGGAGCGGAGGAGAACCCGGAGGACTGCTGGTAGAAATAGTTGGGGTTGCTGTCGCTCTGCTTTGTTTCAGCTTGGGCAGACTGATAGGACTGCTGACCTTGAGTATATGGGTTTTGGAAGCCGGCTGAAGCCGAGCCGCCGTTGTATCCGTCGGAGGTCTTTCCGGGTATGCCGACATACACTATGTCCTTGCTGAATGCGAGTATGCACATGAATATTGTATTCAGGAAAATAAGACCGCAGGCAAAGCCGCCGCTCTTGCCGAAAACACGGGCTAGCTTGACCATCGTGATAATTGCGATAACTATGTTTGCAATGGGTATCAACAGAAGAAGGAAATACCAGCCGTTGCCCCAAGTGATTTTATAGAGCATATACTGGTTATAAAACGGGATAAGTGACGCCCAGCCCTCCTCGCCGGCTTTCTTGAAGATCATCCACAGGGCGACGATTGTAAGAACTGTGATGGCGATGGAAATGAGATAATATCCTAAACCAAAACCAAGACCTGCTGAGTAAGCGTAGCTCTCATAGGGAAATGCGCCGTAATCGTAATAGTAGCTCATATATCTTCCTCCTCTTTTTTTATGGGGCTCTCTCGCCTGTATTTTACAACAAAGGACTCATAAGTACAAGTTTTTTAACGAAGACCGGATATATATTTTAGCTGTTTGAATGTCCGAATATAAAAAGCAGACGGAAAATCCGCCTGCTTTTATGGTTTCTATCGCTCCTCACGGAAATAGGGAAGTCCTAGATTTGCCGGAGGCTGGCTTTCGCGGCTGCGGCGCATGGAGACCACGACCAGAACGATGATAGTTACAACATAGGGAAGCATTTTGTATAGCTCTTTGACAGCCAGATTGCTTGTGGGGATGAACAGATAGAAGATATACAGTCCGCCGAAAAGAATGGAGGCGAAAACGCTGATGTTGGGTCGCCAGATTGTGAAGATAACAAGCGCGATCGCAAGCCAGCCGCGGTCGCCAAAGGCGTCGTTTGACCAGACACCGCAGGCATAATCCATGACGTAATAAAGACCGCCGAGACCCGCTATCATACAGCCGGCGCAGGTTGCAACGTATTTGTAGCGGGTGATGTTGATGCCAGCAGCGTCCGCCGTGGCGGGGTTTTCGCCCACAGCACGCAGATTGAGACCCGTGCGTGTGCGGCTTAAAAGGTGAGCGGAGAAAAACGCGATCACTATGGCGACGTATGTAAGAAAGCCATAGGAGAGAAAAATTTTGCCGAACCAGCCGAGCTTATCTGCAAAGGGAAGGCTTTTGCTGAAAAAAGCGCTGGTCGCCGAAAGCGCGATGGACGAGACCTCGCTGTCTGTGAGCTTTATCAGCGAGCCGCCGAAAAAGTTGCCGAAGCCAACGCCGAAGGTCGTCATGGCAAGACCCGTGACGTTCTGATTGGCACGCAGGGTAACGGTAAGGAAGCAGTAGAGCAAGCCCATGAGCAGAGAACCGATAAGGCAGGCAAGCAAGGGGATAAGCACGCCCAGCACAGGGTTCATCGCCGAGGCTGAGCCTGCCGACTGCTCATAGAGAAAAGCGCCGATAACGCCGCAGATACCGCCGACATACATAACGCCCGGAATTCCGAGGTTGAGGTTGCCTGATTTTTCCGTGAGTGTTTCGCCGGTGCTGCCGAGGAGGAGGGGAATGCTCTGCATGACCGCGCGGGGGATAAAGGAAACAATATCAAACATAGCATTAGTCCTCCTTTCCTGCGTTTTTACGCAGATGGATTTGGTAGGAAACAAAGAACTCACAGCCTATGATGAAAAACAGGATAATACCGGAGAGAATATCGCCAAAGGAGTGGTTAAGACCGAAAACGGTTGAAATCTCGCTTGCACCCCTGTCTAAAAACACAAGAAGGAAGCTTGTTAATATCATAAAGATGGGGTTAAACTTTGCAAGCCATGAAACCATGACCGCCGTAAAGCCGCGGCCGCCTGCAATGGTGGTGGTAATGGTATGGTCTGTACCGCCGACAAGCAGAAGTCCCGCAAGACCGCAGACTGCTCCGGAAAGCAGCAGCGTGCGGATGATCACCTTGCGGACGTTTATGCCTATATAGCGAGCGGTGCGTTCGCTTTCGCCGACGACAGTGATCTCGTAGCCATGCTTGCTGTAATTAAGGTAGATATACATACCTATGGTCAAGGCGGCAACTACGATGATATTCAAAAGGTATTTCTGACCGCCGATCACAGGCAGCCAGCCTGCCATGGTGCTTTGATTGATTATGCCGATTTTGCCCGCGCCCTTGGGAACCTCCCAAAGGATGACAAAGAAAGCAACGAGCTGCGTTGCAACATAGTTCATCATCAGCGTGAAAAGGGTTTCGTTGGTGTTCCATTTCGCCTTGAAGAAAGCGGGAATAAATGCCCAAATCGCGCCGGCAAGGAGGCTTGCGGCAAGCATCACGATGATGAGAAGCCAGTTGGGGAGAGCGTCGCCCAGCAAAATCATGCACGCCGCGGTGGCAAGACCGCCCATAAGCACCTGACCTTCGGCGCCGATATTCCAAAAGCGCATTTTGAAGGCGGGGGTGACAGCCAGAGAAATGCAAAGCAAAATGGCGAGACACTGGCAGAGCATCCAAATCTTGCGTGGAGTGCCAAAGGCGCCGTAAAGCATTGTGGAATACACTTGCAGAGGGTTTTCACCCGTCATCAGAGTTGTGACGGTGGCGCAGACAATAAGCGCGATAATAATTGCAGCTACTCGAATGAGCCACGCCTTCCAAACGGGGAGACCGGCGCGCTTCGAGATGCGGATAAGGGGCTCTTTTACTTTTTCGTTCATGCCTGTTCCTCACCTCCGAGAGTAGTCATCATCATGCCGACCTGGCGTTTGTCTGTTTCAGTACCCTGCACGATGCCTGAGACCTTTCCTCCGCATAGCACCAGAATTCTGTCGCAAAGCTCAAGCAGAACATCCAGATCCTCGCCGACATAAATAACGGCGACTCCCTGCTGCTTTTGCTTGTTTATCAGGTCATAAATCGTGTAGGAGGAGTTGATATCAAGCCCTCGCACGGCGTAGGCGGTCATCAAAACCGTGGGTGAGGAGGAGATCTCGCGTCCGACCAAAACCTTTTGCACGTTGCCGCCGGAGAGCTTTCTTACGGGGGTGGAAACGCCGGGGGTGTTGACTTCCAGCTCTGAAACCACCTGTTCAGCAAGCTTTTTCGGGGCTTTGCGATCAGTAAAAACGGAGCGCCCCTTGCGGAAGGAACGGAGCATCATATTGTCCGTAAGATCCAGATTTGCAACAAGACCCATGCCGAGGCGATCCTCGGGTACGAAGGAGAGGGTGATGCCCATTGAGCTGATCTTTAGCGGGTCTTTGCCAATGAGGGCTTCTTTTTTGCCGGTTTTTGGCTCAATATAGGTGATAGAGCCCTTCTCAACGGGCTGCAGACCTGCGATTGCCTCCAAAAGCTCTTTTTGACCGCAGCCGGAAATACCGGCGATACCGAGAATTTCTCCGCTGTTAGCGGTGAAGGAAACATTGTCAAGCTTGACAACGCCGTCAATATCGCAGACGGTGAGGTTTTCAACTACGAGCCTCGGTTCGGGGTTGACAGGCTCAGGGCGGGAAATGTTAAGAGAGACGGGATGCCCGACCATCATGTTGGTCATCTCCTGGGCATTGGTTGCCTTTGTGGGAGTGTCTCCAACAAACTGTCCGCGGCGGAGGATGGCTACGCGGTCAGACAGCTCCTCAACCTCGTGCAGCTTATGGGTGATGATGACGACTGCTTTGCCGTCTGCGCGCATATTGCGCAAAACTGCGAAGAGCTTGTCGGTTTCCTGAGGGGTGAGAACGGCGGTCGGCTCGTCAAGAATAAGGATGTCCGCTCCGCGGTACAGCGCCTTGACGATCTCCACAGTCTGCTTCTGAGAAACGGACATATCGTATATCTTCTGCTCAGGGTCGATATCAAAGCCGTATTGGTCGCATATCTCCTTAACGCGTGCGCTGACCTTCTTGAGGTCAAGCCTGCCTTTTCCGGGCAGACCGAGAATGATGTTCTCCGCGGCTGTGAGAACATCCACCAGCTTGAAATGCTGGTGGATCATGCCAATACCAAGGTCAAAGGCATCCTTGGGACTGCGGATGGAAACCTCGCGGCCGTTTACAAAAATGTGACCGCTGTCCGGATAGTAGATGCCTGAGAGCATATTCATAAGAGTGGTTTTGCCGGAGCCGTTTTCGCCCAGCAATGCCATGATTTCTCCCTTGTATATATCCAGCCAGACCCTGTCATTGGCGAGAACCGGACCAAAGCGCTTGGTAATGTCGCGCATTTGTACTGCGGCGGTTTTTTCTTCCAAGGGGGACACTCCTTTCAATGGGAAAAGCAATCAGCGGGCTTTTCCGCGCTTTTCTAATATGTATAAAAACAGCTCGTGCCGCAAAGGGCAACGCGGCGGCATAAGTCTCCGTGCTGCCCTTTACGGCAGAATGGGGAAGCCCCGACTGCTGCCGAGGCTTCCCTTATTGCAGGTTAATTAAAGCTTGGTGTCAAGAAGGGTTATGCCGTCAATCTGCAGGTCAAAATAAGGAGCAGAACGGAAAGCGGATTCGCTGAAGTGACCGTCAACAACAGCTTCGGTGTCGCCGGTGTAAGCAGGATCGGTGTCAACATCAGCCATATAGGAGGTGAGGCGATTGTCAGCGTCGGTGGTGGCGTTGGCGTTAACGAAGTTCTCGGCGTCGATAACGGAAACAGTGAAGTTTGCGGTATCGAAAACGTGGAGAGTGCCTGCTTCAAGCTCTGCCTTTGCAGCCTCGATAGCCTCGGCGGTGCCGGCAGCGGCAGCAGCCTCGTTGATCTCGGTGAGAACAACAGAACCGGTTGCGAGAGTGCCTGTCCAGTCAGCGTCAATAGCTTCACCGGCGGCAACAGCTTTGATTACATATTCATAGTAGGGAGCCCAGTCAATTCTGGAGGATACGATGAAAGTGTTGGGGCAAGCGGAAACGGTGCTGCCGTTGTAGGAGACATTGGGAACGCCGGCGGTCTCGCAGGCAGTGGGAGCGCCCATGGAGTCGGCGTGCTGGCTGATAAGCTTGCAGCCGTTTGCGATGAGCTTGTTGGCAGCTTCCTTCTCCGCGGTCTCGTCATACCAGGAGCCGGTGAAGGTTACTTCCATGGTGGCGGTGGGGCAGACGGAGCGTGCGCCGAGGAAGAAGGAGGTGTAGCCGGAGATAACCTCTGCGTAGGTGTAAGCGCCGACATAGCCGATCTTTGCTTCTTCAGCGGTGAATTCGCCGTTTTCGATCATTTCGTTGAGCTTCATGCCTGCGGCGATACCTGCAAGGTAACGACCCTCATAGATGGAGGCAAAAGCGTTGTGATAGTTGTCAAGACCTTCGGTGTGAGCCTTGGTGCCGGTTGCATGGCAGAACTGAACCTCGGGGAATTCCTTTGCTGCCTGGATCATGTAGTCCTCGTGACCGAAGCTGTCTGCGAAGATGATGGAGCAGCCTGCGTCAGCGAGGTCAGCGGCGGCTTCGTAGCATTCCTGACCTTCGGGAATGTTGGTTCTGAAAATGAACTGATCCTCGTTAAGACCGAGAGCTGCGCAGCAAGCTTTAGCCGCATTGAGGAAGTTAAGGTCGTAGGTGGAGTTTTCATCGTGCAGGAAGATGAAACCAACCTTGAGGTCTGCCATACCGGCGGCATCGACGGGAGCGTCGCCGTTATCGGCAGAGGGCTGCTTTTCGGTGTTTGCACCGCAGGCTGCGAGCGCGAGCACCATGGTAAGCGCAAGGACGATTGCCAAAAACTTTTTCATTTTCTTTCCTCCGTTTTTTAAAATACATTCTCTATGTGCAAATTTGCTCATGCAAAATAGAGCCAAAAAAGGGACTGAAGCTTCAGTCCCCGCAATACGGCATTTTTCGACGGCTGCTGCCGCCAATGCGCCGCATCGGTAGTCCGGTCATTTACGGCGACCGGGTAGAGACTTCAAAACCTTATCATTTGATATATACCGAAATGTTTAATTGTTTTTGCTTAGCAAAACTCCACGCCGTTTTCACTCATGCCTTTGATGCGGGCTAGAGACTCGATTCGCATTCCCTTTTCTCGGAGCATTTGACCGCCGGGCTGAAACGCCTTTTCGATTGCGATGCCCGCGCCGACGAGCGTTGCTCCGGAGTCTTTAACTATTGAAGCAAGACCGGAAAGCGCCGCGCCGTTTGCGAGAAAGTCATCTATTATCAGAACACGGTCATCGGGGGAGAGAAATTCTTTTGAAACTACGACATCGTAGGTTACGCCGTGGGTAAAGCTTTCGACCTTCGCGGTGAAAACATCGCCCGCGATGTTTTTGGTTTTGGTTTTTTTCGCAAAAATAACGGGACAGTGAAAAGCCTGAGCTGTTATGCAGGCTATACCTATCCCGGAAGCTTCTATTGTAAGAATTTTGTTGACATTTTCGGAGGCAAAAAGGCTATAAAACTCCTTTGCCATTTCGCCGAAAAGCTCTATGTCCATCTGGTGGTTGAGGAAGCTGTCTACCTTGAGAATGCTGCCGTCTTTGACCTTTCCGTCACGAATGATACGGCTCTCAAGAAGCTGCACGTCAATCACCCCTTAAAAAGAATGGAAACGGAAACGCATTTGCCGTGCTATCCGTTTGCATATTCAGTGTACCTTATTGAAACGTTTTTAACAATATCCAATAATAAATAAAAAACCACAAAGTTTTAGTGTCCTCGTTAACAGTTTTGTCAAAATTCTGTGCTTTTTGTTAATATATAGATATATTGTGCGGCTCTATGTAATACTACACAAGATTTGTTGTTTTGATTTGTTTAACTTGGGCTTTTGACGAATCTATACCGGAAGAAGAAAGCTATTTAGTGCTGCTTGGGAATGCTGATGGTTAGCACCAGCTCAGTGTCCGTCTCGTGCTTTTCGAGTCCCGCATCTATACCGCCCTGCTTCATCAAATCCAGGCTTCGGGAAAGACTGTTCAGAAAGACACGAACGTCCTTGAGAACGAAAAGTGTTCTGCGCTTGCCGCCTTGCTCCGCCTCTTGCTCGGGTGAATTCAGAAGCGCTTCAACATATGCCTCGGCGGCGGCTACGTTCATTTGCTGGCGGGCAATGAAGCGCGCGGCGTTTAGCTGCATTTCCGGGTCTTCAAGCCGGAGCAGCGCTCTGCCGTGGCGCTCGGTAAGCTCCTCCTCGCGCAGTATGTCCAAAACATCGGGCGGGAGCTTTAAAAGGCGAAGCTTGTTTGCAATTGCCGGCTGCGATTTGCCTAGGCGGCGCGCCGCCTCCTCCTGACTCATGCCATAGAGCTTTATCAGTTGAAAAATTCCCTCTGCCTCCTCAATGAAATCAAGGTCGCGGCGCTGGATGTTTTCCACCAGCGCAAGCAGCGTAGACTCCTCGGTGTTAACGTCTAGTATCATGCAGGGAACCTCGCGCAGACCCGCCAGTCTTGCCGCTCGCAGGCGACGTTCGCCCGCCACAAGCTCATAATGACCGCCGCTGTGCCGAACGGTCAGAGGGTTTAGTACGCCGTGCATGGCGATGCTGTCGGCAAGCTCTCGCAGGGAGTTGGGCGAGAAGCGCTTGCGCGGCTGAGAGGGGTTTGGTTCTATCTCGTCAACGCTGAGGGTGCTCAGCTTTCCTCGAAACAGGCGCTCACTTTTCTTTAGGACGGGCATTTTGTCCTCTCCTTTGCGGTAAATTTGCGCTCATTGCGCTATTATCGCAATTTTACACCCTGCGCGGTGCGCATCCTGCCGAAAAGGGAACAGACGCAAAAAAGCCGCGCGATCGGCGCGGCTTTTTTGCGTGTTTCTGTTATACGTCGTCTTCGCTGTCGTCTGCTCGTCCATGAAACAGAAGTGTGATGCACCAAAGTGCGGATAGAGCGACGAGAGTGTAGATGATGCGGCTTAGCGTGGATGTTTGACCGCCGCAGATAAAGGCGACTAGGTCAAAGCGGAAAAGACCGATCAGACCCCAGTTTATGCCGCCGATTATATTGAGAATGAGAGCGATTTTGTCGATTATCATCATATTAGCATAAGCTCCTTTTGATTGGTTTCGTAGTTAGCTTATGCAGCTTTTTTCACGTTATTCATCTGCCAGGATACGATGACGGCAAAAAAAACTAAAAAAGTATCATTCGACAAAAGTAGTGCTCTTTCGCTATGGACAACAGGAATAAAAAGGAGTATGTTTTAAGCACAGCTTATCCAATGGTGTGCTTTGCGCACCGGGCTCATATCTTTATCCCACGACCCTGTTTGGCGGCGTGCTTTTGGCACGCCGCGTTTTTTTGCGGCGGCAGCGCTATCTGTCTCCATACAGCATCAGAAGGCGCTTAACATCCTCAATGAGAGCGTCAACGTGCTCCGGGCGCGTTGCCCAGCTTGTTACGAAGCGAACCGCCGTTCGCTCGCCCGGGAGCTTTTCCCATGTGGTAAAGGTATAGCGCTTTGCAAGCTCGGTAAAGACCATGCGGTTTAATATTGGAAACTGCTGGTTTGTAGGCGAGTCGAACAAAAACTCGCAGCCGCCCTCCGTGAAAGCCTCCTTTATGCGCATCGCCTGTTCGATGGCGTGTTTGCTTATCTCAAGATACAGCCCGTCACGGAAAAGCGTTTCAAACTGAATTCCGAGAAAGCGACCCTTGGCGAGCATACCGCCGTGTTGCTTGATATGATAGCGAAAATCTTCCTTATATTTACTGTTTACGATACATACCGCTTCGCCGAACATTGCGCCGACCTTGGTGCCGCCGATGTAGAAAACGTCGCAAAGCTGCGCAAGATCCGCCATGAAAACATCGTTTTCCGGCGAAGCGAGAGCGTAGCCCAGACGCGCTCCGTCAAGAAAGAGAGGGATGCCGTACTCGCGGCAGAGAGCCGAAAGCTCCGTAAGCTCGCGGCGGGAATAGAGCGTGCCTGTTTCGGTGGGCTGGGAGATATATACCATTGCCGGCTGCGGCATATGCTCGTGGCTTGAGTCGCTCCAATGGTCGGTGAGCACCTTGCGGACCTGCTTTGCGTTTATTTTTCCATTCTCGGCAGGAATTGTAATCACCTTGTGACCGGTCGCCTCGATAGCCCCGGTTTCATGACCGGCAATATGACCGCTGGAGGCGGATACGACTGCCTGATGCGGGCGAAGAATGGAGGCAATCACCGTGGTGTTTGCCTGAGTTCCGCCGACCAGAAAGTGAACGTCCATTTTATCGTTCCCGCAGGCTCTGCAGATTATACGCCGCGCTTTGGCGCAGAAATCGTCCTCGCCATAGCCGGGAGTCTGCTCTCGGTTGGTTTTCATCATCGCCTCAAGTATGCGCGGATGCGCGCCTTCAGCGTAATCACATTCAAATCTTATCAAGTTTCTCGCCCTCCCGGATTATTTAAAAACGAGCCTAAAATTGCCGTCTTTCCATACTGCTTCATTATATTTACATAATTCGACAATGTCAATCGGGGAGCCGTGTTTTTAGTATAAGGAAGGTATTTCCGCTCAAAGACTGTCAGCAAAACCGGCATATGCGCCTTGAGCGAGAGCGTTTAGCCGGCTTTGCGGGATATCTGCCTTGCAATATGGAAACAAGGGCGGCATTTATAAATGCCGCCCTTGTTCCGTCTTTTCAAAGATGCGAGGAGATATATTTTAACCGCAGTCACCGAAAGAGTGACTAGGATAAAATAAGCCTATTTACTTTTTATGCTTTTTCTTTTCGGGCTTTGAGTCGGCAGCACCGGTGGGGGCGCTTATCGTCTCGCCGGTCGCTCTTGCAAACTCGCGCAAAAGCTGCTTTTGCGCTTCACCGAGGTTTTCCGGGGTAACGACCTTGACCGTTACGAACTGGTCGCCGCGCACGTTTTTGCTTCTTATGTGAGGTATGCCTTTGCCCTTGAGTCTGAAAACCGTGCCGGTTTGCGTACCCTCGGGGATAGTGTATTTGACCTTGCCGTCGATAGTGGGAACTTCAAGCTCTGCACCGAGCGCCGCCTGAACAAAGGAGAGCGGCAATTCATAAAGCACGGAGGTGCCTTCGCGCTTGAACAAAGGGTGAGGATTAACGCGCACCGTAACAAGCAGATCGCCGACAGGACCGCCGTTTTTGCCTGCGTGTCCAAGACCCTTGAGACAAACGGTTTGCCCGTCATCTATTCCTGCGGGTATGCTGGCGGAAATTTTGCGCTGCTTGCGCACCGAGCCTTGACCATGACAGGTTCCGCAGGGCTGATGGATGATTTTGCCTTTGCCCTTGCAGCCCGGACAAGGACCGGTCGTTGAGACGATGCCGAAGGGCGAGCGCTGCTGCTGGCGAACCATGCCGCTGCCGCCGCACTGCTGGCAGACCTCGGCGGTAGTGCCCGCGGCACAGCCGCTGCCCTTGCAGTCCGGACAGTCCTCAACGCGGGCAACGCTAAGCTCCTTGTCGCAGCCGAATGCAGCCTCCTCAAAGGTTACGGCTATGCTAATACGCAGGTTTTCGCCGCGTGTAGGACCATCGGGGCGTCTTTGACGTCCGCCTCCGAACATACCGCCAAATATATCGCCGAAAATGTCTCCGAGGTCACCGGTGAAGTCAAAGCCGCCGCCCATGCTTGGGTCAAAGGCGGCATGACCAAACTGGTCATATTTTGAGCGCTTGTCGGCGTCGGACAGTACCGCATAAGCTTCGCCTATTTCCTTGAAGCGCGCCTCGCATTCGGCGTCGCCGGGGTGCAGATCGGGGTGGTTTTCCTTTGCCAAGCGACGGTATGCCTTTTTAATGTCGGCATCGCTCGCGCCCTTTTCTATACCCAGCACCTCATAATAATCACGTTTTTCTGCTGCCATATGTTTTCCTCTCGAATAACGCCGTTACGGGCGGGTAATAAAACCCGCCCATAGGCTTATTTGATGGCTTGGGATATGCCGCTGAATTACTTCTTGTCGTCGTCAACGACCTGGTAGTCCGCGTCATAATACTGACCGCTCTGACCGCCCTCGTGTCCGCAGTCGCCGCCGCAGTTGGGGTCACCGCAGCCACCCTCAGGAGCGGCGTTGGCATAGAGCTTTTCGGAAACCTTGTAGAATACCTGAGTAAGCTCCTCGGTAGCGGTTTTGATTGCTTCGGTGTCACTGCCGGAAAGAGCGGATTTCAGTTTGCCGAGAGCGCCCTCGATTTCGGTTTTGTCAGCGGGATCGATCTTGTCGCCCATTTCCGAGAGGGTCTTTTCGGTCTGATATACCATCTGGTCGCCGTTGTTGCGTACGTCAACCTCTTCCTTACGCTTTGCGTCCTCAGCGGCATACTGCTCGGCTTCCTTGATTGCCTTTTCGATGTCGTCCTTTGAGAGGTTGGAGGAGGCGGTTATGGTTATGTGCTGCTCCTTGCCTGTGCCCATATCCTTGGCGGAGACGTTAACGATACCGTTTGCGTCGATGTCAAAGGTGACTTCGATCTGAGGAACGCCACGGCGTGCGGGTGCTATGCCGTCAAGATGGAAGCGACCGAGAGATTTGTTGTACTGAGCCATTTCGCGCTCGCCCTGAAGAACGTTGATCTCAACGCTGGTCTGGTTATCGGCGGCGGTGGAGAAGATCTGAGACTTCTTGGTGGGGATGGTGGTGTTGCGCTCGATGAGCTTTGTGCATACGCCGCCGAGAGTCTCAATGCCGAGAGACAGCGGGGTTACGTCGAGAAGCAGGATGCCCTCAACATCGCCGCCGAGAACGCCGCCCTGGATTGCAGCGCCCATTGCAACGCACTCGTCGGGATTGATGCCCTTGAAGCCCTCTTTGCCTGTGATGCCCTTAACAGCTTCCTGAACGGCAGGGATACGGCTTGAGCCGCCGACCAAAAGAACCTTGGAAAGATCGCTTGCGGAAAGACCGGAGTCGGAAAGCGCCTGCTTAACAGGTCCCATTGTTTTTTCGACCAGATGATGAGTAAGCTCGTTGAACTTTGCTCTGGTGAGGGTAACATCAAGGTGCTTAGGACCTGTTGCGTCAGCGGTGATATACGGAAGGTTGATGTTGGAGGTGGTAACGCCGGAAAGCTCGATCTTGGCTTTTTCGGCAGCCTCGCGCAGACGCTGCATTGCAACCTTGTCGCCGGAGAGGTCAACGCCCTCTGCCTTTTTAAACTCCTCAACGAGATACTTAGTAATGCACTCGTCGAAGTCGTCACCGCCGAGGCGGTTGTTGCCTGCGGTTGCGAGAACCTCAATAACGCCGTCGCCTATTTCGAGAACGGAGACGTCGAAGGGGCCGCCGCCGAGGTCATAGACCATGATCTTCTGGTCACTTTCCTTGTCAACACCGTAGGCAAGAGCCGCGGCGGTAGGCTCGTTGATGATACGCTTAACGTCAAGACCCGCAATTTTGCCGGCGTCCTTTGTTGCCTGACGCTGAGCATCGGTGAAGTATGCCGGAACGGTTATGACGGCTTCGGAAACGGTTGTTCCGAGGTAGCCTTCAGCGTCGGCCTTAAGCTTTTGCAGGATCATTGCGGAAACCTCCTGCGGGGTGTAGGACTTGTCGTCGATAGTGACCTTATAGTTGCTGCCCATCTCACGCTTAATGGAGCTGATGGTGCGGTCGGGGTTGGTTACTGCCTGACGCTTTGCGACCTGACCTACCATGCGCTCTCCGGTTTTGGAAAAGGCAACGACGGAGGGGGTTGTGCGGTTGCCCTCAGCGTTGGCGATAACAACAGCCTCGCCGCCTTCCATAACGGATACGCAGCTATTGGTTGTTCCTAAATCTATACCTATGATCTTACCCATTGTATTGTTCCTCCTGTTATATTTGGTTGATAAATGTTATTTGGCTGGTGTTTCGGTTGCGTGCGGGCTTAGTTTGCGACCTTGACTACGCTGAAGCGTATGACCTTGTCGCCAAGCTTGAAGCCCTTTTGAAATTCCTCAACGATGACGCCCTCGCCGAGAGAGCTGTCCTCGATATGCATAACGGCGTCGTGAAGCTGGGGATCAAAAACAGCGCCGGAGGCTGCTTCTATTTCGGTTACGCCGAGCTTAGCCATGACGTCCTTTAGCTGGTTCATCGTCATTTCAACGCCCTTGCGGTAGGCTTCGTCAACGCTTTCCTGCTTGAGCGCGCGCTCAAGGTTGTCATAGACGGGCAGGAATTTCAAAACGGTGTCCGAGCGGACGTCCGCGTAGATGTTTTCGCGTTCCTTTTGACTGCGCTTGCGGTAGTTATCGTACTCAGCGGCGAGACGGAGGTATTTGTCCTTCTCGTCTTTTAGCTCGCAGGCGAGATTGTATGCCTCCTTGGTCATTGCCTCTGCAACGCTGCTGTGGTCTGCATCGTCCTTGGACTTTTTCTTTTTTGCCTTTTCGGATTTACCGGCTTTTTCGTTTTTTGCCGCGTCACATTCTGTTGTCTCAAGCTCGGAGGCTGAGGTGCTTTCGGTTTTTTCCTGTGCCGCGTCGTCCATAGGGGCGGCGGAGCATTTATCGTTGTTCATTTGGGCTCATCTCCTTTAAGTTGAAGCTTTTCAAAACCGGGAGGGGCTGCGGCGCTGCCGAGCAGGCGACTAAGCCCCTCGGCAATATAGCTGAGCTTGGCGGCAACACCCGAATAGTCCATTCTGGTGGGACCGACAACGCCAATAAGTCCCTGCATATTATCTCCCGCGTCATAGCGGGCTATTATAACGCTGGAGTCTTTAAGCTCCTCGGCAACGTTTTCCGGACCTATGATGACTTCAAGGTCGCCGCCGCTTGTGATGGCGGGCAAACCGAGAATGTGCTCGCTGTCTGAAAGGTAATTCATTATTTCGTGCGCCTTGTCGGGGTCACGGAATTCCGGCTGGCGCAGAAGATGCGAGGCTCCCGAAAAGACCGCCTCGCCGTGTGTCGTTTCTTTAAGCGTTTCGATTGCAAAGGTGGAAACGACGGAGACAAGCCCCATCGTATCGCCGCAGGCACGCTCGGCGGAGTCTATAAGCTCCGGGGTGATTTTGTCCTCGGTTATGCCGGTGAACATGGTATTGAAAACCGAGGAGATACGGGAAATCATGCTTTGCTCAACGGAAAAGGGCAGATGGATAAGCTTGTTGTGAACCGCCTTGTCGTTGAGCATTACCACAACAATAAATGTGTTTGCATCGACATATATGAGGTCATAGCGGGTTATGGTCGCGGCAACGGGCGCGGCAAGTGCAACGACGGGGTATTGGGTGAGCGAGGCGGCGACCCTGCCAACATCGTTCATGAGCTTATCGAGCTGCTGGATTTTGAGGTTCATGCTTTGGTTTATCTGCTCGGTCTCGTCGAGAGACAGGCGCTGGCGCTCCATAAGCTCATTGACATATAGGCGATAGCCCTGCGGGGAGGGGATACGTCCCGCAGAGGTGTGCGGCTGCTCAAGATAACCCATGGCGGTAAGCTCCGCCATTTCGTTTCTGATCGTGGCGCTGCTGATATCAAGAACGCCGGACTCTGCTATAGCTTTTGAGCCGACAGGCTCGGCGGTGGCAATGTATGCGTCAATAACGGCGGAGAGTATTTTCTTCTTGCGTTCGCTGATCTCCAAAAAAACACCTCCCGTTTCGTTTTATATTATGTGAGGTGCGCCCTTGAATTAGCACTCTTCGAGCATGAGCACTGGCACTCTCGCTCTCTGAGTGCTAATTTAGCACCATGCCATGTGAATGTCAATAGCTTTCACGAACGAATTGATAGTTTGTTCATATTTTTGCCTGCCCGGCAGGGCGCGGCGTGAGAGACTATTAAGTATGTATACAGAGGACGAAAAAGAAAACGCGGCAATGCAAAAGCGCGGCAACAGGGTAAAATTGCCGCGCTTTGGGACAAAAGAAATAAATATGTAAAAAAGCCAAAAATGTTCTTGCAATTCTTAAATCATTCTGCTATTATTATATAGCTATTCGTTTTGAGGAGCATAATATTTAATTTATTCGAGGAGGTGCAGCAAAAGATGGCAAAGTGTGAATTTTGCGGCAAGGATGTTTCTTTTGGTATCAAGGTGAGCCACTCCCACAGACGTTCCAACCGTACTTGGAAGCCCAATGTTAAGCGCGTCAAGGCCATAGTGGACGGAACACCGAAGCACGTCTACGTTTGCACCCGTTGCCTGCGCAGCGGTAAGGTTACCCGCGCCGTGTAATGCAGGTGCCGATTTTGTGTACAGAAAAACAAACCTCTGTTCGCTCAAAGGAGCGCGCAGAGGTTTTTTCTGTTTAATCAGCCAAAACCGCAAAAATTGTTTGCCAAAACGTGCTGGGTTGATTAGAATAGGGGTGTGCCGCAAACAAAATGGCGGCATACCGTATATATAAATAGTGGAGGAAGGCTAATGGCTACCGAATATTCCGTTTTGCTGTCAACGCTGGTTAAAGAACACGAACTGGGAGTCGTCAACACCTCGTCGGATTACGAGGAAGCGCAGATAACCAGCATGGCGGTGGGTAGACCGGGACTTCAATTTGCCGGCTTTTTTGAGTATTTTGACCCGCGGCGTATGCTGGTAAGCGGCAAGCAGGAGAATACCTATCTGGAGCGTCTTGATGCTACGGCAAGATATGTTGCGGTTGAGCGCCTTATGGAGAAAAAGCCTTGCGCGCTCATCATCTGTCACCATGTTGTGCCCGTGCCGGAAATTACGGAGCTGGCAAAGAAGCATGACATAAACGTCTTTACCTCCGAGCTTGACACCTCGGAATTCATGGCGCAGCTTATCAGCTCCCTGCATATACACCTTGCTCCGCGACAGACAATACACGGAGTTCTGGTGGAGGTTTACGGCGAGGGCGTTCTGATAAAGGGCGACAGCGGCATAGGAAAAAGCGAAACTGCGCTTGAGCTTATTAAACGCGGTCATAGGCTCATTGCCGATGACGCGGTTGAAATTCGGCGAGTGCTCGGAAACAGGCTTGTCGGTCAGGCGCCGGCGATGATACGCCACTATATGGAGTTTCGAGGTCTGGGCGTAATTAATGCGCGGTATATCTACGGCGTTGGTGCGGTAAAATCCACTCAGACGATACATTTGGTAGTCAACCTTGAAAACTGGGAGGACTACAAGCCCTATGACAGACTGGGCATTGAATCGGAATACGAGAGTATATTGGGCGTGGATGTCCCATCGGTAACGATACCTGTGCGCCCGGGGCGCAACCTTGCCGTTATTTTGGAGCTTGCCGCCATGAACAACCGCCAGAAAAAGCTCGGCTACAACGCCGCGCAGGATCTGGAGACGCGGCACGACTTCGGAATTGACAATAATCTTGAGTTTTGATTTAAGGAGTGTTTATGAGCCAAATTTCTCTGCTTGCCGGTGAGCTTCGCAGGGCGATGCCGGAGCTGGAGCTAAGGGAAAATGAAGCGATGCGGGAGCACTGCTCGTTTAAAATAGGCGGTCCTGCCGCGGCTATGGCGCTGCCGGACTCGATTGAGCAGACGCAGCGGCTCTGCCGCTTTCTGCGCGAAAAAGGAGTTGAGCCGCTCGTAATAGGCAACGGAACAAATCTGCTTGTTACCGACGAGCCGCTTGAGCGCTTTGTTATTCAAATGTCTGATAAAATGAGCGCTGTTGAGCAGCGCGGAGAGCGGGAGGTGTTTGCCCTTTGCGGCATCAGCCTTGCAAGACTCGCCGTTTTCTGCGCGCACCGTTCGCTTGAGGGGCTGGAATTTGCCCACGGTATCCCCGGCTCGCTCGGCGGAGCCGTTTGCATGAACGCCGGAGCGTACGGCGGTGAGATGAAGGATGTTCTAAGCTCCGTTATTTATCTGGACGAGAGAGGCGAAAAGCGCGAGAAGCGCGGCGATGAGCTTGAGCTGAGCTATCGGCACAGCGCTTTTTCGGATACGGGGAGCATCGTTCTGGGCGCGCTTATGACGCTGCGGCAGGGCAATGAGGAGGAAATCCTTGCAAGAATGCGCGAGCTATCGGAGAAGCGGCGCGCCTCGCAGCCGCTCGATAAGCCCTCCGCAGGCAGTACCTTTAAGCGTCCCGTCGGCGGCTATGCTGCCGCGCTTATCGACGAATGCGGTCTGCGCGGCTACTCGATAGGCGGCGCGCAGGTGAGCGAGAAGCACACGGGCTTTGTTATTAACCGCGGCGGTGCGAGCTTTGCGGACGTTCGCGCACTGATGGAGCATATTAAAGAAACCGTTTTTAAGGAAAAGGGCATCGAGCTTCACGCCGAGGTCAAGATAATAGAAAACGATTGAGGTTACTAAGGAGAATGCTATGGAGTTTTTGATCATTTCGGGTCTTTCCGGCGCGGGCAAGAGCCGTGCTGCCGATATGCTTGAGGATCTGGACTATTACTGCGTCGATAATATGCCCATCGCACTGATCCCCAAGTTCGCGCAGCTTTGCATTGCTGCCAACGAGCATTACAAGCGCGTTGCACTGGTTACGGACATCCGCGAGAGGGCGAGCTTTGAGGAACTGTTCAGGGTTCTTGACGGGCTTTGGGAAATCGGCTGCGACTACCGTATTCTGTTTATGGAGGCGGATATTCCCAGTATTGTTAAGCGCTATAAGGAAACGCGCCGCCGCCACCCGCTGGCAACTCCTGGCATTTCAATAGAGGATGCCATTGCCAACGAGATCAAGCTCATGGAGCCTGTGCGCGAGCGCGCCGACTATATCATAAACACAGGCAACCTTACGCTATCCATGCTCCAAAACGAGCTGTTCCGCCTTTTCATAGGTGAGGACGCCGAACGCAAGCTGGCGGTCAACGTTATGAGCTTCGGCTTTAAATACGGAATTCCCATCGAGTCGGATCTGGTATTCGATGTTCGCTTCCTGCCGAACCCCTACTATGTTTCGGAGCTGCGCGAGCTTTGCGGTCTTGACGAGCCGGTGAGCGAATTCGTATTTCGCAGCTCGGAGACACGCGAATTTGTCAAGCAGCTTGAGAATATGGTCAAATTCCTGCTGCCGCTGTATGTTGACGAGGGCAAGATGAGCCTAACCATCTCCATAGGCTGCACGGGGGGACACCACAGAAGCGTTGCAATTGCAGCCGCACTTACAGATTATATCAGGCAGCTTGGATACGAGGTCGTGAACATAAACCGCGATTTAAATAAATGATGCTCGCCGAGCGGCGGCAGATTTGCTCATTTGAATGGCTTTCAAGGAGGGCAAAATGGCAAAAAAGGCAACCGAACCGACCGTTGTCGCCATTGGCGGCGGCTCCGGTCTTTCAAATATGCTGCGCGGACTGAAAAAGCAAACAAGCAAGCTAACAGCTATAGTAACGATGGCTGATGACGGCGGCGGCTCGGGCAGGCTTCGTGATGAGCTTGGTATGCCGCCTCCGGGCGATGTTAGAAACTGCTTGCAGGCGCTGGCGAATACCGAGCCTGCGATGGAGCAGCTTTTGGACTATCGCTTTAAAGAGGGATGCCTGAAGGGGCAGAGCATGGGAAATCTTTTTCTTGCCGCACTTAACGATATCTCCGGCTCTTTTTTCGGAGCGGTGCAGAAGCTATCGGAGGTTTTGGCGATAACAGGTCGCGTTTTGCCCGTTACCACCGAGGATGTTCGCCTTATGGCGAGCTTTGACGACGGAACAGAGGTTTTCGGTGAGTCGAAGATAATGGCACATAAAAAAAGCGGCGACAGGCGCATTGGCAGGGTGCAGCTTTTGCCGGAAAATCCACCCGCACTTAAAGACAGTCTTGAAGCGATTGAAAACGCGGAGCTTATTCTATTAGGTCCGGGAAGCCTGTATACAAGCATAATCCCAAACCTGCTTACCGACGGCATCGCGGAAGCGATTGCAAATTCCGACGCGCTGAAGATTTATGTGCTGAATGTGACCACCGAGGACGGCGAGACGGAAAACTACACCGCCTCCGACCATGTTCGCGCGCTGCTTTCTCATTCAAACGGCAGAGGACTGTTCGATTACTGTCTTGCTAACAGCGAGCCGCTGCCGAGAGAGGTGGAGCGGCGCTATGCAGCAGTTGGTGCTTGCCAGACCGTGGTTGATGATGAGGAGCTGGAGCGCATGGGCATAAGAACGCTGCTGCGCCCTATGCTCGACTGCTCAGACGGCTTTGCCCACCACGATCCGGACAAGCTTGCAACGGAGATTATGAGCATATTCAGGGAGAAATCCCGCACGAAGATATATTTATAAATTGCGCCCGGAAGCAGGGCGCTTTAAGGGGGCGGCTTAGATGTCGTTTTCGTCGGATACAAAGGCGGAGCTTTGCAGAGAGCCGCTTCATAAGCGCTGCTGCGCCATTGCCGAGGCATATGGCGTGATGCTCTACTGCAACACGTTCACAGCCGGAGAGATAAGAATAGTAACCGGAAACACCGAGCTTGCCGAACGCTTGCCTAAGCTGATAAAAAAGGCGTTTAACTGCGGCTTTGACCCTTCTCCGGCGGCGGATATAAAAGGAAAGCAGACCTTTTCCATTACTGACAGGGAGACTATCCGTACCATTTTTGACACCTTCGGCTACGAGGCAGACAGCACGCTTGCCCACCACATCAATCTGGGAATTTTGGAGGACTCCTGCTGCAAGGCTTCCTTTTTGCGCGGTGCATTTCTTGCCGGCGGCAGCATAACAGACCCGGCTAAGAGCTATCATTTGGAGCTGGTGACGGCTCACTATAACGTCAGCCGCGAGACTTATTCGATTTTGCTGGAGCTTGGCTTTACACCCAAGGATGCGGCACGCGGCGGCAACTACATCACTTACTTCAAGCAGTCAGAAGCCATTGAGGACTTTTTCACCCTTATCGGCGCACCGATCGCGGCGATGGACATTATGTCGGCGAAGGTGGAAAAGGATATGCGAAACGCCGTCAACCGGCGTGTCAACTGCGACAGCGCCAACGCCGACAAAACAGTTTCCGCCGCGCAGGAGCAGCTTGAGGCGATAAAGCGGCTTGAGCGGCGCGCAGCGTTTGACGAGCTGCCGGAGAAGCTGCGCGAAACGGCGCTGCTCCGCATAGCAAACCCGGAGGCAAGCCTTGCAGACCTTGCCATGCTTGCCATTCCGCCGGTCAGTAAATCCTGTATCAGCCACAGATTGCGAAAGCTTATGGAGCTGGCAGGGCAATAGGCATTTAACCGGAAAGAGAGATGGAAAAATGGCGTTTGTCCACCTTCATGTCCATAGTGAATACAGCCTGCTTGATGGCGCGTGCCGCATTGACGAGATGGCGGAATATGCTAAAAGCCTCGGACAGGAGGCGCTGGCAATAACCGACCACGGTGTTATGTACGGCGCGGTCGCCTTTTATAAGGCGTGCCGCAAGGCGGGGATTAAGCCTATAATCGGCTGTGAGGTCTATGTTGCTCCGCGCAGCATGGAGGACAGGGAATACGGTCCTGACAGCAATTACAGCCATCTTATTCTCCTCTGCCGAAATGAGGTGGGTTATCACAATCTCTGCTATTTGGTCAGCGAGGCGTTTACGCGCGGTTTTTATGTTAAACCGCGTATAGACTGGTGGACGCTTGGCGAACACGCCGAGGGCTTGGTTTGCCTTTCCGGCTGCGTGGCGGGCGAAATTCAGCAGAAGCTGATAAGCGGTGACTATAAGGGCGCGCGAGCGCGCGCCTTGGAGCTGCGCGAGCTTTTCGGGGAGGACGGTTTCTATCTTGAGCTTCAGGCGCATGGGATACGCGATGAGCGAATTGCAGCCGAGGGCTTGCTAAAGCTTCACCGCGAGACGGGCATTCCGCTTGTTGTCACCAACGACGCGCACTATATAAAAAAAGAGGACGCCCGAAATCAGGATGTTCTTATGTGCATACAGATGGGAAAAACCATTGACGACCCTGACCGTATGAAATTTGAGGGCAGCGAATTCTATCTCAAAAGCGAGCAGGAGATGCGCGCTCTGTTTGACTTTCCCGAAGCGGCGGAGGCCTGCGACAACACGGTGAAAATCGCGCAGCTTTGCAGCTTCGATTTTGAATTCGGTCACTATCACCTGCCAAGCTTTCCGCTTCCGGAGGGGGAGACAGACGGCTTTGAATATCTGAAAAAGCTTTGCGAGCAGGGCTTTTCGGAGCGCTATTCCCACAGGGACGATATTGATGTGCTGCATGGGCAGCTTGAATATGAGCTGAGCATGATAAACAAAATGGGCTTTACCGATTACTTCCTAATAGTTTCGGATTTCATTGCCTATGCCAAATCGCAGGGAATACCTGTAGGTCCGGGACGCGGCAGCGCGGCGGGAAGCGTTGTATCCTACTGCCTGCGCATCACCGACGTTGATCCGATAAAATACAGCCTTTTCTTTGAGCGCTTTTTAAACCCGGAGCGCGTCTCCATGCCTGATATAGATATCGACTTCTGCGTGGAGCGCCGCGGCGAGGTCATAGATTATGTAAACCGAAAGTATGGCTCTGACCACGTTGCGCAAATAGTTACCTTCGGAACGATGGCGGCGCGGCTTGCAATTCGTGATGTCGGCAGGGTGTTGAACGTTAGCTACGCCGAATGCGACGCTGTTGCAAAGCTTGTGCCGACCTCACTTGGCATCACACTTGATGAAGCGCTGAAGCTTTCAAAGCAACTGAAGGATATGTACGACGGCGACGAGAGGATAAAAGAGCTTATCGACACGGCGCGGGCGCTTGAGGGTATGCCGCGCCACGCTTCCACGCACGCTGCGGGCGTTGTTATTTCGGGCAAGCCCGTTTATGAATATGTTCCGCTGGCGAAAAACGACGAGTCGGTGGTCTGCCAGTTCCAGATGACAACGCTTGAGGAGCTTGGTCTTTTAAAGATGGACTTTTTGGGGCTTCGCAACCTCACTGTTTTGGAGCGGGCGAACCAGCTTGTTCGGAAGAAAATTCCGGGGTTTGATGTGGCGAATATGCCGGAGGACGACAAGGAGACCTTTGAAATGCTCTCGCAGGGGCATACATCGGGCGTATTTCAGCTCGAAAGCACGGGTATGACAGGCGTTTGCACGGGACTCAAGCCGAAAAGCGTTGAAGATATCACCGCTATTATAGCTCTTTACCGACCCGGTCCGATGGACAGCATCCCGCGCTTCTTGGAATGCAGCAGCGACCCGTCAAAAATCCGTTATAAGCACGAGCTGCTGCGTCCTATTCTGGAGGTCACCTACGGCTGCATTGTTTATCAAGAGCAGGTTATAGAAATTTTCCGCCGTTTGGCGGGTTTTTCGCTGGGACAGGCGGATATGATTCGCCGCGCAATGAGTAAGAAGAAGCATTCCGTTATCGACGCCGAGCGCAAGGCGTTTATATTCGGCGATCCGGAGCGGGGGATTGCCGGAGCTATCGCTAACGGTGTTCCAGAGACTGCTGCGGGCAGTATTTACGATGAAATAGTTGATTTCGCAAACTATGCCTTTAATAAGGCACACGCTGTAAGCTATGCCATCGTCGCCTATCGCACTGCGTATATGAAGTGCCACCACCCTCATGAATATATGGCGGCACTTTTGTCCTCGGTGCTTGACAATTCTGCCAAGGTTACGGAGTATATCGGCGAGTGCCGCGAAATGGGCATTTGCCTGCTGCCGCCTGATGTTAATGAGTCCGAGGCGGATTTCACTGTTGTCGGGGAGGATATTCGCTTTGGCATGGTGGCGATAAAAAACATAGGGCGCGGCTTTATAAACGCACTTGTTGAAAACCGCGAGCGTGAGGGGCGCTTTCTCAGCTTCGACGATTTTTGCCGCAGGCTTTATGGAAAGGAGCTTAACCGCCGCGCGGTTGAAAGCCTTATCCGCTGCGGCGCGTTTGATTCGCTGGGCTACAAGCGCAGCCAGCTTCTGCGCGTTGCAGACAAGGTGATTGACGGTGTTAACGATGCGGCACGCAAAAATGTTGAGGGGCAGCTCGACCTGTTTTCTATGGGAGCTGAGCCGGAGCAAGCCTCCGCGCCGGCGCTGGAGCTGCCGGATATTCCGGAGTTCTCCTTACGCGAGCTGATGACGATGGAGAAAGAGACTACGGGTCTGTATCTTTCCGGGCATCCCATGGACGAATACCGCGAAGCTGTGCGCAAGGCAGGAGCAGCATCAATAGGCGCGATATTGGCGGATTTTTCGCAGGAGGGCGGCGAGCACCGTTTTGAGGACGGTCAGCTTGTTACTCTCGCGGGCGTTATCGAAAGCGCGAAAACAAGGACAACGCGAAATAACAGCCTTATGGCGTATATTCAGCTTGAGGACGCGACAGGCACTATGGAGCTTATAGCTTTTCAAAAGGTGCTGGATACATCGGGAGCATATATAAAGGCGAATATGCCCATAGTTGTCAAGGGCAAGATATCTGTGCGCGATGAGAAAGAGCCGCAGCTTATGGTGGACACGCTTCGACCGCTCACTGATGCTGATGAGCCTGCTCCCGGTCCTCCGCCAAAGACGGAACGTACGCTATGGGCGCGCCTGCCCTCGCGGGACGATGAGCGCATGAAGCGAATTGAGCTGGTGCTGAAAATGTTTCCCGGCGACGAGCGTCTTATAGTCTATTTCGAGGATACGGGAAAGCGCATAGGCACACAATGTCTCGTGCACGAGGCGCTTATAGGGGAGCTTCAAGAGCTTCTCGGCGCTGAAAATGTTGTTGTGAGATGAAAGAAAAACCCCGCCCTGCGAGCGCTGAGGGCGGAGAGATAAAACAGCCGCGACCTACTATCGGGTCGCGGCTGTGTGTTTGCTGCAATATTAGTCTCTCCTGCGGCGGGAGGATTTTTTGTCCGCATACATACGGCTGCCGGAGATGCGGCTGTCAGAATCCTGCATAAAGTGCTTGAGCTTGTCCTCAAAGCTTGGCTCGCCGCCTGCGGCGGAAGCGCCTTGACGAGCAGAGGAGCTTTGCGAAAACTGCTGCGAGTGTGGAGCGCTCTGATGCGCTGCGGGACGGTTGAAAGAGGAAGCGGGGCGGGCATCGCCGCTTTGGTCGGGAGCTTCCGCTTTGCGGATGGAAAGATTTATCTTTCCCGTGTCGCTTATGCCGATGACCTTTACCTTGACTGTCTGACCCTCGCTAACGTGCTCATGGACATCGTTTACAAAGCTGTTGGCAATTTCGGAGATATGTACCAGACCGCTTTTGCCTTCGGGCAGGGAAACAAACGCCCCAAACTTAGTGATGCCGGTTACTTTTCCCTCAAAAATCTCTCCCACTGTTGGCTGCATAAAGAAGCTGTGTCCTCCTGTTTTTACTTTTCCGCAATGCCTGCGGAGAAACTCTGCTTAGTTGCTTGTGTCGTAAAAGATTTTTTCGCCGGGCTTGACCAGACCGAGTTTGCCGCGCGCGATGTCCTCAATTGTCTCCTCATCCGTGCTGTGGTCAATAGCGTATTGCAGCTCCGTGTTGGTCTGCATAACGTCGTCTACCTCGGTTTGGAGAGCGTCGCGCTTTTCCTGAGCCTCGGTGACCTGAAGCTTTAGGGAAACAAGATTAATCCCGGCGTACACGATCACGACGACGATGATTATTTTTGTTATGAGACTTGCTCTTTTCAGCTTCATGGTAATTCCCCCGAACAGTAGGTGCGCCCTCGTCGGCAATTTCTTGTTTTCCGCGAGTGCTCCTATTCTTTATTCTATACCATAAAGCGGAATTTTGAAAGGATTTTTTTATGTAAATCCCGAATTTCTTTATAATTTCTGCCGCGCGCCGGAGCGGAAGACAAAGAATATGGAAAAACTTTTCTATAAGGCTTAAAAATCCGGAAAATATCTCCAGAAAGAAGCGCGAGGCGAGAATAAAATACAGCAGCGCACCGAGAGCGGAGCAAATAAACATATACAGCCTTGGCTCGCCGCCGCCCGCCCACATGGCGTTGAGAAAAATGACTGCTCCGCCAAGAAAACAGATGAATAAATCCGAGGCAACAGTGAACCACAGCCGCGCCAGAAAAAGGCGCAAAGCCTTGAATAGGTCATAGATCAGCCCGAAAAACACGCCCCACGCAAGGGATATGACGGCGACGATGAGCTGAGAGGAGATCGGCTGTTCCACTTACTTAAACAGGCGCGACCAGATCGAGCTGCCGACAACGTTGTCCTCATAGCCCAGGTCGGAAACGAAGCCGTCAACGGTCAGATCGCCGCTTTCCAGACTGAGCTTGTCAATATGCAGCTCGCTGCCGCGGATGATAAGAGTTCCTTTTGAGGTTTTTAGAATGATCCGCTGCTCGTCAAAGCTTTCAACGTCCTCGACGCCGGTGATGGAAAGGCGTTTTCTGTCCTCAAGGATGAGGTTGTGCGGCTTTGTGCTGCCAAGGCGCTCCCTTTCGTCGTAAATCATAGTATCTACCTCCGTTGATGTTAGTTGTACATACTATGATGGCGGGAAACGGAATATTCACTCGGCAAGGGCAAACGCCGCGTCCGCCATGAGCATGAAGCCCTCAAAGCTGTCGTTATAATCCGGCTCAGACCACCTGAACAAGCCCTTTGCGTCATATCCCGTGTCCTCGGCGCAGAGAGCCAACTGTTCCATTGCGGTGTTATACTCCTCGGCGGTGCAGACGCTGCCGTTTAGCTTATACTCGGTGAAAACGATCTCGTCCGTGTCTATGTTGGTTTCTTCATAGCAATAGGCAACGGGGGTGAGGGTCAAAACGCCGTCGCTGCTGCTGAAGCGTATTGTTTCGTAAAATCTGAAATCCACCGCGCCGTTGAAGCTGACAATTTGATAAAACAGCTCGCCGGTCTCGGCATCCCTCATAAGACGGAAATCTTCAAAGTAGTTTGCGCTCACTTGTACATCGGACAGATGCTCGCCGCCGAACTGCTCAGCAACGTCAACCATATTGGAGGAAATGCACTCCACCCCGCCGTCAATAATGTCGAAAAGCTGGACACCCATTGAGGCGGAGGCACCGGCGTCGAAAAGTACCATTTCAAGCTTGCTGTCCATGTCAAGGTCAATGAGACCGATTCCGGAGATTACGCCGAAGCAGGCGGCGGACAGCTTTTCATAGTTTTCGCTGAGGAAGCTGCGGTAAATCTCCTTCTCGTCAAAAGAGGGGCTTGCCTCCGGAGATGGGGAGACTTCCGGCTCGGACGCGGCGGGAATAGGAGAGAGTGGAACGCCGGGCGTTTCTCCGCTTTGAACGGCGTGTTCTTCGCAGGCGCATAGGGAAAGAAGCATTGAAAATACTAAAAGCATGAGTGCGAGAGTTTTTTTCATAGACACCTCCATAGGCTGCGTTTGCCATTTGATTGCAATAACACTATAACACGATGACGCAGTGGGGTAAAGCGCAACGGAGAAAAAGCCTGTTTCTTGCCGCGCCGTATGGATATATTAGCTTGTCCTGTTGATTATAAATGAAAGAGCGCCCGAAAAACACAGAAACTGCGTTTCGGACGCTGTTTTTTAATGTTAAAGAACCTTGGCAAGAAAGCCCTTGAGCCTCTCGCTCTGAGGATTGCCGAAAAGCTCCTCGGGAGTGTTTTCCTCGATGATTTTGCCGCCGTCCATGAAGATTACGCGGCTGCCGACCTCCTTGGCAAAGCCCATTTCATGCGTTACAACGACCATCGTCATACCCTCATCGGCAAGCTGCTTCATAACGTCGAGAACCTCGCCGACCATTTCGGGGTCAAGAGCGCTGGTCGGCTCGTCAAAGAGCATTACGTCCGGGTTCATGCAAAGCGCGCGCACTATCGCAATGCGCTGCTTCTGACCGCCTGAGAGCTGGCTGGGGTAGGCGTTGGCTCTATCCTCAAGACCTACGCGCTTTAATAGCTGCAATGCCTGTGCTTCCGCTTCCTCTTTGGGCTTTTTCAGAAGCTTCATCGGCGCGAGGGTCATGTTTTTTAGAATTGTCATATGCGGGAAAAGATTAAACTGCTGAAATACCATGCCCATCTTGCGGCGATGTAGGTTAATATTGGTTTTAGGGTCTGTTATGTCCACTCCCTCAAACAGAATGTGTCCGTCGGTGGGAACCTCAAGCAAATTCAAACAGCGCAGGAAGGTGGACTTGCCGCTTCCGGAAGGACCGATAACAACGACGACCTCGCCCTTTTTTATGTCTGCGGATACGCCGTCAAGCGCCTTGATCTTTCCGTTGTTGTAGTATTTCTTAACGTTGTTGACGCTGATAAGTACGTTATCGTTCACTTGCGCGCAGCCTCCTTTCGAGCTTGCCTACCAGCCATGTAAAGAACATGACGATGATGAGGTAAATTGCCGCAACACCGAGCATGGGAACAAAGTAGGTGTAGCTGTTGCCTGCGACAATGCTGCCTGCGTATGTGAGGTCTGCAAGACCGACATAGCCGGCAACGGCGGTTTCCTTGATAAGTACGATAAACTCGTTTGCGAGAGCGGGCAATATGTTTTTAAACGCCTGCGGTAGAATAATGTAGCGCATACTCTGCACATAGCCAAGACCAAGGCTGCGCCCCGCCTCCATCTGACCGCCGTCAATGGACATTATGCCGCTTCGGATAAGCTCCGCCACATATGCGCCGGAATTGATGCCGAAAGCAATAGTGCCTGCCAATACCTTGTTGTTGCTTGTCGCCATTATGCCGAAGAAGATTATCATAAGCTGAACGACGACGGGCGTGCCGCGGATAACGGTGAGGTAGATTTTGCAGATGGCGTTGGCAATTCTGAAAAAGAAGCGGGCAACGGGGTTGCGCATTTCTTGCCCGTGCTTGTCCCAGCTTACACGAACGATGGAGACTAAAACACCCAGAACGATACCGACAAGCAGAGAAAAGAATGTCAGTGTGAGGGTGTTGCCAAGTCCTTTGATGTACATCATATATCTATCGTCGTATATGAAGCACTTGTAGAGAGTGTATATAAAATCGTGCAGTCCTTCGGGCAGCTCAAGCATCCACTGCGGCGCTATGCTGTTCCAAAGCTCAGAGGGACCGGGACCCATACTGCTTACCTCCTAAACTTAAAAAGGGCGGCGCATTTGTCCGCCCTTTTTGGTATTATCGAATGATGAGAATTATGCCTCGATGTATTTTGCGATGATCTCTGCAACTGTACCGTCAGCGATAAGCTCCTGAAGAGCGGTGTCAATGGCGGTGAGAAGAGCTTCATTGTTCTTGGAGACTGCTGCTGCATATTCTTCAACAGCGTACTCAGTGTCGAGAATCTTCAGACCCTCGTTTTCAGCAACGAATGCCTTTGCAGGCTCATTGTCGATAACAACGCAGTCAACCTTGCCGGTTTTAAGAGCCATAACTGCCTCTGCACCCTTGCTGTAACGGTCGATGGTTGCAAGACCTTCGTCCTCAAGATCCCAAGTTGTGTAAAGGTCGCCGGTGGTGTTTCTCTGAACGCCGATAACATGGCTTGCACCCTCGGCAAAGAGGTCGTCAACGCTGGCGATGGGGCTGTCCTCGGCGACAATAACGACCTGAACGCCGGTTGCATAGCTGCTGGTGAAGTTAACAGCTTCCTTACGCTCGTCAGTAACGGTCATGCCTGCAAGACCGATGTCGATCTTTCCGGTCTGAACAGCGGTGATGATAGCGTCAAACTCCATGTCCTCGATGACCAGCTCAAGACCGAGCTTGTCGGCGATAGCGCCGGCAATTTCAGCGTCGATACCGACAATGTTGCTGCCCTCGTAGAACTCATAGGGAGGGAAGGCTGCGTTTGTGCCCATGGTGAGCTTGCCCTCGTTAACGGTTGTGAAAGCAGCCTCACCTGCTTCGGGAGCAGCGGTTTCGGGGGTTTCGGTTGCGGGAACATCAGACTCGGTGGAGGGAGTCTTGCTGCTGCAGGCTGCAAGAGACAGCAGCATTGCAACTGCGAGAATTGCGGTCAAGATCTTAGTATACTTTTTCATTTTCTTCACTCCATAGTTTTTAGTTGCGGATTTTCTTCCGTGAAACAGATTATAATACGAAGTGAATTGTTATTCAAGATGTTTTTTGCAAAAACCTTGAATTTGTGAATATTTATCTATTATACGACAAATTATTACTCTGATTATGCAATAACCACAATGATTGCCGCATATTTATTCATTGAATATCCACGAATGCTTCAGCCGCACCATATTTTTTCGCAAGCTCGCTGTATTTATCGCAAATTGCCAAACGCTCTTTTTCGCGTCCGCCGATTGCCTCAACGGTTATGGCGGAATCATCCGCGACCGGTGAAATGCGAACCTTGCAGCGTCCGTCGGCTAGTGTTATGCCGTCGGAAAAATCCGCGCCCGCCTCCCATAAGGCGGCGCTTAGCCTGCGCATCAGCCCTGCGCGGTCACGGCAGTTCAGCTCGCGGCATAGTCCGCCCTTATGATGACGCGGCGCGTCCTGCCGGGCGGCTTCTGACTGTGCGGATAGCACGGCGGACTCGGAAATGATATCGCCGGGTACGGTGCGCGTATCGGGAGGAAGGGCGGCATCCGCGCAGATAACGCTTGAATTTACAATGCAGCCGCGGGCAAGGCTTCCGCCGTCTATTACGGAATCCTTTATATGGCAGTTATCGCTGATGCGGCTGCCGGGATGCACAATACTGCGCTCTATTACGCAATCCCGCCCGAGAAGCACCCCCTCGCAGATGAGACTGTCTGAAATTCTAAGAGGACTGTCAGACTGTCCCAAAACACGCGGCAGGCTTTGCTTTTTGCGGGCGAGGGGGAGAGATAGTCTTCCCTCCAGCGCGTCCATGCAGCAGCGGTGGTAGCTTTTTCCGTCGCCGATGTCGCACCAGTATCCGCTCATGGGTATGCCTATGATATCACCACGGCTTGTAAGCTGCGGAAAAAGGTCTTTGGCAAAGTCCACGGCACCTTCGCCGCCGATAAGCTCCAGCACGCGCGGAGAGAGCATATATATGCCTGTATTCACAAGGTCAGTGACCACGCGCTCCCAGCAGGGCTTTTCAATGAAGCTTATCACCGTTCCGCCATTGTCTGTTATAACCGTGCCGTAGGGCAAAGGCTCGCTGTGTGAATACAGCGCCATTGTTACAAGTCCGCCGTGGATCTCATGCTCACGCGCAAGATGCGAAAGCTCAAAATCGCAGGCGGCGTCACCGCTTATCACCAAAAAATCCTCGTTTCCGACAAAGTCCGCGCAGGCACGAACGCCGCCGGCAGTACCCAGCGGTTCGCTCTCCACACGGTATTCTATTGACACGCCGCGGTCTTTGCCGTCTCCGAAATAGTCGATTATGCACTCGGGCTTATAAGCGAGCGTCATGCAAAGCTCGGTGAAGCCGTTTTGCCGCAGAAGCTCTATAATATGTTCCAGCAGCGGCACGCCCATTAGCTTTGTCATCGGCTTCGGCTGCGCGCCGCAAATCGGACGCAGCCTTGTTCCCTTGCCGCCTGCCATGATTATTGCCTTCATCAGCTCACATCCCTTCGGAGAAAAGTATTTCCCGCGGGCAGCGCATTTAACCGCTGACAAAGCCGCGCGCAATGACACCGAAAGAGCTCGCAAATCGAGATTTTGCCCGATAAACGGGCACTTTTTCGTTTTTGTCAAAGTACACTTGCTAATAATAAATAATATTGGTATAATATAAAATCCAGCGTAATGGTGACGCGGGCGCTGCACCCGTGTGGTCAAAATCGGAGCGGGCGACATCCGCTTCCATAACGGAGGCTTTCCATGAACAACAACCTTAAAAGGCTTCTCGAGCCGGGAACAAGACTGTTTTTCATTTTTTTGGTTATTTTTGCCGTCAGCACTTTTTTCTTCAGCCGCGAGCTGGCATTGGCAGAGGGCATAATTATTGTTTTGATGCTGATTTATTATGTGATAACAACTCGCCGCCGCCGCAAGGAATTCATGGAATACATCGAGTCGGTGACCTATGACGTTGAAACGGCGAAAAACGACACCTTGGTCAACTTTCCTCTGCCTATGGTTGCCTTTAAGCTGGAAAACACGGCGCTCGTTTGGGGAAATCAGCTTTTCTTTGATATTTTCGGCAGCAGACCGCGCTTTGACCTGCGGCTGACAGACCTTGTACCCGAATTTAAGACCAAATGGCTTACCGAGGGCAAGCTGCAATATCCCTGCCTTGTTAATGTCGGGGACAGACGTTTTCGTGTTTACGGCAACATAGTTCGCGGCGAGAATGAAACGCGCGCGGACTTTATGGGCATCAGCTACTGGCTGGATGTTACAGACTATGACCGCACAAAGGAGGAATATGAAAACTCCCGTCCCATCGTTGCCATTATAATTTTCGACAATCTCGACGAAATATCCAAAAACCAGCCCGAGCGCGTGAGAAACGAGCTTAAAAACATGGTGTTTGACCGCATTGAGCATTGGTGCGCGGATAAAGGCGGTGTGCTCTGCCGCTACGACAGAGACAGATACCTTTTTATTTTTGAGCGGCGCTACTATGCCAAGCTTGCCGAGGATAAGTTCTCTCTGCTTGACAGTGTGCATGAGGTGATAAGCCCTGCCGGAATTCATGCTTCTGTCAGCATAGGAATAGGCAGAGACGGAGAAAACCTTGAGGAAAGCTATAGCTTCGCGGCGCTCAGTACGGAAATGGCGCTCTCGCGCGGCGGAGACCAGGCGGTTATCAAAAACCGCTTCAGCTTTGAGTTCTTCGGCGGACGCGGCGAGGAGGTTGAAACGCGCACCAAGGTCAAATCCCGCGTTATGGCAAACGCGCTTTCCGAGCTGATGAAAAGCTCCGAGCATATTTTTGTGATGGGTCATGAATTCGGCGATATGGACTGCGTTGGCGCTGCCGCCGGCGTTTGCTGCATAGCCCGCAAGCTCGGACGAAAATACAGCATCGTTATTGACGAGGCAAATAACGGCGCGGGCGCGCTTATCACAAGGCTGAAGGGCTTTGAGGATTACAGGGATGCCTTCATCTCTCCGCAGGAGGCGATTATGCGCGCTGACCGCGGAACGCTGCTTATAGTTGTCGATACAAACCGACCCGAGCACGTTGAGGATCAGAGCGTGCTGACAGCCTGCAACCGTGTGGCGGTTATCGACCACCACAGGCGCGCGGCAACCTATATAGAAAATCCCGTACTTACCTTCGTTGAGCCGTACGCCTCGTCGGTATGCGAGCTGGTTTGCGAGCTTATGCAGGAACTGGTCGAGCAGGGCGACATTCTTCGCGTTGAGGCGGACGCGCTTTTGGCGGGGCTTGTTATGGACACGAAGAACTTCACCATCCGCACAGGCGAGCGCACCTTTGACGCGGCGGCGTTTTTGCGCCGCGTGGGAGCAGACACGATTTCTGTTAAGAAAATCCTTCAAAACGACATGGACGACACGGTCGCACGCTATAAAATCCTTCAAAAGGTCAAGCGCTATCGTGACAGTATTGCCGTTGCCGTTATTGAGCAGCCGCAAGAGCGCATAGTTGCAGCGCAAGCGGCTGACGAGATGCTCAACATCGTCGGCATTCAGGCGTCTTTGGTCATTTATCCCACCGAGCAGGGAGGCGTCATCGTCTCGGCGCGCTCTATAGGTGACATCAATGTTCAGGTTTTGCTTGAGGAGCTTGGCGGCGGGGGAAATAAGTCGGCAGCCGGGCTGCAAATGGATAATATCGAGCTGCGAGACGCGGTCAATCTGCTTTTCGCTGCCATTGATAAGTATTTAGATGAATAGCGGCACAGCGCGGGCTTGTGCGCCGCGCTCAAAATGTGCTACAATAACCTATCACCAAAAAGAAAGCGAGGAAGCACTATGAAGGTCGTATTCCTAACAGATGTTAGAGGACAGGGCAAAAAAGACGAGCTGAAGGAGGTTTCCGACGGCTACGCAAGAAACTACCTGCTGCCGAGAAAGCTCGCGGTTGAGGCAACGGCGGATACTCTCAACGCCATGAAGCTTAAAGAAAAGGCGCGTCAGGCGCAGCTTGCCAAGGATAAGGCGGCGGCACAGGAAAACGCAAAGAAGCTTGAGAGCCTCGTTGTTAAAATCCCCGCCAAGGCGGGTGAGGGCGGAAAGCTTTTCGGCTCTGTTACCTCCAAGGAGATCAGCGACGCTCTTTTAAAGCAGCATGATATCACCATTGATAAAAACAAAATCGTGCAGGCAGAGCCTATCAAGACCTACGGCAGCTTCGAGGTGAAGTGCAAGCTTGGCTTTGAGATAAACGGCGTTATCAACGTTCTTGTTACCGAGGAAAAATAAGCGGCAAAGCGCCGCGAAAAACGAGCTAAGGATTTGCTATGAACGAGTTAGTGGAGATGAAAACACCATATAGCGCGCAGGCTGAGCAGGCGGTCATAGGAGCTATGCTTATTGATCCCGCCTGCATTGCCGACGTGCTCAATAAGCTTCGCTCGGAGGATTTTTATCTTGAGCTGAACCGTGATGTTTTCGACACTATATACTATATGTACGCCTACGGGCAGCTTATAGACCCCGTTACAGTGCTTGAGCAGATGCGCGTGCGCGGCGTATCCAAGGATAACTCGCAAAGCTATCTTATGGAGCTTATGCAGGTTACGCCGACAGCCGCCAATGTAATGAAATATGCCGACATTCTGCGTGAGCAGTCGCTTTTACGCGCCTTGCAGCGTGTCGGAAACGACATTACCGGCATGGTTGCCGAGGGCGCAGGCGAGGCTGAGTCCATGCTCGAGGCGGCGGAGCGGAAGATCTACGCTCTGCGTCAGGGGCGCACGGTGGGCGGTCTGCAAAAAATCGCCAACATCATTCAGGACGTTTACAACCAGATCGCGGAAAATGCCGCAAATGACACTCGCATTACGGGTCTGCCGACGGGACTTATTGATTTGGATAACCAAATCCTCGGTCTTAACAAGGGTGACCTTGTGCTGATCGCGTCCCGCCCCGGTATGGGTAAAACCAGTATCGCGCTGAACATTGCGATGCACGTTGCTAAGGCAACGAAAAAGACTGTTGCCGTTTTCTCTTTGGAAATGTCACGCGAGCAGCTGGCAACGCGCCTTTTGTCGGGAGAGAGCCTTATTGACAGCCAGAAGCTGCTCACAGGCAGGCTGAGTCAAACGGAATGGGAGCGCCTTGGCGCGGCTGCGTCTGTTATCAGCGAGACGGACATCCGCATTGACGACAACCCCACGCTTTCCGTGGCGGAGATGAACTCCCAGTGCCGCCGTCTGGACAATCTGGGCTTGGTGGTCATCGACTATCTGCAATTGATGCAGTCTGCCGGAAGCGGACACAGCTATGCCGGAGAGAGCCGCACGCAGGCGGTTTCCGATATCTCTCGTATGCTGAAGATCATGGCGAAGGAGCTTAATGTTCCGGTAGTTTGCCTTTCTCAGTTATCGCGTGCAAACGAGGCGCGAACGAATAAGCGCCCAATGCTTTCGGATCTTCGTGAATCGGGCGCAATCGAGCAGGACGCAGACATTGTTATAGGTCTTTACCGCGAAGGCTATTACGATAAGGACTGCGCCAATCCCAATGAGGCGGAGGCACTTGTTTTGAAAAACCGTCATGGCGAAACGGGTACTATCGAGCTGCTGTGGCTGCCGGAATACACAAGCTATGTTTCGGCGGAGAAGAAGCATACTGACGATGAATAGAGCCTTTTTGGAAAAATACAATATGCTGCCGAAGGGCAGCAGGGTGCTTTGCGCCGTTTCGGGCGGGAAGGATTCCGTGTATTTGCTTGTGCGCTTGCTTGAGCTTGCTCCCGAACTTGATTTGGAGCTTTACTGCGCGCATTTTAACCATTGCCTGCGCGGCGCGGAGTCGGAAAGAGACAGGCAGTTTGTTGAAAGCTTCTGTGCCGAGCGCGGCGTTGTCTGCTATTCCGGCAGCGGCGATGTTGCCGCCTTTGCAGAGGAGCAGGGCATGGGCATTGAGGAGGCGGCTAGGGAGCTTCGATATCGCTTTCTTGAGGAAACAGCGGAGAAAACGGGAGCTTTGCGCATTGCCACGGCTCACACAGCGGACGACAATGCGGAAACGATGCTTTTAAACCTTGTTCGCGGAAGCGGACTGCACGGGCTATGCGGCATTCCGCCGGTTAGGGGGAGAATAATTCGCCCTATGCTCACCGTGACTACCGCTGAGGTTTTGGCGTATCTTGATGAACACGCTATTGCTCATGTGGAGGACTCCACAAATGCTTCAAACGATTACAGCCGCAACCGTCTGCGTCATGAGGTGCTGCCGCGCCTGCGCGAGCAGAACCCCAATCTGGCGCAGAGCCTTTTTCGTACGGCGGAGCTTCTGCGAGACGATGAGGAGTATTTGACGAAGCAGGCGGAGGGCTTCTTGCGTGAGCATTTCGCAAACGGCGCAATAAACGCAAAAGCGCTGTCGGCTCTGCCGCGCCCGCTTTCGGCGCGCGCTTTGCAGATTGCTGCCGGCGGCTCGCTTTCGGCGGCTCACATCGAGGCTGTTCGGGCTATCGCCGAGGGCGATGACCCTCATGCCGCCGCCGATGTGACGGGGATGCGCGTTTTCCGCGAGTATGATGAGCTTCGCTTCGGCGCGGCGGAGAAAAGAAAAATCGCTCCGCGCGTCATTGCTCCGGGCAGTGTTATTACCCTTGAGGAGGTCGGCTTGGAGCTAAAGGCATATCCCATCAAAAAATGCAGCGAAATTCACAATTCATTTAACATTTTTTTCTTTAAAAGTGCTAACATCTGTGGTAACATAACTGTCGAGTCTCGCAGGGAGGGCGAAAAAATCCGTCTGGCTGGCAGAGACTGCACAAAAAGTCTAAAAAAACTCTTTTCGGAAAAACGCTTAAACGGCGTGGAAAGAGACCTTGTTCCCGTGCTTTATGATGAGGCGGGGGCAATTGCGGTTTATGGTCTGGGCATCGCGGAGCGCTGCGAGGCAAAGGCGGGTGACGACGTGCTTGAAATAGAAATAACGCCGCTGCCGCATAAAGAGAGATAACAGAAAACTATATTATATATTTTGTGGGGAGAATAAACCAATGAACAACGACATTCTCAAGGTGCTGCTCACCGAGGAGCAACTGGACAAAAGAGTTACCGAAATCGGTCAGCAGCTTACGGAGAAGTTCAAGGGGAGCGAGCCGCTTTTTGTTGGTGTACTCAAGGGCAGCTTCGTTTTTATGTCAGACCTTGTGCGCAAGGTCGATCTGAAGTGTTCTGTTGATTTTATGGCGGTGTCGTCCTACGGCAACGGCACAACCTCTACCGGCGCTGTTAAAATCATGAAAGACCTCAGTGAGGACATCGCAGGTCGTCATGTGGTTATCGTTGAGGATATTCTCGACAGCGGCATTACCCTTAATTACCTGCGCGGCTATCTGCAAAACCGCAAGCCTGCGTCTATCACGCTTGTAACTCTGCTTGACAAGCCCGCAAGGCGCAAGGCGGATATCCATGCGGATTTCTCCGGCTTTGAGGTTCCGGACGAATTCGTTGTTGGATATGGTCTGGATTATGCTGAAAAATACCGTAATCTGCCCTTCGTGGGCGTTTTAAAGCCTGAGGTTTATACCGGCGGCGAATAATGCTTCATAGCGGGAGAAGCACTTCGCGTGAACGCATATCGAAAGCAAAGGAAGTGATTTTAGCTTGAAGAAAAACCGCAACCAAGCCAGAGACGTCGGCTTTTATGTGCTGATACTCGTTATTCTTCTGGCAACGGTTTTTACTATGACGTCTCAAAACGGCGTTGCCCCGGAGGTTTCATATTCCGAGGTTATAGAGCTTTTTGAAAACGAACAGGTCGAGTCTTTCGGCACTGTTGGTACGGCGCTTGAGCTGAAGCTGCGCGAGCCGTATGAGAACAGCACGATCATTAAGACGGAGCTTGCCTCTGTCTCCTATTTCCGTGAGGATCTGGGAGAGCTGATAAAGCAGCAGAAGGCGGACGGCATCCTTACGGAATACGACTACAACCCGCCTAAGGAAATTCCCTGGTGGGTGGCTATGCTGCCGTATCTGGGCGTTATCATCCTCTTTGGCGTGTTCTGGTATATAATGATGAAGAGCGCCGCCAAGGGCGGCGGAGCCGGCGGCGGAGCGATTAAGTTCGGCAAAGCTCGCGTTCGTTTCGGAAGCGATGAAAAAAAGAAGGTCACGTTTGACGACGTTGCAGGCGCGGTCGAGGAAAAGGCAGAGCTTCAGGAGCTTGTTGACTTCCTTAAAAATCCTGCCGCATACAGCGATATGGGTGCGCGCATCCCCAAGGGTGTGCTTCTCGTCGGTCCTCCGGGAACGGGTAAAACCCTTATTGCCAAGGCGGTTGCGGGCGAAGCGGGAGTTCAGTTCTTGTCAATCTCCGGCTCTGACTTCGTTGAGCTTTATGTCGGCGTAGGCGCATCGCGTGTCCGCGATTTGTTCGAGCAGGCGAAAAAGACAGCGCCCGCTATAATCTTTATTGACGAAATCGACGCGGTTGGTCGTCAGCGCGGTTCGGGTCTTGGCGGAGGTCACGATGAGCGCGAGCAGACCTTGAACCAGCTTCTTGTTGAAATGGACGGCTTTGGCAACAACGCCGGAGTGATCGTCATGGCGGCGACTAACCGAGCGGACATTCTCGATAACGCGCTGCTGCGTCCGGGGCGCTTTGACAGGCAGGTCTATGTAGGTTTGCCCGATATTCGCGGACGTGAGGCGATTTTGAAGGTTCACGCAAAGGGAAAGCCCCTTGGCGACGATGTTGACCTTAACAGCATTGCCCGCGGAACACCGGGCTTCTCCGGTGCTGACCTTGAAAACCTGCTTAATGAGGCGGCATTGCTGGCGGTTCGCTTCCACAGACGCTTTATTACCTCCGAGGACATCGAGGAGGCGGTTCGCAAGGTGCGTCTTGGACCAGAGAAAAAGAGCAAGGTCATGAGCGAAAAAGCCCGCAAACTAACCGCCTATCACGAGGCCGGTCACGCGGTCACAGGCAAATTCCTAAAGCATACCGACCCTGTTCACTATATTACGATTATCCCACGCGGTCCTGCCGGAGGAGTAACCTACTTCCGTCCCAAGGACGATGTGGAGGACTTCCGCTCACGCAGTGAGCTGTTTGAGGAAATTGTCATAAGCCTTGGCGGACGTATCTCCGAAAAGCTGTTTTTGGACGATATTTCCACAGGTGCTTCAAGCGATATACAGAACGCTACAAATCTTGCCCGTTCGATGGTTACGCAATACGGCTTCTCCGACAGGCTCGGTCCGATCAGCTTTGATAGCTCTGACCACAGCATTTTTATCGGTCGTGATTTTGGCACTACCAAGAGCTACTCCGAGGAAACAGCCGCCATCATCGACGAGGAGGTCAAAAAGCTCTTTGACGATGCCGCAAAGCTATGCGAGGCAATTCTCACCGAGCACAGCGATCTTGTCAAGGGCGTTGCGGAATATCTGCTTGAGCATGAGAGCATAGACGCCGAGGTATTCCACTACTTCTGTGAGAACGGAGTTTTTCCGGAAAAGTCCGAAGCCAATGATGCTGCGGCAAGCTTTGACGATGCTCAGCCTGAGATAGTCAGCAGTGAAATCACGCCGGAGGGTGAAAGAAAGACCGACGGCAACGAATAAACACAAACGCAGGGCGGGGGCTTTTCTCCCGCCTTGCGATGATTGAGAGGATAAGCAATGAAGCTAGGAATTGTAGGTCTGCCGAACGTCGGTAAGAGCACACTTTTTAATGCTATAACCAACGCCGGAGCCGAAAGCGCAAACTATCCGTTTTGCACCATAGACCCGAACGTGGGAACGGTCGCAGTGCCCGACGAGCGGCTGGATTATCTGGCGCAGCTATACAATCCGAAAAAGTACACCCCGGCGGTCATTGAATTTGTTGATATAGCAGGGCTTGTAAAGGGCGCGTCCAAGGGTGAGGGTCTGGGAAATAAGTTTTTGAGCAACATACGCATGACAGATGCTATTGTCCATGTTGTCCGCTGCTTTGATGATGATAACATCATCCATGTCGAGGGCGGCTGCGATCCGCTGAGAGATATTGATATCATCAATCTTGAGCTGGTAATGGCGGATATGGAAATGGTTGAGCGCCGAATTGAAAAGGCGAAAAAGAACGCCAAGGGCGGAGATAAAAAGTTTCTGCACGAAGCGGAGGTCATGGAGAAGCTTCTGGCTCATTTGGACAGCGGTAAAAGCGCGCGCAGCTTTGAATGCTCCGAGGAGGAGATGGAGCTGGTGCGCGAAAGCGAGCTGCTTTCTCTGAAGCCTGTTATATATGCCGCGAATATGGACGAGGCAGGATTTGCCGCCGGCGCTGAAAACTGTGAGTATTACAGGCAGCTTGTTAAATTCGCCGAAGGCGAGGGAAGCCAGGTACTTCCCATCTGCGCAAAGGTAGAACAGGAGATAGGCGAGCTTGACGAGGAGGACAAGGCTCTTTTTATGGAGGAGCTGGGCATGACCGAAAGCGGTCTTGCACGCCTTATCAAATGCTCGTATTCTCTGCTGGGGCTTATTTCCTTTCTCACCTGCGGACCGGATGAGGTTCGCGCGTGGACGATTAAAAAGGGCTTTAAGGCGCCTCAAGCGGCAGGAAAGATACACACTGATTTTGAGCGCGGCTTTATCCGTGCGGAAATCGTTGCCTTTGATGACCTGAAAAACTGCGGCTCAATGGCGGCTGCCAAGGAAAAGGGACTTGTCCGCTCCGAGGGCAAGGAATATGTTATGCACGACGGCGATGTTACGCTGTTTCGCTTTAACGTCTGAGCGGCTGTTTTTTCCGGCGTTAATAATTGCTTGACAGCCTGCGTGCTTGATGATATCATACAATATCGTAATCATAATTTATCGGCACTGATGGAGAAGGTCATGCAAAGGCGGTGCAGAGAGAGCGGCAGTAGCTGAAAGCCGCTCCGAAGCCGAAGCATACGACTACCGCTCCGGAGCCGGAGCGCCGAAGCCAGTAAGCGCTCCCGTTCGCGCACGTTATAGCGCAGTAAAGCGGCGGAGCTTCTCCGCAAGCAGGGTGGAACCGTGTTAATTCAGCACCCCTGAGTTTCTCAGGGGTGCTTTTTGATTTTGAATTTATTTTTGAGGAGATAGAAAGCAATGGATGAAAAGCAATACACCTTTGAAAACCCCGAATACAAGCTCAAATATCGTCACACCACATCGCATATTCTCGCGCAGGCGATAAAGCGCCTTTATCCCGACACAAAGCTTGCCATAGGTCCTGCCATTGACGACGGCTTCTACTACGATGTTGACAGCGAAACGGTTTTCACTCCCGAGATACTTGAGCAGCTTGAGGCTGAAATGCGCAAAATCTGCAAGGAGAAAATTCCCCTTGAGCGCTTTGAACTGCCGAGAGACGAGGCTCTGGAGCTTGTAAAAAACGAGCCGTACAAGGTCGAGCTGATTAACGACCTGCCTGAGGGCGAGACAATCAGCTTTTACAAGCAGGGCGACTTTACAGACCTTTGCGCAGGTCCGCATATGGACTCCACCGGACGTATCAAGGGCAACGCAATCAAGCTTACAAGCTGCACCGGCGCGTACTGGCGCGGCGACTCGAACCGCAAGATGCTTCAGCGCATCTACGGCACCTGCTTCCCCAAAAAGGAAGAGCTGGAGGAGTATCTGGCACGTATTGAGGAGGCAAAAAAGCGCGACCACCGCAAGATAGGTCGTGAGCTTGGTCTTTTCATGCTTACCGACGAGGGTCCGGGCTTTCCGTTTTTCCTGCCGAAAGGCATGGTGCTTAAAAACACCCTGATCGACTACTGGCGCGAGGTTCACAAGCGCTACGGCTATGTCGAGGTGTCCACTCCCATGATTTTGAACCGCCATCTTTGGGAGACAAGCGGACACTGGTTTCACTACAAGGAGAATATGTACACCACCAAAATTGACGAGGAGGATTTTGCAATCAAGCCGATGAACTGCCCCGGCGGTATGCTTGTTTACAAATCCGAGCCGCACTCCTACCGCGACCTTCCGCTGCGCGTGGGCGAGCTGGGTCTTGTTCACCGCCATGAGCTTTCCGGCGCACTGCACGGTCTTTTCCGCGTTCGCTGCTTCACTCAGGATGATGCGCACATTTTCATGACCTGGGATCAGATGAAGGACGAGATTAAGGGTGTTGTTAAGCTCTTTGACGAGGTCTATTCGCTCTTTGGTCTGAAATATGAAATCGAGCTTTCCACAATGCCCGATGACCACATGGGTGACGAGAAGGATTGGGAGTTTGCGCAGAATACGCTCAAGGAAGCAATCACCGAGATGGGCAAGAGCTATGTTATCAACGAGGGCGACGGTGCTTTCTACGGTCCGAAGCTTGACTTCCATCTTGAAGATTCTCTGGGACGCACATGGCAGTGCGGCACAATTCAGCTTGATATGCAGCTTCCCGAACGCTTTGAGCTTGAATATGTCGGCGCGGACGGCGAGAAGCATCGCCCCGTTATGATACACCGCGTTGTTTTTGGCTCTATCGAGCGCTTCATCGGCGTTATTACCGAGCATTATGCGGGCGCTTTTCCAACATGGCTTGCTCCCGTTCAGGTCAAGCTTATGCCCATTACAGACCGCAGCAAGGAATATGCCGAGGAAATCTACCAAAAGCTTTTTGACGCGGGAATTCGCGTGGAGAGCGACTATCGCAATGAAAAAATCGGCTATAAGATCCGCGAAGCGCAGCTTCAGAAAATCCCTTATATGCTCGTTATCGGCGACAAGGAGGCGGAAGCAGGGCTGGTTTCCGTTCGCACACGCTCCGGTGGCGACGAGGGAACTATGACGATTAAAGATTTCATGGAAAAAATTTCTGAGGAAATTAAGACCAGAGCGAACAACTAATTACAAAGCAAATAATTATTCCCGCGGCGCGATACCGCATAATAGCAAATGCTCCTTCGTAGACTATTACAAAACGGTTTGCGAAGGAGTATTTTTATGAGCAGAAAGAAAGTTTGCCTTGTTTTACTCATAATTTTTGCGCTGAATATTGCGCTTATATTTATGGCATCCGATGCCGACGCCGCCTCCTACAAGCGCGGTTCATCCGGAGAGACGGTCAGCAAAATTCAGGAAACGCTCAAAAATCAAGGCTTTTACAGCGGCGCGGTGGATGGCGTTTACGGCAGTGGTACAGAGCAGGCGGTCAAGGCGTTTCAGCAGGCGTATGGACTGAGCGTGGACGGGAAGGCGGGAGCGCAGACACTTGCGGCTATGGGGATTTCCGAGCAGCAGCAGGGCAGCGCCAGTTCCCAAGGCTCCGGCGATCTGGCTCTGCTGGCGCGGCTTATCTCAGCCGAGGCGCGCGGTGAGCCGTATAACGGACAAGTTGCCGTTGGCGCAGTGGTGTTGAACCGTGTTGAGCATCCGTCTTTCCCTAACTCCATTTCCGGAGTTATTTATCAGGGCGGCGCTTTCACCTGCATAACGGACGGACAGTTCAATGAGCCTGTTGCGGAGAGCGCTTATCGTGCGGCTCAGGACGCTATGAATGGTTCTGACCCGTCGGGCGGTGCGATATACTATTTTAATCCGTCTACGGCGACCAGCAAGTGGATATGGTCGCGCCCGCTTTTGGTGACCATCGGCAAGCACCGCTTCTGCTCCTAAGAGCGCTTTTGCGGCTTCGTGCCGTGTAGATATACCTTTAATATAAAAAGCGATGTCGCCAATCAGGCAACATCGCTTTTGCTATATGTTCTTTTCCTCACCCTCAAGGTCTGCGTTGATGTTGTTGATAACATAGGGTGTGGTTTGATAAACGTAGTAGTTTAGCCAGTTGGTATACATAAGCTGAGCGTGTGCCCGCCAGCTGACAAAAGGCTCTTTTGTTGGATCATCGTCGGGGAAGTAGTGCACAGGAACGTGAACATCCTTCAAACCCTTTTTAAGGTCGCGCTCATACTCCAGCGCGAGAGTATCGCGGTCATATTCGGGATGCCCGAATATGAAAAACATTCGGCTCTTCTGATTCTTTACAGCATAAACACCTGCCTCGTCGGAGACGGCAAGTATCTCAAGCTCCGGGACTTTTTCGATGTCCTCCGCCTTTACATAGGTGTAGCGGGAATGGGGTGCGTTGAAGCTGTCATCAAAGCCGCGAAAAAAGGGTGAGTTCGGGGTGAGAATGCGGTGAGAGAAAATCCCGGAAAGCTTTTGCGGAAGTGAGTGCTTTTGAATACCGAAATGGTAATAGAGACCCGCCTGAGCGCCCCAGCAGATGTGGAAAGTGCTGTGAACATGAGTTTTTGACCACTCCATGATCTCACATAGCTCCGGCCAGTAATCAACATCGGCAAAGTCAAGGTTTTCAACAGGCGCGCCGGTAATTATCATTCCGTCGTAGTATTTATCCCGAATATCATCATGGCTGACATAAAAGGATTCAAGATGAGCCGCGTCAACATTCTTTGAGTCGTGGCTGATAGTGTGCAAAAGGTCGATCTCGACCTGAAGGGGCGTGTTTGAAAGCTTGCGCAGAAGCTGAGTTTCTGTTACGATTTTTGTGGGCATGAGGTTGAGGATAAGAAGCTTCAGCGGACGAATGTCCTGATGCAGAGCGCGATATTCGGTTATAACAAAGATGTTCTCCTCCGTGAGCGTTGAACGCGCCGGGAGTGAGTTGGGTATTCTGATAGGCATAGGCAAGCTCCAGTCGCTTAATACATTAAATCGGTTGTTTGAAAGTGAGTATAAACCGAAATGGAGCAAAAATCAAGGAGCATTTGGGTTTAAAACGCGTGTCGAAAACTGCTGTCAGAAAAAGATGAAAAAAGGTCAAAAAAGGTGTTGACAAGGAGGGAGGAGAGTGCTATTATAATCAAGCACCGCTCGTGAGGGGCAGGAAAGAGCAAAAGAATTCCAAAAGGAAATCGAAAAAAGTTCTTGACAAACTGACAAAGAAGTGTTAGTATAAAGCTCCGCGAGT
>JAHAWY010000038.1 GCA_018385135.1 Oscillospiraceae bacterium | reverse complement strand
GTATAAGGGCATTGAAGCTCCCAAGGAGGAGATAAACATCACCGACGCGGACGTCGATAAGTATATTGAGGAAATGCGCAAGCGCAATGCACGCCAGATTTCCGTCGAACGCGCCGCAAAAATGGGTGATATTGCCGTTATCGACTATGACGGCTACCTCAACGGCGAGCAGTTTGCGGGCGGCAAGGCTGAAAACCACAGTCTCGAGCTTGGCTCCGGTCAGTTTGTTCCCGGCTTTGAGGAGCAGGTCGTCGGCATGAAGCCCGGTGATGAGAAGGATATCGACATCACCTTCCCTGAGGACTATCATGAGGAGCTTGCAGGCAAGGCGGTTGTCTTTAAGGTAAAGGTGCATGAGGTTCTTGAAACCGAGCTGCCCGCCGTTGACGATGAGTTCACCAAGGACGTTTCCGAGTTTGACACACTTGACGAATACAAGACCGCCATCAAGGAAGAACTGGTAACTCAGCGCACCAAGGCTGTTGAGGAAGACTTCGGCTTCAAGGTTCTTCAGAAGGCTGCCGAAAATATGACTGTTGATATCCCCGAAGCCATGATCGAGGATCAGATGCTCACACTTATGCGCGACTATGACCAGCGTCTTATGGCTCAGGGCTTGCGCCTTGAAGAGTATATCCGCCTCACCGGAATGGATATGGCAGGTTTCCAGGCAATGCTTCGCCCGCAGGCGGAATCTCAGGTCAAGACCGAGCTGCTGCTCACTGCTGTTGTCGAGGCGGAGAAGATCGAGGTTTCCGATGAGGAGCTCAACGAAACCCTTGAGAAGATTGCTTCCGGCTATCGCACCACCGTTGATGAAATCAAGGAAGTTGTCGGCGAGGACTCCATGCGCGATGACATGAAGAAAAAGAAAGCCAGCGACCTTATTCTCGAAACTGCTGTTGCGGGCGCACCGGAAGCTGCCGCAGCCGAGGAGACTAAGCCTGCAAAGAAGGCTGCTTCCAAGAAGGCTGCAAAAACGGAAGATGCTGCAGAGGGTGAGGAAAAGCCTGCAAAGAAGACCGCTCCCAAAAAGACTGCTGCTAAGAAGGACGAAGCTCCCGCGGATGACGATGAAGCTCCCAAAACAAAGAAAAAAGCCGCAAAGGCTGATGCTGAATAATTCAGCCCGGCTCGCGGTATAGTCGCTGTCGGTATAATTGGGATAAAATGTGGATATGTTTTGCTGTAACCCAATTTTGAAAATACGCAAAGGAGAATGCTGAATGAGCTTAGTACCATATGTTGTTGAGCAAACCTCTCGCGGAGAACGCTCTTATGATATTTTTTCAAGACTTCTCAACGACCGAATAGTAATGCTCTCCGAAGAAGTAAACGACACGACTGCAAGCCTTATCGTAGCCCAGCTCCTCTATCTTGAGGCTCAAGACCCCGATAAGGATATCCAGTTCTATATTAACAGCCCTGGCGGCTCTGTAACGGCGGGCATGGCGATTTATGATACGATGCAGTATATTAAGCCCGATGTTTCCACCATTTGCATTGGTCTTGCTGCGTCAATGGGTGCTTTCTTACTCTCCAGCGGCGCAAAGGGAAAGCGAATTGCTCTCCCCAACGCTGAGATCATGATTCACCAACCCTCCGCCGGCACGCAGGGTCAGATAACCGATATGGCTATCCACCTCAGACGCCTCGAGGTCATAAAAAAGCGCATGAACGAAATCCTTTCCGCCAACACAGGAAAGCCCATTGATATCGTCACCGCCGACTGCGAGCGCGACAACTTTATGACAGCTGAGGAAGCCGCCGAATATGGACTTATTGATAAGGTGATCTATACCCGTCAGTGAGTGGCTGTTAATAAAAAACAATAAAGAGGACAGTATGTCTAAGTTTGAAGATAACAACAATATCAGATGCAGCTTCTGCGGCAAGCCCCAGTCGCTGGTTGAGCGCATGATTGCGGGCAACGGTTCGTATATCTGCGACGAATGCGTTCGACTGTGCATGAGCATCATTGATGATGTGTATAGCCCTAACAACTCTGATAATATCGAAGAACCGGTGTATACAAGCACCGGATTATCCGCAAAGACTCTGCCCAAGCCCGCTGAAATCCGAAAGGTACTTGATGACTATATTATTGGTCAGGACAAAGCGAAGGTCACCTTAGCCGTTGCGGTATACAACCATTATAAGCGCATTCTCTACGGCGAGAGCAGCAATGATGTTGAACTGCAAAAATCAAACATTTTGCTCATCGGACCTACCGGCAGCGGCAAAACTCTCTTTGCTCAGACAATGGCGAAAATGCTTGACGTTCCCTTTGCCATTGCCGATGCCACAACGCTTACAGAAGCAGGCTACGTCGGCGAGGATGTTGAAAACATACTTTTGCGTCTGCTCCAAGCCGCGGATTTTGACGTTGAAAAAGCCCAGCACGGCATCATATACATTGACGAAATCGACAAGATATCCCGCAAGAGCGAAAACACCTCCATCACAAGAGATGTTTCCGGCGAGGGCGTCCAGCAGGCGCTTTTGAAAATTCTTGAGGGTACGGTCGCAAATGTTCCGCCACAGGGTGGACGAAAGCACCCCCATCAGGAGTTTATCAAGGTCGATACCACGAACATCCTGTTTATATGCGGCGGCGCTTTTGACGGCATAGAAAAAATTGTTGAGAACCGTCTGGGAAGAAAGAGCATGGGCTTTGGCGCAGAGATCAAGAGCAAAAAGAATCTGGACCTTGGCAAGACCATGCAGGAGATACAGTCTCACGATTTGATGAAGTTTGGCATTATACCTGAGCTTATCGGTCGTTTGCCTGTCATTGCACCTCTAAGCTCCCTTAGCAAGGAGGATCTTATCCGCATCCTCAAGGAGCCGAGAAACGCGCTTACCAAACAGTATAAGGCTCAACTCAGCTATGACAATGTTGAGCTTGTTTTTGAGGACGAAGCTCTTGAAGCGGTTGCCGATAAAGCAACCGAAATGGAGATAGGCGCGCGCGGGCTGCGCAGCGTTATGGAGGGCATCATGACGGACATTATGTATGCCGTTCCCTCCGATCCCACGATTTCTCAAGTTGTAATTACCGCTGATTGTGTTAAAAACGGCATATCGCCCATTGTCCGAAGAAAGGGCGCATAGGCTATGTCCAACTATAATACTATCAAGGTGTAGTGCTTGTAGTATAAGAGCCGCACAGCTTGTGCGGCTCTTTGCTATCTCTGTAACGGAGGATGTAAATGAACGATAAATTTGAAACTCCGAAAGCCGAGGGCTACCCGTTGCTGCCGATGCGCGGGCTTTCTGTTTTTCCCGATATGCTCATCAATTTCGACGTTGTAAGAGACAGGTCTGTTGCAGCGCTTGATGTCGCAATGCGCACAAACCGCATTGTGTTCATAGTTGCGCAAAAAGACATATCCAAAGAATTCCCGGAGGAGGATGACCTTTACAGCGTTGGTACGCTCTGCCTTGTTAAGCAGCTTTTGCGCATCCCCGGAACGGACGGAATCCGTGTTCTGGTAGAGGGCATTCAGCGCGCAAGGCTAATAGGCTTCACGTCCGGGGAGAGCTACTGCTTTGCCGAGGTCGAGCGTATAGAGGAGAGCGCGAAGCACTCTCCCGTTAAAGCAGAGGCTCTTATTCGTCAGTGCGTTGCGCTGTTTGATGATTATTTCCATCTGGTAGGCTCACTGCCGCCGGAGATGCTGGCAAAAATCGCCTCCTCTGAGGACCCCGGATATGTTGCGGACTATATTGCCCAGAATATCTATATGCGTCCCGACAAAAAGCAAAAGCTTTTAGACGAGGCAAATCCTCTGCGCCGCATTTCGTTGCTAAACCGCTTTTTGGCGCGCGAGCTTGCTGTTCTCTCCATTGAACAGGATTTAAACGAGCGCACGCATGAGCAAATGCAAAAATCTCAAAAAGAGTTTTATTTGCGCGAGCAGCTAAAGCTGATTCAAGCGGAGCTTGGCGAGCAGGATGACACCGTTAGCGACATTCGCGAATACCGCAAGAAAATAATTCAGCTCGGTCTGGAGGACGATATTACCGAAAAACTGCTCAAGGAGGTATCGCACCTTTCAAAGCAGCCTATCGGCTCATCAGAGGCAGCCGTTATCCGCACTTATCTTGACACCTGCCTTGACCTTCCGTGGAACAGCTTTACGCATGAAACGATTGATATTAAAAAAGCGCGCAAGATCCTTGACGATGACCACTTCGGGCTTGAAAAGGTAAAAGAGCGCATTGTCGAATACCTTGCCGTGCGCCAGCTTGCGCCGGAGCTAAAGGGAACCGTTCTCTGCCTTGTCGGTCCTCCGGGAACGGGCAAGACAAGCGTTGCCATCAGTATTGCCAAGGCAACAAACCGCAGGCTTGCGCGGATTTCATTGGGAGGAGTACACGACGAGGCTGAAATACGCGGACATCGCAAAACCTACATCGGCGCAATGCCGGGGCGTATTATTGCGGGGCTTATACAGTCTAAAAGCTCAAACCCATTGATGCTGCTTGACGAGATCGACAAGCTTGCAGGAGATTATCGCGGTGATCCCGCCGCAGCGCTGCTTGAAGCGCTTGACGCTGAACAAAACTACGCCTTTCGTGACCACTATTTAGAGATACCTTACGACCTTTCAAATGCGCTTTTCATCACGACCGCCAACTCGATAGACACCATTCCGAGAGCCTTGCTCGACAGAATGGAGGTCATTGAAATGTCCAGCTATACCGACGAGGAAAAGCTGGAGATAGCAAAGCGCCACTTGCTTCCAAAGCAGAGAAAGAAGCACGGTCTTACCGCCGCGCAGATCAAACTCAGCGACGACGCTATTCGTGAGCTTATTGAGCTTTACACCAAGGAATCGGGCGTTCGCGTTCTTGAGCGCGAAATCGCCGCTGTCTGCCGCAAGGCGGCAAAGCGCATTGCTGACGGTGAGTGCAAATCCGTTCGTTTGAAGGCGGGGATGCTTGAAGCTCTGCTCGGACCGGCAAAGTATAAGCCCGACACTCTCGCGCCCGCGGACGAGGTCGGTCTTGTGCGCGGTCTTGCGTGGACTTCGGTCGGCGGCTCGGTTCTCGATGTTGAGGTCAGCGTTCTTGACGGCTCCGGAGAGCTTGAGCTGACGGGTAATCTGGGCGACGTTATGAAGGAATCCGCCAAGGCAGCCGTGTCCTACATCCGCAGCCGTGCTGAGGCTTTGGGCATTGCACCCGATTTTCATAAGACCAAGGACATACACATTCATTTCCCTGAGGGCGCGATTCCAAAGGACGGCCCGTCGGCAGGCATTACGATGTGCATTGCCCTTATTTCAGCTCTCACCAACACTCCTGTGCGGCGTGATGTTGCCATGACCGGCGAAATTACCCTGCGCGGCAGAGTGCTGCCTATCGGCGGTCTGCGTGAAAAGACGATGGCGGCTCTGCGAAGCGGCATAAGCACCGTTATAATCCCTGCGGAGAACGAAAAGGATTTGGAGGAGATTGACCAGACCGTTCGCAAGGCGCTCAACTTTGTTGTAACCGACCATGTTGACAAGGTGCTGGATATTGCCCTAAACCGTGAAATAAAGCTCGCTGAGCATGTTGAAACGCTCTCTGACGATAATGCCGTTCCCATTGTCGAGCCGGATAAGACCATCTGCTCCTCCAGAGTACGGCAGTAGGTGAAGTATGAACATAAACAACGCCGAATTTATCAAATCAGCCGCCAATCCTAAGGATTTCATCACCGCGGTGATGCCTACCATTGTATTTGCCGGCAAATCCAATGTTGGCAAATCCTCGGTCATAAACCGCCTGCTAAATCGTAAGAATTTTGCTAGGGTGGGGCAGTCACCCGGAAAAACCGTTCATGTCAACTACTTTTTAATTGATAAAAAAGCATATTTCGTTGACCTGCCCGGCTATGGCTATGCAAAGGTCTCCAAGACTGAGCGCGACCGCTGGGGCAGGCTGATGGAGCAGTTTTTTGCCAGAGACGACCTTATCACGCTTGGTGTGATGATTGTAGACTCTCGCCATAAGCCAACGGCTGACGATGTTACTATGGCAAACTGGTTCAAGGCAACGCAGTGCCCGTTGGTGATCGTCGCAAATAAGGTCGATAAGCTCAAAAAGAGCGAAATCGAGCCTAATCTGGCTCTTATCCGCGAAACACTCGAACTGCCGGAAAGCATCAAAATCCTGCCTTTTTCCGCAGAAAAGGGAACAGGCAAGGATGAGCTGATGGGTGAGATACTAAGCTATGTGAAAAAACCATAAGAGCAAAGCGGCGCAATGGGCAGGTTTTGTCCGGAGCGCCGCTTCGCTCTTGTATTTTAATTGCGTCTTTGATATAATAAATTAAATTTAGGCAAATTCTGTCTCCATTATGGAGGTGTTATGATAGAAACCATCAAAACCATTTGGGAAGGGCTTGATTTTAGCGTTCTTACGGGTATTTTGCTCTCAGTCGTTCCCGCCCTCCTGTGCATTGTTTTTCACGAGCTGTGCCACGGCTTTGTTGCCTATAAGCTTGGGGACAACACGGCAAAAAACGCAGGTCGCCTTAGCCTTAACCCCTTCAAGCATTTAGACATCGTTGGTCTTATTGCCATGATGTTCCTTCATGTTGGCTGGGCAAAGCCCGTGCCTGTTAACATGAACAGCTTCAAAAACCCAAAGCGCGGGATGGCTATAACCGCACTGGCAGGACCGCTTTCAAATATATTGCTTGCAGCCGTCGTTCTTTTGCTTTACGGCTTTTTATATATTCCGCTGCTGAAGCTTGGTGATTTCGGCTATGTGATCATCGAAACATTGGGACGTACAGCTGTTTTTAGCTGTAGCCTCGCGGTGTTCAACATTTTTCCCATTCCGCCGATGGATGGCTCGAAGGTGCTTTTCGCCCTGCTGCCGGACAAGGCGTATTATAAGCTGATGGAGTATGAGCGTTACGGGATGCTGATCGTCCTGCTGCTTGTTATCACCGGCGTAATAGACCCAGTGCTGACGTATCTTGTCAATGCTCTTGTCGGCTTGCTCAGCCCGCTGATGAACCTCGGCTTTAGCTTCTATATTTAGCTTTAAACCTCAGAGCATAGCGTATTGAAAGGAACAAAACAAATGGATAACCCCACCTTCCATTTGGAGGGCATAGTTAAAAGCCGCGACGAAATGCAGGATTTCAGCGGTCCGCTCAACCTCATTTTGATGCTGCTCTCAAAAAACAAAATTGAAATACGCGACCTGCGCATTGCCGATATTCTCGATCAATATGTAGAGTATCTGGCTAAAATGCAGGAGATGGATCTGGACATAGCCAGTGAATTTGTGCAAATGGCGTCACACCTGCTTTACATCAAAACCAGAACCCTTTTGGCTGGAGAGGAGGAGGTCTCCGAGCTTGAGGAGCTGATGACCTCTCTTGAGCAGCTAAAATGTCATGATGCGTATATGAGCGTTAAGGCGGTTACGCCCGAGCTTCAAAGAATGTCCGAGCTTGGTCTGCTGATGTTCTCAAAGCCGCCGGAACCGATAAAATCTGTCGGCATTGAATACCGCTACAGCCACGAGCCGGGTGAGCTTATTTCAGCTCTCGCTTCAATTTTTTCAAAAGGCGGCGCTCCTGTTTCACGAACGGAAATTATGGTTCCAAAGCGCATAATCTACGGTGTTCGTCAGAAAAGCGAGCAACTGATCGAGCTTTTGCGCACGGGGAACGCGCGCACTTTAAAGGAGCTTTACGGCATGAGCCACAGCCGCAGCGAGGTAATCGCAACCTTCATCTCCGTTTTGGAGCTATGCAGTCTCGGCAGCCTTGAAATACGCGAGAGCAACGGCGAAATGACCGTTTTTTTAGTAAGCGATGCCCCGGTCGAAATAACGGAGTCCATCTCCGAATAGGTGATTGTTTTAAATGGATAACAAAGAAATCGAAGCAAAAATAGAAGCGATTTTATTTGCGGCTGGTGAGCCTGTTCGCGCATCGCGCATCGCGCAGGTGTTGGGCGTGGAAACAGACGATATATTCAAATGCGCTAAAAAGCTCTCAGACGAATACAGCTTTGACCGACGCGGCATTCGTCTGGCGCAAATGGGCGATTCGCTTCAGCTTTGCAGCGCTCCGGAGTACGCGCAGGACATAGTTCACGCGCTTGAAAAGCGCAAGCCGCCAAAGCTCAGCCAGTCGGCGCTGGAAGTGCTTGCGATATGCGCATATTTCCAGCCTGTAACGCGCGCGTATGTAGACCAGGTCAGGGGAGTGGACAGCTCCTACACAATGGGTATTCTTTTGGAGCGCGGTCTGATTGAGACTTGCGGAAAGCTTGATGTGACAGGTCGTCCCTCAATTTTTCGCACAACAGAGTTATTTCTGCGCACAATGGGAATAACAGATATTAACGAATTGCCAAAGCTGCCGGACATGAGCTCTGATGAGGGCATAGCACAGTTAAGCAGCGTTATTGAAAGCCTAAAAAGCGAGGACAGCCGCCAAATGACCATTGATGGCTAGGCATTAGCTTGCATTCTGCGAAGGGAGTGAAGCTTTGAAAACACTTCTTATCATACTTGTTGTTCTTTCGGTCATAGCGCTCATCCCGGTCGGCGTTGACGGCGGCTATAACAGCAAGGGACTTTCGCTTTATCTGCGCATAGGCATTATAAATATAAGAGCGATACCACCGGGCTTCTTTGTATCCGGCGTCACAAATCGAAAGCCAAAGACGAAAAAGCCAAAGCCCCCAAAAGCCGCTTTGACGGAAAAGCATAAGAAACCGAAAAAGCCTAAACCGAGCCGCGAGGAGATTTTCGCGCTTATAAAGCTCGTGCTGAAGGCGCTAAGCCGTTTTCGCCATAAGCTTACGGTAGATTATCTGCGTCTACACTTCACAGCAGCTTCCGGCGACCCGTTTTCAACCGCCATGTCTTACGGAACGGCTAACGCCGCGCTCTCCGCCGCAATACCTCTTGCGGAAAATGCCTTCAATATACGCGAGCGTGATTTTGCAGCCTACTGCGATTTTTTGGCTGATAGCCCCTCCTATGACCTTTGGCTTACAACAAGCATTAGATTTTGGGAAATACTATATGTTGCGGCAGCCACCGGAATTGACTTTTTAAAGCTGCAACGCAGCAGAAAAAAAGCTGCCGCATAAAGCAGCAGCACATCATCTGAAAGGACTGACACAAATGGAAAGACATCCTATCGGCGACCTGACGGAAGTGACCCTCAGCAAGATAAGAGAAATGGTGGACGTGAACACCATTGTAGGCAATCCCATAACAACGCCTGACGGCATAACGCTTATTCCCGTATCAAAGGTCACCTTCGGGTTCACCAGCGGCGGAGCTGATTTTCCCGTTAAAGAAACAAGCGGCTTTGGCGGCGGCGGCGGTGCGGGCGTCAAAATTGAGCCTATTGGCTTTTTGACCATCTCAAACGGCGTTGTAAAAATGCTCAACATTACCCCTCCGGCTAACAGCACGGTTGACCGCATTGTGGACATGGCTCCCGATATCGTTGACAAAATCCAGGGAATAGTTGATAAATTTAAAGAATAAAATACAGGCTAATTTGCTTTAGCTTGCATTCGCCTGTAAGAATCAGTATAATTAACCGGCGTTTGTCAATAATAAGCACTACCCAGCATAACAAGGGTGGTGCTTATTATTAGAAGTAACGTTTTTAGAACCATTACATTGTTTTTAACGGCAGTGCTTAGCCTTTCGGCGGCGGCATATGCCGCACCCTCGCACTCTGCCTCGGCAACGGTTCTTATGCACGCGGACACCGGCGAGCTGCTGTATCAGCAAAACGCCGACTCGGATATGCTTATCACCAGCACAACAAAGATTATGACGGCGCTGGTGGTGCTGGAAAACTGCGATCCCGACGAAATCGTCGTAATCAAGCCTGAATACACAAATATCGAAGGCTCATCGGTCTATTTGTGCGCAGGGGAGGAATGGACGGTCCGAGACCTGCTTTTCGGTTTGATGCTTGCCTCCGGCAACGACGCGGCAACAGCGCTTGCTTTCCACTGCGGCGGCAGCGTTGAGGGCTTTGCGGAGCTGATGAACAACAAAGCAGCGCAGCTTGGACTGCAAAACAGCTCCTTTAAAAATCCTCACGGTCTGGACGCCGAGGGGCATTATTCATGCGCCCGCGACCTTGCTGAGATTATGCGGGCAGCTATGGAATACCCATTGTTTGCGGAAATTGTCGGCACGAAATACCATACCGTCGGTCAGCGCTCATATATGAACCACAATAAGCTGCTCTGGAGCTGTGATTATATCCTTGGCGGCAAAACAGGCTATACGATGGCAGCGGGGCGAAGTCTCGTGACCTGCGCGGAAAAAGACGGTCTGCGCCTTATCTGCGTGACTCTTTCTGACCCCAATGATTGGGATGACCACAAGGCGATGTATACATGGGCGTTTGAAAACTTCCGCTATGTGCGGGCAATGCCGCTTGATAAGGTTTGCGAGCTTCCCGTTGTCTCCGGCAGTTCTGACAGGGTTTCCGTTGTTTGCTCCGGTGACAGCCGGGTGCTTATCAAGTCAGACGCAAAGCTGGATCTGATTTTGGAGTTGCCCGAATTTGTATATGCAGGCATAAAGAAGGACGACTGCGCGGGTCGCGCTTTCGTAACGGCAGATGGTGCGCTGGTTGGCGAGTTCCCGCTGTTTTTCGCCGAGAGCGTTCCGCTTTCGGCAGGAGCCGATTTGACTGCGTGGGAAAAGCTTCGCCGAGTGTGGTTTATGGCAAATAAATATGGCTTCGTATTTCAGGATTGACAAAACGAGGAGCGTCAGATATGATAATGCGGCTTCAGAAGCTGATTGCAGCCTCCGGCTTCTGCTCGCGCAGAGCGGCGGAGGAGCTTATTCGCTCGGGACGTGTTGCCGTTAACGGCGAAACAGCCTCCCTTGGCGACAGCGCTGACAGCGAGCGCGACCAAATCACCATTGATAACAAGCCTCTCCGCCAAGCAGCGGAGAGGACTTACATAATGCTCAACAAGCCCCGCGGCTATGTTACGACTATGAGCGACGAGCGCGGCAGGAAAACCGTTGCCGACCTTATTTCGGGGCTTGACGTGCGCGTTTTCCCTGTCGGCAGGCTTGATATGGACTCTGAGGGTATGCTCCTTATGACCAACGACGGTGAGCTTGCGAACGCTCTTGCGCACCCCTCCGGAGAAATTGAAAAAACCTACAAGGTGCGTGTTCGAGGAAGCGTGAGCGAAGCTTCCCTTAATACGCTGCGTCAGCCGCTTGTTATAGACGGCAAGCCGATAAAGCCTGCTAAGGTACAGCTTCTTGGCGAAACGACGGACAGCGCTTTGATTTCCGTGACGATATCCGAGGGGCGCAATCGCCAGGTACGAAAAATGTGCGATCTGGCAGGTCTTGAGGTTCTGCGTTTAAAACGTGTGGCGGAGGGAGGACTGTCTCTTGGAGATCTTCCGTCCGGGAAATGGCGTTTCTTGAATGCAAAGGAAATTGCAAGCTTGCATATGCACACAAATACTTAGGAGTAATTGCATTGATTTATCAAAAAAATGCAAGTTAAATATTTTTTATCTGTCATATTGCTTTTTTTATATAGAGAGTATTATTATATTATTTGAATAAAGCGGCTCTTGCCGAATACTTACGGAGATGTGGGAGTATGGAGAAAGACGTTCTTGCAGTAATCGAAAACAGCAGCGCAGGCTTTTCAAAAGGTCAGCGCCGCATAGCAAAATACATTTTGGAAAACTACGACAAGGCAGCATTTATGACGGCGGGAAGGCTCGGAGTTACGGTTGGTGTCAGCGAATCAACAGTTGTGCGCTTCGCCGCCGAGCTCGGGTATGACGGTTATCCCGGTATGCGCAAGGCTTTGCAGGAAATGATAAGAAACCGCCTTACCTCCGTACAGCGCATTGAGGTCGCAAAGGAATTGATCGATGACTCTAATGTTCTCGAAGCGGTTCTCTCCGCAGATATGGAAAAGCTGCAAAAAACCATCGAGGAGATTGACAGTGCCAGCTTTGACGCGGCTGTGGACGCTATCATCAACGCAAAGCACGTTTACATTGTCGGTATGCGTTCCTCAACTGCTCTTGCAAGCTTCATGGGCTATTACCTGAACATACTACGAGACAATGTATACTTACTCCACGACACTGCCGTTAGCGAGATTTATGAGCAGGTGCTCAGAATAGGCGAGGGAGATGTTTTCATTGCCATGAGCTACCCGCGTTACTCTACGCGAACGGTCAAGGCGATGCGCTTTGTCAAAAGCGCAGGCGCTACCACCATCGGTCTTACCGATGGCGATAGCTCGCCGCTCGTGGAGCTTTCGGATATTCTGCTTTACGCCAAGAGCGACATGGTATCCTTCCTCGACTCACTTATTGCTCCGCTGAGCTTAATAAACGCTCTAATCGTGTCTATCGGTCTGCGTTCAAAAGACGCGCTGTCGGACACCTTCAAGAGACTGGAGACCGTATGGTCGGAAAACGACGTATATGAACACGCTGAACACTGACGCGGTTATTATCGGCGGTGGAGCCGCAGGACTTCTAGCCGCGGGCTATCTTGGACAAAAAGGGATGAAAACCCTTATTGTTGAGCCGAATAAGCTTTTGGGTAAAAAGCTTCGCATAACCGGCAAGGGCCGCTGCAACGTAACCAACAACTGTGAGGTACGGCAGTTTCTCGAAAATGTGCCGGTTAACGGCAAGTTCCTTTACGGCGCTGTCAGCAACTTTACGCCGATGGATACGATGCTCCTTTTTGAAAAGCTCGGCGTTGCGCTCAAAACCGAGCGCGGCAACCGTGTTTTTCCCGTCAGCGATAATGCGCACGAGGTAGCAAATGCCCTTGAACGCTTTTCAAAACGCGGCGGGGTAAAGCATTTGCAGGAACGCGCGCTTGAGATTAAAACCGAAAACGGCGCAGTCTGCGGCGTGATAACGGATAAAAGCGTAATCTCCTGCCGCCAGGTGCTGCTTTGTACAGGCGGCATGAGCTACCCCGGCACCGGTTCAACAGGGGACGGCTACGCAATGGCGGAAGCCTTGGGGCACAGAATAATCCAGCCGAAGCCTTCGCTTGTGCCGCTTGAGGCAAGCGATGATTATTGCGAGCAGTTACAGGGTTTTTCGCTTAAAAATGTAAAGCTCAATGTCGCGGATGCCGAAAGCGGCAAGACCGTTTTCAGCGAGCTGGGTGAGATGCTGTTTACACATTTCGGAATTTCCGGTCCTCTGGTGCTGTCGGCAAGCTCGCATCTTCGTGAAGCCGAGCTTAGCCGCTATCGCATCAGCATCGACCTCAAGCCCGGTTTGGATAACAAGCAGCTTGATGACCGCATATTGCGTGACTTTTCAAAATACGCCAACAAGGATTTTAAAAATTCTCTGACCGACCTTGCCGGTCACGCGATGATACCTGTCCTCATCCGCCTTTCGGGTATTCCGGAGGATATTAAGGTAAACTCCATTACCCGTGCGCAGAGAACTGAGCTTGTGCAGCTTTTCAAGTCCTTTCCCGTCCATGTTACGGGAAAGCGTCCCATCGACGAGGCAATCATCACCTCCGGAGGCGTGTGCGTGAAGGATATCAACCCAAAAACTATGGAGTCCAAGCTCGTTAGAGGGCTTTATTTTGCCGGAGAAATCATAGATGTAGACGCCTACACCGGCGGTTACAACCTGCAAATTGCGTGGTCAACGGCGTTTGCCGCCGCAAATTCTATGGAATAAATGAACTGCATGAAAGGGAATTCTATGCACGAGGATAAAAAGAGCTTCTCAGTCGCCATCGACGGTCCTTCGGGCGCGGGTAAAAGCACAATTGCAAAGCTCTGCGCCGAAAAACTAGGCTTTTTGTATGTTGACACCGGCGCAATTTACCGCACGGTGGGGCTTGCCGCGCTTGAAGCCGGCATTGCGTCCAAGGACGAGGCGGGTGTTGCCGCGCTTTTGCCTAAGCTTGATATATCGATGGATCATGACGGCGATGGCTTGCAGCGTATGCTGCTTGGCGGGCGTGATGTTACAAGCGATATCCGAAAGCCTGAGGTATCTATTTATGCCTCTGATGTGTCCGCAATGCCGCCCGTGCGCGCCTATTTGCTTGAAATGCAGCGCAGGCTCGCAAGAGAGCATAACGTCATTATGGACGGGCGCGACATAGGCACTGTTGTTCTTCCCGACGCTGACCTCAAGATCTTTCTTACAGCCGATGCAGGCGAGCGCGCACAGCGCCGATATGACGAGCTGCTCATACGCGGGATCGCGACAAGCTATGACGATGTCCTGCGCGACATCCTCTACCGCGACGAGAATGACAGCAAGAGAAGCATTTCCCCTCTAAAGCAGGCGGAGGACGCCGTTTTGGTTGATACAACGGGGAACACTCTTGAAAAGAGCTTTTCCATTATTTGCCGAATGATCGAGGAGAACATGAATAAATGAGCGCTTATAAATTCTGGTACTGTCTTACTTGGCCGCTTGTAAAGCTTATTTTTCCATACACTGTAAGGGGCAGGGAAAACATCTGTGAGGGGGCGGCACTTGTTTGCTGCAATCACTCAAGTCTCTTAGATCCTGTTTTTGTTGGGGGGGCTTTCGGAAGAAACGAGCAGCTTTTTTTCATGGCTAAGTCCGAGCTTTTTGAAAATTTCTTCCTTGCCAAGCTTTTTGGTTCAGTAGGCGCTTTTCCTGTCAAGCGCGGTGAAATGGACATAAATGCCATGCGCACCTGCATCGCTCATCTCAAAAGCGACGAAAAGGTCATGCTTTTCCCGGAGGGTACGCGAGTATCCGAGGAGGAACATATCGCCGCTAAAACGGGAGCGGTGCGTCTTTCTCTCAAACACGACGTGCCGATTATCCCGATGTACTTAAGCTCAAAGAAAAAAGCCTTCAGACGCTCTTATGTGGTGATAGGCAAGCCCTTCAAATTTGAAAAGCCTGCCGGAAAGGACTACACGACCTGCGCCGATGAGCTTTTGAGAAGAATTTACGAATTGGAGCCTAAGCCTTGAAAAAGCTTTATGTAGCCAAAAGCGCCGGCTTTTGTTTTGGCGTCAGCCGCTCGGTGAATATGGCGCTGGAGGCGCTGAAAAACCCGCAGTCTCAATGCTTTTCGCTAGGCGAGCTAATTCATAACAGCGATGTTGTAAATATGCTCTCGGAAAAGGGGCTTAAGGTTGCGCAAAACGTCTCTGAGCTGTCTGAGGGCGCGTGCGTCGTCATCCGTTCCCACGGAGTTGCGCGGCTTGAGTATGAGAGGTTAAGCGAAAAGGGCGCTCTTGTAATAGACGCCACCTGCCCAAAGGTCAAGCGCATACACGCGCTCGTGTCTCAGGCAAGCCGTGAGGGACGTCAGCCCATCGTCATAGGCTCGCGCGAGCATCCGGAGGTTCGGGCAATATGCGGCTGGTGCAGCGACGCGCTTATCTTTGCCGACGCGGAAGAATTTGCCTCATGGCTGCATCAGGAGCCTGCTAATTCGTCAAAAGCACTAAGCGTGGTGTTTCAGACGACGCAGACGCTAAAAAATCTAGAGAATACGAAAAAAATTCTTAAAAAAGAGTGTACAAACTTCAAACTTTTTGATACAATATGTAGCGCTACATCCATTAGGCAGCGGGAAGCCGCAGAATTGTCCAAATTCTGTGACGCAATGGTGGTCATAGGCGCGCGTCACAGCGCGAACAGTGTTCATCTCGCGGAAATATGCTCGGAGCATTGCGCAAATGTTCAGTTTATTTCCTGCGTGTCCGAGCTTGATATTAAAGCTCTCGAAAAGGCGAACACAATTGGCTTGACAGCCGGAGCATCCACTCCCTCATGGATCATTAAGGAGGTAAGACAAACCATGACTGATGAAATCAAAGTTGAAGAAGCCACAGCAGAGCAGGTAACCCCGGAAACCGCGGCAGCGGTTTCAGAATCCGAGATGTCTTTTGATCAAATGCTGGAGGATTCTATCAAGACTATATATAACGGAGATACCGTTACCGGCATAGTAGACGCTATCACCCCTACTGAAATCAGCGTAGACCTTGGAATTAAGCACTCCGGATATATCCCGGTTTCTGAGTTCACAGACGACTCTGACGCCAATATTAACGAGTTGGTCAAGATTGGCGATGAGATTGAAGCTTGCGTTGTTCGCGTTAACGATGTTGAGGGCACGGTAATGCTCTCTAAGAAGCGTCTGGACGCTATCAAGACATGGTCTGTTGTTGAGGCGGCAGCCGAGGAGGGCACGGTTCTTGAGGGCGTTGTCACCGAGGATAACAAGGGCGGCGTTGTCGTCACCGTTAAGGGTGTTCGCGTTTTCGTACCCGCCTCTCAGACCGGTCTTGCTAAGGATGCTGAGATGAGCCAGCTTCTCAAGCAGAAGGTTCGCCTTAAAATCACCGAGGTCAACCGTGGTCGCCGCCGCGTAGTCGGCAGCATCCGTGCCGTGCAGCGCGAGGAGCGCCGCGAGCGCAGTGAAAAGATTTGGAACGAAATCGAAGTCGGCAAGCACTATAACGGCGTTGTTAAGTCCCTCACCGGATACGGCGCATTCGTAGATATTGGCGGTATAGACGGCATGGTTCACGTTTCCGAGCTTAGCTGGAGCCGCATCAAGCAGCCCAGCGACGTTCTCACCGTCGGTCAGGAGGTCGAGGTTTACGTTATCAGCTTTGATAAGGAAAACCGCAAGATTTCCCTCGGCTATAAGGATCCGGACGGCAACCCTTGGGCAAAGTTTATGGCTAGCTACAAGGAAGGCGACGTTGCTAACGTAAAAGTCGTAAAGCTCATGCCTTTCGGCGCATTTGCAGAGGTTATGCCCGGTGTTGATGGTCTTATCCACATCAGTCAGATTGCCAACCGCCGTATCGGCAAGCCCGACGAGGTTCTCTCCGTGGGTGATACCGTTGAGGCTAAGATTACCGCTGTTGATACTGAGAAGCAGAAGATTTCTCTGAGTATCCGCGCTCTCACCGAGCCTGAAAAGGTATCCAAGGATGAGCAGGAGTCTGCTACCGAAGCTCCCGCGCCCGAAAGCGATGCTCTCGTTTATGAAGTTTCCGCAACCGGCGAAGCAACAGGTGTTGCTCCCGAGGCAGATGCTCCCGCTGAGTAAGCTGAATAAGCACATACATTACGCTCCCGTTTTTTTCGGGAGCGTTTCTATATTCTTCCTCTATTTTTTTACAAAAGCACTTGATTTTTACTTTCATATAGTATAAATTACATATTTTTGACCTTTCTTTCTTGCTAAAACTTTTCCAAGCGTGTATAATAACCTTATAATATTTGTAAATTTGCAGGGGGAGGGACAGCATTGTTCAACGTAGGCGACCGCATCGCGCATCCCATGCACGGCGCGGGTGTAATAGACAGCATCGTTACGCGGCACATTGACGGCGCGGACAAAAAATACTACGCGCTCCAGCTCCCATCTGCTGATATGCTGGTTATGATCCCGGTTGAATCCTCGGAGAATATCGGTGTACGCCCAATAATCGAGCCGCAGGAGGCTGACCGCATTATCAGCTCCATCGCCGATATTGAGGTGAACATGACCCAAAACTGGAACAAGCGCTACCGCGAGAATATGTTGAAAATCAAAAGCGGCGATTTGATGGAGGTCGCGGAGGTGATCAAAGGTCTTATGCTCCGAGATACTGACCGCGGTCTTTCTACCGGCGAGCGCAAGATGCTCCATTCTGCCAAGCAGATTTTAATTTCCGAAATCGTCCTATCCAAAAGCTCAAGCTATGAGGAAATTGAAGAACGCATTAACTCAGCGGTTTCATAAAAATATTCTGCGGGCGGCGCTGTCAGCCGGGAAACCTTTGCAGCGCTCCCGCATTATATTTTCCGTTTTTGGAGGAAGGAAAATATGTCCATTTTTAAATCAAAAAAAGCCTATTGCTCCGCCGTAATCGTTGCCGCCGGAAGTTCAACGCGCTTCGGCTCAGATAAGCTTTTCGCAACACTCGGCGGTATGCCTGTTCTCGCGCGCACACTTGCCGTTTTTGAGGGCAGCCCGTACATTAACGAAATTGTTGTTGTTACCGAGTCGGAAAAAATCATGGCGGTTGCTAAGCTCTGCGAGGATTACGGAATAAACAAAGCAAGAAAAATTGTCTGCGGCGGCGCAACTCGTTTGGAGTCCGCTCTCAGCGGCGTTTCGGAAACCGACCCCCGCGCTGATCTCATCGCAGTTCACGACGGCGCTCGCCCGCTGATAGCGCCGAAGATCATTGAAGATGCCGTTCTTACGGCAAAAAAATATCGCGCTGCCGTTCCTGCTGTTCCGACTAAGGACACGGTCAAGCTCGCAAATAAAAGCGCTGTTTACTCTACTCCTGAGCGCGCGGAGGTTTTCAGCGTTCAAACGCCGCAGGTGTTTATGCCGGAAATCATTAAGGGTGCGCTTACAAACGCGCTCGTCGAAGACCTTACGGTATATGACGACGCGCAGGCGGTGGAAGCCCTTGGCTTTACTGTGTATCTTAGTGAAGGCAGCGAGGAAAACATTAAAATCACAACGCCGCTTGACCTTCTGCTTGCCGAAACGATTCTTTATAGCCGCAGCCTTAGCGACGTGCAGCCCAAGGAGGCGGCAAAGTGAGAATAGGGCAGGGCTACGATGTTCACCGTCTCACGGCGGGTCGCCGCCTTATTCTGGGCGGTGTTGAAATCGAATGGGACAAGGGACTTTACGGTCATTCCGACGCCGATGTGCTTACGCACGCTATAATGGACGCGCTGCTTGGCGCCGCCGCCCTCGGCGATATCGGCATGATGTTTCCGGACAGCGACGAGCGGTTTAAGGACGCTGACAGTCTGCTGCTTTTATCCTCCGTTGGTAAAAGACTCTCTGAGCAGGGCTACAGAATTTCTAATATCGACTCTACCATTGTAGCTCAAGCACCTAAGCTTGCCGCGCATATTCCCGAGATGCGCAGCCGCATAGCACGAGCGCTGGGAATAGATTTTAATCAGATAAGCGTTAAAGCGACAACCGAGGAACGTCTTGGCTTTACAGGCTCGGGAGAGGGAATTGCCGCGCAGGCGATCGCGCTGATAGAAAACTGAACAAGCGTAGATGATTAAGCATAAAATACTTCAGACCCACTATCGGAAGGAAGGTCGTTATGCTTAATTATTTACTCATGTGCAGGTCGCTGACATATGCGCAGCGCGCTTCGCGTACTCTCGAACACGCAGGGATAACCGCAACTATCACAAAAGCGCCTAAAAGCGCAACAGGCGTCGGCTGCGGCTACTGTGTTAAGGTTTCTGAAAAAAAGCTCGCGCCGGCAATCGCTGCGCTTAATAAAGCCGGTTTAGGTCCGGCGCGTATATTTATGCTTTCGGAAAACGGCTTTGTAAGCGAGGTGGAGCTATGATTTACCTCGACAGCGCAGCAACCTCACTGCAAAAGCCGCAAAGCGTTTCACAGTCTGTTTCACGCGCAATAAAAACGCTTGCCAGTCCGGGCAGAGGCTGCTATCGCCCCGCCATGCAGGCGGCGGACTGTGTTTTGGACTGCCGAATGGCTTTGGCGTCCTATTTTGGCGTTGACGAGCCGGAAAACGTTATCTTTACCTTTAACGCCACCCATGCGCTGAACATCGCAATAAATTCGCTTGTTTCCTTTGGAGACAGAGTGGTTATCTCCGGCTATGAGCATAATTCCGTGCTTCGTCCCCTATATGCCGCGGGCGCGGATATCTGCATTGTTAGAACGCCGCTTTTTCAGCCGGAAACTATGCTGGAGAGCTTCGAGCGTGAGCTCCGCTGGGCTAAATGCGCGGTGTGTACCCATGTTTCAAATGTTTTCGGATACGTTTTACCGATAAGAAAAATCGCCTCTCTTTGCAGGGAACGCGGCGTGCCGCTTATAATCGACGCCTCCCAGTCAGCGGGAGTTCTGCCGATTGACAATTCCGTGCTGGGTGCTGCTTTCATAGCAATGCCCGGACACAAGGGGCTGCTCGGTCCACAGGGAACCGGAGTTTTGCTCTGCAATCACGAAACGCGTCCGCTGATGCACGGCGGCACCGGCAGCAACAGCTCAGAGGTTCTTATGCCTGACTATCTTCCCGAACGGCTCGAAGCCGGCACGCACAATGTTGCGGGGATAGCGGGACTTTATCAAGGCTTAAAATTCATTGCCTCCAAAGACAGACATTGCATCGCAGACCATGAGCGCCGATTAAAAGACGCACTGGCATCACAGCTATCAGGCATCGACGGACTAAGAGTATTCTCAACAAATGTTCCCTCGCTTCAGACGGGAGTGCTTTCCGTTTTGCATGAGAGCATCGGTGCTGATGAGCTGGCGGAGCAGCTTGGCAAGCGGGGAATATGCGTTCGCGCGGGGCTTCACTGTTCACCGCTCGCGCATGAAACCTGCGGCACAGCAGAGGAGGGAACGCTGCGCTTTAGCTTTTCTCCCTTCAATACTCTCAGAGAAGTACACATGGCGGGCGAAGCTATGAAGAAAATCATAAATAATATCGCAAAATAAGCCATTATATATTTGCCATTTTACACTTATCAATATATAATAAAGTGATACCAGTCCCCGCAGAAAGAGTATATGCGCTCTGCGTTCCTTAACTCTACACAACAGAGGTCATACCTATGGAGCAATTTAAATCCGAGTTGACTAGATCATTAAACTATTTACTTTCAGCAAGCATATCGGATATTGTCGATATGCTTATTATTGCGTTTCTCATATACAAGCTAATTGGGCTTATCCGCAGAACAAATTCCAACCGCGTTGCAAAGGGTGTGCTGATAGTCGTTTTTGCCCTCTGGGTTTCCGACTGGCTGCGCCTTCCGGTTGTCAACTTCGTGCTTACAAAAGCGGTTGAACTTGGACTTTTGGCTCTTGTAATTTTGTTTCAGCCCGAAATTCGCCGCTTCCTTGAGCGAGTCGGCAGCGGCAGCATCGTTTCCTTTCTGCGCGGCAATGTTCACGCGCAGGTCGTCGATGCGGCAATCACGCAAACCGTTCTCGCCTGTAGCTCCATGTCGCAGTCGCGCACGGGCGCGCTTATCGTATTTGAGCGTGTGAATGCTCTCGATAACCAGATTAACACCGGCACCATCATCAATGCCGATACAACGGCAGAGCTGATGAAAAATGTGTTTTTCAACAAAGCGCCCCTGCACGACGGCGCCCTTATCATAAGAGACGGACGTATTGCGGCTGCCGGGTGTATGCTTCCGCTTTCAAACAACCCCAACCTCAGCCGCGATTTGGGTATGCGCCACCGCGCCGGTATCGGCATGAGTGAGCAGTCTGACGCGGTCATCGCAATCGTATCCGAGGAAACAGGCGCAATCTCCATTGCTGTAGATGGAATGCTAAAACGTCATCTCAATCCGGATACGTTTGAAAAAATACTTAGAAACGAGCTTATAGTCGAAGAACAGAGCGAGGCAAAAGCGAAGAAAAAGCTATTCGGTCTTCCTAGGGTGAAAAAAGATGAAGAGTAATACTGCCAAGAAAAGCATATGGGACAACCGCTTGCTATGGGCGGCTATTTCCCTTGTCTCCTCGGTGCTGATGTGGGTCTATGTAACCACCACCATCGGTGATGTTCACGAAACGGAATATGAGGGCGTGCAGGTCGTTTTTAGAGGCGAGGATACCCTCCGCGAAAAAGAGGGGCTTGTTATCTCAAACGCCAGCACGAACACTGTAACGGTCAAGCTTCGCGCCAACCGCCGCGAGCTTTCAAAGCTCAGTTCCTCCAATATGCACGCCGTTGTTGACGTATCAAAAATAACCGCTACAGATAAGGGCAACTATACTCTTACCTTTACGATGGAATACCCTGTCGGCACGGACAGCAACGCAATTGACGTTGTATCCTCGTTCCCGCAGAGCGTTTCCTTCTATGTTGACAAGGCGAGTTCCAAGTCCATCGAGGTAAAGGGCGAATTTGTCGGCAGCGTTGTTGAGGGCTTTGCAGCGGGCAAGCTTGAGTTTAACCCGGATACGATAGTCGTTACCGGTCCGCAAAACGAACTTGACCAGATAGCCTACGCATGGGTTTCCATTCCCCGCGAGGATGTGGACAAAACCCTTATGTTTGACTCTGAATTTGTCCTTATGGACTCTGAGGGCAACACTCTCGATCTTCCTAATGTTCAATCTGACAGCAGAACTGTTTCCGTCACACTGCCGATAACCTCCACCAAGGAGGTGCCGCTCACCGTTGACTTGGTCGCGGGTGCGGGCGCAACAGACGAAAACGTAAAAATAACGGTTGACCCTGCGACGATAATCATAGCAGGCGACGCTAAGACGCTTGAGGGCATCAACAAAATCTCCATCGGCACTGTTGATTTGGCATCCTTTGCCGTTACCTATGAGGACAAGTTCTCCGTTGTTCTCGATAACGACATTACTAACGTAACAGGTATAACCGAAGCGAAGGTCACCATCTCCGTAATTGGGCTTGAAACGAAGCGTTTCAGTGTTACGAACATCACGGCAATAAACGTCCCAAGCGGTCGTCGGGTCGAGTTTGAGACCAAGGAGCTTAGTGTTACTCTCCGCGGCAGCAGCGATGTTATAAACGCGGTTAAGTCAAATAACATCCGAGCTGTGGTTGACCTTAGCGACGTTGGAGCAACGACCGGCGCAATTGAGCTTACGGCGAAGATATATGTTGACGGCTACACAGGCGTCGGCGCTATTGGTGAATACCCGCTGTTTGTGGAAGTTTACTGACAAAGCTTATAAATCGAAAGGACAATAGCAATGATTAAAAGCATGACCGGCTACGGCGGAGCAAAGATCTCCAGCGACGGCAGCGATTATTCTGTTGAGATAAAAAGCGTAAACAACCGCTACCTGGACACGGGAGTTAGAATACCTCGCGGCTTTCTCTTTGCCGAGGATGCCGTTAAATCGGCTGTCCAGTCGCATATCAGCCGCGGTAAGGTGGATGTGTTTATCAACGTTTCCAACCTCACCGGGAACGACACGGCGGTTATCGTTAACGCGCCGCTTGCCGCTGAATACAAGGCTGCAATAGACCAAATCGGCGAGCAGCTCGGCATAAGCCACGAGGTCAGCGCATACCAGCTTTCCCGTCTGCCGGAGGTGATTACGCTTGAAAAAAACGAGCTTGATAAGGAAGCTGCGCTCGCTTTGCTCATGAAAGCCGTAAACGAAGCCTTGAGCGACTTTAACGCCATACGCAGCCGAGAGGGTGAAAAGCTCTGCGATGATATTTCCTCCAGGCTTGATACCATTGAAGGCTATGTTAGCTTTATTGAGCAGCGCTCGCCTCAAACCGTCGTGGAATACCGAGAGCGGCTCACACGAAAAATGCAGGAGGTGCTTGAAAACACACATATCGACGAGAGCCGAATTCTCACCGAGGCTGCGATGTATGCCGACCGCATAGCGGTTGACGAGGAAACAGTGCGTCTGCGCAGCCACATATCCCAGATGCGTGAATTGCTCAAAAGCAAGACTCCTGTCGGAAGAAAGCTTGATTTCATAGTTCAGGAGCTAAACCGCGAAACCAACACGATCGGCTCAAAATGCAACGACAGCGAAATTGTAAAAATCGTCCTTGATACAAAATCCGAAATAGAAAAAATCAGGGAACAGGTTCAAAACATCGAATAGGAGGCGTCGGTGTGAAACTAATCAATATCGGCTTCGGAAACATGGTTTCCGCAACTAGAATTATTGCCATCGTCAGCCCCGAATCAGCGCCGATAAAGCGCATCATTCAAGAGGTTCGTGACAGGGGGCAGCTCATTGACGCCACCTATGGCAGACGCACCCGAGCGGTTCTCATTATGGACAGCGGTCATGTGATCCTTTCCGCCATTCAGCCGGAAACCGTGGCGGGCAGAATGAGCGGAAAAAATGAGTCTGATGCCGGAGGTGAGCCTGAGCATGAGTGAGCAAGGTCTGCTTATTGTCGTGTCAGGTCCGTCCGGCGCGGGCAAGAGCACTGTTATTTCCAAGGTCATGAGCGATGACCCAAGCTGTGTCTTTTCAATATCCGCAACAACCCGCCCTCCGCGTGGGACTGAGCAAAACGGTGTGGAATACTTTTTTGTAGACCGCGAGCGTTTTGAGAGCATGATAAAATCGGGAGAACTGCTTGAATACGCTGAATACGTCGGCAACTATTACGGCACACCGAAAGCGCCTGTTTTTGAAAGTCTCAACCGGGGCAAAAACGTCATTTTCGATATTGAAGTTCAAGGCGCGATGCAGATAAAGCAAAAGTGTCCTAACGCGGCTTTGATTTTTATTGTTCCGCCGAGCTTCTCCGAAATTGAAAAACGTCTGCGCGGCAGGCATACCGACAGCGAGTCAAAAATCCTCCAGCGTCTGGAGACCGCAAGGAGCGAATATGCCCAGGCGATCAACTATGACTATATCGTAATCAACGACGATCCCCAAAAAGCAGCAAATGAAGTAAAAGCAATAATTTCCGCCGAAAAATGCAGGGTGGAATTTCGTAAGAAATATGTTTTAGAGGTGTAATCACTATGATGCTATATCCCCCCATGGCCGATCTGGTCGAAAAAGTCGGAAGCCGCTATCTTCTCGTAAATCTCGTTGCACGCCGTGCAAGAGAGATCTCCAGCGAAGCTGAGGAGTGCGAGGAGTCTCTGGAAAAAAAGCCTGTTTCCAGCGCTATTGACGAGGTTTATACAGGCAGACTCAAGGTTGTTGACAACATGATGGTCGAGAGCGACGTTCTCACGGATTTCAGCGCTCCCGTTCATAACGAGCAGTAATTTTTAGCTTTCGGGCGGTGACACTGTATGGACAAGCCAATAGCAAGAATTGCGGTGTCAGCCGCCACCTACTGGATAGATAAACCCTATGACTACCTTATCCCTGACGAGCTGCTGCCCTCGGTTAAGGTTGGATGTCGAGTAATAGTGCCCTTCTCACGATCCAATCGCGCCTGTGAAGGCATAGTTCTTGCGCTGGCAGCACAGGGACCCGACAAAAAACTTAAATCCATTGAGAGCGTGCTGGATCTAAAGCCTGTCTTGTCTCCGGAGCTTATAAAGCTTGCCATATGGATGCGCGAACACTTTTTTTGCACCGTTTACGAAGCGGTAAAAGCTATGCTCCCCGCCGGACTGTGGTATAGCATCAGCTCCGGCTGCTCGCTTTGCGAAGGCTATGACAGGGAGAGCGCCTACGCCTGCGTAACCCGTTCTGAAAAGCAGAAAAAGGTTCTTGACGTGCTTTTTTCCCATGGTGGAGAATGCGATATGCGTGAGCTTGAGCTGGCTTTTGGGGATGATGACCCCTCCGCCGCCCTCCGTGCGCTGCGCGATAAGGGCGTTATCAGAACCGAAAGCGTGAGCAGGCGCGGCGTGAAGGATAAAACCGTCAGCTTTGCTGTGCTTTGTGTCTCCGCAGAGGAGGCAAGGGAAACAGCCGCCTCAAAAAAGCGCTCTGCCCCGTCTCAATCGGCGGTTCTCGAGCTTTTGGCAGACTTTGGCGAGCTTAGCGTGAGCGACCTGCGCTACTTTACCGGCGCTGCCAACACCACCATAAAAAAGCTTGCGGAAGCCGGGCTTATCGCTCTTGAGCAGACGGAGGTCTTTCGCAGACCAGATTATAAGCATGGTGAGCATCTTGATATGCCCGGCCTGAGCGAGGATCAGCAGGCAGCCTTTGAGGGGCTTCAAACGCTCGCAAACGCCGCCAAGCCCGCAGCCGCGCTGCTCTATGGCGTTACCGGCAGCGGCAAAACTCTTGTTTATATTCGCCTGATCGGCGAGCTTCTAAAGCAGGGCAGAGGCTCTATTATGCTCGTGCCGGAAATTGCGCTTACGCCGCAGATGCTCCGCAGCTTTTCGTCTTACTTTGGTGAGGACATAGCCGTTTTGCACTCGTCGCTTTCCGTCGGCGAGCGCTACGATGAATGGAAGCGCATCAAAAGCGGCAAAGCCCGTGTTGTTGTCGGAACACGCAGCGCCGTTTTTGCACCGCTTGAAAATCTGGGTATGATAATAATCGACGAGGAGCAGGAGGATACCTATAAATCTGAAAACTCCCCGCGATACAACGCCTGCGACGTGGCAAAATACCGCTGCGCGAAATCGGGCGCAATCCTTGTTTTAGGCAGCGCCACGCCAAACATAGTAACGCGATATAACGCCGAAATCGGCAAATACAGCCTTTTCAAGCTCACCGAGCGCTACAACCGCCAAGCTCTGCCCGCAGTTGAAATCGTTGACATGAAGCGCGAGCTTCGTGCAGGCAACGGAGGCAACCTCAGCAGCGTGCTGATTTCGGAGCTTGAAGCTAACATTGCCGAGGGCAGGCAGAGCATTTTGTTCCTCAATCGCCGCGGCGCAAATAAGCTTATCACCTGCGTTGAGTGCGGCTTTACTTACAAGTGCCCGCGATGCAGCGTCAGTCTTACCTATCACAGCGCAAATAACCGCCTCATGTGCCACTACTGCGGCTATTCACAGCCGGTTGGCGAGCGCTGCGTCGAATGCGGCGGCTCTCTTAGCTTTGTTGGTGCGGGAACGCAGCGTATCGAGGAGGAGCTGGAAACACTTTTCCCAAATGTTCCCGTAATCCGCATGGATACGGACACCGTTTCCGGCGCAGGCTCGCATGAGCTGATTTTGGATCGCTTTCGTGACGAAAAGATCCCTATTATGGTCGGTACACAAATGGTTGCAAAAGGGCTTAATTTCCCCAATGTAACTCTTGTCGGCGTCCTATCAGCGGACCAATCGCTCTACTGCGGCGACTATCGCTCGGCAGAGCGCACTTTCTCACTTATAACGCAGGTGGTTGGTCGTTCCGGTCGGGGGCAAACCCCCGGCAGAGCGGTCATACAGACCTTCACTCCCTCAAACGAGGTAATAAATCAAGCGGCAAGGCAGGATTATGACAGCTTTTATCAAACGGAGCTGGAGCTGCGCCGTATTCAGGGCTGTCCGCCATTTGCTGATATCTATGCTGTAACCGCCGTGGGTATGGACGAAACTCAGGTGCTTCGCTGTCTGAACACGGCTAGGCGTCTGCTTTTGTCTTCACTCGGAAAAAAAGGCGTTAGAATTCTTGGTCCTGCGCCGCTTGCTGTGGTAAGAATAAACAATCTATACCGCTACCGTCTTACCATATATTGTAAGGACAGCAGGGAAATCCGCGAGGAGCTTTCAAGGCTGCTTGAATACTGCAACACAAATAAGGAGTTTAAAGGCGTCTCCGTTTTCGGAGAGCTTGACCCCGTATATTGACATCTGCCGCCTTGCGGCATCATGGAGGAAGAAAATGGCAACCAGAAAGATATTGCTTAAGGGCGAAAAGGCGCTCAATTCGCACTGCCGCCCCGTAACCGAATTTAACGACAGACTTCATACTCTCCTTGACGATATGAAAGAAACTCTTGTGCAGTCCGGCGGTGTAGGTCTTGCTGCGCCGCAGGTTGGCGTATTGCGCAGGATTGTAATCGTCCTTGAGACAAACGTTGAAAACGAGGGCGACGAATACATGATAGAGCTGATAAACCCCGAAATCATTTTTGAGGAGGGCGAGCAAACAGGTCCTGAGGGCTGCCTGTCTCTGCCGGGAAAATACGGCATCGTTTCCCGTCCGGATCGTGTTCGCGTCCGCGCGCAGGACAGAAACGGCAACTCCTTTGAGGTTGAGGGCGAGCACCTTACGGCACGCTGCTTCTGCCACGAGCTTGACCATCTTGAGGGCGTTTTGTTTACCGAGCGCGCAGAGCGAATGCTGACGCCCGAGGAGCTTGAGCAGGATTAAACGAGGTGAACGCATATGCGTATAGTTTTCATGGGTACGCCCGATTTTGCGGCTGCCTCTCTTAAAAGCCTTTTAGACAACGGCTTTGATGTTGTCGGCGTTTTTACTCAGCCGGATAAGCCCAAAAACCGCGGTATGAAGCTTTTTGCCAGCCCTGTTAAGGAGCTTGCCGCGGCCGCAGGCATTCCTGTTTATCAGCCGGAGAAAATGCGTGACGGTACGGCGCTTGAGATATTGAAATCTCTCAAGCCCGACTTGGTCGTTGTTGTTGCATATGGCCGCATTCTTCCGGATGATATCCTCGCAGTTCCGCCTTTGGGGACAATTAACATCCACGGCTCGCTGCTTCCGCAATACCGCGGTGCCGCGCCAATTCAGTGGTCGGTTTTAAACGGCGATAAAATCACGGGCGTGTCATCCATGTACCTTGCTGCGGAGATGGACGCGGGGGACGTTATTTTCACCAGCGAAACGGAAATCGGCGAATATGAAACTTCGGGCGAGCTTTTTGAGCGCCTGAAGGATATGGGCGCGCAGCTTCTGTGTAAAACCGTTCGCGCCATCGCAGCGGGAGATGCGCCCCGCACTCCGCAGGAGCATGAAAAGGCAACAATGGCTCCGCCCCTCTCGAAAGACATGAGTCCGATAGATTGGAACAAAGCCCCGCGTGAAATCGTCAAGCACATATGCGGATTAAACCCATGGCCTGTTGCAACAGCCGAGCTGTGCGGCGTAGCGTTCAAGATCTATGCGGCGGAATATACAGACACCAAAACCTCAAAGCCGGCAGGCACGGTGCTTTCAGCCGACCCGAAAAGGGGAATTGAGGTTTCATGCAAAAACGGAGAAACGCTTTTGATAACCCGCTTGCAGGCTGCCGGCGGAAAGCAGATGAGCGCGGGAGACTATCTTCGCGGTCATCCCATGAACGTATGATAGTTTTATTTCGGAGGTAAGCATGGCAAAAACAGCCAGAGAAACCGCACTGTTTATATTGGAGCGCTGCCGCAGAAGTAACGCCTTCTCCGACGCTCTGCTTGGCAGCGCGGTGAAAACCTCCGAGCTTTCACCAAAAGACGCTGCGCTGTGCACAAGGCTTTGCTACGGCGTTTTGCAAAACGCCGCGCTCTGCGATTTTTACATCGACCATTACTCGCAAGGCAAGGCGTCAAAAATTGAGCCAAAGGTGCGCGACATTCTTCGTCTTTCGGTGTATCAAATTCTTTTCCTTACAAAAATCCCGCCCCACGCCGCAGTAAGTGAGGGCGTGGAGCTATGTAAAAAAAGCGGCTTTGGCAGAGCATCCGGCTTTGTAAATGCTGTTTTGCGAAAAATATCTGCTGAGCGCGAGCATCTGCCGCAGATACCAAAGAACGATTTTTACGAATACCTTTCGATAAAATACAGCACGCCAAAAGAGCTTGTGCGTGTTCTTTGCCAAGACCTCGGAAACGACTTTACAGAGAACTTTCTTGCCGCAAGCAACAGTGAAGCGCTGACCTCGCTTCAAGTTAACACATTAAGAATAACGACCGACGAGCTATTAGCGCGGCTTTCCGCAAATGGCATCTCGGTAAAGCAGCACGATTATCTTCCGAACTGCCTTGAGCTTGAGGGAACAGGCGATATTGCCACGCTCTCGGAATTCAACGATGGACTGTTTTATGTTCAAGACGCTGCCGCGCGCATGGCGGTGCTTGCCGCCGCGCCAAAACCAGGAGATAAGGTGCTTGATGCCTGCGCCGCCCCCGGCGGAAAGAGCTTTGCCGCAGCTATTATGATGCAAAACAAGGGCAGCATCACCTCCTGCGATCTCCATGACAACAAGCTTTCCCGAATAGAATCGGGAGCGGCACGTTTAGGAATAGACTGCATAAAAACCCATGTATTTGATGCTTCGCACGCTGATAAGGCTTTTTACGAATCCTTTGATTTGGTAATTGCCGATGTACCCTGCTCGGGCTTGGGAGTTATCCGTAAAAAACCCGACATACGATACAAAAGCGCCGAGGACATTATGTCTCTCCCCAAAACACAGCTTGCAATTTTATCAAGTGTTTCAAACTGCGTAAAGCCCGGCGGAGTGCTGATTTATTCCACCTGCACCGTGCTTCCGCGCGAAAATGAGGACATTATCCGCGCCTTTCTGGAAAAAGACAGCCGCTTTTCTCTTGAAAGCTTTACTCTCCCGCAGCCGATAGGCAAGGTCGAGGGTGGTATGCTCAGCCTTTATCCGCAAACTCACGGCACGGACGGCTTTTTCATTGCAAAGCTCAGAGCTTTGGAGAGCCACAGGAGAAACCATGAAAGCTGATATTAAATCCATGCTTCCAGAGGAGCTTGAGCTTGCACTCAAGGAACTGGGCGAACCCAAATACCGCGCCAAACAGATTTTTACATGGCTCTCTCGCGGAGTCAGCTCCTTTGACGAAATGTCAAACCTCTCAAAGCAGCTTCGCAGCACCCTTGACGAACGCTTTTTCATCACAGTGCCGCAATGTATCCGCAAACAAGTTTCGCAGATAGACGGCACGATAAAATACCTCTGGCAGCTTGCCGACGGCAACGCCATCGAAACAGTTGTTATGAGCTATAAGCACGGCAACACCGTCTGCATATCCTCGCAGGTCGGCTGCCGTCAGGGCTGCGCGTTTTGCGCCTCGACCATCGGCGGTCTGGTACGAAATCTTGAGCCGTCGGAAATGCTTGACGAGGTGCTCTTTTCACAAATTGACTCTGGCAAGCCGATTTCAAATATCGTCCTTATGGGCATAGGTGAGCCGCTTGACAACTTCAATAACGTCATGCGTTTTTTGGAGCTTGTTAACCACCCTGACGGCATGAACATCGGTATGCGCCATATTTCGCTATCGACCTGCGGCTTAACAGAAAAAATCGACGAGCTGGCGGAGCGCGATTTACAGCTTACACTTTCCATTTCCCTCCACGCGCCGGACGATGATACGCGCAGCGCCATCATGCCCGCAAATCGTGGAAGGGGAGTTGACCTTCTTATTGATAGCTGCAAGCGGTATTTTGAGCGCACGGGCAGGCGCATTTCCTTTGAATATGCAATGATTGATGGCGTTAACGACACGCCTGAACACGCAAGAGGGCTTGCAAAGCTTGCCCTTTCTGCAAGCGCACACGTTAATCTCATTCCCTTAAACCACGTTGAGGAGCGTAGATTTAAGCCCTCAAGCCCTGAGAACCTCAAAAGATTTATTAGAATTCTGGATGCAGAGGGCGTAAACTCCACACTGCGCCGCAAGCTTGGCTCGGATGTGGACGCCTCCTGCGGTCAGCTTAGAAGAAAGGCGGCAAGCAGCAATGATAAATCAACTGCCGCCGATAACTGGAGGAACGAATGAAAGGCTACACCATCACCGATATCGGCAAGGTGAGATCCGAAAACCAGGACAGCGTTCGATTTGTTCAAGACGATGAACTTCAAGCGCTCGGAATTCTCGTTCTGTGCGATGGTATGGGCGGAGCACAGGCGGGCAGCGTTGCCAGCAACATCGCCATGAGCGCCTTTATCGAAAGAAGCAGGCAGTCTCTTTCCGAGGGCAGACGAGCGCCGAAGCTGGTTGAGATTTTGAAGGATGCGGCAGAATATGCCAACACCTGCGTGTTTTCAAAAGGAAACAGCGATGCTGCCTGCGAGGGCATGGGAACCACTCTTGTCGCAGCAGTCATCAAAAGCCGTAGCTGCTGCGTTGTCAACGTGGGCGACAGCCGCGCATATCTCATCAGTAAGGGTGAAATAACGCAGATCACGCGCGACCACTCGTTTGTTGAGGAAATGGTCTCGCGCGGCAGCATTACGCGCGAGCAGGCAAAAAACCACCCACGCAAGAACGTGATTACCCGCGCCATAGGCGTTGAACCGAGCGTTGAGTGTGACCTCTACACACCGCCGCTCAAGAAAAATGACATTCTTCTTTTATGCTCGGATGGTCTAAGCAACACTCTCAGCGATGCAGAAATTTTAGAAATCGCCGAACGAAATAAGCAGCTTTCCGACATTGGCAAAGAGCTTGTGGATTTAGCGCTGTCGAGAGGCGCTCCCGACAATGTGACCGTAGGTCTTGTCCGCAAGTGATATAGTTCCTTGCGGCAGCTATAGCCTATGCAGCAGGCATTGCCGCTGTATTCATCGGACGCTGCGCCACGGCTTATTACGAGCCAACTGCGCAAGTCTCCCTTTTGGAGACTTCACGACGTTTGTGTAAGCACATGGAGGTTGAAATGGAGAATAATATGGAGCGTTATCTGGGGAAAACGCTTGACAACAGATATGAAATACAGGAAATAATCGGCTCAGGCGGTATGGCAGTTGTTTATAAGGCACGCTGCAACCGGCTCAACCGTCTTGTCGCGGTAAAAATCCTGCGCGATGAATTTGCCGACGATGCTGAGTTCCGCGAGCATTTCAAGGCGGAGTCTCAGGCGGTTGCCATGCTCTCGCACCCGAACATAGTCGCCGTTTACGACTTCAGCCGCGAGTCTGACACGCAGTACATCGTAATGGAACTGCTTGAAGGCATTACCCTCAAGCAGTATATGCATAAAAAACAGGGCGCTCTTAGCTGGAAGGAGGCTCTGCACTTTTCAACGCAGGTTGCAAAAGCACTCAGCCATGCTCACTCAAAAGGCATCGTCCACCGCGACATAAAGCCACACAACATAATGGTCGTCAAGGACGGCAGCATAAAGGTCGCTGATTTCGGCATAGCACATTTGCAAAACGAGACCTGCGTCAGTTCCGGCGAAACAATCGGCTCTGTCCATTACATCTCTCCTGAGCAGATCCACGGAGACCCCGTTGATGCCCGCTCGGATATATACTCTCTCGGCGTGGTGATGTACGAAATGCTCACAGGTCGCCTGCCATTTGACGGGGAAACGGTTGAAGCTGTTGCAATGCAGCATCTTAGCTCTGCTTTGACCGTACCGCATGAGCTTAACCATGATATCCCAGCCCGTCTTGAGGAGATTACGCTGAAAGCGATGTCCGCCGATATAGAAAACCGTTATCAGTCGGCTGATGAGCTGCTTGAGGATTTGGAGGCTTTCCGTAAGGAACAATCAAGCTCCGTCGTTGAAGCCCCGGCAGCAGGGGATAGGATAACCGCCTATTGCGTCGGAGAGGAGCCTGCTGTGCGCCCCTTCAGGCGCACAGGCGAGCTTTCAAAGAAGGCTTATGCCAGACGCAAGGTACGCTCTCGCAAGGTCAGCACCCTTTCCGGCTTTGGGCTAATCGCCGTTTACCTGCTGGCAGTTCTTGTTTTTCTCTGGAATTTCTGGCTTAGGGACATATTTGTGGACTCTCAGCGTATAGTCGTTCAAAACTTTGTAGGAGAAAACAGTGAAGAAATCATCAACAGCGCCGCCTACAAGGATATATACAATTTCTATGTGGTATACGCCATTGACCCGAACTATTCAGAGGGTAAGATAATCTCTCAAAAACCCGAGCCGGGCAGAAGTATCATGCTTACCAGCGATGGCATCGACATTGAGCTTACCGTAAGCACCGGCATCCTTATGACAAAAATACCCGATGTGGTTAACATGGAGTACCGTACGGCAACCATTGCCCTTGAAAAGCTCGGCTTTAAGGTTGAAACCACGCTCGTAGCCTCGGAAACCATAACCGAGGGCTATGTTGTCAGCTCTCAGCCCTCGGCCGACGAGGAGCTTCCCGCAGGTTCAACGGTTTATCTTTCCGTCAGCGGCGGTCCGGAGCTTGTTGAAATCACAATGCCTAACCTTCTGGGCTTGTCTCAAAGCTCTGCTATCAAAACGATTGAGGATAACGGTCTGGTTCTCGGCAGTATAAGCGAGCTTGAAAGCGATTATAGCGAGGGCACTATTTTCTGGCAGAATATTGACGCCGGCGAAACAGTCACAAAGGGTACTGTAGTTTATCTAAAGGTTTCCTCAGGACCGAAAGAAACCGAACCTCCCGAAATCTCCGATAACCCGCCGGCAGAGTCCGGAACTGAGCCAACTCCGCCGCCCGCAGCGGATACCGTTGCACCGCCGACAGAGGAAGACAACGACTGATGGAAACAGGAGTGATTATCAAGGCGCTCAGCGGCTTTTATTATGTTCACACGGGCTCTCAGCTTGTTGAATGCCGAGCAAGAGGACGCTTTCGCAATGAGGGGCTTTCCCCTCAGGTCGGAGACAGGGTCGATATCACCGTTGATTCCAACGGAAAAGGAACCGTATGTCACATCCACGAGCGCAAGAATTGTTTTTCGCGTCCCGCTGTCGCCAATATTGACTGCATGGTAATACTTGCCTCGGCTGTAATTCCCATTACCGATCCTTACCTTATCGACCGCGTTAGCTCGGCTGCGGAGTACGCGGATTGTGAGGTTATTATCTGCATCAACAAAACAGACCTTGACCCGGCAGACGCGCTTTACGACATCTACAAAACCACTGGTTATTCAGTAATAAAGACCAGCGCCGAAACAGGCGAGGGGATTGATGAGCTTCGTCAGGCGCTTTCCGGCAAGGTCTGCGCCTTCACGGGCAACTCAGGCGTCGGAAAATCAAGCATTCTAAACGCGCTTTCGCCCGATTTGAACCTCCTTGTCGGCGAGGTGAGTGAAAAGCTCGGCAGAGGTCGGCACACAACGCGCCACGTTGAGCTGTTTCCGCTCGGCAACGGCGCTTATATTGCGGACACCCCCGGATTTTCCTCCTTTGACATGGACAGAACCGAGTATATCCCCAAGGATAAGCTGCAATACTGCTTCAAGGAGTTTGAGCCTTATCTCGGTCAATGCCGCTTTGATGACTGCGCCCATATTAAAGAGCCCGGCTGCCGCGTGCTTGAAGCAGTTTCAAACGGAGATATTCACCAAAGCCGTCATGACAGCTACCGACGTTTATACGACATTTCCTCTCAATTTAAAGAGTGGGAGCTTAAGCCCTCCAATCACTAGAATAAAGCCCCGTGCGTATATTGTTATGTAACATATGCGTGCGGGGCGTATTTCTTTGAAAGGCGGTGTGAGGATGCGCTGGAAGGGCAATGGCGGCAAGATCGGCTGCCTGACGGTATTATTGGGCATATTTTTGCTGCTGGCGCTGGTGCTGCCGCCCGGCTTTTGGTGGTTTGTTCTTGGCGTCCTGCTTATTTTCGTCGGGTTTTGGATAATGAGATGCCGCTAGGCAGAAACGGAGGTTGATATGCGCGTTACGGTTATTCTTCCACCCAAATTCATCAGAGTTGTTTTAAACCGATGGTTTAACAGATAGCTTCGAGCATATTATCGGTTTGTCCTTCATATTGTTGAGTGAAACCGATATGAAAGGACTGGTAATATGCGTAGCGAGCTGCATCGTGTCCAGAGCGATTGCTATAAGCTTATATATGACAACGAAGGAAAAAAAGAGGAGACGCTGGAGCTTGTCGTTCCCGACAGGTGCGGCGACATAGGGAGAATTCTCGACGTTCGTGCCCAGCTATATCTGGTTTCCAAAAAGCTGCTAGACGGCGAGGCACATATTTCCTCGCGCGCGGAGCTGTGCGTTATTTTCTGTGCAGAGGAAACCGGCGCAATTGAGTATGTAACGGCGGAGCTTCGCTTTGAACAGCAATTCAGCATTGGTGAAAGCGATTGCGAGCTGTTTGCGCAGGTACGTCTGGCAAGCGTTGATGCGCGGGCTTTAAATCCAAGAAAGCTGCTTTTGCGCGCCGAGTGCTGTGCGCACGCGCGCTGCTACACGTCCGAGCAGTTTACAGTTTGGGACGGCTTCGAGCTTGATAGCCCGCCGCCTGCCTACATACAAAAGAAAGAGCTTATTCACAGCCTTTTGACCGACCTGCGTGAAAAGAGCTTTACCATCTCCGATGAGTATACTCTGCCGGCTAAATATTCCGGCGCAAAAATGCTCAGCACTGAAACCGAGCTAAGCGTGTATGACGTCAAGCCTGTCGGCAACAAGCTTGTATTTAAGGCAAACGCCAATACAGCGGCGCTGTTTCTAAACACTGAGGACGGAAGCGTATTCAAATATGATTTCTCGTCGCAGTTTTCGCAGATAATTGAGATAGACGCGACAGAGGAGGCGGCAAGCTTTGTTTTCCCCGCGCTCAAGGAGACGGAATTTGTTTCCTTACCGGATAGGGAGGGGGTCTGCTTCTCGATGCGGCTTACTATGACAGCGCAGGCAATTTGTCAAAAGAGCGTCGTGTCGTCTTTCATTGCGGACGCATATTCAACCAGCTACGAGCTAAGCACCGAAGCCCAGGAGCTAAGCTATACACGCCTAGCCACCAGTGCGCGGCTGCGCATACCCCTTAAAGGCAAGCTGCCCTCCGGCGGCAATTACAGATCTTTGGCATATATTACTCCAATCAGCGTAAATTGTATGGCAGAGGGTGCTTCCATTATTAGCCGCGCCGAGCTTTGCGGCTTTGCCGAAAATGAGGACGGTGAGCTTGTGCCGCTGCGCCTTACTCTCAGTGCCGAGGAGCAGCTAAGTCTTGCCGAAAGGCAGCGTCTTGAGCTGATAAGCTTCTGCGGCGAGCCGCTGTCAGTAGAGCAGGGGGGAGAGGTCAGCCTCGCTGTAACGGTGGAATACAGCATATACGAGCAGGGAAGCATAACAGCCGTGCGCGAGCTGTACTACGATGAGGAGAAGCCCATAAATCAAAGCGAGCTTCCCTCTTTGACCGTGCTCATCGCTCCGGGCAATGATGAGCTTTGGACGCTTGCGAAAAAATATGGCTCAACAGTCGAGCTTATTACAGCGGTCAATAGCTGCGGGGAGGACTTTAGCCCAAGCAAACGCCCTCTGCTTATTCCAAGAGCATAATTACAAACGCCGCGAGTTCAGAATTCTTCTGAACTCGCGGCGCAGCTTTGCTGCTGTTGAACAATTTGAAAATCGGTGCTATAATAATACAAAACAATTTACACACCTGATTAATCGGAGGTTTCATATGGACGAGTACAATGCAAAGCGTGTCAGCAAAGGCAAGCGGTTTTTAATCAATCTGCTGATAACCCTAGCAGTTGGTTTAGTGTATTTTTACATCAAGCTACCGGCAATAAATCTTCAAGACAGAGCATTTTATTCTTTCTTTCTCCTGCTTTCCGCTGTTTACTGCTTTCTTTCGATACTATCGCAGGGACTATTTGCAAAATCTGAAACCGGTAAGGAGCTTTGGCAAAACGCAAAAGCACACTGCACGATCCCACTCTTTCTCTGCATCGCTCTTGCCGTGATTTATATAATCGGCAACCTTATCTCAGCGCCGGTGTTTCGCTCGCGCTCCTATCGTGACCTCCTCAAGGTTGAAACGGGAGACTTTGCCTCTGAAGTAGAGCAAATTTCCTTCGACCAGATACCGATGCTGGATGAGGCTTCTGCAATGAAGCTCGGCGACAAGAAGATGGGCGATCTGGCGGACATGGTTTCACAGTTTGAGGTTGCGAATGACTATACACAAATAAATTTCAACAACCGTCCCGTCCGCGTTACCCCCTTGGTATACGGCGACTTCTTCAAGTGGCTTGCAAACACCTCAAAGGGCTTACCCGCCTATATAATTATCGACATGGTAACGCAGGAGGCTGACGCTGTCCGCCTTGAGGAGGGAATGAAATACTCAACAAATGAATACTTCTTCCGCAAGGTTGAACGTCATCTGCGTTTCAGCTACCCTACCTTCATCTTCGACAAGCCCAACTTTGAAATAGACGACGAAGGCACACCCTACTGGGTCTGCCCACGCATTGTCAAGCGCATTGGTCTGTTTGGCGGCGATGATATTCAAGGTGCGGTGCTTATGAACGCCATAACGGGAGAGTGCGAGTATTACGAAAGTGTTCCCACATGGGTTGACCGCGTGTATACCGCCAGTCTCATAATCCAGCAGTATGATTATCACGGAATGTATCAAAACGGCTGGCTCAACTCCTTCATCGGTCAAAAGGACGTTACCGTTACTACCTCCGGCTATAACTACATCGCTATAAACGACGACGTATATATGTACACCGGCATTACCAGCGTCAACACCGACGGCTCCAACATCGGCTTTATTCTCACAAACCAGCGCACTAAGGAGACAAAGTATTATCCCTGCGCCGGAGCTATCGAGTCGGCCGCCATGTCCAGCGCAGAGGGCATCGTTCAGTATATGGATTATAGAGCAACATGGCCGCTGCTTCTGAATATCTCCAATCAGCCAACCTATTTCATGGCTCTTAAAGACAGCGGGGGACTTGTTAAGATGTACGCTATGGTCAACGTTCAGCAGTATCAGCTCGTTGCCTCCGGCGTAACCGTTGCCGAATGTGAACAGAATTATATCAATTTGCTCAAGGGAAGCAGCCTTACCTCCGGCAGCGTTGAAAACGCTAGGGTAGAGGGCTATGTTACTGACCTGCGCAGCGCGGTTATTGACGGCAACACCCACATTTTCATCAAGCTTGACAATGATGCGTTCTATTACGTTGTCTCGGTTGCTGACAGTCCCGCAGCTGCCGTACTAAACGAGGGCGACAAGGTTGCCCTGACTCCGTCCTCTGAAACGGGCGACCTGATCAGCGCCTATAGCTTGGAGCGCATCAGATAGTTTCCGTCAGGCTTTCCGCGTGAACATTTAATCTCATCCAAAATGCCGACAGCTTGCCTTTTTAAGGCAAACTGTCGGCATTTCTTATCCATATTGTGTTTAAAGAAAGCGTTGATACAATATCTAGAATAATTTTTGTCACAAAATTTGTAAAAAGGTGTTGACAAAGAGTCCTTTTCATTGTACAATAGCAAAGCGCTTGTGGCCCAGTAGTTCAGTTGGTTAGAACGCCAGCCTGTCACGCTGGAGGTCGACGGTTCGAGCCCGTTCTGGGTCGCCATTTATGCTGCTGTAGCTCAGTAGGCAGAGCGCATCCTTGGTAAGGATGAGGTCGGCAGTTCGAATCTGCCCAGCAGCTCCAAGAAAACTCCGTAACCGCAATGGTTACGGAGTTTTTGCTTTCCCGACTTTTAAATACACCCATAAGTCAAAGCCAAACACCGCTTGAGCGTAGCTTTTTACTCTCTTGCTAGGAACGTCCATTTGTGATATCATTACATAAAAGCAAAGCAAAAACCAACTCAGTGAAAGGAGAGCGCGTGCAAT
>JAHAWY010000014.1 GCA_018385135.1 Oscillospiraceae bacterium | reverse complement strand
TTAATATATAGTAGAATATACTTGTCGTTCCGTTGAAAAGAAACCAGCTTTATAAACAAATAAAGGCAGGTGCTGCAGAATGGCTCTTGAATTAATCACGACCAATCCCAACAAGTGTATGGGCTGCAATAAGTGCATTGCAAAGTGTCCCGTCAATGCAAACTACGCACATTTTGAAAACGGAAAAAATAAAGTCTATGTAGATTTTGAACGGTGCATCCACTGCGGCGAGTGCATCCGTGTCTGTGACCACGGAGCTCGCAGCTTCGCGGACGATACGCAGCGGTTCTTTGATGATTTGGCTTCAGGCGTGCCGATCAGTATCATTGCCGCACCTGCCATCCGTCATAATTTTAAGAATCCCGCTCAAGTGTTTGGCTGGCTCAAGCACATCGGTGTCCGCAAGATTTACGATGTTTCTTTTGGCGCTGACATCACCACATGGGCATACCTGAAGGCAATACGCGAAAAAAATCTGCGTTCCGTGATCTCCCAGCCCTGTCCTGTGGTTGTCTCTTACATTGAGATGTACCGTCCGGAACTGATTCCTATGCTTGCCCCCATCCACAGTCCCGCAATGTGTGAAGCGATTTATTTGAAAGAGTATGATGGCATTACGGACCGCATCGCCTTCCTCTCTCCCTGTATTGCCAAGAGCAATGAGTTCAGCGATTCCAACACCGAGGGGTACATCTCCTACAATGTGACAGTGGACAAGCTGAACGAGTACATCAAGGAAAAGCAAATCAACCTCATGGAGGTTGCCCCCGCCGGATTTGATGATTCTCCCTGTGCTCTCGGTCTTACCTTCAGCCGCCCGGGCGGACTTCGGGAAAATGTGGAATATTATGCCGGCAGTGATGTCTGGATTCGCCAGAAGGAGGGCATCCACGAGCTGGTGGAATATTTTGATACATACCGCGAGCGTGCGAACCGCGGCAAAGAACTTCCGCTCCTTGTGGACGTGCTCAACTGTCCCAACGGCTGCAACATGGGTACTGCCGCCAGTTCGGTTCATGACGTTGACCAGATTGACGAGAAGATGAACCTCCTCAAGCGTGAGAAGATTCAGAAGCTGGATGAGAGCAGCGGCAAAGAGCTTTTCGCTCATTTTGATTCTAAGCTGGATTTGAACCACTTCGTTCGCAAATATATGCCTCGTCCCGTACAGCTACAGAAGATTGACCAGAAGACGATGGACGAGATCTTTGCAACGTTGGGTAAGGACACAGAGGAAAAACGTTCCATTAACTGCTTCGCCTGCGGCTACGGAAACTGTCACGACTTCGCCAACGCAGTTGCCACGGGGCACAATAATGTTGAAAACTGCATTCACTATGCCCGAACGAAGCTCTCCTCCAGCCGCAAGGAGTTTGACGAATTGTTTGAGTCGCTGGGCGGCAATGTGGATGCACTGGATTGTGCAACAAAGAAGCTTCGTTCCAGCTACAACGAAATGGAGAATATATTCCTCCAACTGCGTCTGCTCTCCATCAATGCCAGTATCGAAGCCGCACACGCCGGTCAACACGGCGCTGCTTTCGGTGTCGTGGCACAGGAAGTGCAGAACCTCTCCGCCGTTGCTACCGATACTCTGAGTACATTGCAAACGGACGAGGTAAGGATGGCACAGGAGCTTGGCGCTCTCGACGAAGCGATCAACGAGATGAAGGATCACATGGATCGCGTCTTTGCATCATAATAAACCTTGATGTCAAGACGTCTGCCTCGTTTGCGCGTTCATGCGATGCAGTCATGTTTTTCTTTCAGCGAAAAGAAATTTGCGAAAAAGCAAAGCAGTTTACGGTCATCAAAAACAAAAAGGCCCGTTGCCTTATGAAGGACACCGCGGATCGAAGCCCGAAAGGGCTTCCGATTCGCGGTGCTTTTGTTAAAAACTATGCCGGGAATCGGTAGCCGCTGCTTTTCTTGTGTTACTTTATTACGGACACCCGGCAAGTTGCGCGGGCGCTTTATTTTTCCTGCGCGGAGAAGTCTGAAGGGTGTAAAAAGTCCCCGTATGCAGAGCATACGGGGACTTCCTATTGTGTTATATATTGTGAGCTTTTTGAGATTTTGCTAATCGCTTAGCACATCTCGAATACGCCTGCTGCGCCCATGCCGCCGCCGATGCACATGGAAACGACGCCGTACTTCTTGTTGGTGCGCTTGAGCTCAGCAAGGAGCTTGCAGGTGAGCATGGAGCCGGTGCAGCCGAGGGGGTGACCCAGAGCAACGCCGCCGCCATTGGGGTTGACCTTCTCCTCGTCGAGACCGAGCTCGCGGATGCAAGCGATAGCCTGAGAGGAGAATGCTTCGTTGAGTTCCCAAACGTCGATCTGTTCCTTGGTGAGACCGGCGATCTTAAGAGCCTTGGGAACTGCGTAAACAGGACCGAGACCCATGTAATCGGGCTCGCAGCCGGCAACTGCAAAGCTGAGGAACTTAGCGATGGGCTTAAGACCCAGCTCTTCAGCCTTTTCACGAGCCATGATGAGGACGCAAGCTGCTGCGTCGTTCATCTGGGAAGCGTTACCTGCGGTAACAGTGCCGCCCTTCTTGAAAACGGTCTTGAGCTTAGCAAGAGTTTCCATGGTGAGACCGCGACGAACGCCTTCGTCCTTGGTGAAGGGCTCGGTGTACTTCTCAACGTGACCGGTCTTATCGTTCATTCTGTACTTAACAGCGTCAACGGGGATGATCTGCTCGTCGAAACGACCTTCATCCTGAGCTATAACAGCCTTCTCGTGGCTTTTAAGTGCGAATGCGTCCTGCTCCTCGCGGGTGATGCCGAAGCGAACAGCAACGTTCTCAGCGGTGTTGCCCATTGCGGTCATAGCTCTGGGATCCTTGTTGCAGCCGAGTTCAACGTTGGGAACGTTGAGGTTGCCGCCCATGGGAACCATGGACATAGTCTCAACGCCGCCGGCGAGGATGATGTCTGCCTGACCGGCCATGATGGCGTTTGCGCCCATAGCGATGGACTGAAGGCCGGAAGAGCAGAAACGGTTGACGGTCTGTGCGGGAACGGTTTCGGGAATGCCTGCCAGCATACCGATGTTGCGAGCAACATTGGTGCCGGTTTCAGCTTCCTGGAACGCGCAGCCGAGGATAACGTCGTCTATGAGGGCGGGGTCAAAGGTGGGAACCTTTGCCAGAGTGCCCTTGATGACCTGAGCTGCATATTCTTCAGGTCTGGTGTCTTTCAGAGTGCCTTTCGGAGATTTGCCGATTGCACTACGTCCGTATGCTACAATAACTGCTTCTCTCATGTCTTATTTCCCCCTTAGTTACGGACAGCCTTGCCGTTTGCCAGCATGGTCATGATACGTTCCTGAGTCTTTTCGGTACCGGCGAGGGACAGGAATGCTTCGCGCTCGAGGTCACGAATCTGCTGGAGCGGAACTTCCGCGCCGTAGGGCAGATCGCCGCCGGTGATGATATGTGCAACCTTTGTTGCGATAAGAGTGTCGTGCTCGGACATGAAGCCGCCGTTCTTTGCCATAAGAAGGTCATATGCGATTGCGCCGTAGCCGTACTCGCCGACAACCTTGATGGTGGGATCTGCGCCCGGACGATAGTCATGAGCCGCCATCCAGAGAACCTGTTCCTTAGCGGACTGGAGCTGCTTTGCCTTGTTGCGCTCGATGTAGGTACCCTTGTCGAGATAGCCTGCTTCGACAGCGGCGTCAGCGCTCATGTTGACCTTTGCCATAGCAATTGCCTGCCACAGAGACTTAACAGCGTTGTAACGAGCGGTCTTTGCGGTATCCCAGCAGCGATCCATGACACGACGGAGCAGCTCAGAGCAGCCGCCGCCTGCGGGAACAAGACCTACGCCGAACTCAACCAGACCCATGAAGGTGTCGGTGTGAGGAACGGAAGCCTGGCAGTGCATGGTGACTTCGCAGCCGCCGCCGAGGGTCTGACCGAACGGAGCGGAAACGGTGGGACGAACAGCGTACTTCAGAGCCTTGGTACCATCCTGGAGACCACGGATGAGAGCATCGAGCTTATCCCATTCCTTATCGGTAGCAAGGCTGTAGATGGTGAACAGGTCAGCGCCTGCGCAGAAGTTCTTGCCTTCGTTGCCGACGACCATACCAACCCAGTCGTTGCCCTTGAGCATCTCGGTACCTTCGAGAATCATCTCGCCGACGTTCTCGGTGATAGCGTTTGCTGTGCAGTGGAACTCGCAGCAAAGAACGCCGTCGCCCATGTCGCGGATGGAGGCATCTTCATTTTCCTTAACTACGTTTGTGTTGCTCAGCTTGAGGAACTTGCAATCATCAGCGCCTTCCTCGAAGAACTTCTCCTTGCCGGCAGCAAGTCTGTCGAGAACCCACTGAGGAATGACCTCGCCGTCCTTAGCCCATGCTTCGCAGGACTTGCGGACGCCGATCTGATCCCACATACCGAAAACGCCCATGTCCCAGTTGAAGCCGGAGACCAGAGCCTTATCGATTTCCTTATAGTCGTCAGCGATCTCGGGAACGAGACGTGCGGCATAGAGGAGAACGGTCTTGTTGAATTCGTATGTGAACTGCTGCTCCTTGGAGTCGCCGCCGAAGGTCATGAATTCATACTTGTTGGGATGATTCTTTGCCTCTGCAATGGCGGGAACCTCATCAGCCTTCTTGTTGATGTAGGTCTTGGAAGCGTGGTCATAGCAAAGAACGGTCTTTTTGCCGTCGATGATTTCCTTCTTGTAGAAGCCGTTTTTGACCTTGTCGCCGAGGTGACCGTCGGTGACCATGTCCTTAACGTACTGGGGAAGGTCATATTCTACCTTCTCGCGCTCGTCGTTGGAAACAGCGAGAACGTTGCCGGCAACTGCTGCAAGAACGTCGATACCAACCATATCGCAGGTCTTGCAGGTAGCGGACTTCGGGTGAGCCATGATGGGACCTGTGAGCAGGTCGAGAGTGGGAACGTCATAGCCATACTTCTCGGCGAGGCGCAGAGCGGTAACTGCTGCGAAAACGCCGATACGGTTGCCGACGAAGTTCGGGGTGTCCTTTGCGTGGCAAACGACCTTACCCAGACCGTTTTCTGCAAAGTGCTGCATACGCTCATATGCGCCCTTGTCAGTCCACTGGGTGGGGATCATCTCAAACAGAGCCATCCAACGGGGAGGATTGAAGAAGTGAGTACCCATGAAGTACTTCTTGAACTCGTCGTCCATAACACTGACGATGTTGGTGCAGTTAACGCCGGAGGTGTTGGAGGAAACGATAGCATCGGGCTTACGATGGGGAGCGATCTGCTTGAGAACGCTCTGCTTGATGTCGATGCGCTCGGAAACCGCTTCAACGATCCAGTCAGCGTCATCGATCTCGTCGAGGTTATCGGTGGTGTTGCCGATACGGACGTTCTTGACGGCGCCCTTGCTGAGGGTCATGTTGTTGCGGGGCTTCTTAATTCTGTCAAGACCTGCGAGGGAGAAACGGTTACGGAATTCGTAGCTGTCCTCGGTAAGACCCTTTGCCTTTTCTTCGTCGGTGAGGCCCTGAGGGGGAACGATGTCAAGCAGTACTGTTTCAACGCCGACGCTTGCCAGAAGTCCGGCGATAGATGCACCCATGACACCTGCGCCGAAAACAACGGCTTTGTTGATGTTCTTAATCATGAGATAGCTTCTCTCCTTTTTGCTTTCTATTAAACTGGCGCGGAAGCTCTCCACGCGGGTTAAACAAATTATTTGGTGCTGCAAGCAGCAAAACCAGCGCTCTGTCCGACGGCAAGGCGCTGCGTCTTTTATCCGCCACGGGCGCGGTATCCGAAGTCGCTTTGACTTCGGATACCGACATTGTAAGATTTATGTACCTGCTCCGATGTGCCTCAAACGGCAGCGGAGCTGTGGGCGATTAAAAGACAGGAATTTGGGATTTGGATTTTGGGCGGAAACGCAGAGCATCCCGTCCTCAGAACGCTATACTGATCTTATTTGAAGTTTGCTCTTCTCTTCTCTACGAAGCCGGCAACGCCTTCCTTGAAGTCATCGGTTGCGCCGCATTCCATCTGAGCTTCAACTTCCTTCTTAACATACTCGTCAAAGCCCTTGAACTCAGACTCCCAAACGAGCTCCTTGATGAGCTTGTAGGAGGTGGACGGACCATAGGTGAACTTCTTTGCCTTCTTCATAACTGCTTCTGCGAAAGCATCGTCGTCCTCGATGACTTCGTTGATCATGCCAAGAGCCTTAGCATCATCAGCAAATACCATCTGACCGCCGTCCATAGCCAGCTCTGTAGCCTTCTTCAGACCAACAGCGCGGGTGAGAAGATAGATGCCGCCGGCATCGGGAACAAGACCGAGCTTGGAGAAAGCGGTCATGAATACGGAAGCCTGAGTAGCCATGGTGTAGTCACAAGCGAGAGCAACACCGATGCCTGCGCCTGCGCAAGCGCCCTGAACAGCACCGACAACGGGCTTGGGGCTGCGGAGGATAGCCTTGGTGACGTTTGCCATCTTGCCGATGGACTTGCCGAATTCCTTGATGAACTCTTCCTTGGGGTTGTTCATGATGCCGTCATACATGGACTTAACGTCGCCGCCGGCGGAGAAAGCGTTGGTGTTGGTGCTGTTGATAATGATAGACTTGACGTTTTCGTCTGCGTCAGCCATGTGGATAGCTGCTTCGAGCTCGTCGAGCATGACCTCATCGAATGCGTTCATGTTCTTGGGGCTGTCCATGGAGACGATTGCCACTCTTTCCTGTACGTCGTACTTTACCTTGGTGAAATCCATAATTCTTGTCCTTTCTAATTGTTTAAAATGGGATGCACTGCCTGCCGTTGTGCGGACGGCAAGCGTCTGTTTGTATTATACTAGCAAATGTCATGCCATTGCAAGACGCAACTTTCTCTTTTGTTATAAAGCTATAAGAAAGGAAAAAAACTTTTTGCAATATTACCAGAAAGCAGAAGTGCCTGTATTTTCAACACGTCCGAACGTCTGAAACACCTACCGCACCAGTTTGGAAATAGTTTTTCAAACGCTCCAAAAAACATCAAAAGTTGTTCCAAAAACGTATCAAAATGTGCCTCAAATTATGTTAACCAACCGCATCTCGGCAACTGCCGCCCGGCTCTTGTTTCAAGCCTGTCTCAGCCTTTAGATACGGGCTGCAAAAGCTGGAACACCCGCAAGTACACCGCTTTATAAAAACGTCCTATTTGCAGTAAATTGCTTGCTTTTTGCTCTTTTATGTCATATAATATGCAGTACAAAATCATGTTAAGCGGTCTGTCGGGCTTTTGCCTTTTTGATGCTCCCCGTCAGCCTGGGCACAATAAAAAATATGCAAGGAGAGAGATTACATGTATAACTACGATCCCGAAGTAAGGAAGAAATCCCAGCGCGCCCTGCAAAAGATGTTCCCCCGCAACGAGGAGGGCTTTGCACGTTTGATGCACAGCATGCTCTATATGCAGTACATACCCCTCTACATCTATTACATGAAGACCGGCACCAATGCCATGATGCCTCCCGAGATCCAGCGTGAATACAGAAAGCCCGTCGGCATAGAAAACGAGGTCGTCGAGGAACTGGTAAAGGTCGCCGTCAACGAGTGCGGTCGCAATGCGGGCGATATTGCCACCAACACCTATCACGCAAAGGTTCTCCGTCTTGAGGACGCAGAGCAGATCATAAACCTCGAAGAGGATCTCGACCTCGGCACACTCGATAAGAACATCCTCCCCTATGAAATCGCAAGAGACGCCATCATTGACTGTCCCGACCGTATCGCGGTCATCGACTGCGTATGCCGCAACTCCAACGGCGAGCAGGGCTGCTATCCCCGCGACGTCTGCTTCCTCATCGGCGAGCCTTGGGTCACATGGGCTATGGATCGTGACCGTTACCTCAACGGCCGCCTTGTCTCCAAGGAAGAAGCTCTCAAGATCATGCGCGAGTGCCACGAGAGAGGAAATGTCCACGCCGGCTTCTTCAAGGATGTCGCAGCAGGACGTCTATACTCCATCTGCAACTGCTGCCCCTGCTGCTGCACGGCTCTTCAGGCTCAAAACTATATCGGCGCACCCATGCTGATCGGCTCCGGCTTCAAGGCTAAGGTCGATATGGACAAGTGCAAGGGCTGCGGTATCTGCGCAAAGAAGTGCAACTTCCTCGCCATCACAATGGAGGACGGCAAGCCCGTCATCAACGAGGAGCTGTGCTGCGGCTGCGAAGCCTGCCAGACCTTCTGCAAGAGCGACGCTATTTCCCTTGAGGCTATGGATCCGAGCGTTCTCGCACCTCTGGACATCAAGGCTCTCAAGGCAGCCAAGGCCGGTAAGTAACACGTCATGCACGAGCTGGGCATAATGAACGAGGTTCTTTCCACCGCCATAGGGGTAGCGGAAAAGAACGGCGGCAAAAGGGTCAGCAAAATCACGCTGCGTGTCGGTGCATTGTCCGGCATAGTCCCGCGTTTTTGCTCCTCGATGTTCGAGGTGATATCCGAAGGGACGATTGCCGAAGGCTGCGAAATGGTTATCGAGGAAGCACCCGCTGTTTTTAAATGTATCAACTGCGGCGAGCTTTCCGAGTATAACGAGCCGGAGCATGAATATAAGTGCCACTCCTGCGGCAGCGAGCAGTTGCGCCTTCTCTCCGGCTACAAATTTCAAATCGTCAGCGTCGGCATAGTATAATAGGAGCGTATTCATTATGACGATCAAGACCATTCAGGACAATTCCACAGTTACGCTTGCAATCGAGGGTCGTGTTGATACCAACACCAGCCCGCAGCTACAAGACGCCCTCATAAATGCGTTTCAAAACGCACAAACAGTTATTGTTGACTTTAGCAGCGTTGCTTATATAAGCAGCGCGGGGCTTCGCGCACTGCTTGTCGGGCAGAAAACCGCTTCATCAAAGGGCGTGACAATGGAGCTTTCCAATGTGTCTTCCACGGTCTACTCAATTTTGGAGTCTGTGGGCTTTGCTCAGATCCTCACCATAAAATAAAGCGCTCCAAAAAACAAATCACAAAGCGGTACTCTTTACCTCGCTTGAGGAAAAGAGTACCGCTCTCTTTTTATCTTTATGCTAATGCTCACACGCTCAGTCTTTTTTCCAAGGTAAGAATATTCTGCCCGTTCTCATAACGGTAGCCAACCTTATCCATAATCTGCTTGACCAGAAAAATGCCAAGCCCGCCGACGCTTCTTTCCTCCGCTGAAAGACTGATATCAGGGTCGGGTTTTTCCAGCGGGTCATAGGGAACGCCGCTGTCTTTAAAGGTGATCACCGCGCGGCGGGGCTCGCCCTCAAAGCCCGCGTTTAGCTCCGCCACGCCCTCGTCGGACGTATAGGCATAGCTGGCAATGTTTACGAATATCTCCTCCACCGCTACGTCGATAAGTGTTCTAATCTCCAGCGGGCAGTCACCGCGCTCAAGCACTTCGTCAACAAATTCCATAACCGCGCCAAGCTGCTCGATGTTCGCGGGTATTCTAAGCTGTTCCAATTATTCACCATCTCCTTTCGGTAGAGTGCGGGCAGCCGATACGCCCGCCGCGGGCTTCAACCCATCGCCCGTTACCAATTGCCGCAAACCTGCCTTCCTCCTCAGTCCCCGGAGTTGAATTTAAGTCCCAGCATCGTTATATCGTCAAACTGGTCGGCAGTGCCCACGAAGCTGTCTATCGCCGCTTTGACGTGTGGGAGCAGCCTATTCATTTCTATATCTCCTGCCGAGTTGAGCGTGTCAAGCAAGCGCTGTTCGCCGAACAGCTCCTCTCCGGCGTTCATAGCCTCGGTAACGCCGTCGGTATAAAGATAGATAACATCGCCTCTGCGCAGGTCAAGCTCAAACTGCTTATACTGAATGGTCGGCAGACCTGCCAAAACGAAGCCCGGCTCCATTTTGAGATATTCAAAGCTTCCACCCGCGCGCTTGATAAGCGGGGGATTATGACCTGCGTTGCCGTACACGAGGCGTCCGCTTTCAATATCCAAAACGCCTATCCAGCAGGTTACGAACATCGTTGCGTCATTATTCTCGCAAAGCTGTGCGTTGACGGAGGTAAGCACCTGCGCGGGGCATTCTCCGTTTTGCGCATGGTTTTTGATGAGAGTTTTGGCTATCACCATAAACAGCGCGGCGGGAATGCCCTTGCCCGAAACATCCGCCATAACAAAGCCCAAATGCTTTTCGTCAACAAGGAAGAAATCGTAAAAGTCGCCTCCAACCTCCTTGGCCGGCTGCATTGTGGCATAAATGTCAAATTCCGTGTGCTCGGGGAAAGCCGGGAAGATGCACGGCAGCATCGAAGCTTGAATTTTCGTTGCAACATTCAGTTCCGCGCCAATGCGCTCTTTTTCCGCCGTTACCCGCGTGAGATCCTCGATGTATTTTTGAAGGCGCTCGGTCATGCTGTTGAAAGCGTTCGAGAGCAGCTCGATTTCGTCGCCCGTGTGAATATCCAGCTTGGTATCAAGACTGCCGCCGGAAATCTTCTCGACCCCGGCAGTAAGGTTGGCAAGAGGCTCGCTGAGCTTTTTGGAAAGCACTCCGCTGGCAACAAGCACAAGCATGGTGATAAGCAGCAGCACTACGATAATTGCAATAAAGGCGTTTTTGATTGAGTTGTCAACAGAGGCGATGGCAGCGCTGGTAAGCCCGGATATGCTCTCGCTGACATTGCGAACAGGAAGCAGCGCCTCATCGGCATCAATAACGGCAACAACGCCCCAAGGCAGCACATCCATAGGCTCGCAGGCCATATAAACCTGTCTGCCCTCATATTCTACGCACGCCACGGAGGATTTACCTTTCAGCATTTCGCTGACCATGCCGACTATTTCCTCGTTGTCGTCCTCAAGAATATTATCCTCCGCAAAATCACCGTTATCGTCCTTGACGATTTTGGGGGAGATTATAATGCTGCCCTTCTGGTTAACAACGAAAACATAGCCCGTTTCTCCGATGGTGGTGCTGATAATTTCGTTGTTGAGGTTCGTCATAAGCGCGCCGATACCGGCAACGCCCATAAGCTCGCCCTGCGCGTTATGAATAGGCGCCGCGCAGGTGATGGCAAGTCCCCGTCCCATAGCGTCGTTGAACACATCTGTCCAAATAAGCTCGTCAGCTTCCTTCGCCGCCCGATACCAGCTTCTGCTGCGTCCGTCAATAGTTTCGGGCTTGCAGTCGGAGTCGGGGTCTATCATGATTACAAGCCCGCTCTCCGTTGCTATATAGTCTGCAGTGATATCCTCATCGTTGTTGGGGATAAGCAGTAAAAGCTCGCTGCTGTTGGCAAGCAAGTCAACCTCGTCCTGCAGGGTCTCAGGATCAACATCTTCAGCAAAAAGAAGCTGCGCCGTGTTCGTTCCCGCCAAAGACGGGTCGGGCGGCAGCACCTCGTGCGGCAAATATTTCTCAGGCTCGGAATACAGCTCCCCCGCAAAATCCGCGAGCATCTGCGTATAGTTTTGCTGCTTACCGAGCTTTTCATCGGCAATAGACGCTTTTGTCGCGGCGGTTTGTGTAAGGCGCTCCAGTATCTGACCTTCGAGCGCGGCTCCGCTGCTGGTTCCGGCAGTTACGCCGAGAGTGTTGCTCGCGTCAACAACATCGCCGCGGATGCCGGTGATGCTCAAAATGGTCACAACTCCCATCATCACAAGCGCCATCGATGTAATGAGAAGCAGTATGGCTCTAATCCTTGCTCTAATGGTTTTCATATGTACCTCCCTAAGCTCTTGCTCTAATATAGTCAAAAAGCTCCTTATAACCGTCGTCGATGCTCAGGCGTTCAAAGGGTACTCTCATCCCCATAGGGTGGTTAAGTATAATAAACTCCCCGTTTTCGCAAAGCGGCTGCAGTCCGGAAAAAATGAAGCCTCTGTCTTTAAGCAGTTGGTAGGTAAACGGTGCCGACGGAGAGTTCATATCGAGAAAAACGCTCATCGTCTGGTCGGGAAAATGCTCGGCGTTCAAATACGCGTCCAGCCGCTCCTCAAGTCCGGCTCCTCCGCAATACAGCATAAGCGTCCGGGTGTGATGCTCCTCGTCCTGCTTGGAGGAAATGCGGCACTCGCCCTTTGGCTCGCTCCCCTCAGCAAACGCAAAATCCACACCCAGCCTGTGATAAATACTCTCGATGAAAGCCCTGTGTTCACTCGGAGCATAGAGCGTTCCCGCGTTCCTTTTTCTCTCCGCCTTTACGGCAACTGCCAGCGATTGCTTGTCAACGCCCTCAACGCTGAAGGTGTGGTGCAGTATTCTGTTGCTGTGAACCATGAATAAAAAGCCTGTCGGCACAAGACCGCAGCTAAGGGTCTGATGCTGCGCCTTGGGGTGAAAGGTCACAGCGTGCGCTGTGACCGAGCAAAGCTTCTGCACCTCCGGCTGCTCTATAAGCGCCTTTGTCAGCGCAGTTCCCACATGAAAGCCGCGATATCTCCGACAAACAACGTGCATCGTAAGCTCGCGCACACCTTTCAGGTCGCCGCTCGGGGCAAGGGCAAGACTTGCCACCGGCTCGTTTTCTTCAGTCAGCGCCAGAATTGCCGTCATATCGTCTCCGCGAAGCTTCGCGGCAAAGAGCTGCGTGTCGTATATACATTTCATCGGGTAGCTTTCTCCGTATTCATCCCGGACACATTCTTGCAGCCACCGGATGGTCTCGGGCTTGTTCGGGTCGCAGACGGCAAAGCGGCAGAGAAGTTTCTCTCCTGTGCTGCGGTTTGAAAACTCGTACATTTATGTAATGCTCCTAAACTCTTAAATCAAAACCGTGAGATTGTTCACTCCGAGTGTTCTGGTGTATTTAACCTCTTTCGCCCCCATGACTATTATTTGTATGCCGAGGCATTGATCAATGTCATTTGGGTTATTCTCAAAAAACTTGATGGGGTCAAACTCCCTACCGCCGTTTCTGATGCGCATGACAACATCGTCGCCCGTTGCAAAAAGCCTTATATCCATTGAGCCGGTCTCGCCCTCGTCGAATGCGTGCTCGCTTATGGATATGAGCAGTTCCTCAAGGGAAAGAGAGATCAGAATAGAGCGCTTCGGGTCGAGCCGGTTCTGCTCGCAAAACACGCTTATTTTTTCCGACGCCTCCATAATAGCGCCTATATTGCTTAAAACGGAAAAGGCAATAGCCTTGCCCTCGCGGCTGTCCCTCTCATCAAGGAGCAAAACCCCGCTCATGCCGCGGGCTTTGGCAACAAGCCGCGCGCAGACGAAAAACACCGGAATAGTCAAAAGCTCGCCCAGTAAAAAGCCGCTCCAGACATATTCGGGGGAAAGGCGCGAGGCAAGCAGCGATATGGCAACAGGAAGAATTAGGCTGCGGCAGGCGGAGATAAGGTTTGCCAGCCACACCACGCGTATCGTCATATAGTAGGACTGGAAGCTGCCGCTTACCATCGCGGGAATAACACTTAATCCGAAAAGCGACAGCGCCAAACGCGCCTGCGGAAAAAGCGAAGCATCGCTCATGCCGAAGGCAAGGCAGGCAGGCTTCCACGCCAGACAAACCAGCAGTGCAAACGCCGCTGAGATGAAAAAGCCCCAGCGAAGCGATACAAACATCACACGCCGAACGCTCTGCGTATCCCTCTCGCCGTAAAAAACTCCCGTGAGCGGCGCAATGGTCTGCCAAACGCCGGAGAGCAGTGCCAGCGCAAAGGTGCTTACATTGCCGAGCACGGCAAAAACGCTTACACCGCCGACGCCCAAACACGCAATGAGCATATGGTTATAGCCGAGGGTACGAAGAAAGGTCAATAGATTTGTAAGCGCCATCGGGCTGCCGGTAACGATAAGCGACGGAATTTGCTTCAGCTCGCTGAAAAACGGCGCAAAGCGCAGCGGGCAGTCCTTTTTGAAAAAGCAGCCGAAGCCGTAAAGCAGGGCTATGGCACTGCCGAGCACCATTGCCAGACCAACGCCCTTTAAGCCCATGTCAAACGAAAGCAAAAGCACCAGGCAAATCGCAATGTTGCTCACTGCCATAATTCCGAACATCCACGCGCCCGCTCCGGGCTTGCCGGTTATACGAAGAAAATTGAGCGGTATATACAAAATCATATTAGCCAGCGCACCGGGGATAAAGGCAAGGCAATAGTCCCGCGCCATCTCGCGCAGCTCCCCGTCCACCGCATGAAGCATATCGAGCAGCGGCTCGATAAAAATAAGCCCCGCCGCCGAAAGCGATAGTCCCAGCAAAACGAGCAGGCTCAGCGAGAGCGTAAGCATTCTGTTAACACCGTCTATATCGCCGCGTCCAACGCGGATGGAGGCGAGGGTCGCCCCGCCGACACCGATAAGCGAGCCGAGCGTTGTGCAGATAAAAAACAGCGGTGAAACAAGGCTCATAGCCGCAAGCCCTTGCGTTCCCATAACATTGCCGACGATCGCGCTGTCTGCAATGTTGCAGACGGAAGCACCCAACAGCGACAATATTGTGGGGAACAAAAACCTGCGGAAAGCAGCGGATATGAAGATGTCGTTTCCTTGCAGCGAGCTTTGCCGCTCCAGCTTTTCGTTATCCACACCTACACCTCTGTACATAAACTGCTGGTTTTATTCTAGTATTTTGCTCCCGATATGTCAATCGGCGCAAAATAAAAGCAAGCCAAAAAACAGCCGATAAGTGAGGTTTTTAGCATAATCTTTATTTTTTTATCCGCCTTTTCGCCGATATATCGGCGAAAAGGCGGATGTTATGTATAATAACAGAGCTTTCAGTTACGCAGAAACTCCATAAAGCTTTGCCGTCAGCCAATCACATTTTACATTAAATCTGGACACCTCAGCGGCTTAGGCTTATAATACTTATGCACTCAGGCAACCGCAAAAGCCTTCCGGCGCAAGCGCCGTATTACACTTGAAAGGACAGCAGCGTATGCAGGAGAATACCATCCTTACAAAATACCCGACCTACATAGTCCCGGAAAGATATCCTATCAGTGCGCCGCGGCACGCGGTAACAAACGGAGTTTCTGTTTTCGGCGCTTTTGACGATGTTATCGCAGATGTAAACCTTGACGAGGCACGTCGCCCGCTGGGGCTTGCCCTCCCCCGCTTTTTCAACAACTCCCGCATCAAGGAATGGGAGGCATATGAGGTCAGCTTTGACGAGGGCTTCATCTGCGGCGCAATATACGACATGGGCGAGCTGGTGTTCAACGTGCTCATCTTCTATGACCGCGAAGCGAAAACCGTTCAGGCAAACCAGATTTTCGGCATTCCGCGCAAATGCGTTGCCAACTCGCTTTACAACACCGTTAACCATTTGAAAACCGGCGACTTTGAAGGGCGCATCGAAAACCACTTTGAAAACGGCAAGGTAAAAATCGACTGCCGCTACGCACCAAAAGCGAAGGGTAAGCTGCCGATGGCAACAGACCTCAGCTTTACCCAGTGCGCGCCGCACGGCGTTACTGTCATGCCGCTGGGCGAAAACCGCCCGCTTTACACCCTGAAGGGCTTTTTCCGCGCCGAGGGAACGATAAGCATAGGCGATCGTATCTTTAAAATGAACGAGCGCTCCACCGGCATCATCGACGACCACAAGGGCTATTATCCCCGCCACGCACACTACGACTGGGTAACGGCAATGGGCAGCAAAAACGGCTCGCCGCTGGGCATAAACCTCTGCAAAAACCAAGCTTTGGACGGCGAGAAATACTGCGAAAACATCATGTGGCTAAACGGCGGTCTGCATCTTTTGCCGCCCGTTGAATTTGTCCACGAAAACGACAGGCTGTGGCACGTTTTTGACCCAAAGCACGGTGCTGTTGACCTGCGCTTTAAAATTGACGACCATTATCGTCTCCATAAGGGGCTCGGCGGCATCAGCGCCGACTATGCCGCACCCTACGGCGTTGTTGAGGGCTTTGCGCTTGATAACGACGGCAACAAAATCATGCTCGACGGGCTGCTCGGCATGGGTGAGGACATCTACTACAACTACATATAAAACCCCCGCCCGCAGGCAGGGGAGATTAGCAAAGCATCAGGCAGTCGGTTATAAAACCGGCTGCCTGATGCTCTTTGAACAAAAAAGGAGAACAGGACGGCTACTTGAGCATATCCAAAACCGCCTGCTTGGGCTGAACTCCAACGGTTTTTGCCGCCACCTCGCCGTTTTTAAACACGATAAGGGTGGGGATACTCATAACGCCGAAGCGCGCGGCAAGCTCGCCCTGCTCATCGACATTTACCTTGCCGACCTTAGCGTCCCGCACCTCGCCGGCGATTTCGTCAATGACGGGCGCGAGCATTTTGCATGGTCCGCACCAGCTTGCCCAAAAGTCCACAAGAACGGGCTGCTCGGAGTTTATGACCTCCTGCTCAAAGTTTTCCTTGGTGATGGTAATAACAGACATTGCTGTACCTCCTGTAATTTCTTTTTCTGGTAATATTATAACCGCACCCTCTGCAAAAACACCGTGACCAAGTCACAGAAAAAACATTTTTGTTTTTTCCGAAGCGGCTTTGAAAGGCTTTCGTAAATTCGGCTTACTGTGATATACTGTAAAAAACGGCAAGGAGGCTTTGTCATGGAATACAGCATCGAATATCTGCGCCTGCTCGCGGAAAAGCACCCGAGCGAGGCGGCTGTCTGCTCGGAGCTTATAAATCTGAAATCCATTCTCGCCCTACCCAAGGGTACGGAGCATTTCATCAGCGACCTGCACGGGCAGTATGACGCTGTATGCCACATCCTCAACAACTGTTCGGGCGTTATCCTTGAAAAAACGCTGGCACTTTACTCCGATACGCTCGGCGAGCGCGGCTGCCGCGAGCTTTGCAGCATTATCTACTACCCGCGCGAGGCGCTCACGCGCCTTGAAGCGCGCGGCGAGCTTTCAGACGGGCGTCTGTCCGACATCATTCGCCAAATGCTGCCCCTCGCGGAGATGCTCTCAGGCAAATACACCCGAAGCTACGTTCGCAAGCGTATGCCGCAGGACTATGAATTTGTTCTCGACGAGCTTTTGCATATGCAGCGCGACGAGGACGAAAACCAGCACCGCTACCATGACGCCATCATCAGCGCCATCGTTTCCAGCGGCGCTGCCCGCGACCTTATAACCGCGATATCGGAGCTGATAAAGAGCCTTGCCGTTGACAGGCTTCACGTTGTAGGCGATATTTTTGACCGCGGCGCTCAGCCTGAGCGCATAGTTGACCTGCTGATGGCGCACAGTAATGTGGATATCCAGTGGGGCAACCACGATATTCTCTGGATGGGCGCAGCGGCAGGCTCACCCGCCTGCATAGCGGCGGTGCTGCGCATCAGCCTTGACTACGGCAATATGTCGGTGCTTGAGCGCGGCTACGGAATATCGCTGCGCCCGCTGACGGAGTTTTGCGAGAAATGCTACGGCGGCGCTGACGCGAAGCGCTACAAGCACGCTTTGAGCATTCTCGGCTTCAAGCTTGAAGGGCAGCTTATCTCCCGTCACCCCGGCTTTGAAATGGACGAGCGCCTGCTGCTGGATAAAATCGATTTCTCTGACTTCACGGTCAAGCTTGCCGGCAAGCGCTATGCGCTGAACACTAAGGACTTTCCCACCCTCGACCCCGCTCACCCCTATGCGCTCACGAGCGACGAGGAGGCACTGATAGACGAATATGTCTCCGCTTTCCGCGAAAGCCTGCCGCTTCGCCGCCACATGGACTATATCTTCAAAAACGGCAGCACCTATCTTTGCTGCAACGGCAACCTGCTGTTTCACGGCTGCATTCCGCTCACGCCCGAGGGCGGCTTTGCCCGCGTGCGGCACGAGGGACAGTATTACAGTGGCCGCGCCCTGCTCGACTATTGCGACCGCGTTGTCGCCCGCGCATGGGCACAGCGGGACGAATCGGCTCTTGACATGATGTGGTATCTCTGGTGCGGGCAGAACAGCCCCTTTTCCGGGCGCTGCTTCCACACCTTTGAGCTGGCGCTCATTGACGACGAGGAAACATGGGTCGAGCCGAAAAACGCATATTTTGACTTCTGGGAGGATGTTGATGTCATAAAAATGCTGCTGCGCGAATTCGGGCTTGATCCCGAAACAGGGCATATCATCAACGGACACACACCTGTCAAGGCGAAGCTTGGCGAAAGCCCCGTCAAGGCGGGCGGCAAGCTTTTCATTATCGACGGAGGCTTTTGCAAGGCATATCAGCCCAAAACAGGGCTTGCCGGCTATACACTTATTTATAATTCACACGGTTTGCGTCTCAAATCGCATCGTCCCTTTTCCGGCGTTGCCGCCGTGCTGGACGAAAACGCGGATATGGAGTCGGACAGCGTATGCGTTGAGACTTTTCCCCGCCGCCGATATATCGGCGACACCGACCACGGAAAGAAGCTTTCCGAGCGTATAGACGCACTGAACTCGCTGCTTTCCGCATATAGGTCAGGGCTTATTTAAATATCGCGCAGCGGGCATGACTGATACTCAAAAAGGCGTCTCTTTTGTTAAAGAGACGCCTTTTCCGCCTTACGGCAGCTTTTTGAGCAAATAGCCCTCCCTGACGCCGAAGCCGCTGACGGTTATGCTCCGCACGTCAAAAGCTCCCACAATCGTCCGCAGGATCAGCATACCGGGAATTATGGTGTGGATGCGGTCGGGTACTGTTTTCAGTATCGCCCTGCGGCGGAGCTTTTCATCTGTGCCGAGGGCGCGCAAAAGCTCGTCCATCGCCGAAGCCTCGATTTTATTCTTTTTGGGCGAGGCTTTGCAAAACAGCTCATTATAAAGCTTAAACATCCCCCTAATACTGCCGCCAACGCCTATCATCTCGCCATTTTCGCAGTTTATGCCCTCAATCGCTGAAAGCTGCGTCCGAACCGCCTGACATATCCTCTCGCCCTCAATGCCCGTGGGGAACAGCTCGGAAACATATCTGTTAAACGCGTTGAGCGAGCCGATAGGAAAGCTTATCGTCTTGCTGATAGCGCCGTTTTTAAAGCCGACAAGCTCCGTGCTTCCACCGCCTATATCCACAAGCATACCTGTTTTCAGCCCGCTCTTATAGGTCACGCCGAAGAAATCCATCGCCGCCTCCTCATCACCGGAGAGCACGTCTATATCAAAGCCCGTCTCCCGCTCTATCTCGGCGACCACTTGGGCGCTGTTTTCAATGTTTCGCAGCGATGCCGTTGCAAAAACAAAGCTGCGCTCTATGCCGAAGCTCAAAAGCATCTCCTTAAACGAGCGTAAAACGCTTATCGCCTTGTATACGCCCTCGCGCTGCATCCGACCGGAGGCGTCAACATAGGACGCAAGCCCCGCAGGCTCTTTCTTGCTGATGATCTGCCTTATCTCCCCGTCCCGGCATTCGTAGATGCACATTCGTATTGTATTAGAGCCAATGTCAATAACCGCGTTTAACATATCCTTTTCCTTTCCTCGAAGCGAAGCTCAGCACTCCGCCCCCTCGACGTATCTTTCATATGCCTTTGTGATCAGGCGCTTCATCGCCGAGCGAAGAATCCCGCCGCCGCCCTCCGGACGGATCTCGGCAGACTGCGCCTCCTGCATCAGAACCTCTTGACTTATTATGCTCACACCGGAGTTTTCTATTTCCCTGTAATTACCCTCGCTGTCAATGCGCCTTGCCTTAACCGTATCGGAAAAAGCAAGCTCCAAAAGATGGTTGATTTTTTCCTTTGCCGCCTTGTCATAAACCGGACAGGCGATCTCCACGCGCCTGTTCATATTGCGCGTCATAATGTCGGCCGAGGAGATAAAAAGCTTTTGCTCTTTACCCTCGCCGAAGCTGTAAATACGCGAATGCTCAAGAAAACGCCCTACTATGCCGATTATGCCGATATTGTCCGTATAGCCCGGAATGCCCGGCAGCAGGCAGCAGATGCCGCGCACCAGAAGCTTAACTCTTACCCCCGCCTGCGAGGCTTCGCGCAGCTTTTCTATCATCTGCAAATCGCTTACGGAGTTGACCTTCATAACTATCAGCCCGTTTACGCCCTTTGCTATCTCCTCGTCCACAAGCTGCATAAGCCTGCTTTTCAGCCCGTAGGGTGCTACCAGAAGCTGCTTATAATTGCCCTGAAGCTCGGCGATGGACATATTTTTGAAAAACTCCGCCGCATCCTCGCCGATAGCGCGGTTCTCGGTTATAAGGCACAGGTCAGTGTAAAGCTCGGCAGTCTTTTCGTTGTAGTTTCCTGTGCCGAGCTGGGTAATATAGCTAAGCCCGCTTTTGTCACGACGCGTTATCAGGCAGATCTTGGAATGGACCTTGAAGCGCTCAAAGCCATAGATTATTCGGCAGCCCGCGCGCTCCAAACGCTCCGACCAGTCAATATTGTTCTGCTCGTCGAAGCGGGCGCGAAGCTCGATAAGCACCAGCACCTCCTTGCCGTTTTCGGCAGCGGTGCAAAGGTATTCCACCAGCTTTGCGTTGCTTGCAAGGCGGTATATTGTGATTTTAATCGAAAGCACGGCAGGGTCTGACGCCGCGCGGCGCAGCAGCTCCAAAAAGGGCTTCATGCTCTCATAGGGATAGCTTAAAAGCACATCTCGTCCGCCGCTCAGATCCCTCGGCAGGCTAACCGTAGGTACGGGAGAAAAGGGCTTGTAGCAAAGCTTCGGAAGCAGTGATGACGGTATGCGCGACTGCAAGGAGAAAACATAGGGCAGCGCAAGCGGCGCTTTGGAGGCAAAAATCTGCGGCGGCTCTACCGCCAGCCTTTCGCAGAGCATATCACGGCATTCCTCCGGCAGACTCCCCCTCGTTTCCACGCGCACCACGGCAAGCCTGCGTCTTTCGCGCACAAGCTGCTTCATCACGCTGCGAAAATCGTCGCCTCTATCCAGAATGTCCTCATCGTCGGGGCTAATGTCCGCGTTTCTCGTAACGCAGAAAAGGCAGCGCGAGCAAATCGTATAGCCGGGGAAAAGCTCATGCGCGCGGGCAAGAATAATATCGCTCAAATGCACATACCTCAAGCCCTCTCCGGGCAGATAAAGCACCTGCGGAAGTGTTATGGGCACAGGTATCATGCCGAAAAGCGCCGCACCCTCCCGTTCAAGGCGCAAAAGCACGTTTAGCTGCTTGTTGGGAATGAAGGGAAAGGGATGGCGGGAGTCTAACACCTGTGGCGATAAAACCGGCTCAACAACGCCTTTGAAGTATTCGTCCGCAAATCCGGCGTCCGCGGCTTCCAGCCCGGCGGCGGAAAGGCGGCTTATGCCCTGCCGCGAAAGCTCATTTGAAACCTGCGCATAGATTTCATCGCGCTTTTTATAAAGTCTTTTGCAGGCAGCATATATCTGCTTTAGCTGTGCCGAGGGCGTCAGCCCCGTTTTGTTGTCACGGTTTTTCTCGTCGTCTATGGAGAGGTCAAAAAGGCTGCCCACGCGAACCATGAAAAACTCGTCTAAATTGCCGGTGAAAATGGAAATGAATTTGAGCCGCTCAAAAAGCGGAACCTCCCCGCCCTGCGCCTCTGCGAGCACACGCTCGTTGAATTTAAGCCACGAAAGCTCACGGTTTTGCGTATAGATCATTTGTAAGCCCTCCTAACCTTGAAAAGCAAAGCGGCGCAGCCAAAATAATGACCGCACCGCTTTAAGACCCGCAAAATTGCACAAGCGGCGCTTCGCCGAAAGCTTGGACAATTTAGTATATGTCGATAAGCAGCGTTATTAACGCTAATATCCGATGTATCGTCACTGCTTTTTCCCACCTGAGAGCTTTGGCTCTGTGCCGTGGATAAGGCGGCGGAGATTTTCCCTGTGGGCAAAAATTATTAGCAAGGCGCAGAAAAGACCAATTCCGCATTCAAGCCCCGTAAAGCCGAAGGCGAGCAGCGTAAGCGGCAGACAAACGCTTGCAAGCATCGAACCGAGCGAGACATAGCGCGTAAACACTACGACGACCGCAAAGACAGTGCAGCAGATGAGACCCACGCGCCAGTCTATCATCCATGCGGCAGTTCCCCCGCAAAGCACCGCCTTGCCGCCCTTGAATTTATAGTACACCGGATAGACATGACCCATCATCGCGCAGAATGCGGCGAAAACACGCCCCAGCGCGGGATAACCCAGCGAGCCAAGCAGCCAGCCGCCCAGAAGCGTTGAAAGCACTGTTTTGAGTATATCCACGCCCAGCACGATGAGGATGCCCTTGGTACCGAAGGTGCGGTTGAAGTTTGTAAGCCCCGCGTTGCCGCTGCCGTAGTTGCGAACATCCTTTTGGTGAATGGTCTTAGAGGAGATTATTGCGCCGTTTAGCCCGCCCATGAGGTAGGATGCCACGGCTATTATTATAAGAAACAGCGTTAGCTTTGTCATTCGTTGTCACCCTTTTGCCTGATTACCATGCGGATGGGAGTTCCCTCCAATCCGAACACGGCCCTTATCTGGTTTTCGATATAGCGCTGATAGGAGAAGTGGAAAAGCTCTCTGCTGTTGCAGAACACGACGAAGTTTGGCGGACGGATGCCCGTTTGCGTCATGTAGTAGATTTTCAGGCGCTTGCCCTTGTCCGTCGGAGGCTGCACTCTTGCGGTTGCGTCGGCAAGGACATTGTTGAGCATACCCGTTGTGATGCGCATGGCGCTCTGGTCGTTGACGAAATTAACAAGCTCAAATATGCGCTGCGTTCGCTGTCCGGTCATAGCGGAGATAAACAGCACCGGAGCGTAAGACATGAACGCCAAATCGCGCATAACTTCCTTTCGCATGGAGTCCATTGTCTTTGAGTCTTTTTCTATGAGATCCCACTTGTTGACAACGATGATGCTCGCCTTGCCCGCCTCGTGGGCAAGCCCCGCTATCTTCGTGTCCTGCTCGGTAACGCCCTCGCGTGCATCCAGCATTATAAGGCATACGTCGGCTCGTTCTATGGCGAGCTGTGCGCGCATAACGGAAAATTTTTCTATACGGTCCTCCACCTTGGATTTGCGTCTGATGCCCGCCGTGTCGATGAAAACATACTTGCCCCATTCGTTATCAACGCGGCTGTCCACAGCGTCGCGCGTCGTTCCGGCAACATTTGAAACAATGCAGCGCTTTTCACCGAGGATGAGGTTTATAAGCGAGGATTTGCCAACATTAGGCTTGCCTATAACGGCAACGCGGATGCGGTCGTCCTCCTCCGGGCTTTCAGGCAGCTCCGGGAAAGCGGCAACGCAGGCATCGAGCATATCTCCCGTGCCGTGACCGTGAACGGCGGAAACCGCGATTGGGTCGCCCAGACCAAGAGAATAAAACTCGTAAAACGAGGGGTCAAGCTCTCCTGTCTTGTCCATCTTGTTGACGACAAGAACAACCTTTTTCTTTGAGCGCAGCAGCATATTGGCGATGTCCTTATCCGCCGCCGTAACGCCCGTGCCGATCTCCGTGACAAAAACAATAACATCCGCCGTGTCGATGGCGATGTTCGCCTGCTCGCGGATAAAGAGAAGGATTTCATTATCCGTCGTCGGCTCGATACCGCCGGTATCAACAACGTCGAACTTAACGCCGTTCCACTCGCATTCGGCATATAGCCTGTCTCTCGTGACACCCGGAGTGTCCTCAACTATTGAAAGACGTTGACCTACTATTCTGTTAAACAAATGGGATTTGCCCACGTTGGGTCTGCCCACAATCGCAACCAGCGGCTTCATGCTGTTGCCTCCTTATCACATATGCGGCTATGCCTCCAGCATTTTTTCAAGCAGGTCGCCGCCGTCCTGCTCAACAATCACAACGGAAACGCCCAGCTCCCGCTCAACATCCGAAACAGAAACATCATCCAAAAAAACGGTCTCGCCGTCACGAAGCATATTGCGCGGAATGAGCAGACGCTCGCCGAGCGGTCTGCCTTTAAGCTGGGCAATAAGGTCACCGCCGGTAATAAGACCCGCAACGTCGATGGTGTGTCCGAAAAAGTCGTTGACAATTGCATACACTCTACCGCTTATGTTAGCATACTTTTCCTGCGCTGTCACTAACAGCTTTTCCAAAAATGGCGCAGCGGAGACTCCCGTTGCGATGGAAAAGGGCTTATTTGATACATTTCCGTCAAAGCTTTCCAGCGCGGCGAGGAATTCAACTGTTAAAAGCCGCAGCAAGCCCACACCGTTTTCAAGCTGGGCATAGTCCTCGTAATACTCATCTTCGGGGAGGGGGAGCTTTGCCTTCAGATAAAGCTCGTCCGAGGCGAAGAAAATTCGGCTGCCGTATTTTTCGAGGCAGCTTTCGCCGTAAGCGTTAATTCGGGAGATAGTCTCGCGCGCGGAGTCCAAATCAAAGGGCTTTAGGCTGCAAAGCCCCTCACGATGCTTGGTAAGACCGACAGGAACAATGGAAACGGAGTTTACCCGCGGGTACAGCGCCGACAGATCCTCCATGCTTTTTGAGAGCGCCTCGCCGTCGTTAAGCCCCGGGCAGCAGACGATTTGGCAGTTCATCGTTATGCCGCCCTCGGCAAGCCGCTGCATAAGCTCATAGCCTCTGCCGGCGTTTTTGTTGCCGAGGAGCTTCACTCGAAGCTCTGGGTCTGTGGCGTGGACCGATACGTTAATGGGGCTGACACGCAGGTCAATTATGCGCTGAAGCTCGCGCTCGGAAAGGTTTGTCAGCGTGATATAGTTTCCCGTCAGAAAGCTCAGGCGTGCGTCGTCGTCCTTAAAATACAGCGTTTGGCGCATTCCGCGCGGTAGCTGGTCAACAAAGCAGAAAACGCAGCGGTTGCGGCATGGGCGCGCTTTGTCCATAAGGTATGTTTCAAACTCCAGACCCAAATCCCCGCCCTCGCGCTTTTTTACCTTGACGGTGCGGCGGTGACCTCCCGGCGATTCAAGCTCAACGGCGAGCCTGGTGTCATAGGAGAAAAACTTATAGTCAAGCACATCTATGATCTCGTGTCCGTTTATGGAAACAAGCCTGTCGCCCTCATGCGCCTTGTGAAGCAAAGGGCTGTGGCTTTCGATTTTCTTTATAACGCTGCTCATGGCTCTCTCCTTGCCTTGCTTTATATTCGCACGTTTCGGCGAACAGTAATAGCCTTGCCGAATTTTTGCTGAATATAGCAAAAAGAGAGGGGGCATATGCCTCCTCTCTTTAAGCACTTGTTTTACTTCACGTCTATAACCTTGCGACCATTATAGAAACCGCAGGACTTGCAAACGCGATGGGGCAGGTGATATGCGCCGCAATTGGGGCATGCAACGATACCGGGAGCCTCGAGCTTCCAGTGAGAATTACGTCTCTTATCTCGTCTCGCCTTTGAAGTTTTTCTCTTTGGAACCGCCATGGTGACACCTCCTAATTGTCAGCTGAATTGACAGCTTTTAGTCTTCCTTTTTATCCAAAAGCTGCTCTAATACAGCCAATCTTGGATCTATTTCCTTTTTGCAGTCACAAGGACCATCGTTAAGATTTTTGCCGCATCTTGAGCAGAGCCCGGCGCAGCTTTCGCTGCACAGGGATTTTTGATCCATTGCCAGAATGAAGCAGGTTTCAAGCAAATCGCTCAAATCCAGCCAGTCTCCCTCAAGGGGGAAAACCTCCGGGTCGTCCTCGTCGCTCTCGTCGGCGGCAAGCTTTGCCTCAATGGGAAGCTCCAAACGCCGCTCATACTCGCAGCCGCAGCGGTCGCAGACAAGGAGCATATCTGACCTCAGCGTTCCCAGCAGGGTCAGCGCACCGGCGGTGTTGACGATTTCTCCTTCCGCTTCGGGCGAAGAAAGAAAGGTCTTTATTGACGGACACATCAGCCTTTCCGTTTCCAATTCGCAGGAGAAAGGGAGGCTTTTGCCCGGCATTTCAATGATTTCACAAAGATTGATCCTCATTGAGCACCTCACATAGTCGCTTGAGTATTATAAATGATATAATTCGCATTGTCAACAAAAAATTGCTAGTTATTATATACTTTTCGCTTGCTTATATGCTATAATACTACATCATACTACACCTGGGAGCAAGGGGCTTTAGGGCACACAAGCGGCAGTGCTTTTTCAGCAAAATTCAAGCCCCAAAGGAGTAACGCAATGGTAGAATTAGTTGTCGGCAAAAACGACGCCGGTCAGCGTCTTGACCGCTTTGTGGGCAAGGCAGTCCCTCTGCTGCCGGACTCTCTTTTGCAGAAATATATCAGAATAAAACGTATCAAGCTAAACGGCAAGGGCGCAAAGCGCGACGAGCATCTCAAGCCGGGCGATGTGCTTCAGCTTTATATAAATGACGAGTTCTTTGAAATCCCCAGCGAGGAAAACGCATATTTAAAGGTCGGCACGCCAAAACTTGATATAGTATACGAGGATGAAAACCTCCTCCTCGCGGACAAGAAGCCCGGCGTCCTTTGCCACAGCGCGGGCGACTGGAGCTACGACACGCTCATCGCCAACATTCAGGCGCACTGCGTGCAGACGGGCGAATGGAAGCCGCGCGAGGAAAACTCCTTTGCCCCCGCTCTCTGCAACCGCATCGACCGCAACACCGGCGGCATCGTTATTGCCGCCAAAAACGCCGAGGCTCTGCGCATATTAAACGACAAAATCCGCGAGCGCGAGATTGACAAGCTCTATCTTTGCGCCGTAATCGGCAGACCTAAGCCCGCCTCGGGGACGCTTCGCAACTGGATATTCAAGGACGCGGAGAAAAACCAGGTCTATGTTCGCAAAACGAGCTGTCCCGGAGCAAAGGAAGCGATAACCGAATACAGAACGCTTAAAACCGCGGGAGGGCTTTCGCTGGTGGAATGCCGCCTGCTAACAGGACGAACGCATCAGATCCGCGCGCAGCTCGCAGCCGCCGGAGCGCCCCTGCTTGGCGACGGAAAGTACGGCAGCGAGCGTATAAACCGCGAGTTTCACGAAAAGGGGCAGGCACTTTATTCCTACAAGCTGACCTTCGATTTTCCCACGGACGCGGGCGCTTTGAACTACCTTAGAGGCAGGAGCTTCGCCGTCTCTCGCGTGGATTTTGCAGAAAAATACTTCGATTTCAAAATTTCCGTTGACAAGTGACACATTTGAATATATATTGTGTTTTGCGCCATACATTATCTATGGCTTAAAAACATATACTATTCGGACAATATGCCGGCATAAAGCAATTCACGCAAGCATTGAAGCGAAGGATTATTTTGTGTCAGCCAGAGCCGGCGGGTTCCGTTCATGCTGTTATCGGTTTTTCGGCATGGGCGGGTTCCGGCAGCTTTGGGTGGCTCAAGAAACGCGCTCGCTTTGCGTTTGTTGCTTTGTGCCGGCATTTAACTTGAGCGGAAGCTTTTTTCCGCTCAGGGTGTTAAAGAAGGGGGACGACAATGACCAAAGAACTCATACGACTTATTGATTGCCGCAAGGAATTTGACGGCGAGGTCGTACTGGACTCGATTAATTTGGGAATTAAGGATAAGGAATTTCTCACGCTGCTTGGACCCTCGGGCTGCGGTAAAACAACTACGCTGCGCATAATCGGCGGCTTTTTAAAGCCCGATTCCGGCGAGGTTATTTTTGACGGCGTGCGAATAAACGATGTTCCGCCGCACAAGCGCAAGGTAAACACGGTTTTCCAGAAGTATGCCCTTTTCACTCACCTTAACGTGTTTGAAAACATTGCTTTCGGTCTGCGCGTTCAGCGCCCGAAGCTATCCGAAAAGGAAATAGCCCGCCGCGTCCATGAGGCGTTGGAGCTTGTCGCGCTGAAGGGCTATGAAAAGCGCTCCGTTTCGCAGTTGTCCGGCGGTCAGCAGCAACGAATCGCCATTGCAAGGGCAATCGTCAACAGACCCCAGGTTCTGCTTTTGGACGAACCGCTCGGCGCGCTTGACCTCAAGCTGCGAAAGGATATGCAGCGAGAGCTGAAGCAAATCCAGCAGCAGGTGGGCATCACTTTTATATATGTAACACATGATCAGGAGGAAGCTCTTACCATGTCTGACACCGTCGTTGTCATGAACAAGGGCGAAATTCAGCAGATAGGCACTCCTTTGGATATATACAACGAGCCGAAAAACGCTTTCGTGGCGGACTTTATCGGCGAGAGCAATATTATAGACGGCGTTATGGTCGAGGATAAAATCGTCCGTATGTACGGGCATAACTTCCTCTGTCTTGACAAGGGCTTTGCCAAAAACGAAGCGGTAGACGTCGTCGTTCGTCCCGAGGATATAGACATAGTCCCCGTTGAACAAGGACAGATCACCGGCGTTGTCACCGACGTTACCTTCAAGGGTATGCAGTATGATATCATTGTCGATTTTCAGGGCTTTAAGTGGCTTATACAAACCACCGACCATTCCCCCGTCGGCTCGACTATCGGCGTGAAGATAGACCCTGACGGCTTCCACATAATGAAAAAGAGCGAATACTCAGGGCTTTACGGCGATTACAGCTCCTATTCCGAGGAATATGACGAGCTTTCCGCCGACCCGGAGGCGGGAGGGCAGGAGGATGAGTAAAGCCAAGCTGCACGCACCGCTCATAAAGCTTCGGCAGCGCTTCAGGAGCTTTCTTGACCGCAACAGGAAAAAGGCTTTTGCCTATCCGTATATTATCTGGATGGCGCTTTTTGTCATAATCCCCATTCTTCTCGTTATGGTATATGCCTTTACGAAAGCGGGAATCGGCTTTACGCTCGAAAACTTTTCCGGCATCAACGTATACGCCCCCGTTTTCGGACGAAGCCTGTGGCTGGCGTTTTTGGCAACTATCATCTGCCTGCTGATCGGTTACCCCACCGCGCTGGCGATAAGCCGGACCTCAGCGCGCACACAGCGCATCGTTTTGATGATGCTCATGCTGCCGATGTGGATAAACTTTCTGCTGCGCACCTATGCGTGGATGTCCCTTTTGGAAAACACGGGGCTTATAAACCGCTTTTTCGGGGCTATCGGAGTTTTCGAGCTTGTCAACTCCATCGGAGAAAGCCTGAGCGCAAGCTGGACTCCCATCGACCACTTCCAGATGATAAATACCGGCGGCGCGGTCGTTCTGGGCATGGTTTATAACTACCTGCCCTTTATGATACTGCCGATCCACAGCGTCATCATCAAAATAGATCCTTTCGTCATCGAGGCTGCACAGGATCTCGGCGCAAGCGGCAAAACCGTGTTCCGCAAGGTCATTTTCCCGCTGAGCCTATCCGGCGTTATAAGCGGAGTAACGATGGTATTCGTGCCCTCGGTCTCAACCTTTGTCATTTCCAAGCTTCTCGGCGGCGGCACGGATATGCTGCTTGGCGACCTTATCGAGATGCAATTCCTCGGCGCGGCATACAATCCGCATCTCGGCTCGGCGATCTCCCTCATTATGATGATCATCGTTGTTGTGTGCATGAGCATCATGAATAAATTCGGCGAGGGCGAGGAAACGGCGGTGGTAATGTGAAAAAGAACAAATGCAGCGGCAAGCTTTTAATGCTGCTCACCTTCGTTTTTCTCTATCTGCCAATCGCGGTGCTGATCGTTTTCTCGTTCAACGATTCCAAAAGCCGCACCGTCTGGTCGGGCTTCACGCTCAACTGGTACAAGGAGCTTTTCAGCGACAGGATGATAATCCAGTCACTTGAAATAACGCTGCTTGTCTCGGTTCTAGCCTCGCTCATCGCGGTGGTGGTCGGAACCTTTGCCGCCATAGGCTTTTTCAACATGAAGAAAAAATGGCGTTCCCCTCTGCTTACGATAAATAACATCCCCGCCGTTAACGCGGACATCATCACGGGCGTTTCGCTTTCGCTGCTGTTTGTCTCCGCGGGCGCGGTGATGGGTTTTGACCTCGGCTTTGGAACGCTGCTTATCGCGCACATCAGCTTTAACATTCCTTATGTAATCCTCTCTGTAATGCCCAAGCTCTATCAGCTTGACCCAAACCTCTCCGAAGCGGCGCAGGATTTGGGCTGCACATGGTTTCAGACCATCTACAAGGTCATTCTTCCCGAAATCATGCCGGGCATCGTTAACGGTCTGCTCATCGCTTTCACAATGTCGGTGGATGACTTTGTTATCAGCTACTTTACCGCCGGCAGCAGCGTGCAGACCCTTTCAATGGCGATTTACGCCATGACACGCCGCCGCATCAGCCCGAAGATAAACGCAATCTCCACGCTGCTTTTCGCCGTTGTGCTGGTGCTGCTCATCGTTGTAAATGTGCGTCAGGCGCAGCAGAGCAAGGCGGAGGAAAAAAAGCAAAAGGCGCTTAGAGGTCAGCGCGCCGTAAGCATCTAGCAATTTGTTTTTCAGCGCCGCCCTACGGCTGCCGGAAAACCATAAGCGTTTTTATTGTTCACTAAATTAAAACGAAAGGAATTATTATTAATGAAAAAAGCTGTTTCCCTTGTCATGTGTGCCGTTTTTATCGTATGCGTATTTGCCGGCTGCGGCGGCAGCGGCGGCGAAAAGCAGGTTGTCAACGTCTATAACTGGGGCGAATATATCGACCCTGTCCTGCTTGACGAATTTGAAGCAGAAACCGGTATAAAGGTAAACTATAAAACCTATGAGTCCAACGAGCAGATGTATTCCGTTCTGCGTCAGGGCGGCGTTAATTACGACGTTGTCATCCCCTCTGACTACATGGTCTCCCGTCTTATCGACGAGGATATGCTCGCCGAGCTCAACTTTGACAACATCCCCAACTATGCTCTGGTTGATGACAGCCTCAAGAACATGACCTACGACCCCGAAAACAAATACAGCGTGCCTTATATGTGGGGCACGGTCGGCATCATCTATGACCCCGGCGTTGTCGGCGAGGTGACAGGCTGGGGCGCCCTTTTTGACGAAGCTAACGCAGGTCAGATTCTTATGTTCGACAACAGCCGTGATGCTATGGGCATTGCCCTTAAATACCTCGGCTATTCCCTCAACACCACGGACGAGGCAGAGCTTGCAGCCGCCTTTGACCTGCTCAAAAAGCAAAAGCCCATTCTTCAAGGCTACGTTATGGATCAGATTTTCGACAAGCTTGAGTCCGGCGAAGCCGCTATCGGTCCATATTACGCAGGCGACTATCTGACGATGCTTGAGAACAACCCCAACCTCAAGTTCTGCATCCCCGAGGAGGGCACAAACGTATTTGTAGACGCAATGTGCATACTTAAATCCGCCGAAAACAAGGAAAATGCCGAAGCGTTTATCAACTTCATGACCGGCGCGCAGGTCAGCGCTACCAACTCTGATTTCATCGGCTACACCAGCCCCGTAGGCGATGCCAAAGCCCTGTTGGAGCTTGATGAAACTGCCGAAGCAGTCAGATACCCCTCCGACGAGGTGCTTGCCCACTGCGAAGCGTTCACAAACCTCCCGCAGGAAACACTTGACTTCTATGACTCCATGTGGGTTCAGCTTAAGTCATAACACCCGCTTGAAAGGGGCGCGCACCGTTAAAAAATGCGCGCCCTTATTTTATTCGCCTTTGCTAAAGGGAGAAAAACTGCATAAACGTTAAAAATTTTTCAAAAATTTTAAAAAAACCTATATACAAATTGTTAAAAATCTGCGAAAATAGGTGTGCAGCCAAAAAAATGCAACCGGAGTTGCTGATATGACATATACAATCCTAAGAATTATTGACATATTGCTTTTCACCTGCTTTGGCTTTGTGGGTATGCGGTTTATTGAACAAATATCCGACAAGCCGAGAAAGAGTACGCTTCTTTTGCTGGCTGTCAGCCTGCCGTGCTCATATCTAAAAGATCTGGGTACTCGTCTTTTGCCTCTCAGCATCGTTTATATCGCGTGCTTTTTACTGCTGTTTTTGGCTATCAAGCTTCTTTACCGCATATCAAATATCAACAACCTCTACGGCACTCTGGCGGTGCTTATAAACGCAAGCTGTCTGCGCGGTATTATCGGCTCGGCAATATCCGTCATCACCCTCATTCCAATAACCACCGTGTATAATGACGGCAATCTCTTGCTGATAACAAACTGCCTTTCCGACCTGCTGTGTCTGGTGATCATCCTCTTTATTGACAAGGGCGTTTCGCATGAGCAGATAATCCTTTCTCTCAAGCCAAACTCGGGAAAGACCTTCCTTGTCGGCTGGATGCTCGGCAGCGCAATACTTATGGTAATAAACTCTCTCTTTTTTGAACGTCAGATTGATTCTCTGCCGTTCTCTCTCCTGGAGTTTAATTACAGTTTGGTGATGTTTATAGGCTGCTACGCCGTTTTGCTCTTTACCTTCCGTATAAATAAGGATAAGGAGATGACAGACGATCTCAGCAGCGAGCTGCTTGCGCAGGATCGCCTGCAAAGCGCCCTCGTGCGCGACGCGCTTTTTGTTGCGCAGGCGAACATCTCCAAAAACGTCATTATCGACGGTCTGGACGTTTATTCCGACAGCTTTGAAAAAAACTTCCCCTATGACACATGGCTTCTTTATGCCAAGAAAATCATCCACCCCGACGATTATGATGACTTTGCAGAAGTATTCAGCCGCAAATACCTGCTTGACTGCTTCGACCGCGGCACCGAGCCGGATCCCGTTGTATACCGCCGGCTCGGCAGCGACAACGAGTATCATTGGGTCAAGGTCAGCATCCGTCTTTACAGCGACACCAAGACAAACGACATCCACATCGTCGGCTACGCTATTGATATGGACAAGGAAATGCGCGAAAAGACGGAGCTTCAGCGTATGGCTCAGACCGACAGCATGACAAAGCTTTTCAACCGCGCAGCGGCTGAAAAGGCGTTTGCCGAAGCCATCGCCAAGGGCAGCGGCGCGCTGTTCCTTATGGATATAGATGACTTCAAGGACATAAACGACTGCATGGGTCATGAGGTCGGCGACAAGGTACTTATAAACGCCGCAAACCGCCTTATGCGCTTTTTCGGCGAGGACAACATAGTTGCCCGCATGGGCGGAGACGAATTTGCAGCCTATTTGAGAAGCTTCTCCAGCGATGAGGAGCTTGCAAAAATGGCAAAGAACCTCTCGCGTTATCTTTCCCTGCCGCCCGATGCTCCCGACGAGCCGCAGATAACCTTCAGCATCGGCGTCGCCCCTGTGAAAGAGTCCGCAGATTTTAAGGATATCTACTCCAAAGCGGACAGTGCGCTCTACGAAGTTAAATATAACGGCAAGCATGGCTACAAAATCTATTCCGACAACTAAACATAAAAGCGCCCGACACCGGCTGTCGGGCGCTTATTTCTTGGCATATTCTCCGCAAGCCTGCTGTTTTGAGCGCGACCACAGCGGCGCAAAAAAGCACCCTGCGTCAAATGGCAGGGTGCTTTAATTCTTTATTAGGCATAGTCAAACAAGAGCTGCTGTGCGCCGTATATTGAAAAGCTGTTTTTGCCGCTTTGCTTAACATAAGCAAGCGCCATATCAGCCTGCTTGTATGCAGAGGTAAAGTCCGGCGCTAACATACCGATAAATGAAACTCCGAGACTGGCGGTAAAATCGTAATTGGGACGCGCGGGATCGCTTTTATCGGCAAGCTTTGAAAACAGCTCCTCAGCTCTGGCAGCGACATCCTTAACCTTTCTGTCGTTTGCGCTGAAAGCCATAAACTCATCGCCGCCGACGCGCCCGACTATGTCATTGCCAGAGAACACGGATTTAAAGGACGTTGCAACAAATTTAAGAATCTGGTCGCCGGTGTCATGACCGAGCGTGTCATTCACGCGCTTGAAATTGTCGATATCAAGAATGTAAAGCGCACCGACACCGTTTCGCACCTGCTCTCGTATCATTGACTGGGCAGTCGCCTTATTCAGAAGCCCTGTGAAAATATCCATCTTTGACTTTTCCACAAGCTCCTTTTCCCTGTTTATATCAGCGTCAACATCAAAGGAATAGGCAAAAGCGAGAACATCGGAATCCTTATCGTTAGTCAACAGGCGAATGTGGACCTTGATCCAGCGATAGTGACCTCCGCCCTCGTCCCTGCGGTAGAGGAAGGGCTGCGGCTCAGTGCCTTTTTGGGCATGAGCGATAAGGTTTTCGCGTTCGACCATGGGTTTAAAGTACTCCCAGTCGTCCGGATGGACTGACGGGGCAAGATTATCAATCCAGAGATCGTAATTGCAATCGGCAGCCTCAAAAGAGGACATATATAAATCCGCACCAGTGATAATCTGGTTTTTCGTCAGGTTTGCCTCGCAATAAAACAAAGAGTCGCGCAGCAGCGCGTTTTGCAGGCGCTTTTGGTTGCCCAACTCATTGGACAGCCTGCGGTTTTGAAGGATAACGTCTATGCTCTTGTTCATTCTATAGGAGTTAAAGAGCATAAAGTAGCAGCTCATAAGAATTGCCGCACAGAAAGTAAGCTCCAGCTCATAAAGCTCGCTGTAAGCGCGGGAGAAATGGTAAATCCCGGAGTTTAAGAACATGAAGATAACGCAAATGCTCATCCAGAGAAGCATAAAGCTTTTTTGACGTGGAAGCTTTATGGCGGCGACCACATTTTTTGCCGGCACAAACAGCAGCATTCCCAGCACAACCAAAAGCTCGGTAAACGCCGTTGTCATGGAGACGGCGAGGCTTAGCTCGACGTTGCTGCTCAAGGCGCTGAACGGAATCCCATTTACCCATGCAAACACCGAGGCAACCATACCGTGCAGACACATACAGTTAATAACGATAGCCATAGTGCCATAAAGCACATTCGCGGCGCTCGCGTTATATAGAAGAACTATCTCAATTATCATAATAAGCAGAGCTGCAAAAAACGCAACTCCGGCGCTGTGGTTAAGGATGAGTATGTAGCCGCTGCCGGTGTTTAAAAGCACCATCGCTACATAAACAGCGCGCTTATTTCGCCTGCCCATAAGCAGACGTTCGATCAATATAAAGCCGAAGTAATTGAAAAGACCGAAAAATGCTATTTGTAAAATGCTTAATGCCACAATGATTGTATTCATCCGAAACAATCCCCTCGTTAAGCAGTATAATCAGCACATCTGTTGAAAAAAATATTAGCTTTCAGGTTTTTTCCACTGACATATGTCAGATTATATAACACCGCCGCCGTAAATCGCAACACTTAAAAAACTTTTGTAAAATTTATTAATCCCTGTCGATTAAACTATCAAATTTGTCAAAGCTTGTCGTTTTCTGTCTTTCTGCATACCGATTTTATGTTTCGCTCAAACTTACTTCGAGCGCCCATGACCTCATGCCCGCAGCCGAGACAGCGCAGACGAAAGTCCATTCCCGTACGAAGCACCAGCCAGCGCTTTTCGCCGCAGGGATGCTCTTTCTTCATCGTGAGAATATCGCCAACCTGAATATCCATAGCCTAGTCCTCCTGCTTGATAGCGTCCCAATACGCCCGCGCCGCCTGCTCAACCTTGTTGTCGCCAAACCGGTAGTAACGGCTGCCCTGAAGCGCATCGGGCAGGTACTGCTGCTTAACATAGTGGTGCGGGTAGCTGTGAGGATATTTATAGTTTTGCTCGCGCTTTAGCTCAGTGGAATCGGCGTGAACGTTTTGCAGCTCTCTCGGTATGTCGCCCGTTTTTCCGGCGCGGATATCGGCAAGAGCGGCATCTATGCCGACACACGCAGTGTTTGATTTCGGCGCGGTCGCAAGGAAGATAGCGGCCTCCGCCAACGGAAGCCGCGCCTCCGGCAGACCCAATTGCAGAGCGCTGTCCACGCAGGACTTAACGACGGAGACCGCCTGCGGGTAGGCAAGCCCGATATCCTCGCTCGCCGAGCAAAGGAGACGTCTGCACGCGCCGATCAGGTCTCCTGCCTCAAGGGTGCGCGCAAGGTAGTGCAGCGCAGCGTCCGGGTCGGAGCCGCGCAGGGATTTCATCAGCGCCGAAAGAATGTCATAGTGTGCGTCACCCTCACGGTCATAGCGCATGGCGCTTTTTTGCGAAACGCACATTGCGTCCTCAAGCGTTATCGTCACCTTGGCGCCGGCACCCTTTGATGCGCTGTAAAGCAGCTCAACGGCGTTTATCGCCTTTCTGACGTCTCCGCCGCAGCTTTGCGCGATGTGGGCGACGACCCCCTCCTCAAGTGAGAGCTTCACATGGTCGCGCTCCTCAAGGAAAGTAAAGGCGCGCAAAACGGAGCTTTCAACGTCCTTTGCCTCGACCTGCTTAAATTCAAAAACGGTGGAGCGGCTTAAAATAGCGTTGAAAACGTAGAAATAGGGGTTTTCCGTTGTTGACGCGATCAGCGTGATTTTTCCGTTTTCTATGAACTCCAGCAGGCTCTGCTGCTGTTTTTTATTGAAATATTGTATCTCGTCGAGGTAGAGCAGAACGCCCGAGGGTGCCATGAGCGTATCCAGCTCGTCGATTATCGCCTTTATGTCGGCGATGCCGGCGGTGGTGGCGTTCAACCGGCGCAGCGTGCGGTTGGTTTTCTCCGCAATAATGCGCGCAACGGTTGTTTTTCCCGTGCCGCTCGGACCGTAAAATATCATGTTTGGTATCTGCCCTGAAGCGACGATGCGCCGCAGCATGGAATTTTCGCCCAGTATGTGGCTTTGCCCAACGACCTCATCGAGCGATGACGGTCGAAGCTCGTCGGCAAGCGGTCTATACATATTCTGTCTCCTATTTTGAATAGCGCGGGTTCCCGCAGGGCTTGGCGAAAGCGCATCACCTTCGCGCTCAGCAGAACCCGCAGGCTTTCATTTTATTCTATGCTTTCTAACGTGTAAATGCGGCAAAGCCGGCGGTTTACCGCCGCCGGCTTGTTATTTGCTGATTATGCAGCCGGTATTGCATTAAGCTTTGACGCCATTATAGTTTATCCGGCTCAATTATACAAGGGATATTTGTCGCAAAGTGCCTTCACGCGGGAATTAATTTCCTCTCGCTTTGCGTCAAAATCACGAATGGCAAACGTGAGCAGCTCTGCAATCTCAACCATTTCAGGCTCTTTGAAGCCGCGCGTTGTTACGGCTGCCGTGCCAACTCGAAGTCCGCTGGTCTCCTTTGCCGAGCGCGGGTCGTTGGGTATCTTGTTCTTGTTGGTGGTGATATGGACCTCGTCGAGACGCTTCTCCAGCTCCGCGCCGGAAACGCCCTCGTCGCGCAGGTCGATGAGCGCGAGATGATTATCCGTGCCGCCGGAGACGAGCTTGACTCCTCTGTTCATCAGCTCCTGAGCCAGAACGGAGCAGTTTTTGACAAGCCGGTGCTGATATTCCTTGAACTCGGGCTGCAAAGCCTCGCCGAAGGCGATCGCCTTGCCCGCGATAACGTGCATAAGCGGACCACCCTGACAGCCGGGGAAAATCGCGCTGTTGATTTTCTTTGCCAGCGCCTCGTCGTCGGTCATAATAGCGCCGCCGCGCGGACCGCGCAGGGTCTTATGCGTAGTAGTGGTGACAACGTCCGCATAGCCGAAGGGCGAGGGATGCTCACCGGCTGCTACAAGACCCGCGATATGCGCCATATCGACCATAAGGTAAGCACCGCATTCCTTTGCAATTTCGGAGAATTTTGCAAAATCTAATACGCGCGGATAGGCGGAAGCGCCCGCTATGATCATTTTCGGTCTGCACTCAAGCGCCTGCCTGCGCAGGGCGTCATAGTCGATATAGCCCTCGTCATTTACGCCGTAGGACACTATATTATATTGCTTTCCGGAGAAATTTACGGGCGAACCGTGCGTAAGATGACCGCCCGCGTCAAGGTCCATGCCTAAAACGGTGTCTCCCGGTACGCAGAGGGAAAGATACACCGCGTAGTTTGCCTGCGAGCCGCTGTGCGGTTGGACATTGGCAAACTTGCAGCCGTAAAGCTGCTTCAAGCGCTCGATAGCGAGATTTTCAACCACGTCCACGCACTGGCAGCCGCCATAGTAGCGGCGTGCGGGGTAGCCCTCGGCGTACTTGTTGGTAAGCACGCTGCCAACAGCCGCCAAAACCGCGGGGCTGACAATGTTCTCCGAAGCGATAAGCTCAATATTGGCACGCTGACGCTTCAGCTCTGCGTCCATAGCGTCGGCAACCTCTCTGTCCTGCTGGGCGATAAACTCGTGCTGCTTGTCAACTATCATGGCGTTTTCCTCCAGTGTTTTAGTTTTCCTTGTATAACAAAATTATAACCGAGCGCGTACCCCAAAACAATTGTCTGAAAGAGAAAATACTTTGACTATTACAAGGCTCATGTTATACTTTATATGTAAAACAGACTAAAGAAATCGGAGAAAACCGCAATGGATAAAAAGAAGCTGGCGACGGAGCTGATAAGCCTCCTTGAAAAGGAATATCCCGGCGCTGTCTGCTCTTTGAGCTATAAAAAAGACTACGAGCTGCTTTTCGCAACGCGCCTTGCCGCACAGTGCACGGACGAAAGGGTGAATATGCAGACCCCCGCGCTTTACGCGCGCTACCCCAGCCTTGAAGCGCTCGCGGCGGCGGAGCTTACGGAGCTTGAGGAATACATCCGCCCCTGCGGGTTTTACCACACCAAGGCGAAGGACATTATCGCCTGTGCAAATGCGCTGCTGGAGCGCCACGGCGGTAAAGTGCCGGACACGATGGAGGAGCTTGTCGCCCTGCCCGGTGTGGGTCGCAAAACGGCAAACCTCATCCTAGGCGATATTTACGGCAAGCCCGCCGTAGTTGTCGATACGCACTGCATTCGTCTTTCCAACCGCATGGGACTGGTGGACGGTCTTAAAGACCCCGCAAAGATAGAAGCGGAGCTGAAAAAGCTTTTGCCTCCCGAAAAATCCTCGGACTTCTGCCACCGTTTGGTCATGCACGGCAGAGCGGTCTGTACGGCGAGAAAAGCCGATTGTCAGAGCTGCCGCCTTGCCGGAGTATGCCCGAAAAAGCTTTGAAAAGCGCCGGCAGACCGCTTTTTTCACCCGTAAAGAAATATAGTCAAGCCGTAAAATTTTTCGTTAATTTGAGAAAAGCTCTTTTAATATACGCGGATTTATATTAAAATAGCTTAGTATGAATTTCAGCGAGACTAAAATCTAAAACAAATACGGAAGGGAGTCCTTTTGTATGGAAAACAAAAAGCCAGTCTACAAGCGGGTACTTCTTAAAATAAGCGGCGAAGCGCTTGCCGGCGAAGCCGGACGCGGTCTTGATTTCAACGTCATAGAAAACGTCTGTAAGTCCATAAAAAAATGCACGGAGCTTGGCGTTGAGGTAGGCGTCGTCGTAGGCGGCGGAAACTTCTGGCGCGGCGTTAAGGACGGCGGCGGAAAGATGGAGCGCACGAGGGCAGACCATATGGGCATGATGGCAACGGTTATGAACTGCCTTGCACTGGCAGATGTGCTTGAGCAGATGGACGTTGAGGTCCGCGTTCAGACCGCCATCGAAATGCGCGCTATTGCCGAGCCGTACATCCGCCTGCGCGCCATGCGCCATCTCGGACGCGGCAGAGTCGTTATCTTCGGCTGCGGCACGGGCAGTCCCTTCTTCTCAACCGACACGGCGGCGGTGCTGCGCGCGGCTGAGATTGAGGCGGACGCGATTTTGCTTGCCAAAAATGTTGACGGCGTTTACTCAGCCGACCCCAAGAAAGACCCCGATGCCGTGAAATACGACGCTATCAGCTACGACGACGTGCTTGCGCAGCATCTTGCGGTCATGGACTCTACGGCGACCTCTCTTTCAATGGACAACAAAATTCCCGTTGTGCTTTTCGCGCTGAAAGACCCGGAAAACATCGTCCGCGTCGTCCTCGGTGAAAAGATCGGCACAGTCGTGCAATAAGCCGCGGCACAAACCATACAGGACTTCGCTTTTAAAGCGGAGAAACAAAAGATAAACGCATATCACCCCGCAAACGCGCAAGCGCGCTCAGGCGGGTGCTAAGCCAAACGCTGAAAAGGGCAGCGCTCTTTTCAACAAGCTATTTCGGAGGGAAGAACTATGGCAGACAATTATCCTGAATTTACCGGCAAAATGAAAAAAACCACCGAGGTCCTCAGCTCCCAGTTTGATTCTGTCCGCGCGGGACGGGCAAACTCTGCTGTGCTGGATCAGATAAAGGTGGAATACTACGGCACTCCCACCCCCATCCAGCAGATTGCAACGGTTGCGACTCCCGACCCCCGCACGCTTACCATCCAGCCGTGGGACGCCTCCTCTCTCAAGCTCATTGAGAAGGCGATACTGGAGTCCGAGTTGGGCATCAATCCCCAAAACGACGGCAAGGTCATTCGTCTGGTGTTCCCGCAGCTTACCGAGGAGCGCAGAAAAGACCTCATCAAGCAGGTCAAAAAATACGCTGAGGAGGCAAAGGTCGCCATTCGCAACATCCGCCGCGACGCAATGGAGCATTATAAAAACCAGAAAAAGAAATCCGAGATCACCGAGGACGACCTGAAGGACATCGAAAAGGATCTTCAGAAGCTCACCGATGATTACATCAAGGAGATCGATGCCATAGCAGCCAAAAAGGAAAAGGAGCTTATGGCTATCTGATGTTGCAGTTTCGCAGAAAAAAAGCAGAAAAGGCGAGGGAGATAGATACTCAAAATCTCCCTCGCCATATTGGCATTATTATGGACGGCAACGGTCGCTGGGCACAGCAGCGCTCCTTGCCGCGGAGCGCCGGTCACGCGCAGGGAGCGGAGACCTTCCGCACCATCGCCAACTACTGTAAGGATATCGGCATCGAATACCTCACGGTTTACGCCTTCTCAACGGAAAACTGGAAGCGTCCCAAAGACGAGGTCGATGCCATCATGGGACTTTTGGAAAAATATCTTTACGAGGCAATCGAGCGCATGGAGCGCGACCGTGTAAAAATGAAATTTTTCGGCGACGTTTCCGTTCTAAGCCCAAAGCTGCTCGCTCTCATTGAACGCACGAGCGAGATAAGCACGCACTATTCGGGCTGCCAGGTCAACATATGCCTCAACTACGGAGGGAGAGACGAGATCCTCCGCGCCGCTCAAAGCTATGCGGAGGAATACGCGCGCGGCGAAGTCGGCGAGCTTAGCGAACAGGCTCTTTCCGACCGTCTGTTTTCAGCGGGCGTTCCCGACCCTGACCTTATCCTTCGTCCCGGCGGGGAAAAACGGCTTTCAAATTTCCTCATGTGGCAGTCCGCGTATTCCGAGCTGTATTTTTCCGACATTCTCTGGCCGGATTTTAAAACAAGCGACCTTGACGAAGCCATCATCTGGTATCAAGCCCGCAGCAGGCGCTATGGCGGCATTTAGCCGCGCAAGGCTCGCTTAACGCCCCTTTGGGCGAAAGGAGAACACTATGGCAACAAGAATTATTGTGGCGGTCATTGCCGTGCCGCTTCTTTTTGCAATTATTTTTTTCGCCCCTCTCTGGGGCTTTGCGGTCGTTGTTGGGCTTATATCCGCAGGAGCGGCGTGGGAGCTTCTTCGCTGCATAGACGAAAAAATGCCCAAGCGCTTTCGCGGCTATGCCTCAGCCGTTGGCTTTTTAACGCCTGTTTCCTGCGTTTTTGCGCAAAGCAGCGTTGTTACGAACACCGCCATGTACGCATTGACGCTCATCATGTTCTGTGAGCTTATGCTTTCCTACCGCGGGGCGGAGCGCATTAAGGTGGAAACAGCGCTGGCGGTCATTTTTGCCGGCGGTGTTATGCCGCTGCTGCTTGCCGCTCTTGTGCGCATAGGGCTTGATAAAAGCTATGCCCCCGTTTTTCTGCTTTTGCCCTTTGTCGCCGCCTTTTCCAGCGACAGCGGAGCATACTTCGCGGGAAAATTCTTCGGCAAGCGCAAAATCTTTCCCCACCTTTCTCCCAATAAGACCCTCGCCGGCTGCATCGGCGGCTTTGCAAGCACGGTGATCCTCATGCTCGTCTACGGCTTCGTTCTCAGCCGCAACGGCTTTGAGGTCAATTACCTTCTGCTGGCACTTTACGGACTTCTCGGCAGCCTTGTCTGCCAGCTCGGCGACCTTGCCTTTTCCGCCGTCAAGCGTCAGTACGGCATCAAGGACTACGGTCATCTCATCCCCGGACACGGCGGTATGCTCGACAGGTTTGACAGTATGCACTTCACCGCCCCGATGATGGAGCTGCTGGTGCTTTTGCTGCCCGCAATAAAATAAGCCCCATGCAGGCAAAACCAGCCCTCATAAAAATCCGTTTTACATTTTAGACAGAGAGAAACGATTTTTCTATTTTCAAAGAGAAAAAACACCTGCCATGCCGCCCGGCGGCAAAAGGCGCAAAAGCGCATCCTTTATCCTTTTGAGAGTCGGCAGGCACTTAGCTGAAAGGAATGAATATGGTAAACTCCATATCGGTTTTAGGCTCTACCGGCAGCGTGGGCACACAGGCTCTCGCTGTTGCGGAGACTTTGGGAATTCGCGTTAAGGCGATTTCCGGCAACCGTAATATAACGCTGCTTGAGCAGCAGGCAAGAAAATTCAAGCCCGAATTTGTCTGCGTTACGGACGAGTCCTCGGCAAGGCAGCTTCGTCTCGCGCTGGCGGACACGGACATAAAGGTCGGCAGCGGCATGGACGCACTCACCGACTGTGCGGTCAGCTACGCTGAGTGCGTCGTAACGGCAGTTTCCGGCTCTGTCGGTCTTTTGCCGACGCTCGCGGCAATAGATGCCGGTCGCCGTATTGCCCTTGCCAACAAGGAAACTCTGGTTTGCGGCGGGGAACTGGTCATGGCGCGCGCTCATGAAAAGGGCGCGGAAATCCTCCCTGTGGACAGCGAGCATTCCGCGATCTTTCAATGCCTTGAAGCGCAGGGCAGCTCCCGCTCGCTGCGCCGCTTACTGCTGACAGGCTCGGGCGGTCCGTTCAGAGGCAAGGCTCGCTCCGAGCTTGAGGACGTTACGCCCGAACAGGCAGTTGCGCATCCCAACTGGAGCATGGGCGCAAAAATCAGCGTGGACAGCGCCACAATGATGAACAAGGGGCTTGAATTTATCGAGGCGATGCACCTTTTCGGCGTTTCTCCCGATGAGATCAAGGTGCTTATTCACCCGCAGAGCATCGTTCATTCAATGGTTGAGTTTATCGACGGCAGCGTTATTGCCCAGCTCGGCGTTGCCGATATGCGCCTGCCTATCCAGCACGCGCTTTGCTACCCCGAAAGACGCGACGGCGGTATTCCCGCTCCGGATTTTGCCGGTCTCGGCGAATTGAGCTTTTCAGAGCCTGATTTTGACAAGGTTCCCTGTCTCGCCCTCGCTATGGACTGTGCAAGGCGCGGCGGCACGGCGGCGGCGGTAATGAGCGCTGCCAACGAAGCTGCCGTGGCGCTGTTTTTGGCAAAAAAGCTTTCCTTTAACGGAATTTACGACATTGTCGCCCAAGCGGTGGAGGCGCTTTCGTCGGACGGCACGCCAAGCCTTTCCGAGCTGCAAAACGCCGATAAATCGGCACGCTCCTTCGTTAACGAGAGATATCCGAGAAAGATTTAACAGAATATTACCAAAATATCTGCCTTTGGCGCATATAATACCCTTGAACGCTTTTCCGTTCAAATTCCAAACAAGAGGTTTGTCTATGTATATAATTCTCGGAATTCTGATTTTCGGCATCCTTATCGCCACGCATGAGCTTGGTCACTTCACCGTTGCCAAGCTCTTTAAAGTAAAGGTGAGCGAATTTGCAATCGGTATGGGTCCGGCAATCATAAAAAAGCAAAAGGGCGAAACGCTCTATGCCTGGCGTGCCGTACCTATAGGCGGCTACTGCGCGATGGAGGAGGACGAGGAGTCGGACGACCCGCGCGCTTTTACAAACCAAGTCTGGTGGAAGCGGATGCTCATTTTGATCGCCGGCGCCGCCATGAACTTTATCTTCGGCTTCATAGTGCTTATGTTCCTCGTTCCCGGCTCTGCCAGCTTTTCCGCTCCCGTGCTGTCGGGCTTTGAAGCCGGCTGCCCCTATGAGGGCGAGCAGGGGCTTATGGTGGGCGACGAGTTTTACGAGATTGACGGACACCGCATTTATTTCACCTCCAACATCAGCTTCTTTCTAAACCGTTCGGAGGACACGCGCTATGACCTTATCCTCCTGCGCAACGGCGAAAAGCTTGAGCTTAAGGACTTTGACCTTTCACCCGTTGAATATGAGCTTGACGGTCAAACCGTTACAAAGATCGGTATATATATGGGCGGCGCAGAGGAAACCGGCTTCGGAACAGTCCTTAGCCGCGCGTGGGACGCCTCAAAGGACTTTACCCGCCTTGTATGGCTCGGTCTGTCTGACCTTCTGACAGGCGCTGTAGGACTAAAAGAGCTTTCCGGTCCCGTGGGTATCGTTGAAATAATCAACGACGTCGGCGAATCCGCGGCCACAACCACGGGCGCGATGATGGGCATCGCCTATCTTGCCGCCTTTATCGCCATAAACCTAGCAGTTATGAATATGCTCCCCATCCCCGCGCTTGACGGCGGCAGGGTGCTGTTTCTGTTAGTCACCGCAGCCTACGAGGGGCTTACACGGCGCAGGCTAAACCCCAAATACGAGGGCTATGTTCACACGGCAGGCTTCGTTTTGCTGCTGGGGCTGATGGCAATCGTTATGCTCAATGATATCTACAAGCTGTTCAAATGACAAATACGCGGACGCATTAAAACTGCGTCCGCGTGAGTTTGACTAAAGGAGTAATCCATGATACGGCAGAAAAGCAAAAAAATCTCCGTCGGCGGTGTGGAGCTTGGCGGCGGCGCGCCGATTTCGGTGCAGTCGATGTGCAACACCAAAACAGACGATATAGAAGCCACCCTTGCGCAGATAAAAGCGCTTGCCGACGCCGGCTGTGACATCGTGCGCCTTGCCGTGCCGGATGAAAAGGCGGCAAAGGCTCTTCCCGCTATCCGCCGCGCGACCAACACTCCGCTGGTGGCGGATATTCATTTTGATTACAGGCTGGCGCTGGCGGCGGCAGACGCGGGCTTTGACAAAATCCGCATCAACCCCGGCAACATCGGCTCCGAGGATAAGGTAAGGCTCGTTGCCGACGCCTGCCGCGCAAACGGTATCCCCATCCGCATTGGCGTAAACAGCGGCAGCGTTGAAAAGGCTCTGCTTGAAAAATACGGACCGACGCCCCGCGCGCTGGTCGAAAGCGCTCTGGGACACGTTCGCCTGTTAGAGCGTGTCGGCTTTGACGATATCTGCATCTCCGTAAAATCCTCCTCCGTTCCCTACACGGTGGAGGCATACCGCCTGCTCGCCGAGCATACGGACTATCCGCTGCATCTGGGCGTTACCGAAAGCGGCAGCGAGTATATGGGCGTGATAAAATCCTCCGTCGGCATCGGCTCTCTGCTGCTTGACGGCATAGGCGATACGCTGCGCGTTTCATTGACCGCGGATCCGATTTCCGAGGTTCGCGCGGGCATTGCAATACTAAAGGCGGCAGGACTGCGGCAAGACGGTGTTAACATCATCTCCTGCCCCACCTGCGGGCGCACCTGCATTGACCTTATCGGCACTGCCCGACGCGTTGAGGAGCTGCTCTCCGATATTAAGCAGCCCATCACGGTCGCCGTTATGGGCTGTGCCGTAAACGGACCGGGCGAAGCCAAGCACGCCGATTATGGTCTTGCCGGAGGCAGGGGCGAGGGCATTATCTTCAAAAAAGGTGAGCTGGTTAAAAAAGTACCCGAGGACAGGCTCGCCGACGAGCTTTGCGCGCTGGTGCGAAGCGGGCTTTAAGCAAAGCGGCTCAAAATTCATGGAGGAAAGCAATACATATGAGTGATGAAACGAAAACCCCGTTTTTGGATATGTTCCCCTTTTGCGCGGATCTGGGCGATCTGTGCGGCGGGCTTAAAAGCGCCGCCGTAGTCTCGGCGACCGTAAGCCGCGAAAGGCTGACAATGACCATAGAAGCGCAGTTTGCCCGCGCTCCCGCTCCCGCGGAAAAGCACACACTGGAAGGTCGTATCGCCGCTCATTACGGTTTATCCTCCGTTACGCTTAATTCGCTGACCGCCTATGCTCTGACCAAAAGCAATTCGGCAAAGCCCTCCCCGGCAAGCTCGGAGGCGGGGACTAAGAAAGCCTCCGGCAGTGCCGCTCCCGGCAAGGTTATTTTCGGTCGTGCCATCAAAGGCGAGAGTGTGCCGATGGACACTCTTAACCTTGAGTCCGGCAACGTGGTCGTGCAGGGAAAAATCTTCTTTTCTGAAAACCGTGTCATAGAAAAGCGAAAGGGCTGGGTGCTGTGCTTTGATATGACCGATAATACAAGCTCAATCCGCGTATCGAAATACTTTAAGGAGGGCGACGACCGCGGCGAGCTGGAAGCTCTCAAGCCCGGTGACTATGTTATAGTCTCAGGCTATGTCGGCTACAACCGCTACGACGAGGACATAGCCTTAGAGCCGCGCTCCGTTGTTCTGGGCAAAGCGCCCAAGCGCACGGACACGGCGGAGGAAAAACGCGTTGAGCTGCATCTGCATACAAAGTTTTCGACCCTAGACGCACTTACCGACCCGACGGAGGCTGTTAAGCGCGCCGCTTCATGGGGGCATCCCGCCCTTGCCATAACAGACCACGGCGTTGCTCAGGCGTTTCCCGAAATGTGGAACGCAGCGAAAAAGGTGAATTCCTCCCGCAAGGAGGACGAGCCTAAGTTTAAGGTCATATTCGGCGTTGAGGGCTATTACATCAACGACGTTGACGACAAGCTCGCCGTTTACGGCGATATAAAAGACGGCGCGCTTTCCGAGGATTTTGTCGCCTTCGATATCGAGACTACGGGGCTTGACACCAAAAACGACCGCATCACGGAAATAGGCGCGGTGCGCTTTTCGGGCGGCAAGCCGCAGGAGCATTTTCAAACCTTTGTTGACCCCCACCGCCCCCTCACGCGCGAGATAATTGAGCTTACCGGCATAAGTGACCGTGACCTTGCCGGAGCGCCTGAGGAGGAGGACGCTTTGCGCCGCTTCATGGACTTTTGCGGCGAGCTTCCGCTGGTGGCGCATAACGCGGAGTTTGACCTCGGCTTTATGACCGCCTGCGCAAGGCGGCACGGCATAGACTTCGCTCCCGTTTATATGGACACTCTCGTGCTATCGCAAAGCCTTTTGCCCGATCTCAAGCGCTTTAAGCTTGATATCGTCTCCGCTCGTCTTGGTCTGCCGGAGTTTAACCACCATCGCGCCGATGACGACGCATACGCCTGCGGGCGTATCATGGCGCGGCTTGTGGAAATGCTTTCCGAGCGCGGAATTACAAAGCGCTCGGAGCTTGAAGGCTTCACACGGGCAGAGCGCAACGCACATCCGCGGAGCACCCGCACCCGCCACATCATTCTTCTGGTGCGCAATAAAAAGGGACTGAAAAACCTTTACGAAATTGTGTCCAAATCACATCTTGAGCATTTCAAGAAAAACCCCATCATCCCCAAAAGCCTGCTGCTGCAATACAGGGAGGGCATCATCGTAGGCTCTGCCTGCGAGGCGGGCGAGATTTTTGACGCCGTTGCCCGGCATAAGAGCGACGAGGAGATAACCCGCCTGGCGCAGCTTTACGACTATCTTGAGATACAGCCCATCTGCAACAATATGTTCATGCTGGAAAACGGCATGGCAAAGGACGAGGAGGAGCTGCGCGGCTTTAACCGCCGTATTGTTGAGCTGGGTGAAAAGCTCTCAAAGCCAGTCGTCGCCACGGGCGATGTTCACTTCCTTGACCCTGAGGACGAGATCTACCGCCACATATTGCTGGCAGGGCGCAAATTTCAAGATGCCGACAGGTCTCTGCCGATATACTTTAAAACCACCGACGAAATGCTTGAGGAGTTTTCATATCTGGGCGAGGAAAAATGCCGCGAGGTGGTTATCACAAACACCGTTGCCATCGCCGATATGTGCGAGGATATAGAGCTATTGCCCAAAGACCTTTACGCGCCCAAAATCGAAAACTCCGCGGAGGATCTTAAAAGCCTCGTCTATGGCAAAATGCACGACCTATACGGCGACAATCCGCCGGAGCTTGTCAGTTCCCGCGTTGAAACCGAGCTGGGAGACATCCTCAACCGACACTACGACGTTATATATATGTCCGCGCAAAAGCTGGTTGCAAACTCGCTTGCGGCGGGCTATCTGGTCGGCTCTCGCGGCAGCGTCGGCTCGTCTCTGGTCGCTTTCATGTCCGGCATCACGGAGGTAAACTCCCTGCCCGCGCACTACCGCTGCCCCAAGTGCAAATACACGGATTTCTCACACAAGGAGGAATACGGCTGCGGCGCGGATATGCCCGACGCTTTTTGTCCTGTCTGCGGAGAGAAGCTTGCAAAGGACGGCTTTGACATACCCTTTGAGACCTTTCTCGGCTTCGGCGGCGACAAGGTGCCTGATATCGACCTTAACTTCTCCGGCGAATATCAGGCGCAGGCACATAAATATACCGAAACGCTTTTCGGACGCGACCATGTTTTCAAGGCGGGCACCGTTGGCACCCTCGCGGAGAAAACCGCCTTCGGCTATGTTAAAAACTACCTTAACGAGCGCGGCATCAAGGTTACAAAGGCGGAGGAAAACCGTCTTTCGCAGGGCTGCGTCGGCGTTAAGCGCACAACAGGTCAGCACCCCGGCGGTCTTGTTATTATCCCGCAGGATATGGACGTTACCGATTTTTGTCCCGTTCAGCATCCCGCCGACGACCCTGAAAGCGATATCATCACCACTCACTTTGAGTATCACAGCATGGAGGCTAATCTACTCAAGCTAGATGAGCTGGGTCACGATGACCCTACAATGATCCGTATGCTTGAGGACGCAACGGGCGAGGACGCGAAGAAGATCCCCCTTGACGACCCGGACACTATGAGCATTTTCAAATCCCCCGCGGTGCTGGGCGTTCCGGAGGACGACCCTGTCATCGGCAAGACAGGCACGCTGGGTATTCCCGAATTCGGCACGAACTTTACGCGCCAGATGCTTGTTGAAACCACTCCCGAAAAGTTTGATACGCTGGTGCGTCTTTCCGGCTTTTCGCACGGCACAGACGTTTGGGCCGGCAATATCCGCGAGCTTGTTGTCAACGGCATCGCCGATGTTAACGAATGTGTCGGCTGCCGCGACGATATCATGCTCTATCTGATCTCAAAGGGCATGGAGCCGAAGCGTGCGTTTAAATATATGGAGGCTGTCCGCAAGGGCGCTATCCATAAGGGCAAGCCGTGGCCGGAGGGCATCGTTGAGGAAATGCAAAGTCTCGGCGTTCCCGAATGGTATATCGAGTCCTGCCGCAAAATCCAATACCTCTTTCCAAAGGCGCACGCCGTCGCCTATGTTATGATGGCGTTTCGCATCGCCTATTTTAAGGTCCATCACCCCCTTGCGTATTACAGTTGCTATTTTTACCGCCGCAGCGACAGCTTTGACGCGGTGCTGATGACAAGGGGCATAGAGCCGGTACGGCAGAAGATAAAGGCGATCAAGCTTGACCCCAACGCCAGCGCAAAGGACTCCGATACACTCACAACGCTTGAGGTCGTTTATGAGTTTTATATGCGGGGCTTTGACTTTGCCCGCATGGATATATACCGCTCGAAGGCTACAAAATTCGTCATCGACGGCAACACGCTCATCCCGCCCTTTATAGCGATTGCCGGTCTTGGCGAGGCGGCAGCGCGCGACCTTGAGAACTGCCGCGAGGGCGGACGGCGCTTCATCTCCGTTGAGGAGCTTATGAGCGCCTGCCCTAAGGTAAGTAAAACCCATATAGAGCAGCTAAAGGAGCTGGGCGCGCTCGGTAATATGCCGGACACCAGCCAAATGAGCCTGTTTTAAAAGAAGCACAGAAGGGGGGGGGGGGGGGGCGGATAGCGGGGGGGCCGCGGGTGGGTTTTTTTGAAGCCCCCCGCCGCGCGGTGATAATTTTTAAATGATTTTTTTTATGGGGT
>JAHAWY010000032.1 GCA_018385135.1 Oscillospiraceae bacterium | reverse complement strand
CTTCGCTGCTTCCGCGGATTTCTGCGAGAGGTTTCTAACCTCGTCCGCAACAACCGCAAAGCCCTTGCCTGCCGATCCCGCGCGCGCAGCCTCAACCGCTGCGTTAAGCGCCAGTATGTTGGTCTGGAACGCGATATCATCTATCGCCTTGATGACCTTGCTTATATCCTTCGAGGTCTCGCTTATCTCGTTCATGGCAGCGCTCGCCTGTTCCATTGCCTCGGAGCTTTCATTCACGATCCTCTCGGTTTCCATCGTGATCACATTTGCCTTTTCAGCGTCGGCTGCGCTTGCCTCTATCTGTCTTGCTACCTCGCCGATGGTTGCCGAAAGCTCCTCAACGCTGCTTGCCTGCTCCGTTGCGCCCTGTGCAAGTGCCTGTGCGCCGTTTGCCACCTGCTCGGAGCCGTTGGACACCCCGTTTGAGATGAGATATACATTTTTAACGGCATCGGAAAGGTTGTCCCGTATGGTTCTTTCTGCTTCGAGTATCTCCGTAAAGTCACCCTGATAGCACTCCGGAACCTTAGCTGTAGCGGTAAAGTCTCCGTCTGCCATATTGCAGAGTACATATGATACGTCGGCAATTACGGAATTGGTATAGTTGCGCATCACATCAAGATGGCTTTGGATATCGTAAAGCTCCTGGGATTTTGCGTTCGCCTGCGGCAGCGGTGTATGGAAATCGCCCTTTGCCATTTGATCCAAGGCCGAAACGCAAATGTTGACCGGCTCAGCAATCCTTCTAATCAGCATCCTGGTTCCCCACGCGCCGTAAAGGATAAATACAACAAGAAGAATAGCCAGAATTAGAACCGTATCCTTCGCACTGTCGGTGAAATCAGAAAGCGGGCAAACAACGCAGATGCTCCAACCGTCGGTGTTGGACACGGGCGCATAGGCGATAAGCCTCTTTTCTCCGTTGTAGGAATACGCGCCGTATCCTGTCTCTCCGCCTCTGGCTCTCGCGTGTATTGAGGCAAGAGAGGAAAGCTCCGAGTTGCCGGCAGCATCAGCTTCAACATTTTCCCTGTCCTTAACAAGCTGGAGATCGGGATGCATAACCATGCCGCCGTTTTTGTCTATCAGATAAGTAAAGCCGTTTTCGCTCACCTTAGATATCTCAGTAATGGAGCTGACCGCGTCCAAGGGGACAACAAGCGCCGCAACGCCCACTATTTCAGAGCCGGAGCGAACAGGCGAGGAAACAACGTAGCCGAACTCTCCGCTCACGGGAATTGTCTCCGGTGCGCATATAGTCGTATTGCCCGTCATAGCAGAGACATAGAAATTGGAGGAGGAGCAGTCTGTCCCATCTGCGGAAACGCCCTTGGCATCCAGATAGATAGCGGCAGAAAGATTATACTCTCTCGCCTTGTTGTCAAGGAAGCTCTGTTTCTGTTTCTCTGTCAGCTCAGGGTTAACAAGCTCGTCCTCGTTGGCAATTTCGCGTCCGAGTGCATTATACACCTCGAACTTGTTTCCCATTGCCTCGGCAACGCTATTAACCGTAACCGTAACTGCCTTGGGAAGCAAACTTTCAACGCCTCTATAGCTCATTATGCAGCCAACCGCTCCAAAGGAGAGCGCCAATGGTGCGGCAAGCGCAATAATGGCAAGCGCTATCATTGTTTTCAG
>JAHAWY010000031.1 GCA_018385135.1 Oscillospiraceae bacterium | reverse complement strand
ATGTATAATATACATTATCTTTCGTCCGAAAGGCTGGGTGTGTTCTATGGAATTGAGAGATCTGCGCTTCTTTTGTCTGACAGCGGAGCTTCAGCACGTTTCTAAAACCGCCGAGAAGCTGGGGATTGCCCAGCCATACCTCACTAAAATCATCGGTCAGATAGAGGAGGAGCTTGGCACTCAGCTCTTTGACAAGGTTGGTCGCCAGATCAGGCTCAATCATTACGGCGAGGTTTTTTATATCAAGGCAAAAAAGGTGCTGGCGGACATGGAAAACCTCTACACAGAGATGGACTATGTTTTAGAAAAGCAAAACCGCACCATCACTCTTATGAGCAACACTCAAGCCTATACCTCCGGCATGATAGTGGACTTTCAGAAGAAAAACGCGGGCTACGGCTTAAAGGTAATATACGGCACCTATCAGGAAATGGCACGCGCCGTAATCACCGGCGAGGCGGATTTTGCCCTTTGCGACCCTCCAATCGAAGCGGACGAGGTAATAGATACTCAAATAGCCTTTTATGACACTGCCTATGCGCTGCTTCCGCCGGGGCATCCGTTTTTAAAGCGCAAATCCTTAAGCTTCGAGGATTTGCGAGACGAGCGCTTGGTTACCGCCTCAAAGGGCGGCGCGATGCGCTGGCACGTTGACTCCGTTTACGAGCGCCGCAAGGTGCATCCGCGCATCGTCTGCGAAACGCATGACCTCAACCTTATAATGCAGGCAGTCGAAAGCGGTCTGGGTTTTGCCTATATCTGCTATTCGGTGCTATACAGTCATCCGGAAATTCGTGACCGCTGTGTTGCGATTGACAGTCCCGACCGCTTCGGGCGCATTGGACTTAGCTGCAACCGTATGGCAATGGAAAACCGCAACTGCGACGATTTTCGCCGCTTCACGCTGGACTACTTCAAAAAGCTGCAAAAAGCTATCGATGACACCTTTGACGATGCGTATAAAAAAGAATTCTTCCCCTCTAAGGAGGGCTGAAAGGCGCTTGGCACATAAGCATTGCATTTTAACGGATTTTGCCGTTTCTTTTTCCGGAAAACTTGTACGCCGCGCCGAAAAAACTCCGCAGGCTTGACAATTCAGACCATAGAGCTTATTATTTATATCAGTAATTTAAACGATAAAAGCGATAATGAGGAACAAGTAAGCGTTCTATAACCGTACAGAAAGCTGCCGGCTGATGAGAGGCGCACGGGGAAGCTTCGCCTAATACATCCTCTAGCTTCGCACCGAACGGCTATGCTCAGTAGGCTGCGACGGTTGCGCCCGTTACAGCGTCAAGCTCATTGCACGGCGCGGCAAGCGATGGAAGTGAGCTAATGAGGCGGCTTGTGTGAGCAAGCCGCGAACCAAGGTGGTACAGCGAATTATTTTCGCCCTTCGGATTTTCCGAGGGGCGTTTTATTTAGGGTCGCCGGGTATCCGGCTGCCCCGTGGTTAGGAGAATGTACTATGCCCATTACAGAACTGCTTGAGAGAAATGCACATCAGTTTCCATATGAGACTGCGCTGGTGGAGATAAACCCCCAGCATGAGCCGAGCGAGCTTAAACCCTCATGGAAGGAATTCAACCTAGTTGAAATGAACTACCGCGAGGACACCTATCGCCGCGAAATTTCATGGATGGATTTTGACTGCCGCGCCAACCGCTTTGCAAATCTGCTGCTGGCAAACGGTGTAAAAAAGGGCGATAAGGTCGGTATTCTGCTTATGAACTGCCTTGAGTGGCTGCCGATATACTTCGGTGTTTTAAAAGCGGGCGCGCTTGCAGTTCCCCTGAACTACCGCTATACTGCCGATGAGATAAAATACTGTCTTGACCTTGCCGACTGCTCTCTGCTGGTTTTCGGCAATGAGTTTGTAGAGCGCGTTGCAGCGGTAAAAGACGATATGCCCACAGTGCGCAAGCTTTATTATGTCGGCGGCTCCTGCCCCGATTGGGCAGAGAGCTACTATCAGTTCATGTCCTACTGCTCAAGCCGCCGCCCGCCGGTTGAAATAACTGACGATGATTTCGCCGCAATTTACTTTTCCTCAGGCACAACGGGCTTTCCCAAGGCGATTTTGCACAAGCACCGCAGTCTTATGCATTCAGCGGTCTGTGAGCAGCATCATCACGGGCAAATGCGCGGCGACTGCTTTCTCTGTATGCCGCCGCTCTACCACACGGGAGCTAAAATGCACTGGTTCGGCAGTTTATATTCGTGCAGCAAGGCAGTTTTGCTACGCGGCATAAGCCCCAAATGGATTTTGGAGACGGCATCCCAGGAGAAGGCAACAAACGTTTGGCTGCTTGTTCCCTGGGCGCAGGATATACTTGACTCTCTTGACCGCGGCGACGTTAAGCTTGGAGATTACGACCTTTCCGCATGGCGATTAATGCACATCGGCGCACAGCCTGTGCCGCCCGCGCTTATAAACCGCTGGAAGAAATACTTTCCAAACCATCAGTATGACACAAACTACGGTCTGTCCGAATCAATCGGTCCCGGCTGCGTGCATCTTGGCGTTGAGAACATTCACAAGGTCGGTGCAATCGGCGTTGCGGGCTTTGGCTGGGAAACAATGGTTGTTGACTCCGCAAAAAAACCTGTACCCGACGGTGAGGTTGGCGAGCTTGCAGTACGCGGTCCCGGCGTAATGACCTGTTATTACAAAAACGAGCAGGCAACGAAAGAGTCCCTCTCGGAAGACGGCTGGCTTTGGACCGGGGATATGGCGCGCGTTGACGAGGACGGCTTCATTTGGCTCGTTGACCGCAAAAAGGATGTTATAATCACAGGCGGTGAAAACCTCTATCCCGTTCAAATTGAGCATCTCCTGCGCAGTAACGACAAAATAAAGGACGTTGCCGTAATAGGACGTCCGCATCAGAGACTTGGCGAGATTGCAAGTGCCATCATTGAGCTAAAGCCGGGAGCAACCGCAACGGTAGAGGAAATAAACGAGTTTTGCACAGCCCTTCCCCGCTATAAGCGTCCGCGTGAGATAATTTTCGATACTATCCCCAGAAACCCCACGGGAAAGATTGAAAAGCCTAAGCTTCGTGAAAAATACGGTGCTGTTAATATCGTTTCCAAACAGACAGGCGCATAAATATTTTACGGTGTGTATCGAAACGCTCGATACACACCGTTTTTAAAAGCGAAGCATATTAAACAAAAATTTAGTTTTATGAATTACTACTGGCTGCGCCGGCTTTTTTGCCTATGTTAAGCTCATTTAGCAATGTGAAGCCCAAAACCAGCACGCCGCCGACGACCTGGAGCAGCGTAACGCTTTCGTCCAGAAAAACAAAGGAAACAAGGCACGCCACAAGAGGGTCGATATAGCTAAAAATGGCTATCACCTGCCCCGACAGCTCCCCCACTGCCGAAAAATACATACAGTAGGCAATGCCGGTGTGCAAAACGCCAAGTAAAAGCAGACACAAATAACCCGTTGCGTCAAGAGTGGTGATCTGATATCCGCTTGTGAGCGGAACATAGACCGCGAGGACTATGATCGCACCGAGGAACTGATAAACTGTCTTATCAACACCGCCGACGGTTTTGATGCGCTTGTTCATCAGAACGATGAAAGCATAAAGGCAGGCAGCGCTCAAGCCTAGTAAAATACCGATAAGCTCATTGGAGCCGCCGCCGCGGCGTGCGCCGATTATCATAACAAGCCCCGCAGTGGCAAACACGAAGCATATACATTGCTTCAACGTCACTCGCTCTTTAAATATGAGAGGGCAAAGCACCATTACAAGCACCGGACAAAAATAGTAGCAAAGCGTTGCAACCGAAACGCTGGTGTAGCGGTAGGCTTCAAAGAGCAGCACCCAGTTAAAGCCGATCGCCGCGCCGGATACAAGCAGCGGCACAAGGTCAGCTTTGATATTCTTGAAAGGCAGGTTTTCGCGCCGGATAAGCTTATATAGCAGCAGAACCAAAGCTGCGATCACCGCGCGCCAAAGGGCGATTTCGCCTGACGATAGAGCAACGTTTTTGACAAACAAGCTTATCGTGCCGAAAACCACCATTGCAGCTATAAGCTTTAGCACACCTTCACCGACCAGCCGAAGCTGTCTTCTGTCTTGCCCCACTGAATTGACGTGAGGGTATCGTAGAGCTTCTGAGTGAGTGTTCCGATTTTAAAGCCGCCAATTTCGTGCTTCTTTCCGTCAAAATTGATCTCGCCGATGGGTGAGATAACAGCGGCTGTGCCGGTTCCCCAAGCCTCCTCAAGAGTGCCGTTATCGGCGGCTTGAACCAGCTCATCTACCGGCAGCTCACGCTCCTCAACAACATAGCCCCAGCTTTTCAGCAGCTCAATGGCGGACTTTCTTGTGATGCCGGGCAGAACGCTGCCGGTCAGCGCGGGAGTGACGATTTTGCCGTTTATCTTGAACATGACGTTCATTGCGCCGACCTCTTCTATGTTGCGGCGAGAGACTCCATCAAGCCAGAGAACCTGACTGTAGCCCTGAGCCTCTGCGCGCGAGCCTGCGCGAATGGAGGCAGCGTAGTTACCGCCGCACTTTGTATAGCCTGTTCCGCCGCGAACAGCGCGAACGTCCTCGCTTTCGATCATAATACGAACGGGGTTAAGTCCCTCGGGGTAGTAGCTGCCAACAGGGGAAGTGATGATTGCGAAAAGATAGCTGTGTGAGGCGTGGACACCAAGATGCGGGTCGGTCGCAAAAACAAAGGGGCGTATATAAAGAGAGGTGTCAGGCTCAGAGGGAACCCAGTCCTTATCAAGCTCAACCAGCTTTTTCAGCGCCTGCATGAAAATATCCTCTGGAATTTGGGGAATGCACAGACGCTCCGCGGAGGAATTCATACGCTTGATATTCTCATCAGGACGGAAAAGCAGAACCTCGCCGTTTGCACTGCGGTAAGCCTTCATACCCTCGAAAATCTCCTGAGCGTAGTGAAGAACCATTGAAGCGGGAGAAAGATGAAGATCGCCGTAGGGTACGATACGGGGATCATGCCAGCCCTGCCCTTCGTCATAGTTCATAAGGAACATATGGTCGGAAAAATACGTACCGAAAGGAATGCCGTTTGCATTTGGCTTTTCCTTAGGAGCGGTTGTCTTTTCTATACTTATGTTTTCCACTGTATTCACGCTCACTTTCAAATAGTTTGGCATATTGCCCTGTATTTACAAATGATTTTATCATTCCTGCCCATAAATTCAAGTGAAAAATACAACTTTATACTATTTTGGTCGTTTTGGCTGTTTAACGCTTTAACCTGTTATAATATTTTGTGCGCAAAAATGAAGCGCCTGATCGACAGTGCGCTTCATTTTCATTTTGTGTATTATTTTCCGACAGAACTGGTCTGCATAATTTCAAACTTTTTTTCTTCAACATCAAAGGTTTTTACAAAGCAATGCTTTTCGATTAGAGCTCCGCTTTGGTCAAAGGAAACCTTACCTGTTGTTCCGCTGTAATCGCAGGCAGCGAGCGCCAAGGAGATATCATCCGGATTTAAGCTTTCGGAACGGGAAAGAGCGTCAACAAGCGCCATGTAAGAGTCGTATGCAAGGGCGGAAATATGGGAGACTGATTCTGTTTGACCGTTCATCTGGTAGTGGTCGCCGTCCGCCTTTATCCATGAGGCAAATTTCGGAACAAACTCAGCGGCTATAAGATTTGATCTGTCGGTGTCTGAAAAGCTTGAACAGAAATAAACATCTCTGCCGTAGTTGGAGCAGCTTTCAAAAAGCAGCGTGGAGTCATAGCTGTCACCCCCGAGGATGGGACAGTTAATGTCGTTTCGGCGAAGCTGCTTAATTACATTTGCAGTAGTTCCGATTGTGGCAGGCAAAAACACAGCGTCCGCCTTAACGGATTGTATCATAGCGGCAATGCTTTGGAAGTTGTTTTGCCCCTGCTCATAGGTGTAGGCAAAAACGTTCCCCTCAAGACGTATAAACTCGTCTGTGAAGCATTTTGCCATAGTTTTAGAATAGACGTCATCCATCTGCGAAAGGACAACAACAGTCTTATAGCCCTTGCTGGAGGAATAGTTTGCCATTACCGACGCTTGAAAGGAGTAATCATAAGAAGCGCTGAAAATCGACGAACCGGCTTCAGAAAGGTCGGGTAATGCCGACGAAGGTACAATACATGGTATGCCGCTTTCGGCAAGGACAGGAACGCCCGCAGCAGAAAGCTCAGCTCCGTATGAGCCGAGAACCGCGATAACCCCTTCCTTTATCAGATACTTTGCGTCGAGTATAGCTGTTTCAGCGTCAGACTCATTATCAAGCTCCAGCAGCTTGATGGTGTAGCTAACGCCTGCTACCTCAACCGTCGGGGTGACAGAGTGAGCATAGCGTATACCGAGAAGCTCTTTTAAGCCGCCCTCCGCCTCGACTCCCGTCAGCGGCTCATAAACGCCGATTGTGATGATGTTTGTTTCTTCGTCGTTTTCGCTGCTCTTGTCACGGTCGCCAACTGCCCCTGTAAAAAACAGGAACAGAGCGATAACGACCGCAACCGTAACAAGCATATATATAGTTCTTTTCATAATATTCCCCTATAAAGTGTGGATTCTCAAAAAATATACAAAGAAACATTATAACAAAACGGTAACAAAAGCAATATTTTGTGGATGATTTCTAAATTGCCTACAAAATATAATCAATTTGCTTGTTGTAATTTGACAATGCAATCAAACAAATCTTGGGCTGATGCGCCATTCCGCCATACCACGCCGTTCCTCTCTGGCGGTATAAGCAAGGCAATAGAGGTCGTGAGCGCTGCTCTCAAGGTCAAATAACTCGCGGCACTCCTTTGACAAATTCTTAATCTCAGCAGGCTTTGTTACAATCGGTATCGCAGAATTCTCCTGGAGAATGCGAAGTGCCTCCCTGCCCAGACTGTTAGCAGCGAGCACACGCGTATATGGAGGTATACCGTCGGCATAGCCAGCCTTTATTCCCAGCGCGGCGCACATATACATTCTGCGGATGCGGGAAAGCGCATAGCGCTTAGTTTTCGCAGCCGAGAGGATGCCGTCGATAGTGGTTTCCTCATGCGCCGCCATGAAAAGGCGGTTTCCCAGCCCCTCAGCGGCATCGGGCAGGCTGTTGTAGTTTTCAACGCTCATCATTCTAAAACGCGAGATAAGCGCCGTTTCAAGAGTTTCGGGGAATACAGGACCTCTGCCCTGCTCTCTTTCTCGCTTAAATACATCAAATGCCTCCTTGGGCATATAGTGCTTATATCTACCGCCGGTTTTAATGAGCTTTCTTATATCCGAGGCAGAGCCGCCGGTCTCGTCGTGTCCTGCACCGAAGCGCTGAACCGTCATCGGCTTAATGCGCAAATGCTGGCTGAATAGCGCTTTGAGGTATTCAACGCCCAGAATGTTGTTGGGCGTTGCAAGGTGTTCTGCCATGCTGCCGATCTGCCTTGCCAGCGCCTTTTGCCGCGCGGCGGCATAGGATATGCCGCTTTCAAGCTCAACTCTTATCTGTTCATCAAGCTTCGGATCCATTATTGCAGTTGCAAGACTTGAAAGGGTGTTGATATCGCCGCATTCGCTGCCGAAGCTCAGATAATCAACGCGTCCAAGCGCACCTAAAATACCTACAGCGCCGCGTGCAAAGCCCTCCGCTGATGAAAGCGCCCACGGCAACGGCAGCTCAAGAACCAAATCAGCGCCGGAGCGCACAGCCGCCTCCGCCCTAGCGTGCTTAGAAAAAATCGCCGGCTCACCACGCTGGACAAAATCGCCGGACATTACACATACTGCGGCGCTTTTTTCCTCAAGCAGCTTCTTGCTTTCGATAATGTGAAGCTTGTGACCGTTATGAAATGGATTGTACTCCCCTACAACGCCAATAATCTTCATAGCATTTCTCCTTATAGACGATAAATAAGGTTAATTTATTACATTATTGCATAAAATGAAACAAAATACTAAAAAGCCTTGCAATTTGGTACAGTATGGTATTAAAATACCTAAGTGTGTAATTTTATAGTGCTTTCTGCATTATTTTACAATTATTAAAACCTTATTACAAGAAGAAAGGGTAGAAACATGAAAATTCTGGTTATAAACGCCGGCAGCTCCTCGCTGAAGTATCAGCTCATTGACATGGAGGACGAGAGCATCCACGCCATCGGTCTTTGCGAACGCATAGGTATCGACGGTCACATCAAGCATAAACCCCTCGTTAACGGCAAGCCTGTTTTTGAAGCAGACCTTTCCATGCCCACCCACGCAGAGGCTATTGAAGCCGTTCTCGACAAGCTCGTTTCCCCCGAATACGGCGTTGTAAGCTCCATGAGCGAGATTTCCGCCGTTGGTCACCGTGTTCTCCACGGCGGCATCGAATTTGCAAAGTCTGTTTTCATTGACAAGGCTTGCATGGACGCTATTGAGCGCTGCATCCCCCTCGGTCCTCTCCACAACCCCGCTAACATCATGGGCATTGAGGCTTGCCGCAAGGTCATGGGCGACAAGGTTCCTATGGTTGCTGTTTTCGACACCGCTTTCCATATGACTATGCCCGCAAAGGCATGCACCTATGCCATCCCTTATGAATACACCGAAAAAGACAATCTCCGCCGCTACGGCTTCCACGGCACCAGCCACCGCTTTGTCTCCGAGAACGCACGCCGTATGCTCGGCAAGCTTGATGATCCCAACAGCAAGATAATCGTCTGCCACCTCGGCAACGGTTCCTCCCTCTCCGCTGTTAAGGGCGGCAAGTGTGTGGATACCTCTATGGGTCTTTCTCCTCTGGTCGGTCTGCCTATGGGTACCCGCTGCGGAGACATCGACCCCACTGTTTTGCAGTTCATTATGAATAAGTACAGCATGACCATGGACGAGGTCATGACCATGATGAACAAAAAGTCCGGTGTTCTGGGCGTTTCCGGCGTCTCCAGCGATTTCCGCGATCTCGGCAAGGCTGCTGAGGAGGGCAATGAGCGCGCTCAGCTTGCTCTGGATATGTTCCATTACTGGGTTGCAAAGGTCGTTGGCTCTTATGCCGCTGCCATGAACGGTGTTGACGGCATTGCTTTCACAGGCGGCATCGGCGAAAACGGCTGTGACTCCCGTGCTGCTATCTGTGAGTATCTCGGCTATCTTGGCGTTAAGATCGACGAGGAAGCCAATAAGAACCGCGGCAAGGAAATGTTCATCAGCACCGAGGACAGCAAGGTCAAGGTCATGGTCATCCCCACCAACGAAGAGCTGGTGATCGCAAGAGACACTCAGGCTATCGTTAACGCAATGAAATAAGCCTATTTTAAACATCAAAAACCACCCGTACTTGCGGGTGGTTTTTAATATTTGCAAAGGTTGAATGTCTGAGTCAGGCGGCAGCATATTGCTCCTCAGCTCAACTACACTCTGCATATAAGAAATTATATCGAGTAGTTATCAGAAATATCTATTCTCATCAGATCGGCAAGCGTAATTCCGTCAAAATAGTTATTTACAATTTTATGGAACTCAGCCCACATCGGGTAGGTACGGCACTCGGAGGCTCTCTCACAAGGCTTGCTCCCGCATTCAAGGCAAGCGACCGGTGCAAGGTCACCTTCTGTCAGACGTAGAATATCACCGACTATACAATCCTCCGGCGCTTTCACAAGACGATATC
>JAHAWY010000028.1 GCA_018385135.1 Oscillospiraceae bacterium | reverse complement strand
GGGGGGGGGGGGGGGGGGGGGCTGGGGGGGGGGGGGGGGCCGGGGGGGGGGGGGGGGGGGGGGGGCGGGGGGGGGGCCCCTTGGGGGGGGCGGGGGGGGCCGGGGGGGGGGGGGGGGGGGGGGGGGGGGGGGGCGGCGGCGCTGCCGCTGCCGGCTCAAAGTCGTCATCCTCGTCAATCTCGCCGTTTAGTGACGACACGATGTCTTTCGTGAGGTCTGCCGGCATAATGGAAGTAAAGGTAGTGTCCAGTGTCTCCTTTATAGTCATTTTGAAGGATATCGCCAGAACGCTGTCGTCGTCTCCCACCTCCGAGAAATAGTCGTGAGCCTCCTGTGAGGTTTCCACCAGGAAGGCTTGCGGTGTTGATATGTTTATCGGCTTATTTAAAAGCTCTGAAAGAGCGGTCGCCGAAGCACCCATCATTTGGTTCATAACCTCACAGGCGGCGCTCATACTCATTTCGTCGAATTCAAAGTTGTCGTCATCGCCGTCGTTGCCCATGAGGAGATCGAGGATTATGCGCATATCATTTCGTCTTAGCATTATGAGGTTCATGCCGGAAATGCCCTCGACGTAATTTATTTTAACTACGATAGCAGGTTCAAGCTCTGACATATCTATGTTGCCAAAGCGGTCCTGGGTGATGTTCGGGGTGGTGATGACAACCTGACGCTCAAGCATCGTAGATACGGCTGTCGCGGCAGCGCCCATACTAATATTCATTATTTCGCCTATAGTATCAAGCTCGTCAGCAGCCAAAATTAGATCCTTGTTCACCTGTTTTTCCCTCTTTTCATTCAACGCTGTTTACATCGGTTTTGACAAGTTTCAACGCCTTGTGCGAATCGACCTCCCCAAGTCTCGCGCGGAACCATGGGATACCCTCCACGTTGACTGTAATGTCCTCGTCTATTTTCTTGTTAAGCGAGATGACGTCGTTTACCTGAAGCTGGGTAAGGTCGCCGAGGCTCATCAGGCAGTCGTCGAGATGCGCTTCCATCTCAATTTCCGAGGACTTGAGATAGTCCATAATGCGGTTTCTCTTTTGCTGCTCTTTTTCCTCGTCCTGCTGCTTAACGGAGTGATTGTACTTGACCATGAAAGTGCTGATAATATCTTCCAGGTTCGCCGTCGGCATACACATATTCGCAGTGCCTTTATAGTACTCATCGTTTATCTCAAAGGTGATGATAACAACGATATCCTGCGGGGCATAGGTCTGGATAAAGCGACCGTTCGTCTCAACTGACTGAAGCTCCGTTTTCACGGGCAATGAGCCGCTCCATACGTCCTGAAGGTATTTCGTGGCATTGCCCATAACCATCTTCAGAAGCGACAATTCAATTTCGGTATAGTCGCGGTCAGGCGCGTAAAGCTCGCCCGTACCGCCCATCTGGCGGTCTATCAGAAGAAAGCCAAAGGTGGTTGAAAGCTCAAACATCATCGCCATATCGTCATAGTCGGCATCTTCCGGCATAAAGGAGATGATGCCGATGAGCGTATTATCGGGAAGCGCGTTGCTGAATTCGTAGTACCGCTGCTCCTCAATCTGGCTGATCGTAACCTCACAGGCGCTTCTAAGAATGCTTGTGAAATATGAGGATAGCACACGCGCATAGTTTTCGTAAAGACTGTTTAAGGATTTTAACTGATCCTTCGTAAATTTCTTTGGTGAGGAAAAGTCATATTCCTTGATTTTTTGTTCCGGCTCTGTAGGAGTCTGAGAGACTTCGCCCGAACGCATTCGGCTTAGCAGCTCGTCTATCTGATTTTGTGATAACGCTTCTGCCATATCCGCACTCAGCTCCTTTCTGGATGTGGTAAGAAATCAAGGCAAGCCCTTTCAACTGATACGCGTGAGAGCTTTATTCGTAGGGAGATACTCCTATCTGAACATCGTCCGGAACAGAGCTGTTATCAGGTACATCAGCGGGGGTATCTATCAACGTGCTGCCCGGCTTAGGAGTGACAAGCTCAACTTCCCCTGCTTCGTCGGGATTTTCCGGGTATTGAGCCGGGGGCGTGATATTCTCTGCCTGCTCATACAAATCGGACAGTCCCGTATAGGGGTCAAAGGAGAAGTTACTGTTCAAGCCGATAATAGCCATCTCAACACGTCTGTTCTTCTTTCTTCCCTCCTCGGTCTCGTTTTCCGCCACCGGAAGGTTGTTGCCATAGCCAATGGATATCAGCTTATCTGAGTTAAAATGCTTTTGCTCGTCTAAATACATGGTAACGACGGCAGCCCTCTGGCACGAGAGCATCCATTCTGAAACCGGATAGTCCTCGCTAACGGTTGCCGTGTGTCCGCAGACTGAAACAAGCTTTATCATTTCCTCGTATTCGTTAATGCCGTCGCCGATAAATGAAAGCGTTTCGTCTGAGCCGGAAAGCAGCGTATAGTCATCCGGCTCAAAGAAAATGGCGCTGTCAAAGCGGATAAAAATAACATCCTTTACCATTTGTATGCTTATTTGCTGCTGCATATTGTGTTCTTCTATGTAGGCAGAAAGCTTTTGATAAAGGTCGTTCATCGCCGCCATTACCTCATCGGGAGTTGGCTGCGTGGCATCCGGATCCTCGTCGGGGTTTTCACCGCCGATTATTATTTCTTCTATAACGTCAGGAGGTAGGTTTGAAAAGGATCTTATAAAGGCATTGAACTTTTCCTGGTTAACGGTGGACATACTTAAAAGCACCGCAAAGAACGTGAGCAGCAGTGTTACCATGTCCGCATAAGTGTTCATCCAGGAATCGCCGCCGCCCTCCTCTCCTCCTCGGTTTTTTCTTTGCATAGACGCCTCCGTTAGACGCATACCGACAGCTTCTCGGCAGCACACGTCTTATGTTGTTGACTTAGTAAGCTTGAAGCAGCGGGCTTATTCTTCCTTTTTTGCCTTGCCCTTTTTCGCCTTGCCCTTGCCCTTTCCCTTTCCGCCGCTCTCCTCGTCCAAGCCGGCGATCTTCTCGCGCTTGTAGTTGGGGAGCAGGTGAATAAGCTTATCTTCTATAAGCTTGGGGTTTTCGCCTGACTGGATGGACTGCACTCCCTCGCAGATTATCTGCATACAGATGTATTCCTCTTCGTGGCGGACTCTCAGCTTGTTTGAGACGGGCATAAAAAAGATGTTCGCAAGGCACGAGCCGTAGAATGTTGTAACCAGCGCTACCGACATATTCGGACCGACAGTCTCAATATCGGTAAGGTTTTTGAGCATATTGATAAGACCGATGAGGGTTCCTATCATACCGAATGCCGGACCGAGCGCCGCGCCCTTGTCATAAAACGAGCGCTCTTGAATATGACGTTCTTCGACGCTGTTTACCCATGACTCCATCTGGTATTTTACCTTTTCCGGGTCTATGGAGTCTACTATCATCTGGAGGCTGTTGCGCAAAAACACGTCCTCAACAGCGTTTGCGTCTTCCTCAAGAGCCAGCAGACCGTTAATTCTCGCTTTCTTGGCGCATTCGACCAGCACACTTATGTATTCCTCGGGATCAAAGCGCTGAGGAGAAAAGATTATCTTAAGGTGCTTTGGTATCCTCGTGAACTGCTCCAGCGGAAAGCTAACCATAAGCGCTGCAAAAACGCCGCCGACAACGATGCCGATGCTCGGCAAATCGAAGAAGCTTCCAAGGTTAACAGGCAGCACGGTGTATGAAACCGAACCGTCCTCGGCGGTGAGCTTGGTGAGCATAATGCAGAATACTATCAGCCCCACCGCAAGGACAAGACCGATAATTGACATCAGGTCTATCTTTCTTTTCATTTACGGACTAGCCCTCTTTCGTATCAGGTCCTACCAGCTTGATTTCGCCGTGAGTAGCGCATCGGTAGGCAATAACCTTTTCAACAACCTCAACCATTGATTCACGAACTATGTGGAAATTCTTGCTTACCAGTCGTATGGTAGTATCGGGATTTTCCTCAATGGTTTCAATAAGGTCGCAATTAAGAACAAAGGGCGTTCCGTTCAGCTTTGTTAAGATAATCATGTATTTACCTCCACCTTTCAAAGCGGACAGCGCCTGTATTTCTCCTCCCATGGCGGCTTTAAGCCGCCATGGGAGATGATGATTTAAATATTATCGCTTGAGGTTTATAAGCTCCTCAAGCATCGTGTCGGAAACTGTGATGATGCGGGAGTTTGCCTGGAAGCCGCGCTGGGTCGTTATCATATCGGCAAACTCAGAGGAAAGGTCAACATTGGACATTTCCAGAGCGTTGCTTTTGAGAGAGCCCGTGCCGTCAGAGCCGGGATCGCAGAGCTGAGCCTCGCCGGAGTTTGCGGAGGCAGAGTAGTAGTTTGTTCCGTTCAGCTCAAGACCTGCGGGGTTTGCAAAGTTTGCCAGGGAGATACGTCCCGCTGCGACTGTGCCCTTTTCAGGATGGGTAACGGAGATGATGCCGTCCGCTCCGATGGAAATGCTGGTCAGCTCATCGAGGGTTACAGGACCGCCCTCAGTGCCGCCGGAGAGGGTGAACGAGCCGGAGGAAAGACCAAGGTTGACAGAGGGCTTTGCGGGGGTAAGCGTACCCTTTACGCCGGTTGCAAAGGCGGACATACTGTCGCTGCCGCTGGGGTCAGAGCCGGGATTTGCGAGCTTATATTTTGTTACCAGCGAGTCGTAGTTGGGATATGTAACGGTGATGAAGTCATCATCATCGGGGGTGCTGGTATTTTTAAGCTGGAGCTGGGTATAGCTCTCGCCGTCGGCGACCTCGCCGGTGTAGACAGTGCCGTTGGCGTCCTCCAGAGTAATTGTCCACTTGGCGGGCTCGTTGTTTACGGCATCCGCCTCGCTAAAGGTGGCTGTAAAGTTAGCTATCTCTCCCTGACCGCTGAAGGTGCTGCTGGTGTTTACGATGGTCATAGCGCCGTCAAAGAGCTTGGGAACGGTCGTTGTGGGATTGCCCGAACCGTCGGGAACGGTGAGTGTGCCGGGCTGATAGTCAAAGTCCGTTCCGCAGATCTCAGCGCCGGTAAGAGAGCCGTTGGCGGTGAAGATAGCGTCGGCGTCGAGGGATATCAGCTCAAAGTTGCCCGCAACGTGCGGAGAACCGCCGTTCGCCTCGGTGATGGCGGCGTTAATCTTTTGGTTCAAATCGGCAAGGCTTGCAAACTTGGCATCGTTGCTCAAAAGCACCGTTATAGTGCCGCTTGAGGAGATGCTGGCTTGAACGTCCTGCCCCTTGGGAAGCTGGGAGCTGGCGCCGAGAGACATACTCAAATTGCCCTTGGCAGTGGGATTTGTGGCATTGATCGTGTATTTGATGCCGTTGATCGTGGTGGCATAGGCGGCGGCGGCGGGGTTGACCGAGCCAATGTTGTCAAGCTTTATCTTCTTCGAGTCGGGAGCGCCGTCGGAGCTTTCCGTTCCGAGAACGAAATTGCCGTTAACATCCACCAGATAGCCGTTGGAGTCATAGTCGAAGATACCGGCCTTTGTGTAGAAGATGTTGCCGTCGGGATCCATGACCTGGAAGAAGCCCTCGCCTGTGATGGCGACGTCCATTCCGTAGCCTGTTGACTGCATACTCGACTGGCTCATCTGAGTCTGGATGGCGGCGAGCTGCGAGCCGTAGCCGACGCTTGAGGGGTTAGTACCGCCTCGGTTGGCTGTGCCTGCGGAAGCGCCCTGAAGGGTCTGGTAAAAAATATCGCTGAAAATCGCACGCTGAGACTTGAAGCCATAGGTGTTTACGTTGGCGATATTGTTGCCGATAACGTCCATTTTGGTCTGGTGAGTTTTAAGACCCGCCACACCGGAGAACATTGCTCTATTCATTTTTTCTCCTTTCGAGATTGAACCGCTGTGCGCCCGTCAGTCGGTCGGGGCGCGAAAGCCTCCTCAAAAGGTCCGGCTTTATATAATAACGGTTCCGTCAATGTTTGTAAATACATTTCCTTTCATGTTGCTGCTGTCTACCGCCGTGATAACGGTGTTGTTCGGGATGTTGACCAGAAACGCCGTTCCGCCGACTAAAATGAGCGGCTCGGTGAGATTTTTCTCGCTGGCAATCTTAACGCCCTCATTGAGTCTGCCGAGGTTGTCGTCGTTTAGCTCAATGCTGTGTTCCGCAGCGCGCTTGACAGCGTGCTTGGAAAAATTCACATCGCTGCTTCTGCGGATAGTCTCCGCCAAAACGTCCTGAAAGCTTGGCTTGTCTTCCTCGACGGTCCGCGTATCTGTTTTTGCCGTTCCCGAAACCTTCGGTGTGCCCGTAACCACGGGAGAGTAGAGTGAAAAGCGTATATCCTCCATGATATCTGCTCCTTGCTATTTGTTCGTCAGCACCAGCGTGGGCCGATAAACAGATTTGAGTCCGTTTCCATCGGTGACTACGACGTTTACATAGTAGGACGAGCCTGCCTCCAAGCCCGTAATTGTTTCGTTTGTAAGATTTTTCTGGTTTGCCGTTCCGAAGCGTGTTCCCGCCTCAACTTGGCTAACGGTTTCAAACGGACCTGAGGTCGAGTAGTAAACGGTGTAGCTAAGCTCCTTTGCCGCAGTGGAGTCCTCAGTAGGCACTTCCCACGAAACGCTCGCAGAGCTGCTTGTAACGTCGGTCGCCTTGACACTGTAATTCGAGGCGTTGACCGATGGGTTATCATCAGACACCCCGGACTGCACCTCCATGACCTGCTCAAGCGTGTAGGTCTTGCCGTCGATATAGAAAACATATTCGTTATCGACCAGAGAAACCTTGTCTACCATTCCCGTTGTCGTGTCAAGTCCGCCGGAAACAGTATAGCGCGAGGCTGTCACGGTCTTGCCCACCAGAGACATCGCGTAGCTGGACTTGGAATACTGAGCCAAATTCTGCATCATCTGCATATTGGATAGCTGAGTTATCTGGCTCATCATCTCGCTGTTGTCCATCGGATTGTTGAAGTCCTGGTTTTGAAGCTGAGCTACAAACAGATTTAGGAAGTCCTGCGAGGAGAGCGTTGCGTTGTCTGCCGAGCTTGAAAACACGGCGTTGATCGTGTTGTTCTTAGAGCCTATTGATGATGTGCTGCTGCCCATGTGCTCCTCCTTTCTTTAGATATAGGTGTCGATCCTGCCTGTGGATACCGCGCTCACCGCAACAAGCGCCGGGTCAAGCTCATATGCCTCGGCTGAAGCCTCACGGAAGCCGCGAGTCATTTGCATAAAGCTCTGCTGCGCCGCGAACTGCTGCTGAGCAAATTGCTGCTGCGTGAACTGACCTGCCATGTCAAACTGCTGCATAGCGCCGCCCTGCGATGCTTCAGACTGCGTTACCGCTTCGTTTACCTGCACGTTCATGGGCGCGACCGCCGCTTTGAGAGCCTCCATGTCGCTGTTGATGAGCCTTGCCGTCTGCGCGCTTGCCGTGGTGATGGTAAGAGTGGTCTTGCCCGCCTCCTCCACCAGCTTAACGGTTATTTCGCCGAGGCTTTCCGGATTTAGCTTAACGGTGAACTCACTTTTGCCCAGCGACAGGTTTTCCTTGATACCGGTGGATATCTGGTCTGCAACGGGAATATCTCTCGTTCCCTCCGCCGTTTTGAAGCGAAGCTCAAAGGGAGTCTGCGTTTTTACCTCGCTTGTCTGAGCGGCAGTGGCTTCAGCACCCTCGGTCAATTCGGTTTTGGACTTTTCACCCTGCTTTGCTATAAGCTCCTTTGCCTTTTCAACAGCGCTTGCAAAGCTGTCTTTTGCCGTTTGATCAGCGCCGCCCTCGCTTTGCTCAAGCGATGCTGCGGAAATAACCGTTTCTGCCGACGCGGTATTGCCTGTCTGCACGGCTTCACTGATTGCGGAGCGGAGCGATTCGGCCGAGGCAGACTGAGCTTCCCTGCCGCCTTGCATATTTGCCAGCGCCGCTAAAAGCTGAGCATTAGAGCCGGTCTGTGTCTCTCCCTCAAGCTGACTTGAACCCTGCATCATCATGTAGAGCATAGTGTCCGCGTCGGGAGCTTCGCCGCTTTCGGAAATCTGCCCGACTACTTGATTGAGCAGCTCGGCGTATGACATTTGGCTCATGCCGTCAAGCAGGGCGCTCTGCGATTGGTCTGACGGCGTTCCGAAAAGCTGAACGACGCTCTGGCGGCTTTGCAGAAGCGGCAGCAGCCCGATCAGCCCGGTGCTCTGCTCATCGCCGCCCGTGAGCGGCTGTGTCTGCAAAAGCTGAAGCAGCCCTTCAACGCTCTGACCCTGCTGCGCAAGCCCGCCGTCGGTCATACCGCTTGCCTCCTGATGCGAGGAAATGATGTTCATTATTATCGCCAGAAACGGATCTGCCAGCACGACGTCCGCCCCGTCTCTGCGTTTTGACGCCGAGCCGAGAGTTTTCTCCATGCCGGTGGTTTGTAAGCGCATATTTTCGATAGTGTTCTGCATTCTTTTCACCTCCTTTCAGTGGAATGATGACAGCGGAAGCCTGCCTAAGGCTAAATGCCGCCCAAATCAGCCGACCTACGCCATCTTATTTGAAATAACCTGCATGATGTCATTCTCGTTTTCCTTTGCCTCCAGCAGCCTGTATTCTTCAAGCTGCCGTTCCTCAAGCTTGTCCATGCCGGTTTTTTCCTGGTAGATAGCCAGAACCACTTGTCTTTGCGCTTCCAGTTCTTCTTCTGCTTTATTCAATTGTATGTTAAGCATTTCCAGTTGAGTCCTTGCGTTCTCAAGCAGATAATTATATGAGTTGAGCTCAATGGCGGAAATTCCCTCAATTTGTTTATTCTCCGCTTCTCGGGATAGTGCAAGCCTGCGCTGCTCTATTTCAGCAATTTTTAATAAAATATCGTCGCGGTTTTTGAGGAGAACTCCCAGAGTCTTTTTCTCTTTATCCAAAATTTGGGATTTGAATTCTCTGACTCTGTCCAGAGAGAAGCGAAAAGCCTTCAAGCCCTATCATCTCCTTATATCACAGACTCCCTTAATAGCGCAACAGTTTTCTCAAAAGTTTGGGGGTCATCGACACGCTGGATGAGGAATTCATCTATTTTCTTCATGTGAGCCATCGCAAGGTCAAGTTCGGGATTGCTTCCCGGCTTGTAAGCGCCGATAGAGATGAGGTCTTCGTTGTCGCGGTATACTGCCAGCATATTGCGAAGCTTGTTTGCCGCCTCCTTGTGCTCGGGCTTTGCGATGCCGGACATAAGCCTGCTGACGCTGTTTAGCACATCTATTGCGGGATAGTGGTTTTTTGCCGCGATTTTTCTTGAAAGGATTATGTGCCCGTCTATTATGCTTCGCACCGTGTCGGCGATCGGCTCGTTCGTGTCGTCGCCCTCGACGAGAACGGTGTAAATGCCTGTGATAGAGCCGGTTTTGAAGTTTCCGCTGCGCTCCAGCAGCTTAGGGAGCGCAGAGTAGATGGAGGGAGTATATCCTCTTGCGACCGGAGCTTCGCCTGTTGCAAGCCCGATCTCACGCTGAGCCATGCAAAAGCGGGTGAGTGAATCCATCATCAGCAGAACATCCTTGCCCTGTGCGCAGAAGTATTCGGCGATGGCGGTGGCGGTCTGCGCACATTTAAGGCGCATAAGCGCGGGCTGGTCACTCGTTGCAACCACAAGAACGCTGCGCTTTATGCCCTCCGGACCGAGATCACGCTCAATAAATTCAACGACCTCACGTCCACGCTCGCCGACAAGAGCAATAACGTTCACGTCCGCGAGGACATTTCGGGCTATCATACCCATCAGTGTGCTTTTTCCAACGCCGCTGCCCGCGAATATTCCCATTCTCTGCCCCTTGCCGATGGTCATCAAGCCGTCAATTGCTTTAACGCCAAGCTCGATGACCTCCGTTATCGGAGGGCGCTCCATAGGGTTTTCGGGGTTGCCGTTTATCGGGATCATTTCGCAGTTTTTTATCTTCGGTCCGCCGTCGATCGGCTCGCAGAGGGGGTTTAGAGTCCTTCCTATCATGTCGTTGCTGACCGGGACGAGAAGCTTGTCCCCCCGGCTGACGACGGCGCAGCCATAGCCGATGCCTTCTACCTCTTGATAGGGCATGAGATAGACCTTGTTTTCGTCTATCCCCACCACCTCGGCAAGAACGTCAATATCGTCGCGGTCAATATGGATGGAGCAAACATCGCCAATGCTGCATGAAAGCCCCGTTGCCTCAACGGTCATGCCGATAATTTTGCTTATCTTGCCCTCGCGTGTTGTCAGGTCTGTAAGCTGAATGACACGATAGTATTTTTCCAGCTCCTTGTGCAGGGAAATTTCCACTAAAGTCTCCTTTTGTTAAAGCAGCTCGGCGCGTCTGAACGCCTCTCTCAGTGTTTCCGCCTGAGCTTCTATAGAGCAGACAATCGTCCCGTCCTCAGTGGTCACTCTGCAAAGCCCATCCGTCCCCTGAATAGGGAATACGGTGGCTTTGCCGTTATACTCGGGCTTTGCCAGCTCCTTGCGCAAATAGTCAACAAGACCGACCAAACGCTCAGACACCTCAACATTGAGCCACTCGGCGTTTTTAACGCTGTTTACGCTTTGCAGCACCAGACGCTGCAAAATCGCATCGTCCTCGGATATCTTTTCGAGAACAAGCTTTTCGGCAATGTCCACCGCCATGTATTTAAGCTCCTCGGTGTACTGCCTCATGTATTCCTGCTGCTGCAGCGCCATTTCGTCCATCAACGCCTTCACGCTGTCGATGCAGTCTTTAAGCTCCGTCGTCTTGCGGCTTACAGCATCGTGATACGCCTGCTCGCCAACCGCGCCGCAAAGCTCTGCAAGCTCGTTTTCATATAGCTCCCGAAGCTCCTCGCCCGTGGGGTATACCGGCAGAGGCTCCGGTTCCGGTTCGGGTTCGGGTTCAGGTTCCGGTTCCGGCTTAGGTTCCGGCTCGGCGGGCGGTGCGTCCTGCTCCCGCTCCGCTTCGACTTCCGAAGTCTCCTCGCTTGAACCGGGTGTATCCTCCAGCGGCTCCTGACTTTCCTCCAATTCAGGCGGATGCTGCTCATCAACATCGGGGATGCGAACCTTTTCGCACTCCGGCTCGATGCTGTGATGCTTATAAACGTTCGCCTTAGTCAATTATGGCATCCTCCCCTCCGCGGGAAATGACGATCTCGCCGCTCTCCTCGAGTGTGCGGATAGCATCGACGATCTTTTGCTGAGCGCGCTCGACGTCCTTCATGCGTACATTGCGGAGGTATTCGATATCGGAAAGGATATTCTCTCTCGCTCTTGCGGAGATGTTGCTGAGAAGCAGCTCCTTGATATCCTCGTTAGAGCCTTTGATGGCAACCGCCAGATCCTGAGCGTCGATGGTGCGAAGAACAGTTTGAATGGTGCTGTCGTCAAGCTCCAGAATATCCTCGAATACGAACATGAGCTTGCGGATATCGTCAGAAAGCGTGGGATCGCTCTTGCTCAGCTCGTCGAAGATGTACTTCTCCGTTGTGCGGTCGATATGGTTCATGATATCGGCAACGAAAGGTACGCCGCCGATTTCCGTCATATCCACGGAAATAACGGTGGAAAACCGCTTTTCAAGCGTAGACTCAACAATGGAAACGATTTCCGGCGAGACGCTCTCAAGCGTTGCGATGCGCTTGATAACGTCAAGCTGGAGTCTTTTCGGAAGCTCCGAGATGATTTTTGAGGATTGATCCGCCGTTGCGTAGGAAAGCACGAAGGCGATGGTCTGCGGATGCTCGTTTTGCAGCATCATCATCAGATTTTTATAGTTTGCTTTTCGCACGAACTCGAACGAACGGGTCTGCATCGCCTTGGAAACGCGCTCCATGTAGCTTGTGGCAAGCTGAGCGCCGAAGGCCTTTTCGAGCACGTTGCGCGCATAGAGGACGCCGCCCTCTGAAATGACCTTTTGGGTGGTACACAGACCATAGAAGTCATCAATGATCTCCTGCATCTCGTCAGGCGAGAGACGGTTTAATCGAGCGACCTCCAGAGTCAGCCGTTCTATTTCCTCTTCGGTTAGGTGCTTGTAAACCTCGGAGGCCTGCGCGCTTCCCAGGGCAACAACCACCGCTGCCGCCCGCGTTACGGGTGACAGGGCTTTTTTGGCGGTATTTCTGGACAAAGCTTATTCCTCCTTCAGCCAGTTGCGGAGAAGATTTGCCGTGACCTGAGGATTGCTTCTGGCAAAGCTCCTGACCTCCTCGATGATTGCCTCGTTCTTGGGGTCGAGATTTGCCTTTGCCATATCCTCCAGGCTGCGCTTGTAGTCGTTGATTTCGGCCTGCTGGCGCCTTTCGGCTTCGGCTCGCTGGCGTTCCTCCTCCTCGAGAGCCCGGGCAAGCTTTTGCTTCTTGCGTCGTTTCACAACGGCAATCACCACACAAATAATGATAAGCAGCACCAGCGCGCCTGCGCCCGCGGCGATATATACCCATGTGGGCAGGTCTGCGAACGGACTGGTCGGCGTAGCGCTCGGAATATCATCCACGCCGGAAGGCGCGTTAAGGTTAATGGCGGAAACAAATATCTGGTCGGTGGGAATATCGGTTGAGCGGGAAACCAGATTTGTAAGCTCCTCTCTGCGGTTGGGAGTGAGCGATTCCTCCGCAACCATGACGGAGATTGTCGCGCGCTTGAGTATCGCGTTGCCGGACTCTATCTGGGTCTTTATGTAGCCGTAGTCATAGTCGTTGTTCCAGTGATAATCGGTTATGCCGTCCTCATCGCCGGGGTTGTTGTATCCGTATTCGGGGATGTCGGTGTTGTTCTCCTCGCCGACAAGCTCGCCCACCGGCTCTTCGCCGTTTATAGTATAGTCCCCGTCGGAATGGGTCAGATAACCGTCGCCCTCCTCATTTTTCGGCTGAAGCTCATATTTCTCGGTCATCATCTTGTCATAGTCGATGGTGACCTTGGCAACCGCCACAACACCGTCGTCGCCGTAGCGCGGAGAGAGCAGACGAACAACATTAGCCTCAATCTGGTTTTGAACCATAAGCTCAAAGGCAAGGTTCTGAGCATTCTGATCGGCGTTGTCCTCGGAAACTGTGGAAACGCTCAAATCAAGCATGGTTTTCGCGTCCACAACCGTAACATCCTCCGGCAGCATTTTGGGGACACTGGCAGCAATGAGGTTTTTCATCGCCGTAACCTGCTCAACGGAGATGGTAACACCGTCTCTGATGCTCAAGAGCACACCGGCGGATGCCTTTTCGTTACTCGTCGCGGTTTCCCATACATAACCGCTCGACTCGGGAACGGTTATCGTCACCGTTGCGTTCTCCACCCCATCCAAGCGCTGCAGCGTTGCCTGAATACGGTCTTGAAGCTGGTAGATGAGCCATTGCGACTTTTCAGACTCCGTGCTGGTCATGCCGGCATGGTCTGAGAAAAGGTCGTAGGGCAGTGCCGTTTGAGGATAGCCCTTTGCAGCGAGCTGCAGCAGCCATATATCGTACTCATCGGTGGGAACGGTTATGTTGCCGTTTTTATCTATCTGGGCATCCGCTCCCATGCTTTTGAGAGCTTGAAACACGCTGCCGGTCTCGGAGGCGCTCAAGTCGGTATAGAGCACGGTGTATTTGCCCTTTCCGACATTTGCAACAATGGCAAATATCAGCGCAAGCAAAACAAGTGCGGCGCCGCCGATGGCAATGATGGTCTTCGACCTTTTGGAAAGCTTGGCTATATATTCTTTGATTTTTTCTATATTCTCTTTGACTTTATTCGTATTATTTTCCACTTAGACACACTATCTCCCAGTCATGTTAGCAGACCGCCCAAGCGGCAGGCAGGCTTAGACCTGCATCTGCATGATTTCCTTGTAGGCGTTAACGACACGCGAGGTAAGCTGAACCGTTGTGGACAGCGCAGCCGAGGCTTTCATGGAATCGATTTGTATCTGGGCAAGATTGTCAACATCGCCAAGGGAAAGCGCCTGTCCTTCCTGAGTGACCGTTTCTTGAACGCTGATATAATTGCCGACAGCTTCCTTGAGGACATCCGCAAAAGGAATAGCGGAGCTATCCGAGCTCTTAATCGTCGAAACAGGCGCCGCCTTGTCGAAAGACATAGGGGCTATCGGTTCGATAGGTGTGAAAAATCCAGCCATTTTGTTCACCTCGGAATTCCTGAAGGGGCATGAGTATAGTCCCCCTCTTTTTAACATTAATATGTTATCATTTCCGTGTTTAATTGTAAAGTAATTTTTGGCGTAAGTACTCAAAATCCAAAAGATTTTGTCAAAATATGGACTCAAAAATAACAAAAAACACAATATATTGATACACTTTGGAACAAATTGTAAATGATCTTCAGCGCCAAAAGACGCCAAAAAAAGTTGAATATGTTACGCATACACAAGGAAAACTTTGAATATATATTCATTTGTAACCGCGTAAAAAATAGACCTGAAATAACTTGATTTTCCATTCGCTCCCCGACTAATATCGTTTTCGCCAATTTAGGCGGTCAAAAATTTTTTAATTATTTTAAATTTCATATGCTTTAACAAATTTTATTCAAAAATTTCATATGATTAAACAAATATTTTTTTGCCTTTTCTCCCGCGCTTTCTCTCTCTCCAACAAAACTCGCAGCAAAAAATTGAATTTTTATGTTTTACCTAATTTTACAGCTTTTGGAACGAAAACTGCGGAAATGCAAAAAGCCCCGCGCCGGTATTAGGCGCGGGGCTTTGGAAAAACTTAACGACCCAATTCCAAGGTCTTATTGATCATTGCTTTGGTCACTTGCAACGCCGTTAAGTTTGCCTCATAGGCGTTGCTGGCTGCCATAAGGTCAATCATTTCCTCTGTTGTGTCAACATTGGGATACATTACATAGCCCTCCTCATTCGCCTGCGGATGAGTGGGGTCATAAACGGGAACAAAATCCCGGTCGCTCTCGACGACTTGGGTAAGACGAACGCCGCCCTTGCCCGCTACCTCACTTGAGGACGTAGCCTTTGACGAGCCGCTCTTTGCCTTTTCCAGTTCCTCGCCGAAGCTGAGCGGTATTTCTTCAAATATGACCTGCTGGCGGCGATAGGGTTCGCCGCTGGAGGTTTGTGTTGTTTTGGCGTTGGCTATGTTTTGAAGAATTATATCGGTTCTGAAGCGCTCGGCTGTGAGCGCAGAACCGCTTATGTCCAGCGATGAGCAAAATGCCATGTGCTACCCTCCCTCTCGGCTACATATTTGCGCCGAGCACGGTGTTATACTTGTCAAACTCTCCTTTGATTTTGTCGAGCAGTAGACTATACTGCGCGTACGCCTTATACAACGCGAGATATTCCGCCTCAGCGTCAACATTGTTTCCGTCCGCTCTGGTGGAGACAGCGTCGCTGGTGTTTATTCGGGCGTTGATTTGAGTGATTTCGGGCTGCGCCTTCTTCTCGCCGTTTTCATATTCCTCAAGAACGGCGGAAAAGGACAAATCTCTCGATTTATATCCCGGAGTTTCGATATTGGCGATGTTTTGATTGGCTATCTGCTGCTGAAGCCAAGAAAGCTGCACTCCACCCTCAAGAGCTTTGAACGAGCTTGAATTATAAAACATTAGCTTCCCTCTCTCCCATTGATCGGACGGCGGCTTATTCCGGCTCACTTGCGGGCAAGCTTGTCTGCTTCCGCAAATGTGTTCTTTAATTCTACCACCATAGAAAGCACATCGTCAAGTCCGCTGCTGTCCTTCTTCATGTTGGTGTTGCGGAAAACAAAGTCAAAATAGTCATAAAGATCGTTAAGACTATTGGCTATGCTGTAATCAAAGTTGAGCGTACCCTGAAGCACATGGACAATTTTTTGAGCTTTTTGCAAGCTGCGGTTGATAACCTCGTTGTTCTTATCCTTGAAGCCGAGCTGCGCAAAGCTTATCTGCTTGATCAGCTCGTCATATACGGCAAGAAGCATTTCTCCCGGGGTCATAGTCATAACAGACTGTTGCTTATAGGTCTGATAGGGATTAGCGTTCATAGCAGCACCTCACATGAGTTTATTGTTTTATATCAGCTAGAGAACTGCTGAAGAATCATATTGCTCTGTGCAGAGTAGTTGGAAAGAATGGTCTCCATGTTGGAAAACTGCTTCCAATAGCGGGTCTTTTCGCTGTCATACTTATCCTGGAGATATTCAAGCCTATCGTTTATTCTGCGAAGCTCAAAATAGAGATCGTTATTGCTGTCGCCCGCGGTGAAGTCCTTCGCGCCGGCGAGGGTAACGAGAGAGCCGGGATTGGCGGAGCTTATTTTTGCCGTCTTGTCGCAGGCGTCGGCAATAACTTTGGAAACGCCGTTGGTCGTGTCCGTAAACAGTGCCGAAACCGCCTCGGGGTTGGACTCAACAGCGCTGCGGAGCATATCCTCGTCTATCATCAGCTTGCCGCCGTCCTTCCAGTTGGAGGAGGTTTCAATGCCGATGCTGTAAAGCGAGATGCCCGCGCCCTTGACAGTGGTGTAGGCAACCGAGCGCAGGGAGTTGAGGAAGCTGTTTATGTTTGTGTCGCTGCGAAGCAGACCGGTCTTTGCCTTTTTCTCCCAAAGCTCTATCTGCTTTTCGGTCATCTCGTCCTCTTGCGCACTGGTAAGAGGCTTGTAGTCACGGTAATCCGCATCCTCCGTAACCCGACCGTAGAGATCCTCGACAAGCGCGTTATAGTCGTTTACAAAGGCTTTGATAGCGTCCACTATCTTGTCGGTGTCGCGGGTGCTGCCGATAATGGTCTCCTCATTGTCAGCCTTTGTCGCCGTGAGGGTCAGACCGTCAACTGTAAAGGTGTTGCTGCTGCGAGATGTTTCAACGCCGTTGATTTTAACGAGCAGATCCTTGCCCTCAGTAACCGCGCCCTCAGCCATAGCGCCGTCCCCAAGGGTCACGCCGGAGCCGAAAAGCCGAGTCATTGCGTCGTTGCCGGAAAAGTCGTAGGTTCCTGCCGCGTCCGGCTTAAGCTCAAGCTTCCCGTCAGCAAAGCTCGCATTAAGCTGCTTTGTACCGCTGTCATTTGAATCAAGATATTCTATTGCGGTGACTTCGGAAAGCTTTGTTGCCGCAGTACCGTCCGCCTTCAGGAAGCTCACATTCTCCATCCCGGCGAGCGCGGAAATTTCCGTGTCACCCGTAACAGCGTTGTTTGCGCCGCCGGAGGCAGTGGAAAAGCCCATGTCTACCGCAAGACCGCTATCCCCCTTCGACGCGGCTGCAAAGCTGACCGCAAAGCCCTGCTTTGTTATAAGCTTACCTGTTTCTGCGTCATAGCTTATATTTGCCTCGCCGCTCGTTTCGCCAAAGGTTTCCTTGAGCCAGTCATTAAGCTTGCTGCTGATCGTCGCCTTGTCATAGGGGGTATTTCCGTTTTCCTCAAGACTGAAGGTATAGCTTTCGCCGTTTACCGTCATCTTCATTGAGGCGGAGGAGACGCTGTAATCATCAGACAAAGCAGTTCCCGAAACAGCCGCGGTATTTAAGCTCTTGCCGGTGACGCTCCTGCCCTCGGCAACAATGTCCGAGCCGAACATGAGGCTCATAAGGTTGCCGCTCTCCTGGGCGATATCAATGCCATAGCCCTTGCCCGTGGACTTCGCTTCAATAGAAAAGCTGTCCGTCATGGAGGAATAGGATATCTTCACTCCGGCAGAGCTGGAGTTTATTTTGTTCATCATTGCGCTGACAGTGGTATCGGCTGTGAAGCTGAATTTCTCACCGTTGATGGAAAACTCATAGCTTTGTCCTTGAACACCGCCAAGCTCGCCAAGCTTAGTCTGCCCGGAAACAAGGGTGGACGTGCCGGGTGTAACGCCGATATAGTTGGCATCCGCGCCGGTGATGTTAAGCTCATGTCCCTGCTCAACGTTTCCGTCTGTCCCCTGAATATTGATGCTGAATTTTAGCTTGCCCTCGGTATCGGAAACCTTTACATAGTCACCGAAGGCTCTGTTGGTCTTTTCTGTTATCGCCTTGGCGATAGTGTCGGCGTTGATTTCCCCGCCGGAAAAATCGTCAGCGGTTAGGTTAATGGTCTTTTTTACGCCGTCAAGCGTGAGGTCAAAGCTAAGCTCGCCGCCGGACTCCATACGGGATTTGATGGTGTCAACATCTATGCCGCTGCCGTTGATGGTCTGGTCTCCGCTCATTTTGCGGGCAGACTGCAGCTTTGCCTTGCTTGCAAGCTGACTTACAACCACGCTTGTTTCTCCGGACTGCGCCGTTGTTCCTGTGCTGACTATCTTAACGGAGCTGCCGCTGGTTATGCTGGAAACCATTGAGTTGAAGAACGATGCGCTCGCAAGGTTTGTCTGCAAAGAGGAGCCATAGCTGGTATCGAAATATTTATCACGGAAGGTGTTGATACCGGAGATAACCTCACGGTACATCTCCTGCTTCCATTCGATTTGCTGCTTTAGCTGTTTCTGGGCATCAATTTTTGACTGAGTGCCGCTGAGCATTTCCTTGACCATGCTGTCGGTATCCATGCCGGAAACAAGACCGGCAATACCGTTGGTGCTGCTGGCAGAAACACTGTAATAGTTAGAGCTGCTTATTGTTGAACTCATACTGACCGCTCCTTTCAGCTCGGATTGGCGGCGCGCCGCCGCACCGCCCGTCTATACTCTCGGCGAAGGGTCGCCGGATTTTTCTTGTTTAAATAATTTTCGGTCTTTTATTCAAAAGGCTTTGCGGATAACCGGTTTTCACAGAACGCATATAGCTTCCCGCGACCGATTGGCTGCTGGCGTTCATTTCCTCGATCTTTTCTCTCAGACCGTCCCGCTCCGCTTCGATATGCTCTTTTATTATCAGCTCGCCGTTGGCAACGCGATTGGCTATTGCCTTGACCTTCATGGAAGCTTCAAAAATCTTCTTCAGGTCGCCCTCGAGAGTCTCAGGCTCGCTTTTGTTCGCAAGCGCCGCCAAAATGCTCTCATCGCCCTTTGCAAGCTCTTTTATGTTTTCGTCAAGCGCCTGCACCTGCTCAAGCAGTTCGCCGCGCTCGGCAAAAAGCTCTGCCAGTTCGTCGGCTGAAGCCTCTCTCATGCGCTCGGACACCTGCTCTATTCGGAGAAAAAGCTCCCTCTTTTCATCAACCCGGGCGGCTATTTCCTGCAGGTACTCCATAACGCATCAGCTTCCTTCCTGTGTGTTTGCGGGCAGCTTTTTCGCAAGGCTCTTTAGCGAGACGGGAGACGACGCCTCCGCCGCTATTCTGTTTGCCTCAACGGTTTTATAAAGCTCCTTGCGCCAAATCTTGCAGCCACGGGGCGCATCCACGCCAACCTTGACCTGATTGTCGATAGAGACTATTTTGATTTCTATCGGTGTGCCGCCGTTTTCCGGTTCGATAATGATAGACTCATCGGTTTTTCTGGAAACCACCAGCATTACTATGCACCCGCCTTCACGATAGGATAGCGCACCGGATAATCGCCCTCAAGCATTATCTGCGCCGCCAAATGGGTCTGGGGGTTTAAAAAGACGGGGCTTTTAAGGTTTACCGTGGAGTCCTTGACATTTTCGCTGACAACGGTAATAACCCAGCAAAAGCAGTCGCCCTCGCCAAGCAGCTTATCGGAGTTTTCAGGCAGCACGGGCACAAAGTCCGGAGAAATGCCGCTCGGATCCATGAGGATGAAGCAAAGCCTTGGGTTTTGCACTGACTGAAGCCAAATTATGCTCTCACCCACCTCGTCGTCCTGAAGGGCAACAAAGTCCGTGTATTCCTCAAAGCCGAATATCTGCTGCGAGAAGTGGTAAACCAGCTCCTCATCCACGTCAACCTCTCCGAAATCCCTAGTCAAAATTGTCATAAGCTTACCGTCCTAAATATGGTTTGTTATTGTAATTCATTATGTCTCCGGCTCAACATAGTCGGGGTTGGCGCTCGGCGGAACATAGAGCGGTTCTCCGAGGTATTCGATGCTGATATCCGCATACTCAAGAATTTTCATGCGCACGCTGCCGGGCACATAGCTTAGCATACCCGAGGACGTGTCCCAATCGAGGGAAACATCGCCCGGCTCATAGCTCATGGAAAGCTCCGCGGGATTCCACGAGATATCAGCGCCCGTACTCGGCAGGAACACGGTCACGAGCTGTGAGGACTGGTTGAGCATTTTCTGCGAATAGATGTTTGAAATCGTCGCTCCGGCATAGGTGTTGCTCATTTCCTTGCCGATCTCTACATATTCGCGTGTTTTCTGGTTTATAGCCTCCTTGCCGTTCTGAGCCGCGCTGTCGATGTAGTCTCCGATTTTTTGAATACCCAAAGACCTGCGCGCCTCGTAGGTGTCAATACGAGCCTCGGCATTCTTGCTTTGTATTCGCAGCTCCGGCTTAGTAGTAGTCACATCAGCGGTAGGCTGAAAATCACTGTTATGCTCAAGCCTGGCATGCTCTATCTCAAGCTCGTATTTCATTGGCGTTGTCGTAATTTGTAGTAGCTGCACAGTGCTTCCTCCTTCTCAAAAATTTATTTCGAGAGCTTATTTGAGATAGTCCATAAGTGACACGGGGATGATGTTTGCTCCCATTGATAAAACCGCTTTCAGAACATAATCGTTCATAGTTTGGTTAATTGATTCCTCCGCGTCGTTTATACCCATAATGTTGCTTACCTGCTTCTGATATGCGTCAATCTCATCCTCCAGCCTGCTTTGCATCGTGTCAAGAAACTTGGTTCTCGCACCGATGTCGGTCAGGTTGGCTGTAAAGATGTCGGTTTGCTCAACAAGTCTTGTGTCAAGCTCCCTGAGATGATCCATATCACCGTCGCGTATCGCATTCTCAATATCGTTTAAGAGGTTATAAAGGTTGTTGGACATATTGTCCTCTTTGCCGCAGCCGAGGATTTCAAGTCCGGAATAGGAAATGCGAAATGCCGTATCGCTGTTGACATTGCTTTCATTCATGCGGATACCCAAACCGATATCAACGTAAATGTCATTATCCATAGGTATGGTCTGCTCGTCTCCGGCAGCGTCTGTGTAGTAGTAGCTTCCGTCCGCCTTTTGCTGGATATCGTCAACATTAATGCCGTTATATTTGAGTCTCCCGTCGTCGCCCACGGAGAAGGGGGCGGACACAGCGCTGCTGCCGCCGAGAACATAGCGGTTGTAGTATTTACTGTTTGCAAACTGCAAAAGCTCGTCTTTCATCGCCTTTATCTCATTGGCGATAGCCGCTCTGCCGACCTCACTCGTCGGGTCGTTAAGCGCCTTTATGACCGACTTGCTGTGAACATTGTTTATAATCTCACTTATCGAGGTCATGGCGTTTTCGGTGGCGGTAAGCTCGTTATTGATGCTCTTTACGTTGTCGTAATGCTCCTCCGCCTTTGCCATATCGCTGCGGATGCGCAAGGCGCGCGTGCCGGCGGAAACGTCGTCAGATATGCGTGTAAAGCGGTTGCCGCTGGCTATTCTTTCGTTAGTCGTGGCATAATTAGTTTTGGCGTTATCGAGATACTTTAGAAAATTTCTTGCAGTTGATCTATCCGCAACTCTCATGGCTTTTCTCCCTTTCGCACGTCATGAAGTCTTACTGCTGTATTTTGGCAAGCACTGACGGATCAGTTAAAGTCCTACTCTGCCCATTCGGTTAATGATGGTGTCAAGCAGGTCGTCCATTGTAGTCATAACGCGCGAGGAAGCGCTGAACGCCTTTTGAAAAATCATAAGGTTGGTTGTTTCCTCATCCTGCTGAACGCCCGCGATGGAATCTCTCTGTTCAAGAAAATCATCCGCAACCTGCGCTGCCGCTTCCTGCTTGCCGGTGTTGTAGCTAACGTCCGTGCCGAGTCTGCCGACAAGCTCTATCATATATTCGTTAAAGGTGCCCGTAAAGCTCTCTCCGAGGGAGGTAAAGGTGAAATCCTCATTGCTCAATCTGGCGGAGAGCTTCTGCGCATAGTCCTCGACATTTTCCTGCTTGTTGAAAATAAAGTAGCTGTCGCCGCCCTCGCTCCATTCCTTACTGATCGAGATGTTGGCGGCGGTTATCTGGGCAACGTTTGAAACCGTGCCGTCGCTCTGCGTCGCTCCCAAAAGAGTCTTGTATACGACCTTGCCGTCGGCATCCTTGAGCGCATCGCCGGTGGTGGGATCAAGTTCGGGGATGGTGGTGTTTGCGACCTCGGCAAGTGCCTGCGCAAAGCGGTTAATTCTCTCGCGGTAATAGGGAATGCCCTGTGTCCCCTCCTGCCTGCCGGTGGCGTTTGCGCCCGCGCCGTTAATCACGTTCACATAAGCCTGTATTGAGCCGCCGTTGAAGATGGCGCTTTCGCCGGAGGATATCCACGACACGCCGATATAGCCGCTGTTGTCCTCGCTGACAAACAATCTGTCGACCTCGAATTTATTTATCGCAAGAACGCCGTTCATTTCAACGTTTACCGTTCCGTCCGAGCCTTCGATAACATTTATGTTGCCGTAGCTTGCAAGCTCGTCGAGCAGAAGATTTCGCTCGTCGTTAAGCTCGTTTGGCAGAAAGTATTCGCTTGAGCCGTAGGCGCTTGTTGCATCAGCGTCGCTGGCAATCATTTTGTTGATGTATGCTATGCGGTCAATAATTTCGTTGGTTCTGCTAACCGTTGTTTTTAAGTCCTCCTGCTGGCGCTTTGCAACGGTGTTGAGCCTTTCGTTCGCCTGCTGAAGCACCTGAACCATATTGGTGAACGACGACCTTACGAGATTTGCCTCGGTGTCAAGCGTCGGCGACTGGATAAAGGTGTTAAGGTTTGTGTATATATTCTCGAGCGCACCCAGAATGCCGGAGGTGTCGGTAACGTCAACACCCTCCGGGAATACGTTGAGGATTTCATTTATCATGTTGGCCGTCTGACCGTAAAAGCTCGCTTGCGAATACTCCTCGCGGAAGCATTTGTCAAGAAAAGCGTCGCGCGTTTGAGAAACGCCCAGCGCTTCAACGCCTTGACCGGCAAGACCCACCGTACTCGAGGCGGTGCGGCTCATGAAGTTGGTCGTATAGACCGAGGCTCTTTCCACCCTCTGCTTGGTATAGCCCGTCGTCTGGCTGTTGGCGATGTTGTTGCCAACAATATCAATAGCCTTCTGATTGGCGAATATTGCGGATTTTGAGGCTTCAAAGCCCATAAATGTTGATCTTAGCATGATGACCTCCGCTGCACTGCCGGTAAATTATTTGTGCGCCGGCGCGCTAAAACTTCAGCTCCACCGAATGGGTGGCGGGACCCTCGCTGCGCTTTGCGCTGTCGGGACTGTAAACCACCTTGTCCCGGTCGAAATGGTTCGCGGGAAATATTTTTTCGATGAGCTTTAGATTTGTTTTGGCAATTTCAAGAGCCAAAGAATTCTGCTCCTTTATCTCGCCCGCAAGCTCGGACATTTCCTTGATAATTGAGGAAAAAGCAGCCTTTGTACTCTCATCGCCTATTGTCGTTACAAAATCCGAAGCGGTTGCTTCCCCGTCTGACAAAGCGCCTTGAAGCTTAATGCGCTTATCCTCCATCTGGCGAAGCTTCATCGTTTCCGCCTGCTGGAGCGCGAGCACCGCTTCAAGCCTTTCCATATTGCTGTCAAGCAGCGACTGCCTTTTTTCGCGCTCGTTGGAAAGAACATTTCTCAGCTCGTCGCGGTATTTCAGCAGGAAGCCGTAATACTCGGAATATTCGGGAAGGACTTTCTTTTCCATAATCAGTTCACGTTAACGGCAGCCCCAAGGCTGTATTTGAGGACAGCGCTTGCAATATCAGCGCCGGAAACCGGGCAGCTATCGCCCTGATACTGCTGCTTCAGTCGGTTGATGCGCTCGGCAGAGGCAGCCTTGCCGCTCTCCGCGGCAAACGCTCTTGCATAGGTGCCGAGCTGCGCCTTAAAGCTGCCCTCGGAGCTGAAGGCGACCTTATCAGCGCGAGTCTCCGCGGCGGGCGCGCTCTCCGCGGCGGGACGGACAATGCTTCTTTGAGCCGCGGGCTGCGAAATACGCAGATAGTTGTTAATTCCGTTTATTTCCATAATGATTCCTCCGTTTTTATAGGGGTCGGAGCTGCATTTCATTTTTTGACCGCTCGGTAAAACCCGCAAAGCTTTCGGTAAAGCGCGGAATGTGCGGGCGCAATACGCCTAATGTTCTATTCCTCACATAATTTATTCCACACGGCTTAAAAAACTAAAGAACTTTTATTTAAAAAAGAGAAAAAATTTTTAAGCGTAAAAAAGTACTTTTTCCGACATTTTATTTTCAGAACTTGGTCTAAAACTGTTTCTTTATTTTGAATTTTATGTTATAAATGTATAAGCAGTATTTTCTCTGATATTTTTCAGGGAAGCGGCGCTGACAGCGCCGCGCTTTCGCTATAAAAGCATCCCAGCATTTTTAGCCGGCTCTAGTATAAGGAGTGATAATTCCGTGGCAAAAGTCATTTCTCTGATAAACCAGAAAGGAGGCGTTGGGAAAACAGCCTCCACAAACGCCATCAGCGTTTGCCTGAAGCACAAGGGCTACAGCGTTCTCTGCGTGGATTTTGACCCGCAGGGCTATCTGTCCTTCAGCATGAATGCCGACACGCGGGAGCACAGCTCCGTTTACGACGTGATCAAACATAAAGTCAAGGCGCGCTACGCCATCCAGAAAACAGACGTTGTCGATATAATCCCCGCAGACGCCCTTTTGGGCAATGTTGAGCGCGAGTTTACAGGACCGGGAAGCGAGCGTATGCTCAAAGACTCCCTTAAAACCATCATGCCGATGTATGACTACATCCTCATTGACTCCCCTCCCGAGCTGGGACTGCTTTCGTCAAATGCCGTCATCGCGTCGGACATTGTCCTCATCCCCGGACTTGCCGACGGTTACAGTCTGCAAGGCATCATACAGGTACATGAAACCATCTCCCGCATCAAGCAGGCTTTTAATCCCCGCCTGTTCATCGGTGGAATGTTCCTCGTTCGCTACTATCCGCGTGAGGCGCTCAGCCGCACAACGAAGGAGACCGCCGCGCTTTTGGCAAAGCATCTGAACATCCCACTTTTGGAAACGACCATCCGCCACAGCAACGTGATCAGCAAGGCGATGACCACGCTCCAGCAGGACATAATCGACTACGCGCCGGACAACCCCGCCGTGCTCGATTATATCGCGCTGGTAGATGAGCTGTTTGAAAGGAGGTTCATCTGATTCATGGCAAAGACAAAAAAAGAGCTGGACAAGGATCTGATGTTCTCCAAAATAATGCCGGCGCTTTCCGGAAACCCTTTCAGCGACTTGCCCGCGGCGGAAAGCCCCGCCCCGACGGATGCCATCTCATCGCTGAGGGACAAGATTTTCTCGCGCAGCGAGGATTTCTGCGAGTCTGACTCCATTATCACCATAAACATCATGGAAAATCTGGTGCTGCGCAATGTTGATACCGTGATACAGCGCTTCAACGTCTGCGGCTGTGACCGCTGCCGCCGTGATATTTGCGCCTGTGCGTTAAACCAGCTTCCTCCGCGCTACATCGTTGCGAAAAAGGACAAAATCGCCAAGGCAGAGTCGGAAATCCAGCAAAAAACGGTTATGGACGCGCTCATCAAAGCTGTTATTCAAGTGCGCTCCCATCCCAGGCACTAAACACGGCTCCAAACCCGCACTGCAAAAAAGGGCTTCTCTTTTTTCAAGAGAAGCCCTTTTTTGATTTACTTAATGTTCCTGTGTCGGAGCTTAATTTCCCGTGCGCTGAGCCAAGCCCTTAACGGAGCTTATCGCCCAGTCATAATCGCGGGCATTTACAACGCAGTCGCAATAGCTGCATTTAGCGCTGTGGTTTATCTCAAGCGGCGCGCCGCAGGACGGGCAGCGGATGGAGACCGTGCACTCTCTGCCCTCGCCGGAGGGCGCGGGAGTCTGCATACCCTTTGAGCGAATGAGCGTCCACTCATAGGTCATGAATTTCTCCGCCGTCTTTGAGCCGCTCAACAGCTTTCCTGTGTTGTCATCAAGCGTGTAGTCGATGATGCGGGTGTTGACTATCGCAACTATCGAGTCGTTAACGGCATCCTGCCGCCAGCCCTTAAGCTCCACGCCGAGCACCGCAATACGCTCTACATAGTTTGTGGCGTTCGCGCGCACAAGCTCGGCAAGCTGCCTGTCAAACTGGGTATAGAGCGCGTCTGTCATATGCGGGCGCATAGGCTCGAAGTTCTTATCCTGCCATGCGTTCTGCATCTGGACATAGAGGTTTGAAATTTTCTCCCGCAAAGCCGCCTCGGAGA
>JAHAWY010000022.1 GCA_018385135.1 Oscillospiraceae bacterium | reverse complement strand
GCCTTCTGCTGCAATAATCTCAGCTGCGTGCAGAATCTCACCAAGGGTGTTGATATCCGCACCCTCTTTGGACTTCTCAATATACTGTATGTACTGGGGAACGAGAACCGCTGCGAGAACGCCGATGATGGCGATGACAACGATCAGCTCTACGAGAGTGAAGCCCTTTTTGGACTTTTTAAGCTTTTTAATCATAATCTTTTTCCTTTCTTTGCCTAAGTTATATATAAACGCCCCTTGCCCCTGAAACGGGGCGTTTATTGCTTTGTTAAAGGTTCTGCAAGCCGGAATACATACTTGCCATAGGCATGATGACCGCCAGAACTATCGTTCCGATAACACCTGCAAGCAAAAGGATTATCAGCGGTTCGATTGCCGCCATTATCTGCTCGGTCGCCTGCTCGACCTCGTCCTCATAATACTCGGCAAGCTTATCGAGCATATTTTCGATTGCGCCGGTCTCCTCACCGATGCTGAGCATATGATGCAGCAGCGGTGGGAAAAGCCCGCCCTCCGCCAGCGGCTCAGAGAGGTTTGAGCCCATTGCGACGGCATCGCGGGCAGCCAAAAGCTCCTCTTTGAAAAACACATTTGTCATCGTGTTAGCCGTTATCTCGAGTGCCTGAATAAGCGGCAGACCGCTTACAAGCAGCGTCGAGAGTGTGCGCGCCATGCGCGCGGAGGCGGTTTTATAAGTAAGCTTGCCGAAAATCGGCAGCTTGAGCGCCAGCTTTCCAAGCAGGTGAGCGCCCGTTTCCGAGCCCTTGAACACGCGCAAGCCCAGAACAATAAGAACACCGACCGCGATAACGATATACCACCACTCCTGCAAGAAGCTGCTGGCGGCAATGACGAATTTTGTAATGCCCGGAAGCGGGATGCCGAGGTCATTGAGCATATCCTCAAAGGTGGGAACGACCTTTGTCAGCAGGATGCCAACGGCTATCGCAGCAATGACGAGGATAACGATGGGATAGGTCGTTGCCTTTCGCACGGTCGCTCTGAGCTTTGCAGTTTTTTCGTACTGCTCCGCCATACGGGTAAAGGAGGTTTCCAGCGAACCGGACGCTTCGCCCGCCTCAACCATCGTTATGAACATAGACGGGAAGATATCCGGCGACTCCGCCATTGACTGCGCAAGCGTTTCGCCGCGCTCTATCGAGCTGCGGCATTTATCTACAGCGGCAGCAAGCTTCTTGTTTTCCGTTTGCTCGGAGAGCATTTCCAGCGCGGATAACACGGGTACGCCCGCAGAGACGATGCTCACAAACTGCCGGCAGAAAACCGCCATGTCCCTCGGCTTGGGCTTGGGCTGCAAAAAGGATATTTCAATGTCTCTGTTTAGCGCGCCGGCATCGTTCAGCGAGACTATGGTAGCTCCGTTTTTCTTGAGCTTATCCATAACCTTCTCGCGCGAGTCGCCGTTGATGCTGCCCTTTTTTTGCTTGCCCGCGTCATCTATGATAACATATGTATAAGTTGCCAAATCATCACTCCCTCGCCGGGATTTATCTATCAGAGATATTTTTTAACCAAAAATATCTCACCGAGATACATTTCGCTATATTCTTCTCATCATTGTTGCCTTATCGGAAGCAAAGGCGAGAAGTGCGTCCTGCGTTATCTGGTTGCCGAAGTAGAGTTCCAGCAGGGCATCATCCATCATCATCATGCCCATTTTGCGGTTGGTCTGCATAACAGTGGGTATCTGAAAGGTCTTTCCCTCGCGGATGTGGTTGCGGATTGCGGGGGTTGCGAGCATGACCTCCATCGCGGCAACACGACCCTTGCCGCTTTTCTTTGGCAGAAGCTGCTGCGAAACGACGCATTCGATAACATCGGCAAGCTGGGTGCGTATCTGCTGCTGCTGATGGGGCGGGAACACGTCTATGATGCGGTCAATGGTGTTGGCAGCACCCGTGGTATGCAGCGTTGAAAAAACAAGATGCCCGGTTTCAGCGGCGGTGACGGCGATGGATATCGTCTCCAAATCGCGCATTTCGCCGACGAGGATTACGTCGGGATCCTGCCGCAGAGCAGCGCGCAGAGCGGCGGCGTAATCCTTCGAGTCGCTCCCCATCTCACGCTGATTTACAATGGACTTGCCGTGCTTGTGCAGATATTCTATCGGGTCTTCAAGGGTTATAATATGGTAGTTGTAATTGCTGTTGATAATGTTTATCAGAGAGGCGAGGGTCGTTGACTTACCACTGCCGGTCGCGCCGGTAACAAGAACAAGACCTCTGCGCTTTTCCGTCATGCGAACGACGGCTTCGGGAATGCCGAGCTGTTCGGGCGCGGGAATGGAGAGGTTCAATATACGAGTTGCTATCGCATAGCTGCCGCGCTGACGAAAGGCGTTTACACGGAAGCGCCCGGTGCCGGGAACGGCATAGGCAAAGTCCACCTCGCCATCACGCAGAAGAATCTGCTTGTGCGCCTCGCCGATGATTTGATCAATAACGCGTTCTGTGTCCGCCGGGGTAAGCGGCTCGTCGCCGAGCAGGCATATCTCGCCATCTACTCTGGCGGAGGGCGGTCTGCCCACGCTCAGGTGAATGTCCGACGCTCCGGCTTCTATACCGATCTTTAGCAGCTCATCAAAGCTTTGCATTTTGCACTCCTTCAATGCACAGATTATCCTGTCTGTATACTTTTCGCAAAAATTAATCCTCTATGGATATTTTTATTAACTCAGCCAAGCTTGTCGTTCCGTCCAAAACGCACTCGGCGGCGCTCATTTGGAGAGTTTTCATTCCGTTTTCCATAGCCAGACGGCTGATCTCACCCGTGCCGCCCTTGGCTGAAATGACGCGGCGAAGCTCCGGCGTTATCTCCATAATCTCGTAAATGCCGATGCGCCCGTAATAACCCGTTTCGCCGCAGAATTCGCAGCCGACAGGCTCATATATTACAGCGCCGCTGTTTTCCTCAATTCCGAGGATCTTGCACTCGTTCTCGTTCGCCTCGTGCGGTTTTTTGCAGCGCGGACAAAGCCTGCGCGCCAGTCTTTGAGCAATCACGCCAATGAGCGAGTCCGCGATCAGATAGCTTTCAACACCCATGTCCATAAGCCTTGTAACGGACGATACGGCGTTATTTGTGTGCAGGGAGGAAACGACCAGATGCCCCGTTATCGACGCCTGAACGGCGATGGAGGCCGTTTCATAGTCGCGTATCTCGCCGACCATGATTATATCGGGGTCCTGCCGCAGAATTGAGCGAAGGGCGTTGGCAAAGGTGAGATCCGCCTTGGTGTTGACCTGAACCTGATTGATGCCGGGAATACTCGCTTCAACGGGGTCTTCAACCGTGATGATGTTGACCTCCTCTGTATTAAGCTCTGAGAGCGCCGTATACAGCGTTGTGGACTTGCCGCTGCCGGTTGGTCCAGTAACCAGTAAAATGCCGTTAGGACTAGAGAGAATGCGGTCAAACTTCTTCATATCGTCCGGTCTGAGTCCCAGCTCGGATTTTTTGCAGGTGAGTGCCCTTGTGTTTGCAAGGCGCATGACGATCTTCTCGCCGTAATACGAGGGGAGCACCGAGGTTCGTATGTCGTATTCCACGCGGTCTACAACCATTGTTGCCCGCCCGTCCTGCGGCTTTCTTTTTTCGGAGATATCCATGCCGGACATTATCTTGATTCGCGTTGAGATGGCAGGAAGAAGGCTGATGTCATACATCATCTTTTCAACAAGCACGCCGTCTATACGGTAACGCACGCGGATCTGGCGCTCCATCGCGTCAAGGTGGATATCAGAGGCGCGCGAGCGCACAGCCTGCTCAATTATAGAGCGCACGAGCTGGACGATGGGCGCGTTGCTCAAATCAGTGTCCTGCTCGGCGGCAAGCGCTTCTGTATCGCCGTAGCGCTGCTCCTTTTCCCTTGAATACTGCTCCGCTGCGCTCATCGCCTCGTCCGTGCCGAAGTATTTATCGAGCACCGCGTTTATTGCGCCTGAGGTTGAGATGCGCGGCTCTATCGTGCAGTTTGTGATGATGGAGATATCGTCCTGCGCGACCATATCGAGAGGGTCGCTCATCGCCAAAAGCAGCTCGTTCGTGTTTTTATTGAAGCCGATGGGAAGAACATTGTGCTTTCTAAGCACGCTGCCGTTTACAAGCGAGATAACATCGGGGTCAATTTTCATGCCGCGAAGCTCAACTATCTCTATTCCCAGTTGGATATGCAGAGCTTTGGCTATGTCGGAATCGGACAATATGCCTTCGCTGACGAGATAGTCGCCCAGACGCTTCTTGGATTTCTTTTGTTTTTTAAGAGCATCGTCAAGCTGCTCCTGCGTTATGTAGCCTTGCTCGATGAGAATATCACCGAGGCGCA
>JAHAWY010000020.1 GCA_018385135.1 Oscillospiraceae bacterium | reverse complement strand
TATCCGACAAAGTGGTTGAGGAAAACCATCTGACAGCTATGATGATCACGCATAACATGACTGACGCTATTCGCCACGGCAACCGCCTGATCATGATGAATAACGGCAGGATAATCCTCGATATCTCTGGAGAGGAGAAGAAAAAGCTTACAAAAACCGACCTACTGCAAAAATTTGCTGAGGTTGCAGGTGTTCAAGAGGAAACCGACGAGGTTTTGCTCTCATAACACCTAAAAGAGACAGCGCAAAAGCGCTGTCTCTTTTAATTGCTCTTTATTCTCTCTTAAGCGTTTCGGCAAAGCTTCGCGTTATATCCGCGCAATTACTTTGCCGCGCGAAAGCCGCTTATCTGCGCGCTTGCAATCATCTTGCCGTCGGGCTCGGTGACGGTAACATCAAAAAATGCTATGGTCCTTCCATTTTTTACGCACTTTGCCTCCGCATAGAGAACAGGTCCCTTGGTAGGGCGCATGAAGTTCATTGTAGAGCTGAGCGTAACACAGTTTTCCTCGGGGCTGTTCGCCGCTACGCCGAAAGCGTAATCTGCCAGCGTAAAAATCGCTCCGCCCATGACGAAATCATTGGCGTTTAGGTGCTTGTCCTCGATTGCGAGGCTGCAAAGGCAGTAGTTTTCCTCAACCTTTTCAATTTTTACGCCCGTTGTCTCAATCGAGAATCTGTCACGCGAAAAATGATCAATTGCTTTCTGTTTGTAATCCATTGCATTGCTCCATCAAAAAGGATAATCCCATTCTAACACAGCCGCGGAGCTTGTCAAGGAAAAGGACGCCTCAACATACATCGAAGCGTCCATTAATATCAATGTTTTTCTCCGCTCTAAGCTTATACGGCGTTTTCTCAAATACTAAATAGGAGTCTTAAAAGCGGCAGCGTTTAAAAACGCTGCCGCTTTTCTTCCTTTCGCTAGCCCATCACGACTTTTACGCTGCATTCCTGCACGCCGCTCGGAATAGGAATAGTATTGCCCTCAATCATTCTGCCGTCAACGCTCATCTCACGAACGCCCTTTTGGACACCGGCAGTATTATCAACGGTGATGATATAGTTCACACCCCTGTATCGTCTTTGGCATCTAAAGCCGCACAGACCGGCAGGTATGCAGGGGTCAATGCTAAAAGTGCGCATCAAAAATTGCTGGAGGGGCGTAAGTCTCTCCCGCGTTTTCAGTTTGATTTTGTCTGCCGAGCGCCTTTTTCAGCGCTCACGCTATGTGAAAATACACGCCGATAGATTTAGCAGCATACAGGCAGCAATCCCTGTAACAGTCGGAATTGCCGCTGCCAGAGCAGTCCATTTCCAGCTTCCGGTTTCCTTTCTAATAGTCAAAAGCGTTGTTGAGCAAGGCCAATGCAGCACCATGAACAGCATTGTGCAAAGAGCCGTCGTTATCGTCCAGCCGTTGGAAACGAAAAGCTGCCGCATTTCCGCCAAGCTTTCAAGCTCCAAAATGCTCCCCTGCGCCATGTACGCCATTATTATGATTGGAACAACGATCTCGTTTGCAGGAAAGCCGAGGATAAAAGCAATCAGAATTACGCCGTCAAGCCCCATCAGCCGCGCAAAGGGGTCGAGGAAAGCGGCGCAGCGGCTCAAAATACTCACATCGCCTATCATTATGTTTGACAGCAGCCAAATAATCAATCCCGCGGGCGCGGCAACGGCAACGGCTCTACCCAGCACGAAAAGCGTGCGGTCGAATATCGAGCGAACAATCACCTTGCCTATCTGCGGCACTCTATACGGCGGCAGTTCAAGCGTAAACGACGAAGGCACGCCCTTTAGTATCGTTTTGGACAGCAGCTTTGTTATCCAAAAAGTCATCGCTATGGCGAAAACGATAATCAGCGTAAGCAGAACTGCCGATGCAAGCGAGGAAGCCGCTCCCGCCGCGCCGCCTATAATGAACATGGACAAAATTGCAATCAAGGTCGGAAACCGTCCGTTGCAGGGAACAAAGCTGTTTGTCAAAACAGCAAGCATACGCTCACGCGGCGAGTCTATAATGCGGCAGCCGGTGACCCCAACGGCGTTGCAGCCAAAGCCCATACACATACACAGTGCCTGCTTGCCGCAGGCATTGCAGCGCTTAAAGGGTCTGTCAAGATTATAGGCTACACGCGGCAGGTAGCCTGCGTCCTCAAGCAGTGTGAACAGCGGAAAGAAAATCGCCATCGGCGGCAGCATTACGGATATCACCCACGCCATCACGCGGTAGACCCCCAGCACCAGCGCGCCATGCAGCCAATCGGGAGCTTGCAGATAATCGAAAAGCTGCGTCAATTTGTCCTGTATCCAAAACAGTCCGTCTGAAAGCAACTGCGAGGGATAGTTTGCCCCCGTTATCGTAAGCCAGAAAATCAGTGCCAGCAGCGCCAGCATTATAGGATAGCCGGTGAGCCTGCTCGTCAGCACCTTATCCAATCGGCGGTCAGACGCGGAATACTTCAGGTCGCTGTACGTCACAACGTCCTTGCTTATCTCCTCTGCCTCTTTTACCAATGTCGATACTATAAGGTCTTTGAGCTTTTCGGTATCTATCCGCTCCTCGCCTAGCCTTCGCATTGCGCAATCGACCGCCATTGAAAGCATTTCATCTGAGAGCAGCTCAAAGCCCAGATAGCTTTCCGCCTGTCTGATCATCCCCTCGTCCTGTTCAAGCAATCTTAAGCTCAGCCAACGGCTGTTTATCTCGCTCCCACATTTCGCCTCGACAAAGGGCTCAAGAATTGAAATTGCAAATTCAACGCAATCAGGGTAAACCACCTTGAGCGGCGAGGAGGCATAATCTCCCGATGTCGTTTTATCCAACACAGCACTCAAAGCCTGCAGGCTTCTCTTTTTTCTTGCAACAGTCCCCACCACGGGAACACCCAAACGCTTTGACAGCAGTGCCAAGTCAACTCTGATTCCTTTACGCTTGGCCTCATCCATAAGGTTAACGCACACTACCACCCTTTCTGATACTTCAATCGTCTGCAAAACAAGGTTTAAATTCCGTTCAAGACAGGTAGCGTCGCAAACTACCACCACCGCGTCCGGTTCGCCGAAGCAAACGAAATTTCGCGCGACCTCCTCCTCAACGGAGTTTGCCATAAGAGAATAGGTACCCGGGATGTCCACCATTACATATGATTGTGTACGAGTTTCATAATAGCCCTGCGCGCAGCCCACCGTTTTTCCCGGCCAGTTGCCGGTATGCTGCTTCATGCCCGTCAGGGCGTTGAAAACTGTGCTTTTGCCGACGTTTGGATTGCCCGCCAGCGCCACGACCTTATCTGACGGCGCTTTCTTCTTAATGATTGTTTGTGCATAAACGGCCGAAGCCCCCGGCGAAGCTTGCGTTTGACCCATCTGCTTTCCTCCAATCCACTATGCGTTGATCAATATATTCTTGCAGTCTTCGGAACGGATGGCTATCACCGCCCCTCGAATGAGAAACGCGGAGGGATCGCCGAGCGGGCTTCTTCCGACGCACTCGATCTCGGTGTTTTCTATGAGTCCTATATCCAGCAGGCGGCGACGCATATTCCCTGTTGAAATCAGCTCGCTGACTATCGCGTGCTCGCCGGGCTTTATTGTATTTAAGCTTGTTTTCGCTGACAAAACAGCCACACCCTTCGTTATGTTTTTTTAAGGAGCTTTCCGTCTATATAATATTCAAAGCCCTGTAAACTAGTTACAGGGCTTTGGTGCATTATTAATTAAATCCTTTGTTTGGAGGCGCATAATAGTCAAAGATGTGGGCTTTTTCCAAAAGCATATGGTCCTATTACGCAAGAGGAATATATCGATTGTCAATACATATATTATTCATCATTACATGCCGAGTAATTGTACCACGGATTTTTCAATTGTGGCAAGATACAAACAGGCGGTTTCCCATCTAATTCCATGGGAAACCGCCTGTTCATTTTTAAAGCCATCGCAGAAGCGGTAAAAGGACGGTACAGCCGCCTTTATACCTGACACTGAGCCTTACTTGGAGCGGGTAGCTCTTGCGGCTCTTTCGGCCTGTTTCTCCTCCAGAGACTCCTTAAGGATCATATCCTTCACCTTCATAAGGCGCACCTTGGACGAGCGGTCGTTCTCCTCAAGCTTCATGGAGATATATCTTATGTTCTCCTGACACTCGGGTATCATAACAAATTCCAGCGCGTTAACGCGGCGGCGGGTCTTTTCAATCTCCTGCGCCATAAGCTGCATTGATTTTTCAACCTCCGCAAGCTCCAGCATATCGGCAAAAACAGCAGATAGCTTGCCGAGCGCATCGTCCAGCTCGCCGGAGGTCTGCGCAAAGCCGTAGGGGTAAATGTCTCCCGCGTCGGCTGTTTTGGTCTTGAAATCATACACCGGTACATTGACGCTCATGACGTTTTTAAAACTTATGCCCAGCTCAACGCTTTGGCGCGGGCATAGGATCGCCTGTTCGAGCATATCCGGCGACATGATGGCGGAAGCAACGCCCAGCGCCGAGAAAGCCTCGGTCAAGCCCTCCTCAACCTTTGTGCGCAGCTCACGGTTACGGCGAACGACCTCCATAAACTGACGCATCAGCTCATCGCGCTTGTCCTTGAGCAGCTTGTGACCGCGGGTGGCGGTTTTAAGCCTTGCCTTTTGCTGGTTAAGCACCATTCTGGTGGGTGTGATTGTGCTTTTTGGCATTTGGTATCACCTCGTTTGGACAAAAGCGTCCTACTTCTTCGGCAGGTACTTTTCGATGTGCTCGGTCTTTATGCGCTTAAGCTCCGCCTTGGGCAGGATGCTAAGCAGCTCCCAGCCGAGGTCAAGCGTTTCCTCAATGCTGCGGTTAGTCTCATTGCCCTGGCTGACGTACTGCTTTTCAAACTCCTCTGCAAACTTTGCATAGAGCTTGTCGATATCGGTCAGCGCCGCTTCGCCGAGAATGGTCATCAACTCCTTTGCCTCCTTGCCCTTTGCATAGGCGGCAAAAAGCTGGTTCATGGTTCCCGCGTGATCCTCACGGGTCTTGCCGGGACCAACGCCCTTATCCTTCAAGCGGGAAAGGCTGGGCAGAACGTCAACAGGGGGAACAATGCCCTTGCGGTAAAGCTCGCGGGAGAGGATTATCTGACCCTCGGTAATGTAGCCGGTAAGGTCGGGAATGGGGTGGGTCTTGTCGTCCTCGGGCATGGTGAGAATGGGTATCATAGTGATAGAGCCTTTCTTGCCTATGCGGCGTCCTGCGCGCTCATACATCGTTGCAAGGTCGGTGTAGAGGTAGCCGGGGTAGCCACGGCGTCCGGGAACTTCCTTCTTCGCAGCCGAAATCTCACGCAGAGCCTCGGCATAGTTGGTAATGTCCGTAAGGAATACAAGAACGTGCATATCCTTTTCAAACGCCAGATACTCAGCGGCGGTAAGCGCCATGCGCGGCGTTGCGATACGCTCAACTGCCGGGTCGTTGGCGAGGTTTGTGAAAAGAACGGTTCTGTCAATAGCGCCTGTGCGGCGGAACTCCTGTACGAAGTATTCAGACTCCTCGAAGGTGATGCCGATAGCGGCAAAAACAACGGCGAAGTTTGAGCTGTCGTCCAAAACTCGTGCCTGACGGGCAATCTGCGCCGCCAAAGCCGCGTGCGGCAGACCGGAGCCGGAGAATATCGGCAGCTTCTGACCGCGGACAAGGGTGTTAAGACCGTCGATTGTTGAAACGCCGGTCTGGATGAATTCGTTGGGGTAGTCGCGGGCAGCAGGGTTCATCGGCAGACCGTTAATGTCAAGATGTGCCTCGGCAAGAATGTCCGGACCGCCGTCAATGGGCTTGCCCATGCCATCGAAAACGCGCCCGAGCATATCCTCGGAAACGGCAAGCTGAAGGGTGTGACCCAAAAAGCGAACCTTGCTCTCCTTGAGGTTGATGCCGGCGGCGGATTCAAAAAGCTGAACAACAGCGGTATCGCCGTCTACCTCAAGCACCTTGCAGCGGCGTGTCTCGCCGTTGGGAAGCTCTATTTCCGCCAGCTCGTCGTAGGTTACGCCCTCGACCTGCTTGACCATCATAAGAGGGCTGGCAACCTCACGAATAGTTTTATATTCTCTGATCAATACTGAGCACCTCCCGAAATAGTATCGGCAATCTGGTCTTTCATGTTCTCGCGTATCTGTGCGTATACCTTGGTGTATTCGTCGGCGGGAACGCTCTTTGCGCGTCCTATCTGCTCACGCGCGGGAATGGCAAAAAGCTCGCTCAGCTCAGCTCCCTGCTTAACGGCATCTCTGCAAAGCTTGTCGTATTCAAGGATGATGGCAAGCAGCATCTCCTGTCTTTCATATGAGGAGTAGCTGTCAACATCGACGAAAGCGTTCTGCTGAAGGAAGTCCTCTCTTATCATCTTCGCAGTCTCAAGAGTGAGTCTGTCGTCAACAGAAAGAGCGTCCTGACCGACGAGCTTAACGATCTCCTGGAGATTGGACTCCTCCTGGAGAATGCTCAGCGCCTGCTCGCGGTGCTGCATAAACTCAACGCCAAGCTCACTGTCAAACCAAGATTTGAGTCCGTCGGTATACAGCGAATAGCTGGTAAGCCAGTTTATAGCGGGGAAGTGACGGGCATATGCAAGGCTGGAGTCAAGTCCCCAGAAAACCTTAACGATACGCATTGTTGCCTGCGAAACAGGCTCAGAGGTATCGCCGCCCGGAGGCGATACAGCGCCGATAGCGGTAAGGCTGCCCTTGCGCTCGTCAGCGCCGAGGCATTCAACAACGCCTGCGCGCTCATAGAACTGAGCCAGACGGGAGGCAAGGTATGCCGGATAGCCCTCCTCACCGGGCATTTCTTCAAGGCGTCCGCTCATCTCACGCAGAGCCTCCGCCCAGCGGGAGGTAGAGTCGGCGATAACGGCAACGTCATAGCCCATGTCGCGGAAATACTCGGCAATGGTTATGCCGGTATAGATGGAAGCCTCACGCGCGGCAACAGGCATATCGGAGGTATTTGCGATAAGAACGGTTCGCTTCATAAGAGGCTCGCCGTTGCGGGGGTCTTTAAGTTCGGGGAACTCCATGAGAACGTCGGTCATTTCGTTGCCGCGCTCGCCGCAGCCGATGTATATAACCACATCCACGTCAGACCACTTTGCAAGCTGGTGCTGAACAACGGTTTTGCCGCTGCCGAAAGGTCCCGGAACTGCCGCCGTGCCGCCCTTTGCAAGCGGGAAAAGCGTGTCGATAACGCGCTGACCGGAATTGAGCGGCTTATCGGGAACGTATTTTTTAACATAGGGACGGTTAACACGAACCGGCCACTTTTGCATAAGCGTAAGCTTGTGGCTTTCGCCCTTTTCGTCTTTAACGAGACATACCGTATCCTCAACGGTATAGCTGCCCGCCTGAATGGAAACGACCGTGCCGGAAATTCCGACAGGAACCATGATTTTGTGGAGTATCGCCGTTGTCTCCTGCACAGTGCCGATAACATCGCCGGCTATTACCTGCGCCCCCTGCTCGACCGTGGGCACAAACTCCCACAGCTTTTCGCGGTTAAGCGCCGGAACATCAACGCCTCTGGCGATGGTGTGTCCCGTCATTTCGCGGATCTCGGTAAGCGGGCGCTGGATGCCGTCATAAATACCGTTGAGCATTCCAGGTCCCAGTTCCACTGAAAGAGGATGACCCGTAGTCTCAACAACGGCACCAGGTCCAAGCCCCGAAGTCTCCTCATAGACCTGGATAGAGGCGCTGTCGCCTGTCATGTTCAGTATTTCGCCGATAAGGCGCTGATTGCCAACGCGGACAACGTCTGATACATTTGCGTCCTCAAGTCCCTCAGCTACGACCAGAGGTCCGGACACCTTTGTTACTATTCCGCTCATTTACATACCTTCCTTTCGTCAGAATGGGTCATCTCCGGCTTGAGGATGCCTGCCGGCAAGCTCTTTTGAGCCGCGTCCCCATTCTTCCTCCTCCAAAGGAGCCGTTTTGCAGGCTCACATCGGAAATTAGGTTGCCGCTTGCGGCGGCGAACAAATTACAAAATGTCGCTGCCCACCGCGCGCTCAACAGCGGCTTTAAGGGCGGACTGCCCCAGTCCAAGCGAGCCGTCCCTGCCGGGGATAAGAATTATCGCCGGTGTGGGACTGTCCTTGAATTTATCAATTTCAGCTGAGAGTGCCTGCGCGTAGCCCTCCTCAATATAGATGATAGCGTATTCCTGCTCCTCCGCTCTGGTGAGGTTGCCGAAAACCTCGCGCGCGTGCGCAACGTCTGTCACCGGAAAAGCATCCAGTCCCAGAGCTTTGAAGCCCATAACGGTTTCTCTGCCGCCAATTACTCCGATTTTTAGCATATCAGTCACACAGCCTTTCCCGCACCAGCTCCGGGCTTACGCCCGCAAGCTTGCACGTTAGGATCATTCTGGCGGCTGTAATCTCGCTTTCCAGCGCGCCGAAATAGGCGATGACCGCTTCCGCACCGAAGCTGGCATATTTTGCCTTGTCAAAAAAGCTGCTTTCAACCTTTTCGCAGCAAAGCTCAAACTCGGTAAGCCTGCCGCCTCTTGCCGCCTCGTCGCCCAGCTCCGCCGCTTTTTCGTAGGCGGTTCCGGAATACATGGGTGCAAGAGTCTCGCCCGAGAGAGCGGCTTTTGCAATATGCTCAGCGTCACGAGAGCCGCCCGGTATTAGCGCGGACTTAATAAACTCAAAGTCGCGTCCCAGACGTATCGTGCGAACGATCGCGTTGAGATTTGCCCCATCTATCATGAGTTTTATATACTCAAGCAAAAACGGCGATGAAAGCCCCTCTGCCAGCTCCAAAAGCTCGGCATAATACGCTTTGTCCAACGCAAAGTCGGCAAGCTGCGGATTGTCGGTTCGGCGGATGATGCTGCTCGCTTCAACAATCGCCTCCCCCAGTCTCTTGGGGATGAAGCGGAAATCCTCATTGTTGTAAGCATCTATAAGCTGCTGCGCGGGAACACGTCCCGACTCGGACATAAGATACGCCCCGTCAACATCAGCGCTCCCTGCCTTTACGAGCACCTTTGCGTTATGATAATCATACTTTAAGCGAAAGGCGTCCAGAATGGCAGGTTCGGGCATAACGCGCTCAAGCTCCTCGAATATCTCCGCCCTGTATTTTGAGAGGGTTTCCTCGATTTGGCGGGCATCCATGCCCGACATATCCTCGAAGCCGCATTCGGTAAGCTGCTTTGCCGCCTCTGAAAAGCTGGGCGCGTCTACCATGCGCCGAATCCTTTCGCGATTGAGCATTTTGGCTTCCCTGGCGCGCAGCATCGTTGACAGGAACAGATAGTCGTAGTCTTTAACCCTTTTGTCTGACAATTGTGACCATTCCTTCCTTTTCATTACTTGTAGCTGTTATTGCCGGATACTGCGCTTAGTTTTCAAACAGCACCTCGGCTATCTGCGCCGCCAGCTCCTCTTTTGATAGCTCGACCAGCTTTTCGACGCTGCAGTTTACCTCGATATCGCCCTGCTTTACCATTACTCCGCCCATAAAATCACCTGTAAGCTCGCTTACGGTGAGCATTGCGGGCAGTCCGCGCTGCTTGAGGATATCGTTCGCCGCTTTTGTGACCGCTTTGGAAACGTTCGCCTTGTCTCTGGCATTGAAGATAAGCTCCTCCTGACCCGTGAAGGCGGCGTTGCCGGCAAGCTTTGCCAAAAAGCCGATGTATTCTTGTTCGGGAAGAGAGCACAGCCGTTTGACGGACAGCTCCAGCACATTGCCGACTGCCGACTGCTTGAGCGTCAGGATGCTTTTTTTCGACTCCATCGCTGCGGCGCTCGCCAGACGCTGAACCTGAAGCTCGCAATCCTTCTGACCGGCAGCGAGTATTTTGTCATACTCATCCTTGGCGAGCTTTTCATACTCAAGCTCGATTTCGCGGCATTTTTCGGCGGTATCCGCCTGTATTGCCGCAATCTCCTCGCGTGCCTCGGCTGCGATCCGGTCGGTTATTTTGTTGATACCGTTCATTTTGACGACCAGCCTTTACAATTAAGTTTTTTCCTTTGAAGCCAAAGCTTATCTGGCGTTGATGAGCATAAGGAAAGATGCCAGCAGCGAAAGAATTGCATAGAACTCAACAGTGATGCAAAGGATCATGCCCTTGGACCAGTCGTCAGGCTTCTTAGCAAGAATGTTTATAGAACCGGCTGCAACTCTGCCCTGTGCCATCGCGGAGAAAAGACCGCCCAGTGCCATAGGCAAGCAAGCAACGAAATAGCGAATACCTTCGGTGACGGTCAAATCCATAGCCGAGCCGTCAAGCACGCCCATCTGAAGCATTGCAAAGAACCATACAACCAGACCGTAAAGTCCCTGTGTACCGGGGATGACCTGCAAGATCATTACCTTACCGAACTTGGATGGATCCTCGGAGAGCAAGCCTGTGCCTGCCTCACCCGCGATGCCCGTACCCTTTGCGCTGCCTATGCCTGCCAGCACCGCTGCCAGACCCGCGCCTAAAAGACCTATTGCCATTCCGCCGCAACTTTCAAGAAATGCCATGATTTTTGTCCTCCTTATTTAACTATGTCGTAGTATTCCGTATTTACACTCATGGGTTTGAACGCGCGTCCGCCGTCCTTATAGAACTTGCCGAAATATTCAAGGCACTGCAAACGCAGGTCGTGAACATAGCAGCCTAAAAGGTTCAGTCCGAAGTTCAGCGTGTGACCGATGAGGAAGATTAAAATAAAAACGATAATGTTGCCGGGTATTGCGCCCAGAGTGTTGAAAACCTGAGCTATGACGCTGCCGGCGAGCATAAGCGCCATAATACGGGAATAAGACAGAATATCGCTGAAATATCCCGTTACGCCGTTGTAAACCGCGCCGAAAACCGCAGTTATCTTACCGAAGCCCTTTGCGTTTCTCCCCGCGCCGATAATAAGCATCAGGCAGCCGAGAAGCAAAACCACGGGAACGCCGCCTACGTTTCCGACCTTGAGGACCATAAGCGCAAGTCCGATAAATATGACCCACCATGAGCCCTCGTCCCAAACGCCGTCCATAACGTGACCCTTCTTCGCCTTTTCCACAAAGCTGATAACAGTACCCGTTATGACTTGGATAAAGCCCAGCACCATCGCGCCGACAAGCACCAATAGAGTGTCGTCAAGGGGATTGAACAAAATGCCCCGGTTGAAAGCTTGCAGCCACTGGGGAAGCGCGTCGGCGGGCGTGTTGAAGAAGCTTTCGGCAAGTGTCGGAATGAGGTTTCCGAAAAAGCCGCCGGTGAAAAAGCCCCAGATAAGGGTAGAGATACCGCCTTCAAACATAAGTTCAAAGAGGTCTCTGGTCGTTCCGCTCGGCTTCTTTTTCTTGAGAACGAGCAGACTTACGGCTATCATCAGCAGTCCGTAGCCGACGTCCGCCATCATAGCGCCGTAAAACAGGATAAAGAAGGGCGCCATAAGAGGATTGGGGTCTACATTGTCATAGGCGGGCAGGCTGTACATATTTGTGACCATGTTCAGCGGGCGCGCCGCTCTGCCGTTGGTAAGCTGAACGGGAACCTCCGGGTATTCATCGGGGGCAGGATCATCAGCCTCCCATGCGCAGTCAAACTTTGAAAGAAGCGAGGCAAGCTCCTTTTCACGCTTTGCGGGAAACCAGCCCTCGAAAATCACGGATTTTTCCGTGCAGAGAAGCTTTTCGCCGTTCTCCGCCTGACCGAGCTTTGTCAGCATACGATCCGAGCAAAGCTTCAACTCGTCGCGCTCGCCCTTAAACGCCGCAATTCTGGCGGTAAGCTCGGCTTTTTTCTTTTCATGCTCGGCAAGCTGCTTTGTGAGCTTGGCGATGTTTTCATCCGCCGTTCCCCGCAGCTCGCTTACGGAGGACTGGGCAAAGCTGTATTTGCGAAGCACCTCCATGACCTCCTGCCGCTTTTCCTTCATAGCAACAAGCAGCAGATAGTGCATATCCTTGTCATCGGAAACGGAAATCAGCTCGCATTCGCCGGCGGCAAGGTCAAGCTCGGCTCTTATCGTCTTGAGGTCGAGCGCGACGGGGATCACCCCCAACAGCAAAAAGCAGCTTGCCGTCTCCGACAGGTCAAGAGGCATATCTAGGCTCTTCCAAGGCTCAAGACTTTCTAAAACGCCTCTAACGTGGCTTTCCTCAACCTCTATGCGGCGAATCTTATCGTCGGTCAGGTTGATGGTTTTTGCGGTTTCCAGCGTTTTCTCAAGGGTTCTGTCGTTCATAACCGCCTGAACGCTGATCTCTGGCTTGGGTGACAAAAGTCCGGTTTTTGCCGGCGCATATTTATCAAGGATTTGCAGTGCCTCCCGCAGCATGGTATATTCGCTCTGACACTGCGACGCGCCCGCACTCTCTCTTGTGAGCAGCGGAGCGGTCTCCTCGTCGTCAAGGATTTTGTCCGGCTCGGATATCTCAACGCAGCCAAGCAGCATAAGCCGCTTTAGCAGCTCCTCGCGCTCGGATTTGACAGCCACAAGCCTTAGCTTTTTCATTTTTTCAATGGCCATCAGCCGTTCACAATCCTTTCAATCACAAGATTAACAGCAAGATCGGCTCTGCTGTTTGCCTTGACCAGCAAGGTCGCCTTTTTATTCTCCGTTGTTCTGACAAGCTCAACGGCATCCTCACGAGCCTTGTCAGCAACCAACTGCCTTTTCCCGCGAACCTCGTCTGCCGCACGTTTCTTGGCTTGCTCGACCGCCTGCCTGCCCTTTTCCTCGGCTTCGGCGATTTGCTTTTTGGCGGCTGCCGCCGCGTCCGCCTTTGCCTGACGCGCACGCTCCTCCGCCTCGCTGATGGTCTTAATAGCTTCAAGTGACATTTCCTTTAACACCCCCTGAACAAGCAAATGCACGTATCTCTCTTTTTCCTTCATTGAATTGCAGCAGTGGGCAAACTTGCAAATATTGCCCAATTTGACAAAACACTGCTACTGGTTTTACATTTTATTACGTTTAACAAAAAAATGCAAGTAAAACCCGTGCGCGCTGCAAGAATAATCAGCCTTCTGGAAGATTTTTGGTAATTCTATAAAAAACTTATATTTCGCCACGAGTACGGATGTATATTTTAACCTATCCTGCCGCGTTTTTTTGCAAACACACTTGATATACTTAAAATTGTCATATATAATTAAGTGCCGCGAAATTTCGATTTTTTTCGCGCGCCCTATAACAAGAAGATACGCGCCTTAGAGATACGCAAAGCCCCGTCTTCCTTGCGGCACCGTTTTCCGCAAGCGCGCTATCGTGAAAGGAAATGTCAATATGGCAGAAGCAGTATACAAGCGCAGAATAGGCGACCGAAAGGACGGCAGGCTTCTACGCTCATACCCTGCGTATAATAAGTTCACGCCTTTCGTTATGAAAACCACAAATGATGCCTGCAACTATTTTGAAGACAGCATTGAAATAACCGAAATTGACCGCTGGCTGCGCGAAAAGCGCCGCGAGGGCTACAAGGGTATGGGCATAATGCATCTTTTCCTTGCAGCCTATGTCCGCACAGTGGCTTTTCGCCCCGCTCTCAACCGCTTTGTTTCAGGTCAGCGTGTTTACGCCCGCAACAACATTGAGGTTTTGATGACCGTCAAGCACTCCATGTCCGACGAAGCCGATGAAACCTCCATAAAGGTAAAGCTCGACCCCTCGGACACGATTTTCGATATTTATGAAAAAATAAATGTGAAGATCGACGAAGTAAAAGCGAGCGACGAGGGCAACGGAACAGAGAAGTTTGCCGAGTGGGCAAGCCACCTTCCCCGCTTCGTGCTCAATCTTGTCATCAGTGCGCTCAAGGGTCTGGACTATCTCGGCTGGCTGCCTCAGTCTCTGCTGGATATCAGCCCTTTCCACGGCTCTATGATCATGACCGACCTCGGTTCTCTAGGCATCAAGCCCGTTTATCACCATATCTACAACTTCGGCAATCTGCCGCTGTTTATTGCTTTTGGCGCAAAGCGCCGTGTTATCGAGCTGGACGAGACCGGCGCTCCCGTCGAGCGAAAATACGTTGATTTCCGTGCCACTGTTGATGAGCGCACCTGCGACGGCTTTTATATGGCTGCCTCCTTTAAGTATTTGCGCCATTTTCTTAAAAATCCAACACTTCTTGAGGTTCCGCCCGAAAGAGTTGAGCAGGACATCTTCTAAAGCTCACTGTCAGGATAAGAGCCGGCAAAAGCGCCACCGTACGGCAGAATTTGTGCGCTGTAAAAAAGACCGAGGGGATACCCCCCTCGGTCTTTTTGCTTTTTATCTTCCGCCGATGCTCTGCACAAAGAGCCAAAATGCCTCTCGCCCCTGCTCGCTGCGTTTAAACACGCCCGCGTCCTCCAAAACAGCGGAAAAGGTTCTGCCTATTTCGTTTTTGATAGCCGCGTCCAGCTTTTCCTCGGTAAGCGGTTCATAGCTGCCGCGCCAGGTATCAAACCAGTTCGCGTGCTTTGCAGTCTGCTCGTTTTGGCGCAGGTCGCCGCCCGCGAGAACGGTTTTTTTAAGTGCCTCCATCTCGGCTTTCAGTCTGCCCGGCAGCACCGCAAGACCCATTACCTCGATCAAGCCGATGTTTTCCTTTTTGATGTTGTGCTTGTCCTCATGCGGGTGGAAAAGCCCCATCGGACAGCTTGGCGTTGTAAGATTATTGCGAAGCACAAGGTCAAGCTCAAAACGCCCGCCGCGCATACGCGCTATTGGCGTTATTGTATTGTGCGGCACGCCGTCAGTAAAGGCATAGATAGACACGCTCTCGTCGGAATACGACCGCCATGCCGTGAGGATTCTATCGCACAGCTCCGTTAGCTTCTCCTCGTCGCTGCCGGAAACACGCAGCACAGACATTGGCCATTTTACAATCCCCGCTTCCAACTCCTCAAAGCCTTCAAAGACGATTTTGCGTTCAACAGGCGCTTTCGCCATCGCAAACTCATAGCAGCCGCCCTGAAAATGCTCATGCGACAGGATGCTTCCGCCGACAATGGGCAGATCGGCGTTCGAGCCGACGAAATAGTGCGGGTATTGCTTTACAAACGCCATCAGCTTCGGAAATACCGCCCTGTCTATGATCATCGGCATATGCTCGCGGTTTAGAACTATGCAGTGTTCGTTGTAGTAGACATAGGGGCTGTATTGCCAGCCCCAGTCGCCGCCCGCGATTTTGACGGGCATAATGCGCAAATTCTGCCGCGCAGGATGGCTGATATGTCCGGCGTAGCCCTCGTTTTCGGCGCAGAGCAGACAGCGCGGATAGCCCAGCATCGGTCTTGCCTTCGCCGCCGCTATGTCCTTAGGGTCTTTTTCGGGCTTTGAAAGGTTGATCGTTATATCCAGCTCACCGAATTCGGTCTGCGTTTTCCAGCGCAGATCCCGTTCCACGCGATAGCTGCGGATATAGTCGCTGTTTTTGCACAGGGCATAGAACCAGTCCGTCGCCTGCTTTGGCGAAAGCGCGTATTTCTCGTTAAAAATACGCTGAACCTCGGAGGGTCGCGGAGTGAGAACGCCCATAAGCTTCGTGGTAAAAAGGTCTCTGGAAGCGCCGCTGTCGGTAATGACCCTGCGGGCTGCCGCGTCATCGGCGAGAACGTTCAAAATCTGCTCAAGCGTTGCGTCAACTGCCGGCTCCTGCTCGAAGCCTTCAAGTCCCATTACCTCAAGCAGACCGTTGCGGCAAAAGGTCACATCCGAGCTTTCGATGAGTCCGCGCTCAAGAGCGTAGCTAAGCAGCGCGTCAATATAGGCAAAAACCATCTTCACTTCTCTCCGTATCCGTCAGGATGGGCGCTGTGCCAGCGCCACGCCGTTGCGATTATGGTGTCCAGCGCGTCAAAGCGCGGTTTCCAGCCCAGCACACCTTTAGCCTTATCGCTTGAGGCAACGAGGAGAGCCGGGTCGCCCGCTCTGCGCTCGGCGACCTTAAAGGGGATCTTCTTTCCGACAACACTCTCGGCGCAGGAGATGACCTCCTTCACCGTGAAGCCGACTCCGTTGCCGAGGTTAAATATGTCGCTCTCGCCGCCGTTCATAAGATAGCGCGCCGCCAAAACATGAGCCGAGGCGAGGTCACAGACATGGATATAGTCGCGCACACAGCTTCCGTCCTTGGTGTCATAATCCTCGCCGAAAACACTCAGATACTCGCGCTTGCCGTTCGGCACCTGCAAAACGATGGGGATAAGGTGGGTTTCCGGGTCATGAGCCTCGCCGATATCCGCAGTTGGATGCGCGCCGCAGGCGTTAAAGTATCGCAGAGAGACATATCTGATGCCGTGAGCCTGCTGCGCCCAGTAGAACATTCGCTCCATTGCAAGCTTGGTCTCGCCGTAGCAGTTTGTCGGGCAGGTTTTATCCGTTTCCAGAATGGGAACACGCTCCGGCTCGCCATAGGTTGCGGCAGTAGAGGAGAAAACAATATATTTCACGCCATGCTCAATCATCGACTGAAGCATAGTGCGCGTGCCGCCGAGGTTGTTATCATAATACTTTAGCGGAGCTGTCATGCTCTCGCCTACCTGCGAATTAGCAGCAAAGTGGATAACCGCGTCAACGCGCTCTTTTTCAAATACTCCGTCAATAAAGCTTTTATCGCGGATATCCCCCTCGTAAAAGCTTGCCTTGGGATGTACCGCCGCCTTAAAGCCCGTTTCCAGATTATCCGCCACGACGACCTCAAAGCCCTGCTCTATAAGCTCATACACGGTGTGAGAGCCTATGTAGCCCGCGCCGCCCAGAACCAGAATTTTAGCCATTGCTTTACCTCCTATTTGATGCGATACGCGCCGACCGGACGCACCGCCATAATGTGGCAGGCTTCCTCGCCGAACACTCTGTCCATTTCATTTTTATAGTCCCGTGCCTTTTCGCTTGGCACAAGCGCCTGAATAGTCCCCGCAAAGCCTCCGCCATGAACGCGGCTCACACCGTCTCCGTTTAAAATGCTGTCGGAAACGGCGAGCGCCAGCGAAAGGCTTCGCTCCTGCGTGCAGCCGGACGCCCAGACATTTTGCAGCATAGCCATAGATGAGCGTCCGGAGCTTTCCATGAGCGTGAGATAATCATCAATGCTGCCGTTTTTAAGCGCCTTGAGCTGAAGCTCCACACGGTTGTTTTCGCTGAAATAGTGCATCGCTCTGAGCAGCGCACGATCCGTAACGGTTTTTCTGAGTGCTGGAAGCGCAGCGAAAAACTCCTTTTCGTCCACCTCACGAAGCACATCTTTTCCAAAGTACCGCGCAACGGACAGCATCTCGCTCGTGATCGCGGCGTATTCGTCGGTAAGGTCGGCGTGACTGCCGCCGGCATTGGTTATGCAAATGCTGTAACCGTATTTTTCAAAGCTCAGGTCAAGCTGCTCGAAGCGTGGAGCGGCAGGGTCAAAAAAGTCAATAAAAACAACGCCGCCGAGAGCCGATGCCATTTGATCCATCAGACCGCAGGGCTTGCCGAAGTATTTATTCTCGGCATACTGCCCGAACTGCGCAAGCTCCGTGGGCGTAAAGCCACAGGAAAACAGCTCGTTGAAGATCTCGCCTATCAGCACCTCATAGGCGGCACTTGACGAAAGCCCCGAACCCTGCGGCACATTGGAGCGAATATATGCGTCAAAGCCGCGAAGCTTTGCGCCCCTTTTGCTCATGGCTTTTGCAACACCGCGGATGAGAGCGGCGGAGCTGCCCTTTTCATTTTCATGTATAGTCAAGTCCGAGATATCCACGCATATCTCGCCAAAGCCCTCGGAAAGCACACAGACTCGTGTGTCCTCACGCGGAGCGGCAGCCGCCGTCATATCCAGCATGACCGCCGCGCACAGCACGCAGCCATGCTGATGGTCGGTGTGGTTGCCGGAAAGCTCAGTCCTGCCGGAGGCGGAAAAAAGCGCGCAGGGCGAATCGCCAAAGCGCATCACATAGCTGTCAAGCAGGTTGAAAATGCCCCGCCCTCCTTTTTCTGCGCTCTCTCCGTAAAGCAGCCTAAGCTGCTCTTTCAGCTCACCGCTGTTGATTTTTTCTTTCCAGTGCTTCGCCGTCTGCAGCATATTGAACCAGCTCCGTTTCGGAAAATCAGGCGGCATACTGCCCTCCTTGCGGGAAACCCGGCATGGTACAGCAAACGCCTTTAAATCATTGTACCATACGTTATTACATTTATCAACATTTGCAGGATAGATTGACAAAACGATTTTTCCGAATATAATTGGATTGTTATTTAAAAGCCTTAATTAACCGCGTCATTCACAACGTATCGGGAGCGCAATATGTACCGAAGCCCCATTATCGTTTCGGACGCGCTACCTTTTTGCAAATACTTTTCTGCTCCTTTCCGGCATCAGAACCCTCGCAGGAGCAATTGGAGGGATAGCTTGAAAAACGGAAAAAGCGTCAGCGATATTCGTTATTCAAACCGCGCTCTGCTTTTGGAGCGGCTATATACAGGGGGTGCCGCCTCAAGAAAGCACCTTTCCGAGCTATGCGGCTTGACAGCAGCCTCTGTTACGCAGCTAAGCTCCCAGCTTATCAGCGAGGGCGTGCTTGAGGAAACCGGCAAGATGCCTCCGCAAGGACGCACAGGGCGCTCCGAGCAGCTTCTTGACATTAACCGCAGCGGGCTTTACGTTGTAGGCGTAAATGTTACCGAGCACGGGATCGAGCTAAAGCTCTCAGACCTCAAATTGCAGCTCATAAAAAGCGCTTGGCTTCCGATGAACGCCGATGCTTTTACCTCCGGCGAGCTTTGCGCAGCCATTTCTTCGCTTATTAAGGGGCTTGAGAGTAAAACAGTCGGTGTCGGCATTTCCATTCGCGGCAGCGTTGACCCGCTGCGCGGTGTCTCTTTGGACTCCTATGGTCTGCTTCCAAAGGACTTTGCTCTTGCAGAGCCGCTCGGTAAGCATCTGCGGCTGCCCGTAAGCGTTGACAGCAGCGTTCGCGCCATGCTGACGGCTCACGAGCTTTCAGACCCGTTCTTTGCCGAGGGCGTGGTGCTGTTTATCGAATACGGTCCGGGCATAGGCGGCGCACTGCTTGAAAACGGCTCACACTTCCTCGGAGCGCGCTTTAACGCCTGCAATGTAGGTCACATATGCGTGCAGGAGGGCGGAGCGCCCTGCGTTTGCGGAAGGCGCGGCTGTCTTGAAACAATACTGAGCTTTGAGGCAGTCGAAAGTGCGGCAAAAGCGTGCTTTTCCGAAAAGGAAACGCCCTTGCTATACACTTTGTGCGAGGGCTCACTTGAAAAGCTCACGGCAGCAGCCGTATATGAGTCCTTTTCGCGCGGCGACGAGGGCGTTGCGAAACTGCTTGAAAAGCCTCTTGGCGCTTTCTCCGCCGCCATCGCCGAATGCGAGGCGTTGTTTGACCCCGATCTTGTCATTCTCTGCTCTGAGTTTTTTGAATATCATCAGCTTTGCGGGTATTTGGAAAAAGAGATTTCCGCGCGCGTTGGCAATCTCAAACCATATCTGCGCTTTATAACCGGTCGCGGCGAGCTTGCCGCCAAAAGCGCCGCAGCCGTTGCAATCAGAGCCTTCATTAAAAGCGGCGCTGCGTCAAGCGGTAAGGAGTAACAAAGCTTCTTAGCGTTTTTTGGTTCAAATCACATTTATGCTTTTGTGGAAATACGGCGAGGTCTGTTGTATAATTCTCTTATATGCAAAACCCGATGCGGAGCAAAGCTCCGTCACCAAAAGGAGATCTCCATGAAAGATACGCTCCAAAGCTGCAAAATGTTTGTTTTCGACCTTGATGGTACACTCTACCTCGGCGACGAGATACTGCCCGGCGCGCATGAGATAATCGAAGCGCTCGACAAGGCGGGCATATGCTACATATACCTCACAAACAACTCCTCACGCGCGGCGGCAGATTATGTTACTCGCCTTGAACGCATGGGCTTTCCCTGCACCAAGGCGAATGTAATGTCCTCAAGCATGGCAACAGCGGAGTATTTAAAGGAAAACTATCCCTGTCAGGACGTTTATCTCGTTGGAACGGATGCGCTTTATGATGAGCTGAAAGCCGGCGGGCTTCCGCTTTCAGACACCGACCCCGGCGTTGTCTGCGTCGGCTTTGATACGCAGCTCACCTATGACAAGCTTAATAAAGCAACACATTTTCTTCGCCGCGGCGCAGCCTTTGTCGCAGCCAATCCCGACTGCACCTGTCCCATGCCGAACGACGAGGTTTTGCCCGATTGCGGCGGCATCTGCGCGCTGCTTACCGCGTGCACGGGGCGAGAACCTTTTTATATAGGCAAGCCCAACCCGCAGATGCTTCTCATGCTTTCAAAGCAGCACGGCATTCCCCTTTCGCAGATAGCCGTTGTCGGCGTCAGGCTTTATACCGATATCGCCGTCGCGGAAAACGCAGGCGCTGTTTCCGTCTGCGTGCTTTCGGGCGAAACAAATCGGGAGATGATAGAATCATCTCCCGTAAAGCCTCAATATGTGTTTGACTCAGTAGTCGAGCTTCGCGCTCATCTGAACCTCTGAGAGGGACGGTAGTGCTCAAAGATAACCACGTCGTTATCAAATTCCGCCGAGGGATCGTGCGCTGTCCAACCGACCTTGATTGCGCCGAGCCTATCGCAAAGACGAACCAAAAAGGGTTTTTTACCGATTTTGTAGGCAACAAAGTGCGGTCTGGAAATAAAGTTTGTAAGCAGATTGCCGAGCGCGAACGCCTGAAGCTTGTTTGCGGCATCGCCGAAATCCCCCGCCGGCTGAGAGAGCTGACCTCTGAGAATTTCAGGAGCGTTCTTGCGAAACCACGCCACTATGCGCGGGTCAAAGCTTTCAACGCAGATGTCGCCGTTGTAGCTGCGGATAAACTCCAGCGTGCGCTCGCAGAGCTCATTTCTGCGCCTATCGGGCTTTATCTCAAGAATTATTGGGCAGCGTCCGCCGACGAGGTTGAGAACATCGCTCAAAAGCGGCATTGTCTCATCCCCGCCGCTGAGCGGCAGGTTTTTAAGCTCAGCCCAGAAGCAGTCCTCAACGCGACCTTCGGCATCGCACATACGCTCCAGTGTATCATCATGGAAAACGACGATGCGGTCGTCCTCGGTTATGTGAACGTCAAGCTCAATGCCATAGCCCGCCTGAATGGCAAGGTCAAAAGCGGAAAGTGAGTTTTCGGGCGTGAACTGATCCTCGGTGAAAAGCCCTCTGTGGGCAATGTTGCGCCCGACAAAGGGAAGCTTCTGCTCTTCTGTCGCCTTAGCGGGCTTTACCATATAAACCGCGGCGGCAGCAGCCGATGCAAAAGCGAACGGCAGCGCTATTTTAGCAAATTTATTCATACATTCACCTCAATGCTTTCTATATGCTCCTATGCTTATTCTTACGCTTCACCAATATTGTCTGTATATGATACACCGATTATGTCCTCAAGTCAATTTCATAATTGATTTAAATAAATTATAGAGAGGGAAGCTTAATGAAACTAGACAACAAGAGAACCATTTATGTAGGCTTTGCGTTTTTCCTAATATGCGCCTTCTGGCAGGCCTATGACACCATCATCCCCAAAATACTTACGGACAAGTTCGGAATGTCACAAAGCTGGTCCGGCGTTATTATGGGAATTGACAATGTTTTGGCTCTGTTCATGCTGCCGCTTTTTGGCTCGCTTTCGGATAAATGCACCAGTAAGCGCGGCAGACGCACCCCGTTTATCGCCGCAGGAACGATAGCCGCCGTCGTATTTATGATGCTGCTCTCCGTTGCCGACGGTATGCAGATAAAACAGATTGAAGCTGTTGCCCCCACCAATCCCACCGCTCTTGAAACACTTTATGACGCCAAACTCACCATTCAGACTCCCACGGGCAAGGAGCTTTTTATAAACGAGGAATTCACCCGCGAGGAGTTTTGCGCTATACCCATAACGGATGAAAACGGCAAAACCACCGATGACTTTACAAACTATGTAGTCCCCGCGCGCCACGCCTATGTCAGCGGCATAACCGCTCTAAACAGAGGTCCGCTCGTATTCTTCATTACCGTTCTTCTTCTCACACTTGTTTCCATGGCTACCTTCCGCAGTCCCGCCGTTGCGCTTATGCCCGATGTAACGATGAAGCCGCTGCGCAGTAAGGCAAACGCTATCATCAACCTTATGGGCGCCGCGGGCGGAATAATCGTTCTCGGCATCGGCATAGTTTTCGCAACAGGCAAGGCACAAAACGCGCTGATGAGCTATTACCTTTTCTTCGGCTGCGTCGCCGGACTTATGCTTATTGCTCTGGCAATCTTTCTTTGGAAGGTCAAAGAGCCTCAATTTGTTCGTGAAATGCACGAAAACAGCGTGAAATACGGCATAGAGGAGGCAGGAAACGAGGACGGCTCAGGCGACAGAAAGCTATCCAAGGGTGAGCGCCGCTCGCTTCTGCTTATACTTGCCTCCGTTGTTTTGTGGTTTACCGGCTACAACGCCATCATCAGCAAATACTCCGTTTACGCCAGCAACATACTCAATCTCGACTACAACCTGACCCTTATGGTCGCAACGGGCGCTGCCATTATCGCATATGTCCCCGTAGGCGCGGTCGCCTCCAAAATCGGTCGTAAAAAGACCATTCTCGGCGGCATAGTCATTCTTGGCACAGCCTTTCTTCTCGGCTCGTTCATGCGCGCCGGCAGCTCTCCGATAGTCATGAACCTGCTGTTTGCTATGGCGGGCATAGGCTGGGCGACCATAAACGTAAACAGCTATCCTATGGTCGTTGAGCTTTCGCAGGGCGGCAATGTAGGCAAATTCACCGGCTTTTATTACACCGCCAGCATGGCGGCTCAAACCCTAACGCCCATTGTATCAGGCGTTATTATGGATAAGTTCGGCATGACGACCCTGTTCCCCTACGGCTGCATTTTCGTATTCCTCGCCTTCATAACCATGCTGCTTGTAAAGCACGGCGACAACAAGGTTGAAAAAACTCCCGCCGTATAATAAAACACGGCATAAAAAAGAAGTCCGGTTTATAACCGGACTTCTTTTTTATATATCTCGCTTATGCGAAAATTATGATCATGCCCAGAATGATGCCTACCATTGTTGCGGCGGCGGGAAGCTTTGAGCGCCACATCAAAATAGACTCCGGCAAAAGCTCGCCCAATACCACATAAAGCATCGCGCCGCTTGCAAAGCTCAGCGCCAGCACATGCATAAAATCGCCCATTGAACCGAGCAGGTAGCCAATAATTGCGCCGATCACCGTTGTAAAACCTGTTAGCGCCGTAATTGCGATTGCCTTGCCGCGACCCATGCCGCCCGCTATTAGGGGAACGGCGACCGCCATGCCCTCCGGAATGTTATGTAAACCTATCAGTGTTGCCATCACAAAGCCGCTTCCCGACCATACCTGCTCTATGCTCTGTCCCGTGTAGGCTGCGCCTATGACCATGCCCTCAGGCAGATTGTGCAGAGCGATAGCCGTTGCCATGATAAGCCCCGCAATAAAAAGGCTGCTGCGCTCCTGCATATGCTTTTCAAGGTGGTCAGAGTGGATAAGCTCGTCCAAATCATCGGCGGTTTTGGGGTGAGCTTCGTCAATATGCTCAAGCTCTGGGTTGGTATGCTCATCAATGAGCAGGTTTAAAACGCCAACTACAATATAGCCGATCACAATGCCGAGCAATACCGTTATAAGCCCGCCCTGCTTGCCAAGCTCCGTGTTTACGGCGTCCATGATAAGGTCAAAGCATACCACCGCCAGCATAACGCCGCCGGCAAAGCTCAAAAGCAGACTGACAACCTTTGACGAGTCGCGTCTGATACAGGCGCTTATCGCGCCGCCCAATCCCGTGCCGCCCACTCCGGCAATTGCGGTGACCAAGATTATCCAATATATCATTTTGTCCATTCTTCAGGGGGTCCTTTCCTCTCTCATGTAAAAAGAAAATTATGTCAACTTTCCAGACTATTTTAGCATTCAATGAAATGATATGCAACACAAAAAGGCTTCATTCCTCATTTTTTATCCACCGCTTTGCTCTTACCGCCGCGCAAAATAGCATCAGACGTCTGACCTAAGCTGTCAGACGTCTGATGCTATTTGGAATAAATTGCCGTTCCGCTCTCGCCTTTCATAGCCAAAGGTGCTTTTTCGAGAGAAGCGATGACCGCGCGTCTGCCCGCTCCGCTTTCAGCGAAGCTTATAGCCGCCTCGACCTTGGGTAGCATACTGCCGGGAGCAAACTGACCCTGCGCGGCGTATTCCCTTGCCTCGTCAACGCTCATTTCCATAAGCTCCTTTTGGTCGGGTCTGCCGAAGTTGATGCATACCCTGTCAACCGCCGTGAGTATGAACAGATAATCAGCGCCTACAAGCTCGGCAAGCTTTGCCGAGGCAAAGTCCTTGTCTATAACGGCGTCAACGCCGCTGTAATCGCCGTCCGCGTCCTTGACTACCGGTATTCCGCCGCCGCCGCAGGCGATGACGATGAACTCATGGTCAAGCAGGTTTAAAATACTCTCGCGCTCAACTATATCAAGCGGCTTCGGTGACGCTACCATCTGCCGCCAGCCGCGTCCCGCGTCCTCGCGGTATACTCTGCCGGGGTTTTCCGCCATTAGGCGTTTTGCCTCCTCCTCGGTGTAAAAAGCGCCGATAGGCTTGGTCGGGTTTTGGAAGGCGGGGTCGTTTTTGTCCACCTCCATCTGCGTTATAACAGTGGCAACATACCACGGCATTTTTTCCTTGCGCAGCTCGCGCAAAATTGCGTTTTGCAGGTGGAAGCCGATATAGCCTTGGCTAAGCGCAGTACACTCCGGCAGCGGAAAGCTCGCCACCTTGTCGTTTATCTCCGCCGCCGTATCCAGCCCCAGCTTGATCATACCGACCTGAGGACCGTTGCCGTGGCTGACAATTATCTCATGCCCCTGCTTGATAAGACCAATCAGCGAGGGTGCTGCCTCATCAAGTCTCTCGCGTTGCTCAGCAGGCGTGTTTCCTAGGGCGTTGCCGCCCAGAGCTATTACTATTCGTGCCATAAGCCGTCTCCTGTTCCTGTATTTTGCAATACTATTCATTCCCGACAATAACGCGAATATTCTGATGGCACGAAAATTAAAAAACTCGTCAAAAGCGCCGGGCAGAGCTTTACAAAATCACCTTACTTCACACGGTCGTCGCCGAAGAAAAACAGCGCAACCGTTCCCGGACCGGTATGCGAACCGATTACCGTGCCGATGCTGTTTATCATCACCTTGCCGTCAAGCTTGGGGAAGCGCGCTTCTACCAAATCGGCAACTGCGCGGGCATCCTCATAACAGGCGGAATAGCTGATATAGCACTTGCCGCTGTAATCATTACCCTCCTGCGCGTGCTCCTCCATGCGTTCAACGATCGTTTTGATAACCTTTTGCTTGGTGCGGATCTTCTCGCGCGGAATAAGCTCTCCGAGCGTGTTCATGTTAAGCAGCGGACATATTTTGAGCAGAGTGCCGAAAACAGCGGAGGTCTTGGAAATCCTGCCGCCGCGGAGATAGCTGCTGAGGTCGGTGGAGAAAAACCAGTGGTGCAGCTTGAGCTTATTGTCCTCAAGCCACTGCGCGGTCTCGTCAAGGCTCTTGCCCTCGTCGCGCAGCTCGCAGGCGCGCGTTACAAGCAGACCGTAGCCGCTGGATGCGCCCAGAGAGTCTACTATCACTATGCGGCGGGACGGATAGCGCTCTTGCATCGTACTCTGCGCCACACGGGCGGAGTTGATAGTGCCGGAAATTCCGCTTGAGAGCGTTATATGAAGAATATCCTGCCCCGATTCGAGGAAGCCGACCCACATTTTTTCGTAATCCTCAGCGTTGACTTGACTTGTAGTCGGCTGAGCGCCGTCCTCAATTTTCTTATAGAAAACGTCAAAGGGCATAGACTGACCAAGGTCGTCCTCGTATTCCGTACCGTCCATAATAAAGTGGAATTTGGCAAAGGGAATGCCATGCTCGTCAAAAAAGCTCTTGGGCATATCGGCTGTGGAGCAGCAGGTAAGTACAAAGTTTGCCATCGAAATATTTTTCCTTTCAATGCTTTATTTTAAAAATTGTATAATCTGATTTTTAAAATCATTATACGGCATCATCATTTGTCTGTCAACAAATAATAGACTCGATTTAGAGCAATAATCAAAATGTATATCCTTGCCATTGTCAAGACGGCATATATGAAAAAAGCCCCCGCATCATTTCAGATGCGGGGGCAAGATATTTGCAATTATTGCTGCGGCTGGTTCGTTTGCTGCTTACCGCTCGTTTTGCCGCATTCCGGGTAATCCTCGATGTTCCACCAGCAGCGCGCCTGCATCTGCTCGTCGCTCATCAGGAAGGAGTTTCCCACTCCCCATGTGGAGTCTGCGCTGACGTCCACATGATAATAGCTGCCGTTTATATTGATGATATTCCAAAAATGCTCCTGCTTATCAACGCTGCCGCGAACAACAAGGCATTCAATTCCCGCAACACGGCAAAGCGCACTGTATGCCAGCGCTATTCCCTGACTGTCCGCGCAGCCGTCTACCAATGCGGCATAGGCAGTGGAGGAAAGCGTTTCGTCTAGCAAGCGCTCGCGGCGCAGGCTGCCGTCGGGGTCGTAGCTGCAATTGCTGGCAAGGAGGTTATACGCATCCAGCGCAAACATCTCCTTATTTGTTTTTTGCAGCGCATCCGTTAGCTCCGCCATGCGCTGTGAAAGCTCAAGCTTTAGCCTGTCAAGCTCCTCAACAGACCTGCCGTAGTCAAGCTCCAGCTCCACAATGCGGAAAACGCCGCTTTTAGGATGAAGCTGTATCTGTACAGTCGGCAAAACGGCGCAGGAAACAGGGTCGGCAGCATAGGCGTTGTATACCGTCTGAGCCACGTCCTCCTCGGTCATTACGGCGTTGGGTATATGGAACGCCGCATAATCGGAAAGCTCGGCAAGCACCAGTCCTATTCCTTCCTCCAGTTCTTCCCTGTCCTCCACGGAAATAATGTTTTCAATTTCCCGTTCGTTGCGCTTATAGCTTATGTGGATGACCGCCTCGTAATAGGTCACTATGCGGTTTAGGTCATAGCTCATGTATTCAACACAGTAACTGGCAAGCGCCGTTTCCGCTTTCACCTCCCAGCCCGCCTGAGCGGGATCACTTTGCATATTTCCATCATAGTCGGTAAAGCGAATACGCTCCTCGGCGCTGTGTTTTTCAACCATTTGGAAGATGGCTGCCTTCAGCTCGGCATAGTTTGAAACCTCGCACATATAGCCATCATAGCTGTCATATTCGCCCTCGGTATATTGGGAGACGGAGAGGTATTCCTTTTTAAACAAAGCCGTGCAGCCGCTCAGCGAAATGATCGCGGCGGCTGTAAGCAATATGGATATGGCGCGTTTTTTCATAGCTCGCCTCCGCTTTGCATAAAAAGCTTAGTTGGCGTTGATATTCTCAAAGCCCTTTCCGAAAACGTCTCTGGCGTCGGTTACTATAACAAACGCCTTTTGGTCGATGTTCTTTATTATACGGCGAATTTCAACTATCTGCTGGCGCTTTACAACGCAGAGCAGCACCTGCTTTTCCTGTCCGGAATAAGCTCCCGTACCCTTGATAAGGGTCACTCCGCGGTGCAGGGATTTGACGATTTCTGCCTGTATCTCCTCGCTGTGCTCGGAGATGATATGGCACATCTTCGACTGCGACATACCATAGAGGATAAGGTCAATAAGTCTTGAGGAGCAATAAACGGCGATGCAGCTATAAAGCGCAACATCAAAGCGCTTGAATATCAGCGCATAGCCAAAGAGGATCACCGCATCCATATAAAGCAGCAGAGTCCCGAAATTGATATACGGATATTTAATGCGCAGAATGCGCGCTATCACATCCACACCGCCTGAGGTGCTGCCGCTGGTATAGAAGATACCGCTGCCGATGCCGCAGATAACACCGCCGTAAATCGCGGAGAGAACCGGATCATCGGTAACAGTAACTTCAAAAAGCGAAAAAATATCCAGCGCGGCAGAGAACATCAGCATACCGACAAAGGAAAAAAGGATGTTTTTCAAGCCAAGCTTTTTCCAGCCCACAATAAATATGGGGATGTTCATTATCGTTATCATAACGCCGATAGGCCATTGGGTGATGTAGTTGATCATCATTGAAATACCGGTGATCCCACCGGAGATCATCGACGCGGGAACATAAAACCAACGTATTCCCATAGCGTAGATAGATACGCCTATCATCATCCTCAGCGCGGTCGCTATTATGCTGATCACTCTTTGCTTGTCAAGTGTCATACAGCTCTCCTTTCGGTCTCAGACTTATTCGCCGAGCAGACTCAGTTGCTTTTCCTCTCGGTCCTCATCGCGCAGCAACGCGCCGGCAACAGGAATACTGCGTGCTCTGTATCTGGCTGTATTCTTGATGCTGCTGCTATCTAACGGCAGTGCCTTTTCAACGGAATACTTCGGCTTGAGGTTCATAAGCGAAACTCCTATGGTAGTGCGAGAGCTTTTTGGAGCCAGCAGAGCGCTGCTGAACACCAAGGCTCGTCCCTCAGTTGAAAACACCGCGATCTCCATTTCATCGCGCAGCTCAAGAAGAGCAACCAGCGGACTCTTGTCTGAATATGCTCCGGTTAGACGTTTGCGATTTGTTTTTGTTGCATAGGCGCTAAGCTCAATTCGCGCGACCTTGCCGTTTGCAAAGAAAAGCAGCAGATGCGAGCTGTAATCGCGTGGGTTTATCATGTATATTACGTTCTCACCCTCGTCCATGTCAAGGTGGGTGGGAAGATATACGCCCAAAACCGACGCCTTGGAGTCGTCAAAGTCGTCAAGCTTGACCTTATAGACCTGCTGCTTGTCGGTAAACAGCAGCAGCTCGTCGCGGTTATTAGCCTCGAAAGACTGCATCAGCTCATCATTTTCCTTGAACTTCTGCTCGCTGCTCATACGCAGAGACTGCGGTGTTATTTTCTTGAAATAGCCCTCGCGGGATAAAAACAGCGTTACGGGATAATCCTCCGCCTGTTCCTCCTCCCCGCTGTCCTCCAGCTCGTCTGCATAAATGATGTCCGTCCGGCGCTCTCCGGGGTAGTTCTTTTCCACCTCTCGCAGCTCGTCGATGATTATCTTCTTCACACGCTTGGGATTTTGGAGAACATCCTCCAAATCGGCGATGTCTTTTTCCAAAGCCTCCGTTTCCTCGACGCGCTTGAGAATGTATTCCTTATTGATATTGCGCAGCTTGATTTCCGCAACGAACTCCGCCTGAACGCGGTCAATGCCAAAGCCGATCATAAGATTCGGAACGACCTCGGCTTCAAGCTCGGTGCTGCGGATGATGGAAATAGCCTTGTCAATATCCAGCAGAATTTTTTTAAGACCGTTGAGCAGATGCAGCTTGTCCTTTTTCTTGGAAAGCTCAAAATACACACGCCTGCGGACGCACTCGGTGCGCCACGCGGTCCACTCGCTGAGTATTTCGCGCACGCCCATAACGCGCGGATAGCCGGCAATCAGAATATTAAAGTTGCAGGAATAGCTGTCGCAAAGGGGCGTCATTTTCATAAGCTTGCTCATAAGCTTATTGGGGTCAACACCTCGCTTGAGGTCAATGGCAAGCTTCAATCCGCCCAAATCCGTCTCGTCGCGCATATCGTTGATTTCGCGTACTTTGCCCGCCTTAACAAGCTCTGCCACCTTATCCATAATCGCCTCAACGGTCGTGGAATAAGGTATTTCGTATATTTCAATAATGTTTTCTTCTTTTATATAGCGCCACTTTGCACGCACCTTGAAGCTGCCGCGTCCCGTCTCGTAAATCTCGGCGATCTCCGAAGCGTTGTAGACAAGCTCGCCGCCAGTGGGAAAATCAGGAGCAAGCAAAGTCTGCGTAAGGTCGCAATTAGGGTCTTTTATGTAGTTTATGGTGGTTTCGCAGACCTCTTTGAGGTTGAAGCCGCAAATCTGGCTTGCCATGCCCACGGCAATGCCCGTGTTCGTTGAAACGAGCACGTTGGGATAGCTTGTCGGCAGGAGAGTAGGCTCTTTGGTGCTGCCGTCGTAGTTATCGACAAAGTCAACAGTGTCCTTGTCTATATCGCGGAAAAGCTCCGCACATATGGGAGAGAGCTTAGCCTCCGTGTAACGCGCTGCGGCGTAGGACATATCGCGCGAATATGTCTTGCCAAAGTTTCCCTTGCTGTCCACAAAGGGGGTAAGCAGAGCTTCGCAGCCTTTGGAAAGGCGCACCATAGTCTCATATATAGCAGCGTCGCCATGGGGATTTAAGCGCATTGTCTGACCGACGATGTTCGCGCTTTTGGTGCGCGCGCCGGTCAGCAAATTCATTTTATACATTGTGTAGAGCAGCTTACGGTGAGAGGGCTTAAAGCCGTCTATCTCCGGAATTGCGCGGGAAACTATAACGCTCATGGCGTAGGGCATATAGTTAGTCTCCAGCGTTTCGGTGATTGGCTGCTCCAGCACCTCGGCACGCAGCCCCTCAACATTGGGGTTTGTCTTGTGCTTATTAACTTCGGGCAGTTTTTTCTTTGCCATCTTAATAATTCCTTTGATATGTTTTTACTTGAGCTAAGCGCTTCCCGGCAAGGGTTCGCCGCTTAAGCTTGCTTTTTCAAAGCCTGCCTCGAGGCTGCCGTGCTCATGAAATATCTGCCAGATCCAAGTATTTATATCCGTTTTCCGCGATATGCGCTTTTCTGCCCGAAAGATTATCGCCAAGCAGCAAATCGAAGCTTTCGGAGGTTCGCCGCGCGTCCTCGGGCATAACCTTGATGAGTCTGCGCGTATCGGGACTCATAGTGGTAAGCCACATCATCTCAGGGTCGTTTTCACCAAGTCCCTTTGAGCGGTTAATACTGCATTTCCTGCCGTCGAGCTTTTCCAAAATTTCCGCCTTCTCCTTGTCGGAATAGGCAAAATAGGTCTTTTCCCTGCACTCGATCTCATACAGCGGCGACTCGGCGATGAAAACATAGCCCTTTTCTATAAGCGTGGGGGTAAGGCGGTAGAGCATAGTCAAAATAAGCGTTCTGATCTGGAAGCCGTCAACATCGGCATCGGTACATATTATAACCTTGTTCCAGCGAAGATTATCGAGATCGAAAGCGTTCATATCCTTGCCGCGTGCCTTTTCAACCTCGACGCCGCAGCCGAGAACCTTGATAAGGTCGGTGATGATCTCGCTTTTAAAAATCTTCACATAGTCCGCCTTCAGGCAGTTGAGGATTTTTCCGCGGACGGGCATGATGCCTTGAAACTCCGCGTCGCGCGAGAGCTTGCACGCACCGAGAGCCGAGTCTCCCTCCACGATATAAAGCTCACGGCGGCTTAAATCCTTGGAACGGCAGTCTACAAATTTTTGAACGCGGTTGGCAATATCAAGGCTGCCCGAAAGCTTCTTTTTAATGTTAAGGCGCGCCTTTTCCGCCTGCTCGCGCGAGCGTTTGTTTATCAGCACCTGCTCGGCAATCTTATCCGCCTCGGTCTTGTGTTCAATGAAATAGACCTCAAGCTGGCTGCGGAAGAAATCGGTCATCGCCTCTTGGATGAATTTATTGTTAATCGCCTTTTTTGTCTGGTTTTCATAGGAGGTCTGCGTAGAAAAGCAGTTTGTTACCAAAACCAAGCAGTCCGCAACATCCTGGAAGCCTATCTTGCTTTCGTTTTTCTGATACTTGCCGATTTTTTTGATATATGCGTCGATGGCGGAAACAAAAGCCGAGCGCGTTGCCTTGTCGGGCGCGCCGCCGTATTCCAGCCACGAGGAGTTGTGGTAATACTCAATACCGCTTACTTTATTGGAAAAACAAAACGCCGCCGTGAGCTTGACCTTGTATTCGGGCTTATCCTCGCGGTCACGTCCCCTGCGCTCGGTTTCGATAAAAGCCGGCGTTGACAGCGTGTCCTCCCCCGCTATTTCCGAAACATAGTCCAAAATGCCGTTATCATATTTGAATTCCTCGGTTTCAAATTTGCCGTCAACCTCGTTGCGAAGCACAAACAGCACGCCCGCGTTTACAACCGCCTGACGGCGCAGCGTTTCGCGGTAGTATTCCAAGGGAATATCAATATCCGTGAAAACCTCGATGTCCGGCTTCCACCTAAAGGTCGAGCCTGTCTTTTTGCGGTCACTTGGCTCTTTGCACAATCCGCCGATGTTTTCGCCCTTTTCAAAATGAAGCGTATATTTCTGCGCGTCACGATAAATCGTCGCATCAAAGTATTCGCTGGCATACTGCGTTGCGCAGGAACCAAGACCGTTTAAGCCGAGCGAGTACTCATAGTTTTCGCCCTCGTCGTTGGCATATTTGCCGCCGGCGTAGAGCTCGCAAAAAACAAGCTCCCAGTTCCAGCGCCCCTCATTCTCGTTCCAGTCAACAGGGCAGCCACGACCAAAGTCCTCAATCTGGATGGACTTGTCAGCAAAGCGGGTAACTGTTATAATATTGCCGTGTCCCTCGCGTGCCTCGTCAATGGCGTTGGATAGTATCTCAAATACGGCGTGCTGGCAGCCTTCCAGCCCGTCCGAACCAAAAATGACCGCAGGACGCTTGCGAACGCGGTCTGCTCCCTTGAGCTGGGAAATACTCGTATTGCCGTATTCTGCCCCCGTGGTTTTCTTCATAAATGCCTGTACTCCTCAAATCACAAGATATTGTGTGCCTTTTTTGTCCATTTTAACTTATGTAGTATATCCCATATATCTTAAAAATGCAAGTGGCACAAAGCATCAAAACAGCAAATTAATCGCCCGCGCTTTGGATAAATCTAAGCCCTTATGTGCATAATACTCCCATATTATGCACATAAGGGGGAATGCAAAATGCCAAGCCGAAAAAGCGACGAGCGCCGCAGAAGGCTGGAGCTTGACAGGGCAGCGGAGGAAATCGTTTCTTTGCGCAGCAGTCTTGATGATGCCTACGCTCATTTTAACCAGACAACAGACTCCGGAGCGCTTGACGCCTGCATTTTTGAAATCAACGCTCTGCGCGCCCGCTATAACACCGCCCTCAAGCATTACCGCGACAGGTACTATTAGCATCGTAAAAACGCCCTCGCTTGACGCGGGGGCAGAATTAAGGAGAAATACATACATGACTTTGCAGACCATCGGAATTGTTGCAGTGGTAATACTGCTGCTTTTTCTTGTTCCAATTATCAAGCTTCTGAAAAAGCCCCTTAAATGGGCGCTGAAGCTGCTTATTCACGCCGCCTCCGGATATATCGCACTACTGGTGCTTAATTTCTTCGGCGGTATTGTCGGGCTTAGCATTGAGATAACCTGGGTAAGCGCCATCATCGTCGGTATTCTGGGTCTTCCGGGCGTAATTCTGCTTCTGATAATGAAATACATAGCTTAAAAAACAACAACCCCCTGCCCATCCACCGTGAGCAGGGGGTCACTTCTGTTCAGTTTTTAAATCTAACATTCGGCTTGTTTACCTCGTTTCAAAGGATTTTCGCTTTTGCAGGGAATGGGGATTTGCCTTTGACGCTTTGCTCCGCAATGACCTCGTTTTCAAGCACGCGGCTTGCCTTGCCAAAACATTTTTCTCTGCCGTCAGAACCGACCCGGCAACGAAGCGGTATTCCACTCCGCAAATCGGACCTTATTTCTCACAAAGGTGAGAAGTGCAAATAAAACATCGGACTAAGGCGCATCCGCAGAAGCAGAAACGAAAGCTATTGCCATTTTTCACTCCACATTGGTATCACCCTTTCTCTAGTTATAAGATACAATATCTCTCGGTTTTTGTCAATAGTTTTTTATATATTTTAAACATAAATCTATCCGACGATATATCGGCGCGTGTCAGTTATTACATGGAAACGGTTAATTATTACAAGAAACGAAAAAAAAATTTGAAATGCAAATTTCGCCATGATATCCTAGATTCAGCGGGGTGGTAATATGTTCGCTCAAAAGCTGGATTTTCTTATGAGCTTGACAAACACACACAATATAGAGCTTGCTCAAGCCATAGATGTTGACGCATCGGCAATAAGCAGGCTTCGTTCGGGCAAGCGAAAGCTTCCTAAAACACAGGATTTCCTACCCACTATGGGCGCTTTCTTTGCCAAGCAGCTTATAAATGAATATCAAAAGAAAACCGCGGCAGATACCATATGTCCCGGAAAGCCCTGGCCTGATGACGCAGAGAGCGCCGCCGAGCAGATTTGTCTATGGCTGGTCAAGGGAAATGAAAATCAGCTCAGTTCGGTGGAGACTCTTTTCAGCAGCGTTTCAGAACTGAGCGTTCCTGATATTTTTGCCGGAGCCTTCAGCAGTGAAGCCCATGAAATCTCAACTCCCACTACCGGCGGATTATACTACGGAATTGCAGGCGTTCATCAGGCAGTTCTTGATTTTTTCGATGCCATACTCGCAAGCGGCAAACCTCGCAATGTTTACCTTTTCTCCGACGAGGATACGCGCTGGATGAGCATTGACCCTCAATTTGTTAATAAATGGAATTGGCGCTTTAAGAGCATCATCTCAATGGGCTGCAAGGTAAAGATAATCCACAACACAACGCGTCCGCTGGACGATATGCTTACGGTGATCGCCAAATGGCTGCCAATTTACACAACCGGAACTGTTGAGCCGTATTACTATCCGAAAATACGCGACGGTGTTTACCGCCGCACACTGTTTGTGGCAGATGATCTTGCCGCGCTGCACACTTCAACGATTGACGGTCTTGACGATGACGCTTTGGTTCACCTGCTTTTTGAGCCGCAGGCGGTCAGCGCACTGAAAGCCGAGTATTTCAACTATCTGAAGCTCTGCCGTCCTATGTTTGAGATCGTGTATGACAGCGAAAGATATTTAAAGCTTCTCATTGATTACGATAAAACCCCTGCCGATTACTATTACGCCAGCTACTCTCCCTCCATATACACCATGCCGCTGCCCGTGCTCGATCGCATTTGCTACCGCAGTGGAGACTACCGCCTTATGGAACTGCGCGAGGGGCTTTCAGACCGCGTTCAAAGTCGGCTTGAGAACTTAAAATCCTTCGAGCTGATCGGCATTCCCTCAGCTCAGCAGATTGCCAAAAACGCGATTCCCGTGGGCATCAGCTCACTGCTTGGCATACCCGGCTGCTATTACACCTGCGAGGAATATGCCGCTCATCTGCAGAGCATCTCTGAATTTGCAAGAGAGCATCCCAATTACCGCTACGCAATTTCAGACTCGATTGCGGCAAACACTATTATAAACTGCAAGGATGGAGTTGGAGCAATCCTCTCCAAATGCGATAATCCCAGCGTCAGCTTCGCTTTTGATCAGTCAATGGCGGTAGATGCTTTCAGCGCTTATATGCGAAAGCTGTTTAGCGGCACGCTCACCGCCTATAATCTCAAATACTCGCTCTCCGACCTTATGCGCAGGCTAAAATATTCTCGCTGACAGCGGCAAGTTTCCCTCCCGCGCCTCATACACTAGCTTGAGGTGGTGCGGTATGGAGGAAAATTCCCTTCCTGTTTTAATAAGCGCTATGGCGAATACCATCGCCGCTCAAACTCCAAATGATCTGGAGCTGGGATTGCTTTCCGCAGTTTTTACGCAGCTTGGAGACACGCTCGCAACCATCCTTGCTCTGCGCGCCATAGAGCAATCCGATAATTAAGCGCAAGCTGAAATTAACAAAGATCCTGCCGTCGGCTTTACCTACGTTTCCGTTGCCGGTCATGGTCTTTTGCGCATAATATTCAATGAAACCAAGCAGTCCCCGACTTTAAGCCGGGGGCTGCTTTTAATATGCGGCACTTGTGGCTTTGCGCCGCGTCCTAACCTATCACGCCATTCTTGAGTTGTAATGCTTTTCGTATCGTTTCACAGCATCTGAGCTTAGAAAAGCAAACCAAACAAGCATAAAGTGCTAGGAATGGGTAAAGCAAAACCCCTGCAAGCCGGAGCTTGCAAGGGTTTTGAATATTCTGCTGATTATCTCTTGGAGAACTGGGGTGCGCGGCGGGCGCCTTTGAGACCGTATTTCTTACGCTCTTTCATGCGCGGGTCACGGGTGAGGAAGCCGGCAGCCTTCAGTGCGGGACGATAGCTCTCGTCTACCTGAAGGAGGGCTCTGGAGATACCATGACGGATTGCGCCTGCCTGACCGGTAACACCGCCGCCGGTAACAGTTGCTTCGATGTCAACCTTATCGGTGGTATTGGTGGTTGCGAGGGGCTGACGAACGATAAGCTTGAGGGTCTCAAGACCAAAGTAATCGTCGATGTCACGACCGTTGATAGTGATCTTGCCTGTGCCGCCGGGGAACAGATGAACTCTTGCGACGGAGGACTTTCTACGACCGGTGCCGTACATATAAGGCTTCTTGCTCTGATACATACTCATTCTCCTCCTTTAGCGATCCCAGACTTCGGGCTTTTGTGCCTGGTGGGTGTGTTCCTCGCCGCGGAAAACTCTCAGTCTGGTGAGCTGGTCTGCCGCGAGCTTATTCTTCTGAAGCATACCCTTGACAGCAAGACGCATAGCAAGCTCAGGCTTCTCAGCCATGAGGCGCTTATACTGGGTTGCCTTCAGACCTCCGACATAGCCGGAGTGGGTGTAGTAATACTTCTGCTCGAGCTTTTTGCCGGTAAGAACTGCCTTATCGGCGTTGATTACGATAACGTAATCGCCGCAGTCAACGTGGGGAGTGTAGGTGGGCTTAATCTTGCCGCGGAGAATATCTGCCGCGAGAGCAGCCGTTTTGCCCAGGGGCTTTCCTGCTGCGTCAAGGATATACCACTTGCGCTCAACAGTAGCCGCGTTCGCCATGTAAGTGGACATTTTTTCTGCCTCCAATGTAAATTTGTATAAAACAAAGCGCTTCGCGCCTTTTTTCGGACGGCGCGACTTTCCGCCGTCCTTTACGGCTTTTTAGAGCGAAGCCGCAAAAAGCTTTGACAATTATCTGCCGCGCCGTTAGAATAGCTAAATAAGACATAGCAAGCCCAAAGGCGCTCTATTTTTATACCACAGCGTGCGCGGGCTGTCAACACCAATTTCCAATAAAATTTATCTACCTTGGAGCGTTCTTTCATTTGCTTCGTTTTGCTCCGTTTTTCTCCGTTTTTCTCAATTCCATTTTTCGTTTTTAGGAGTGGCAATTTTGGATTTTTTGAACGATTTCACCAGTTTGGTTAGGAAAGCTGTGGATGATTTCAATATGATAAGCGAGGGCGACCACATTGCGGTGGGCGTCTCCGGCGGCAAGGACAGCCTTGTTCTTCTGCGCTCTCTGGCGCATCTACAAGGCTATTATCCCAAGCATTTTGAGCTTTCAGCCATCACAATTGAGGTCGGCTTTCCAAACATGGACTTTGAGCCTGTTGCGAAGCTTTGCAGCTCGCTCAATGTGCCGTATACGCGCGTTAAAACCGATATACGCGAAATAATCTTTGATGTTCGCAAGGAGAGCAATCCCTGCTCGCTATGCTCAAAGATGCGCCGCGGCTCACTTAACGACACCATTCGTGAACAGGGCATCTCAAAGCTCGCCCTGGGTCATCACAAGGATGATGTTATTGAAACCTTTTTGATGTCGCTCCTTTTTGAGGGGAGGATAAACTGCTTTCGTCCGCTCACCTTCCTTGACCGCTCCGGCGTTACGCAGATACGCCCCATGATCTATGCGGACGAGCCGCGCATAGAGCGGCTCGCCGAAAGACTGGAGCTGCCCGTTGTTCAAAACACCTGTCCGGAGGACAAGGAAAGCAAGCGCCGGGAAATAAAAGAGCTTATAGCCTCGTTGGAAACAAGCTATCCCGACATTAAGAACAAGATTTTCGGCGCTATCAAACGGATGCCCCTCCCCGGCTGGGAGGACGCCGGCAGCTCGCGGCGCGGCTCCGGCAATTGAGCTGCCGCTTGAAAAGAACTAAGTACCATTAAATAAAAATAGAGGAGTATTCATATGCACGGACTCGGAACGATCATTAACTGTGCAACGGTGCTTGTCGGCTCGCTCATCGGTATTCTCATCAAGGGCGGACTGCCCAAGCGCTTTGAGGAGACGATTTTCTCCTCCGTAGGTCTTGCCGTTATGTTTATAGGTCTCGGCGGCGCGCTTTCGGGGCTTATGACAATAAGCGAAGCCGCGCTCGGCACGCAGTACACTATGGGCATGGTGCTATCACTGGTGTTCGGCTCGATTGTCGGAGAGGCGCTCGATATTGAAACACGGCTTGACCATCTCGGTGAATGGATAAAAGGAAAGATGCCGAAAAAGCTCGCGGGCAAAACCTTTGTAGACGGCTTTGTCACAGCCTCTATGCTCTTTTGCGTGGGCGCGATGGCTGTTGTCGGCTCACTGGAGGACGGTTTGAACGGTGACTACTCCATTTTAGCCGCAAAATCCGTGCTTGACGGCATCAGCTCACTCCTGTTTGCCGCTTCGCTGGGCTTTGGCGTTGCCATGTCCATCCTACCGCTCGCCCTTTATCAAGGCGGCATCACCCTGCTCGCGCAGTTTGTTAAGCCCTACATGACAGATGCGCTGATAACGCAGATGTCCTGCGTAGGCTCGGTGCTCATCTTCGCCATTGGCATCAACATGATTTTCGGCAAAAAAATAAAGGTGGGAAATCTTCTTCCCGCCATACTTTTCCCCATCATTTTCACTCTTATCAAAGCAGTCTTTCCTGCATTTCCTGTTTAATTTCGACAAGCTTATTTATTTTTGAATATTTTTCTTCTTTTTTGGAACTCACGCTGTCATAATACGTCATAAGGCAGAAGCTTTAACTATTAAACTTTTATAACGGAGTGTGCTTATGAAAAACAAACGGATTATATGCCTACTTATCGCGCTTACGCTTATTATTTCCTTCAGCGCCTGCCGGAAAAACAAGGAAAGCCTTCCCCCTAAGGAAACGCCCGAAATCAGTGACAGCTCGAATTCAGACGAAAAGCAGCCTGTTTCAGACCCTGAGGACAACGCTGAGAGCGACGAGCCTAAGGAGGAAAGCCCTCTAGTGAGCTCAGCTCCCACTGAGCAGCCTTCGCCCACGCCGGCACCGACTCCCACGCCCTCACCTACTCCTACTCCGACTCCTACTCCTACTCCGACACCGACTCCCACGCCGGAGCTTAGCCTAAGCGACGTTATCTCCTCCATCCAATACGATGTTGAGCTGCCCAATGTTGCAACAGCAGTCGTTACCAGCGACCTATACAGCAGCTATCTTTTCATTGATTACATAGAGGGCAGCGAGGCTATGTCCTGCGACGCGCTCATCGGCTCTATCGCCCATTCACTTGTTGTTCTCAAGCTCCCCGAGGGTGTTGATGCCGCCGAAACCGCCGCTCAGATTTCCGCAAACGCCAACCCCGCCAAATGGATCTGCGTTGAGGCGGAAAAGGTTATTGTTAAAAGCAGCGGTCGTTTTGTAATGCTAGTAATGAGCAATGCCGTTACGGCTGACGCCATCGCAGCGAATTTTGATTATCTCATGAGCCAGCAATAACAAAATAACATCCCCGAAAAGGAATTGTCCGTCCTTTTCGGGGAATTTTTTCATCTGTCACTTGTAACCGTCTCCGCATCACCGAAAATGAGATCGTCAATGTCCTCTCCCATATTCCAGCCCCCTTTTTAAGAATTTGCAGACTCTATATTTATATGCGGGGGAACGGTGTTTATGACACAAATATATTATGTTTTCTAAAGCTGCTGCGAGCGCAGCGTGATGCTCACGACCTCGGGGTTATTCAAAAAGCGCGGCATCGGAACACTGCCGCCCAACCCGCGCGAGAGCACCATGTAATAGTTGCCCTCGTTATAAATTCCGGCGTCGTATTTTGGGAATAAATCAAACTCCGTGCCGAACACGCCGCCTAAAAAGGGCAGGCGCACAACGCCGCCATGAGCATGACCGCACAAAATTATGTCAACCTCAAGCTCAGGATACTTCTCAAGCCAATTGGCGCGATGCCCCAGCAGAACAGAAAAACTATCAGGATAGTTCTCCTCAATTATGTCAACCAGTTCATCAGGCAGCATCATATCCGCAGGTCCGTTTGGATCCTCAACGCCTGCCAGAACGATATGCTCGCCGTCCTCCTCGATCAGGACAAATTCGTTATGCAAATACTTTATGCCAAGCTGTTCAAGCAGCGCCGAAAAATCCTTTAGCTCGCCGCTTGCCCATTCGTGGTTGCCGCTGGCAAAATAGCAGGGCGCTATGCGCGCAAGCTCCGTAAGAAACGGCTCAAGCTGCGCCGTTTGCTCTCCCTTTTCCATTTTTGTGCGTTTTTCAATAAAATCGCCGTTTAACGTGATTATGTCCGGCTGCTCTCTCTTTATTCGCTCTAAAAGCCGGCTGTTGTCCTTGCCGTACTGCGCGAAATGCAGGTCTGCAAGCATTACTATGCGGTAGCCGTCAAAGCTCTCCGGCAGATTTTCAAAGCTCAGCTCATAGCGCGTCGTAACAAGACGATAACGGCTATCAAGAAAAAGCGCCGTCAGCAGCAGCGCCAGCACCAATACAATGCTTAGCCATCTATACTTTTTACTGCGTTTCTTTACGTTTTCTTCCACTTTTACGCTTCCCTGTCACGAATATACATAGGCTTTACATTTGGGTCGGCAGTCGGACGTACCTCCACCTCGAAGCGCGGCAGCGCCTTTAGCATGGCACTCAGCTTGCCGAAGCCAAAGTTGCGTGGGTCAAAGTCCGGCTGTTTTTTGATGATGAGGTTGCCGAGGTTGCTCAAATCGCAGAAGCCGTCGTCGTCCGCGATATCGGAAACGGAATCTGCAATAAGCTCCACAATGCTCTCAGGAACATTCTTAGCCCCCTGCTTATGCTGCTTATCGGGCGAAGCGGTTTTTGCCGGCGGTTTTTTACCCGCCTTTGCCGCAGCCTTCACCTGCTCTTGCTTTTGTTCAAGCTTCTGCTCCTTTTTGTAACGGTCGCGGATGACCTCGATGTAAATGAATTTGTCGCAAGCGACTATGAAAGGGTTGGGTGTCTTTTTTTCTCCTATTCCGATAACGCGCATACCCGCCTCACGAAGCCTGATCGCAAGACGTGTAAAGTCGCTGTCGCTTGAGACGATCACGAAGCCGTCGAGCTTGCCGGCATACAGCAAATCCATCGCGTCTATTATCATCGCCGAATCGGTGGAGTTCTTACCTGTTGTGTATCCGTATTGCTGAATGGGCGTAACGGCGTTTTCAAGCAGGCTTGCTTTCCAGCCGCCAATATTAGGGCTAGTCCAGTCGCCGTAAATCCGCTTGACTGTCGGTGTGCCGTAGATTGCAATTTCCTCCATAACGCTTTTCAGGCAGTCACGCGGGGCGTTATCCGCGTCTATCAAAACCGCCAAGCGCAGGTTAGTTAAATCATTTATGTGGTTATTCATTGTGACTGTCCTTTTCTGCTATACTCTCCACTCATTTTACCCCATGCAACGCGCGTAATTTGCCGCAGCAGAGGATTATTCTAAAGATAAACCGCAAATAAAGCGAGCTTCTTCATCAGCAAGGCTTTGATTGCCGAATAAGTCTATCACATTTTTCCCATTTGCACAATATGCGGCTCACTCGCCGTCGCTTTACGGCAACTATTGGAATATTATTCGCGCATTAAGATACTTTTGAACATACTCAACAGGGTTATGCACATTTTTTCATTCATGTCAAGCCGGTTTGTGAATAAATTATGTCTAAATTTAAACTAAATTATATATTTGCTTTCTACTAATACATTGTTTTTCCAGGGTTTACAATTTTTTGCCTTTATACGATAAACCATACAATACATTAAATAAAAGTATATTCCTCTTGAAACATTCTACTGTATGAGTTATAATTGCTGAGGTTCTATATCAACGAAGTAAAGGAATGGTTATAAACATGAGCGCATCTCAACAGAAAAAACTGCGTAAGCAGCAGCGTGAGCAGGGCGTGGAAAAGCGCCAAATCGCCGACCAGAAGGCGGCTGAAGCTGCAAAGAAAAGCTCCATCCGCAGTACTGTAATTACAACAATCGTGGTTCTGCTTGTTATAGTTACAATTCTTTTCAGCTCCAATCTTTTTTATCACGCTTTCCCCGCTGTGAAGATAGGCGACACCTCCTATAACGCCTCTGAGCTTAGCTTTTTCTATAAAAGCGGCTATTTTAACTTTGTCAGTCAAAACGGCAGCTATTTGCAGTACATGGGGCTTGACACATCGAAATCTCTTGATTCTCAGAGCTTCGGCGAGGATCAGACATGGGCTGATTTCTTCCTTGATTCCGCAATCACCTCAATGACCGAAATCACCATGCTTGCAGACGAAGCTGAAAAGGCAGGCTTTGAGCTTCCGGAGGAGGACAAGGCTGCTCTTGAGCAGGAGCTTGCCGCCCTAGACGCCTCTTATGAAGGCACCGGCTTTAGCAGTCTCAATGCTTTTCTTGCCGCAAATTACGGCAAAGGCTGCAACGAGAAGCTTATCAAAGGTCTTATCGCAAAGAGCTACCTTGCTCAAGCATATGCAACCAGCGTCTATGACTCTTACAGCTACACCGATGCCGAGCTTGACGCACATTACGATGAGAACAAGAATAGCTACGACAACATCACCTACATCAGCTATTTTGTTTCCGCTGAGGAAAACGCCGACGAGGGCATAGACAGCGAAACCGCCATGGCTAACGCTAAGGAGCTGGCAGACTCACTTATTGCAGACATAACAAGTCAGGAGGAGTTTACTGAGTCTGTTCTCTCTAAGACCGAGGAGGAGGTCTCCGCCGTCACCATCCAGGGCAGCAGTCTCAGTTCTGCCTACTCTGAATGGCTGCTTGACGCTTCTCGCAAGGAGGGCGATATGACCGTCCTTGCAACCGACAGCGGCTACTATGCGCTTTACTTTATCTCCCGCGAGCGCAATGATTCCAGAACCGTTTCCGCTCGTCATATCCTCACTTATGTCCTTGCAGATGATGAAGGTGTTTACACCGACGAAGCTAAGGCAGAGGCAAAGGCTAAGGCTGAGGAGCTTCTTGCTCAATGGAAGGCAGGCGAGGCAACAGAGGAAAGCTTTGCCGCTCTTGCCAACGAGTACTCCGATGATCCCGGCTCTAATACCAACGGCGGTCTTTATGAGAACTTTAAGGAAGGCGCAATGGTGGCAGAATTCAACGACTGGTGCTTCGATACAACGCGCAAGCCCGGCGACACCGGCATCGTCTTTAACGAAGGCAGCTATTGCGGCTACCACGTTATTTACTTTATAGGCGAAGGCGAAACCTACGATAAGGTTCTCTCAGAAAATGCTTTGCGCGAAGAAGCATACAATGAATGGAAAACAGCAGCTCTGGAAAACTACACTGCTAAAACTACTTTCACCGCATCGCTTATAAAATAGTCTAATTAGGTGCAAGCTTATCATTAGTCGCGGACGCGGATCTCTCCGCTCCGCGACTAGCTTTATATGGAGTTATGAAATGTCAGAAAGATTTTTAAGAGCA
>JAHAWY010000019.1 GCA_018385135.1 Oscillospiraceae bacterium | reverse complement strand
CCTCTGGATTGTCTCTAATAATTTTGATATCAAGCATTTTTTGCATCTCCTTAATCTTTGCTTTCATTCTCAAGTATGCTTAGTCTTGTTTCAATGGCGTCAATCCTTTTGTTGACCTCCTCTATTTGTGAGCTGTGCTGTTCACCGTAACGGCTCATTTGTATGTTATTATTGCGTTGCTGCGCAAAATATGACAGCAGAACGATCATTATTACTGTTATCAGCAGACCGATTATGTACGGTCTTAACGGATACTGTTTTTTCTCTTTTTTGCTCATTTTCTGCCCCCATTTGTGCTGCCAAGCTTCATTAGGGCTTCAATAAGGGCTTCACGGTCGTCTTTTCCGTAGTATTCGATTTCAATTTTTCCTCTGCGGCGCTTGTCTTTAATCAGCACCTTTCTACCCATTGAGCTGGTTAGTTGCTTTTCTGTCTCTGAAATATAGTTTACTATGATTTCGTCAGTGTCCGGCTGCTCTTGCGGCTGCTCCTGCTTTTCCATTGCTGCAAGAATCTTTGCGGATAAGTCCTCGGTTTGACGAACGGAAAGACTGTTCTCAAACACTTTAGTTGCCAGCTTTAGCTGCTCTGCCTCGTCCTTTATTGCAAGCAGTGCTCTTGCGTGACCGGGAGATATGTCCCCATCCTCCACCATTGCCATCACAGGCGGCGTTAGATTCAGTAAGCGCAGTGCATTTGCGATAGCGGGACGTGATTTTCCGACGCTTTGAGATGTCTCCTCCTGCGTCATGCCGTATTCTGACATCAGTGTTTGATAACCCTTTGCTTCTTCTATTGGGTTTAAATCCTCTCTTTGTAGGTTTTCTACGAGAGCCATTTCCATTGCGCGCTTATCGTCCGCCTCAAGCACGCGAACAGGCACTTCCTTTAAGTTTGCAAGCCTTGCTGCTCGCCAGCGACGCTCACCGGCAATTATTTGATAGTAACCGGAGTCCAGTTTTCGCACGGTAATCGGCTGTATCATGCCAAATTGCTCAATTGAATCGGCTAATTCCTGTAGCGCTGCCTCGTCAAATACGCTTCTTGGCTGGTCTGACCGCGGCTCCACCTTTTCTATTGGCAGATTAAACGCGCCGCTCAGCTCGTTTTCAAGCGTGTCCTCACCAAATAAGGCGCTAAGCCCTGTTCCCAGACGTGATTTTTCCGCCATATGAGATACTCCTTACCTTGTTATTCTTGTTTTTTCAAAAACTCACTTGCCAGCTTAAGATATGCCTTGCTTCCTTTTGACCCCTTGTCATAAGCAATTACAGGTTTTCCGTGGCTGGGTGCTTCACTGAGTCGAATGTTTCTAGGTATTTTTGTCTCGTATACCTTTTCGCCGAAAAACTTTGCTATTTCCTGTTGAACCTCAACTGATAGATTTGTGCGCGTGTCGTGCATTGTGAGAACTATTCCTTCAAGCTGAAGCCCCTTGTTTAGACGCTTGTTTATTGTTTTTACCGTTCCTACTAAGTCAGTCAGACCCTCAAGCGCAAAGTACTCGCATTGCACAGGCACAAGAACGCTGTCTGCTGCACACAAGGCATTTAAAGTCAGCAGCTCCAGGGACGGCGGGCAGTCAATAAATATGTAATCATATTTGTCTTTGATTGGTTCCAAAGCGTCCTTAAGTACATATTCCCTGCCAATCGTGCTTACAAGCTCAATAAGCGCGCCGGAAAGCTGCTTGTTAGCCGGAATTAAGCTGCAATACGGTGTTTTCACTATTGCGTTTTCTGCGGGTTCGTCGTTCATTAGTACGTCGTAAGTGGTCAATTCAGTATTCTTGTCAACGCCTAAGCCTGAGGTGCTGTTTCCTTGGGGGTCACAGTCGCATAGAAGAACGCGTTTGTTTCTTAGGTGCAAGGCATAAGCGAGATTGACACAGGTTGTAGTTTTGCCTACGCCGCCTTTTTGGTTGACTACCGCAATTATCTTTCCCATTTCTGCTCTCCCTTAACCTAGAATTGCTTGAAGTCATTATATCAGCCTTGTACTTGTATTTCAATGCTTTTCTAAATTGTTTTTGCTGTTTTTTGTTTCACGTGAAACATTGCAGCGGAGCTGTTCCCTGTTTTTTGTCGCATATTCCTTTGTTTCACGTGAAACACCTTGCTAATTGATCTTTTGCAGTATTATTTTTTGTTTCACGTGAAACATCGGAAAGACTCTTATCTTAATATAGCACTATATTTCTTGGCGTTTGAAATGTCAGTCAAATTTAGTCGAGGATTGTTTCACGTGAAACAGTAATATTAAGCGCACTAACACAAAAGCATATCGACATCCTCTATGGTAATTCCGTCATGCAAAGCTAGATTGATGCCGTACGACACGACGCGTGCGGCAGAAGTAACAAGAGAATCAATCGAACGAGGTGTGACGATCATTCTTTCGCTGTCTTTAAATAGCTTGCTGCTGTCTACTGCGGCGTTTGCCTGTTCATGGTCGGCAAAAACAGTTGTGAGGTCAACAACAGTCGGTACGCCGACCGCGATAACAGGCACACCAAGTGACGCCATGCTGATTTCGGGGCGAGCATATCCGACGCCTGAGCCGGGTGATATGCCGGCGTCTGTTATTTGAACAGTGCTGCACAAGCGCTCAAAGCTGCGCGCGGCGAGTGCGTCAATTGCAATAACAAGGCGAGGGTCAACCAGCTTGCACATTGCATTGATGAAATCAAAGCTCTCTATACCGCTGGTGCCAAGAACGCCGGGGACAATTGCGGATACAGAGGAAAAGGCGGCGAAGTCTTGCGGCATCTTCTCCTTTAGATGGCGGGTTACCAGTATCTGAGCTGCCGCGTCCGGTCCAATTGCGTCGGGTGTTATGTCACGGTTGCCAAGTCCTACAACAAGGACCGGTTTGGCGGAGGATTCGTCGTTGATAAGCCGCTTCAAAAGCTCAGATAGTGCGGTAACTGAATTTTCAAAGGCTTGCTCCTCGCGTTTTATGAGTGAGCAGATGTCAAGTGTGTAGTAAGCGCCCTGCGCCTTGCCGATGGCTTCCGAACCCTCCTGTGTCTTGACCAATAGTTCGCTGTAGGCTATGCCGTTAAGGTCGCCGCTGCTGAATTCAACGCCCTCAATGTTTTGCGCGCCGCTGGCAGATACCGCAAGGTCTCTTGACTCCAGGGCGAGGTCGGTTCTGTAACTAAATGTACTCATTAGGCGTTCCTCCTCAATATTTAGTGTTTCCAGATATTGTAAACGCAAGATATTCTGCCTGAAAACACAAGAAAATTTTTGCGCAAAAAAGCTAAAAAATGCTTGCATTGCGCATAAGTACGTGGTAAAATAAAGCTCCGCGGAACGAATTTTGTGACGCAACTATTATAGGAGGAGGTGGCAATAAGTGCCCAACATCAAATCATCCGCTAAGAGAGACGCGCTCTCAAAGGAGAGAAATGCGAAGAACAGGGCGGCAAGAACGCAGCTTAGAACAAACCTTAAAAAGTTTGATGCAGCAGTTGCCGAGGGCGATCGTGAAACAGCCGTCAGTGCCTATAAGGTCGCTGTCAAAACCATAGATCACGCAGCAACTAAGAACCTTATTCATAAGAACTGCGCTGCTAACAAGAAGTCTAAGCTCACTAAGAAGCTCAACGCAATGGCTCAGTAAGTATTTGATAATCGACGCGGGTTTATTCC
>JAHAWY010000012.1 GCA_018385135.1 Oscillospiraceae bacterium | reverse complement strand
TATATATCTTGTGCGCCGCCGGTGGTGCGGAATTTCTTTCTTTTAAAAACCAAAAAAAACTGGCGGCCGTTGTGGCGCCAGCACTTTTTGATAAAAGCGAACTTACTTGAGCTCGACCTTTGCGCCAACAGCCTCGAGGGCAGCCTTGAGCTGCTCTGCCTCGTCCTTGGAAACGCCTTCCTTGATCTTGGCAGGAACGCCTTCGACCAAAGCCTTTGCTTCTGCAAGACCAAGACCGGTGATGCCGCGGACTTCCTTGATAACCTTGATCTTCTCTGCACCGAAGTCGGTCATAACAACGTCGAACTCGGTCTTTTCTTCTGCGGGAGCTGCTGCTGCGCCGCCTGCTGCGGGAGCTGCTACTGCTGCTGCGGAAACGCCGAATTCTTCCTCAAGTGCGTGAACGAGCTCAGCCAGCTCGAGAACGGAAAGAGCCTTAACCTCTTCAATGAGAGCGGTTACTTTTTCGCTTGCCATAATAATTATCCTCCTAATAGTTGGTATGTGTTCCCGAAGCCTTATTCGGCAGCGGGCTCGGCAGCTTCAACAGAGCCGCCCTTCTGTTCCAAAATCTGACCAAGAACTACTGCCAGACTTGTGATGGGTGCGAGCATTGTTCCGAGAACCTTTGCGTACAGAGCATCCTTAGAGGGCAGAGCGGCAATCTCTGTGATTTCGTTCAGAGAAAGAACCTTGCCATCCATGTAGCCTGCCTTGATGTTGAACTTATCGCCAAGCTTTTTGGAATACTCTCCGACAACGCGGAAAGGTGCGATGGGGTCTGCCGTGCTGGTGGCGAGGGAGGTCGTTCCGTTGAGGATGGAGTCGATCTCGCTCATTCCGAGCTCGTCAATAGCGCGGCGGCAAAGGGTGTTCTTGATGACGGTGTATTCGACTTCGTTCTTGCGCAGCTCGCTGCGAAGCTCGGTATCCTCTGCAACGGTGATGCCCTTGTAATCTACAAAGACGCCGGAGCCGGAAGCCTTGATTCTTTCGACGAGAGCGGCAACGATAGCCTGCTTTTCATTGAGAACCTTTGCGTTAGGCATTGTTTCACCTCCGTGGTAGAATAGCGCATCCAAAAAAGAAAAGCCCCTGCGCATAAATGCACAGAGACAGAAAGCAACTAATAGATATAGATGCTGTCCTCGGCAGGATTTACGGGCAAAGCCCACCTGCTGTCTCCGGAGCGCTCTGATATACTATCAAAAAGCTCCTTATTTGTCAAGCATATTTTGCTTTTATCCCGTGATTATTTCCATGTTCCAATCGTTTTCGCCAAAACGCCGTTTCTCGGCGGCATGGCTGCTTTCACCATGCCGCCGAGAAGTGCAAAACTATTCTAAACTGCTCAGTCTTTGCAAAATAGCGGCCACCTGCGCGCGGGTAGCACTTGACGCGGGAGCCAGCTCTTGAGCGGACAAGCCGCCGACAATGCCCTTTTCAACGCTCCAGCGCATGGCGTCCAGCGCCCAAGAGGAGACCGCCGCACTGTCGGCAAATGCCTCCAGAGAGCCGCTTGTTTCGGGCGACGCCTTGTATCTATACAGTATTGTGGCAAGCTGCTCGCGGGTCACAGCTCCATCGGGGTAAAAGCAGCCGTTATCATAGCCCTGCACAACGCCCGTCTCCGCAGCCCATGACACGGCTGCGCTGTACCACGCATCAAGCGGCACATCTGAGAAGCTCGGTGCGCTCTCGCCCGCCTGCGGCTGCCCTGCCAAGCGGTGCAAAACGGTCACGACCATAGCGCGGGACATCGTTGCTTCGGGAGAAAACACCCTTTCGCCAACACCGTTCATCATTCCCTGCTCGGTGACGTATTCAACAGCCTCGTAATACCACTGTCCCTGGCGCACATCGTCATAGCTGCCGGGTTGCTTGACCGTAACGGGAATAACAACGGATTTTTCTCCCGCGCTTACGATTATGCTGCCCTCCGCCTTATCCCCAGCGGCGGTGAAAACACCGTTTTCGTCGATGCTTCCTATATTGCCCTCAACAGACCAGTCATAGCAGTTATCCTGCGAAATGAGATAAACATAGTTGTCCATTGCCTGACCCATCAGGTCTGTAACGCTATTCGTCATAACCTCCAGCGAGCTGACAGCCTTGTTCGTGCCTTGCTTGTAGACCCGCAGAATATCGGGCGTTTCCACAACACGAACCTGCACCGCGGCGCCGGTAAGACCGTTCGCCGAGGCGTACACCGTTCCGCTGCCGGCAGCCCCGGCGGTGAAGCTGCCGTCCGCGGAAACGGTTCCTATACCGCTGTCTGCTGAAAGCACTGTGTCTTCCGGCACTCTGGTCGCATAACCGTTTTCATCGGCAGCCTTAACGGTAAAGCCTGTTGAAGCTCCTGAGAGAATATGAGTTGACAGCGGATACAGCGCTAAACGCGAAGCAAGCCCCGTAGGCTTCTCCTCGGTAACAAGCATAATATAGTTTGTAACAGAGCGCTGCGCACCGTCCGAGGGGCTGTTTATCTGCGAAGCGGAGCTGTCGCCAAGATAAATGGCGTTAAGGCTAGTTGAGCCGCCGCCGTCCATGATCGTCGCCTCAACGCAGCCAAGCTCCAGCATACGTTCGGCAAGCGCCTTCATGCTCACGCCGATGCTGTGACCGGATTTTCTGCCGTCCATCGTATAAAGCACAAGAGAGCCGTCCTCCTTCATGCCGACTGCCGTGCGGGGTGCTGCCGTTGTGTCCAGTCCGCTTTCAACAGCGCCGTTTGTAACAAGCTTATAAAGCGAGCCTATCGCGTAGCTAACCTGCGCCCACTCTTGCGGAGAGGATATAGTAACATCAATCGTATCGCCCCGGACAAGCTTGTTGAAAAGCGCAAGGGTCTCCTCATATACAGATGCGGAAATGCTCAAAACCGCCTTGCCCTCCGGGATTTCAACAGAGCCGCCGTCCAGACGTATCTCCTCAACAGTAAGCGTGACCGTGCCGTTCATCGTAAGCGGCGCGCTGATGGTGCAGATCAGGTCCATGCCCTCGCCGCTGTTTTTCGTCTTGTAGGCATAGTTGTCCGTATAAAGAACCACGCCACCCTCGTTGCGCGTTTTATTGACTGCCGAAAGCTTTATCGCAGCGTCGCCGAGCGTTGCCGTTAGCTCTATGCCGGGCTTTCCGAACACCGCCGTGCCGTCCGACTTGAAGCCCACCGCATAGTGTCCCGCATCGGAGGAGAGCAATTCGCCGTCTTGAACAACTATACCCAGCGGCTCATAATTTGCCATCACATAGTAGTCGCCGTTTATGCCGGCAATAACGTGCTTTCCTTCATTTTCGAGCAGCTTTGCCATTGAGGAAAAGCTGCCGTAGTTGCAGAGCTTTGAGCCGGAGACTACCACGGGCTTGACCGCGCTGTTGGGAGTATACTCTATGTAATTCTCGGTTCGGTAATCCGAGCCTGTCCAATACACGCCCTTGGAAAGCTCCATTCCCCCGCCGAGAAAGGTTTCATGTCCATCTATCAGCTCGCCCAGCACCGAGGCGAGAGCTGCGCTCGCAAGCAGAAAACCCGCCGCCGCTATTGATATTGTTCTCTTAATGCCTTTTTTCATAGTATTCCTTTCCTTGCTGTGCAATGCCATGACTTGCAGCGATGTTTTTTCAGACGAAAAGCGCCGCACATTTGTTCCATATGTCCCTTAATTGTAACGCGGATGCATAAAATTTTGTGTAGAAAACCGGAAAATAATTTAACCGGCGGAACGGTGCGACAATCCATTCCGCCGGTATGTTATGGGATGAGGAGAAAACGAAAAAAGTTTACTGTCTCTTGCACTCTTAGAATAACAAGAAGTTGTTACAAAAAGAAGACAAAACTTATTTCAAAAGTATTAAGTTTGATTTTTATTTTAATAGTTTTTTCGCCGCCTACTCCTCGCGGAACATTTGTTTTACAAAAATACTTATCTATATGTATTAAGACAGGTTTCCTTAATCGTCCTTTGAAGGGTTTTGAGATCCACGAAGGTTTCCGGACGCTTTGAGGGGTCTCGAAGCAGCGCCGCAGGGTGGTAAATAGCCATCATTTTAATGCCGCCTACCTCGAACCACTGACCGTGCTCACGGGTAATTTTAAAGTCCTCTTTAATAAGCGCCGTTGCGGAGATACGCCCCAGACAGACGATAAGCTTCGGCGAAACAAGTTTTATCTGCTCACGAAGCCAGTGGATGCAGGCGTTTTTCTCCAGCTCCAGCGGGTCGCGGTTATGCGGCGGACGGCATTTGACTATGTTTGCGATATAAACCTTGGAACGGTCAAGATAAATCATCTCCAGCATATCGTCAAGCAGCTTTCCCGCCGCGCCCACAAACGGCTCTCCCTGTAGATCCTCCTGCTCGCCCGGTCCCTCGCCGATGAGCATAAGCTCGGCATTAGGGTCGCCGACTCCGAAAACAAGATTGGTGCGCGTTAGCCCCAGCGGGCAGTCCTTGCAGCCTTCACAGGCGTTTTTTAGCTCGTTAATATCCATTGGTCGCCCTCCGATGCTGTAATTAATGTATTGTATCACAGCTTCGATGAACGCACAAGCGCGATCACACTGAATTCTCAGCGCTCGTCATCGGCTTTGCGGGCAGGTGTATGGTAATGCGCGTGCCGAATTCGGGACGGCTGAGCAGCTCGAAATAGCCCTCATGCCGGTCAACAATCCATTTTGCGATGGACAGTCCAAGTCCCGTGCCGCCCTTCTCACGCACGCGCGCGGGGTCAGAGCGGTAAAAGCGGTCAAAAACATGGCTCATATCCTCCGCGGCAATTCCAATACCCGTGTCCTGCACCACCACACTGGGCATTCCACCGTCGTCATAGCGGGCACGGAGAATTATTGTTTCGCCCTCGGGCGTGTATTTGCGAGCGTTATCAACGAGAATTCTTATAGCCTGCTTTAGAAGCGCGACATCGCCATAGGCGATAACCTCGTTCTCCGCGCTGATGCACCATTTATGCTCGGAGTCTATCATCATGGATTCGTCACAGACCTCGCGCACCATGTCCGAAAGCGAAAACTGCTCCATCTTCAGTTGGGTTCTTCCGCTGTCACCCCGGGCAAGGAACAAAAGCTGCTCAACGAGCGTATTCATATGCTCCGTCTCGGTCTTTATGGCGGCAATGGACTCGTCAAGAATGGTCTCATCGTCCTTGCCCCAGCGGTCAAGCATATCCGTATAGCCCTTTATGACGGCGATAGGCGTTCTAAGCTCGTGAGAGGCATCGGATACGAAGCGGATTTGCTGCTCTGAGCTTTCACGCGCACGCAGCAAAAGGCTGTTAATAGCGCTCTCAAGACCTTTCAAATCGGCATCGTCCGTATGGAGCTGGGCGTTTGGTCGGTCGGGCTTGATATTGTCGATCGCGCTTTCCAAATCGTGGATGCGGTTAGGGTCATAGGCGTAATGTGGGACTCCTGACGGAGCTGTCTTTGGGCGCGTATTATCCTCAGTGGAAAGGCGCATGGCAGCCTGCGCCAAATCATAAACAGGCTCAAGCTGTTTTTGTATTCGGTTGCGCGAGTTTAAGGACACCATGAAGACGACCAGCGAATTCCAGAACATACCTATTATTGAAAGCGCCAGCGTTACATAGAAAAGCCTGCTTATATCGGTTGTTTGGCTGCGCCCCTCCGCAGTCGTAACAGTGTATTCGATTATCGGCAATTTGCCACGCTCAGGTCTTGTAAGTGCAAGCTCGCGCGTTGTGGAGCGCCAAAGCTCAACAGGGTCTGTTATGCCCGCCGCCGCGCTGTCCGTCATATAGCAAAAGCCAACGCACACCAGCACAAGCACAAATATATACGAAAAGAAAAGCGCGGTTTTTATTCTTCCCTGCTGCAAAACCTGCAGCCGCTTAGTAGTGGAGACCGATTGGTCTGTCTTCTTCATAGGCGCTCATCCTTAACGACGTAGCCCACGCCTCTAACTGTCTGCACGAGGTTTATGCCGTAAGCATCGTCTATCTTGCTGCGCAGATAGCGAACGTAAACATCCACCACGTTCGTCTCGCCCATATAGTCATAGCCCCAGACACGCTCGATAATCGTATCGCGCGAGAGAACAATGTTTTTATTCTTAAGCAGCAGCTCAAGCAAATCAAATTCCTTTTTCGTCAGTTCAATAGGATGACCGTCATATTCGACGCTGTGCGCGGAGCTGTCAAGTCTCACCCCGCCGCACTCGAGTATCTGATGCACGGGCGCGCTCTCGGTTTTTTCGTGCTTTCTGAGCGTTACGCGGATGCGCGCCAAAAGCTCCTCAATGGCGAAGGGCTTTGTAACATAGTCGTCAGCGCCCATATCCAAGCCCGAAACCTTATCCATAACAGCGTCTCTGGCTGTGAGCATGATAACAGGGACATCGGAGCTGCGGCGAAGCCTGCGCATGACCTCAAGCCCGTTTAAGCCGGGCAGCATTATATCCAGCAGCACCAAATCAAAAGCGCCGGTGAGCGCGAGGTCTAAGCCCTCGCGCCCATCGGTGGATTTTCGTACCTCATAGCCCTCATGGGTCAGCTCAAGCTCCACAAAGCGGGCAATTTTTTCTTCATCCTCAATCACAAGAATTTTCGTTGCCATTTTCAGTTCTCCTTACTGACTCAGAGGGAGCAAAATATTATTCGCTGCGCTCTCTGTCCTTGTTGAGCTCGTTTTTTATTTCGCTCTTGATATTGTCGGCAAACTCGTTTGCCTTGCCCATAGCGTTATTTACGCTGTCCTTGCCAAGCTCCTTGCCGGAGAAGGAGAAGCGGCAGCCTAAGAACACAGCTACTATCATCAGCGGAATAACGATCCAAAAGCCGATCACAAGCAGAAGCGCAAACGCCGTTACCGGCATACCGAGCTTGCGCTCGTTGTTGCGGTACATTTCGATATAGTTGCTGTTGCCCTTATCAACGATGTCTCTGATCATCTCGCCGAAGCTCTTGCCTGTTGCCTTGAAGTTCTCGCCTGCCGCGCTGCTTTTCTTTTCCCTGCGCTCCTTGTGAGTATATTCGCCGCCGCAATCGCCGCTGCCGTTTCTGGTGGAATACTCCGCGGTGTTGCTCTTGTTAATCTTGCCCTCCGCTTCAAGCTCAATGAGCGCCTCAAGGATGTCCCAGTCCGTCTTTACGAGAACGGCTTTTGCCTCGGTGTAGCTAATGCCGGTTTTTTCGACCAGCTTTTCAACCAATTCAAGGTTTGCTTCCATTTGATTTTTCCTCCCGTAATTATTCTGTTTGGTTTCTTTCCTGTTTACGAGTTGTATTATGGAAGCATTTGCTTATAATACAATGTAGCTTATCATTAAAACATAATTAGAAAACCCAAAAATCACTCTAATTTTTACATAAATCAAATAATCGGGAGACTGTGTTTAATTACAACGCCCTTGTAAATATAACACAGTCTCCCTATCGTTTCAATCGGTCATTCGATTAAAACGCATGACCGAAGCGCTTCACTTTTTATAAAGCCGCAGAGCGTTCGTCGTTACAAAAATGCTGCTCAAGCTCATGCACGCAGCGCCAATCATCGGCGATAGCGCTATTCCGAAAGAGGGATACAAAGCGCCCGCTGCCACGGGTATACCTATAACGTTATAGAAAAACGCCCAGAAAAGGTTTTGCTTGATGTTTCTCATCGTTTTGCCGCTGTAAGCAATAAGCTCGCTGACATCGCGCAGATCGTTCTTTAAAAGCACTGCGTCCGCGCTGTCTATCGCAATGTCCGTGCCGCTGCCGATGGCTATGCCGACATCCGCGCGTGTAAGCGCGGGACTGTCGTTGATGCCGTCGCCCACCATGCAAACGGTTTTGCCCTCGCTCTGAAGCTCAGAAACCACCCGCTCCTTGTCCGCCGGCATAACCTGCGCGATCACGCGGCTGACCTGAACCCTTCGCCCCACCGCCTGCGCGGTAAGCTTGCTGTCCCCCGTAAGCATAACGACCTCAAGCCCTTGGGCTTTGAGCTTTTTAACAGCCTCAATGCTGCTGTCTTTAATCTTGTCGGCGGCGTAAATAACGCCCAAAAGCTTCCCTTCCGCGGCAAAATACATGGCGGTTGAGCCTTCGCTTGCCAGCTCGGTGGTTTTGCCCTCGGCTTCGGAAATATCAACTCCCAGCTCGCGCATATAGTCCGCGTTGCCGCCAAAGCACTCGCGTCCGGAGAGCTTTGCGCGCACTCCCCTGCCGGCAACGGCCGAAAAGTCCTCCGCAGGCGTAAGCTCAACGCCCTCGGCATATTCTGTTATCGCCTCCGCCAGCGGATGCTCGCTGCCCGCCTCAAGGGATGCGGCAAGCTGCACAAGCTCCTCTTGCGCCGCGCCAATCGGCAGCACCGCCGTAACAAGGGGTCGTCCCTCGGTTATCGTGCCGGTTTTATCGAGCACCACCACATCGGTTTTATGAAGCGTTTCAAGCGCTTGCGCTGATTTGATAAGAATACCGCGCTTTGCACAGCTTCCCGTGGCAACGGTTATGGCAACAGGCGTTGCCAGCCCCAGCGCGCAGGGGCAGGAGATGACCAGCACCGCGATGCCGATGGAAAGAGCGAATTCAAAGCTCTCCCCCGCTATCAGCCAAACGCCCGTCGCCGCAAGAGCGATACACATTACAATGGGCACAAAAACGCCGGCTACCTTATCTGCAAGCCTTGCGATGGGCGCTTTGCTCGCTCCCGCCTCCTCGACAAGCTGAATGATTTTGGAAAGTGTTGTGTCCCCGCCAACATGGGTGGCTTTCATTGTAAAGCTGCCGTTTTTATTTATGGTAGCGGAGATGACCTCACTGCCGACCGATTTTTCAATCGGAATGCTCTCACCTGTTATCGCCGACTCATCCACCGACGAGCTTCCCTCGATTATAACGCCGTCAACGGGAATGCTCTCGCCGGGGCGCACAACGATAATGTCGCCAACCATCAGGTTTTCGCTCAAAACGGTCATTTCCTTGCCGTCGCGGATAACATTGGCGCGCTTGGGCGCCAGATCCATCAATGACGAAAGAGCCGCGCCGGTTTTGCGCTTGGAGCGCTCCTCCAGATATTTGCCGACAGTCACAAGAGATAAAATCATCGCCGCCGATTCAAAATAGAGGTTGTGCGCATAGCTTGCGGCAAGCTCCGAATCACCGTGACCTAAGCCGTAGCCGATTTTAAAGATTGCGAAAACGCCGTAGAGCAGTGCCGCTCCGGAGCCAACCGCCACAAGGCTGTCCATATTCGGAGACCGCCTGTATAGCGCCGAAAAACCGACGGAGTAAAACTTGCGGTTAACATATACTATCGGCAGCGTCAGCAAAAACTGAATAAAGGCAAAGGAAACGGCGTTTTCTGAGCCGTGAAGAAAATGTGGCAGCGGCGCGCCGAGCATATGCCCCATGCTTATATACATTAGGATAACGAGGAAAACAACCGAAACGATAAGCCGCGTTTTTTCAGAGGCAAAGCGCTCACCCTCCATCGGCGCAGCCTTTTGCTCCTCGCCGTGAACATTGGCGCTAAAGCCCGCCTTTTCAACAGCGGCAATGATATCCTCGTTTTTCACCTTCTGTTCGTCAAACCGACAAAGCATACTCTCACCGAGGAGGTTCACCTCAACCTCCTGCACACCGTCAAGCCGCGAAACAACGCGCTCCACGCCCGCCGAGCACGCCGAGCAGCTCATACCATGGACGTCAAATTTCTGTTTCATATCTGCCTCCGGCGGTCAAACCGCTGACCGCTCGTTTTGCCGTTTTTTTGTTTAATGCTTCCTCCAGCACAAGCAGTGCCGCTGCTATCACCAAAAACATATACGGCATAAAATCATATGAATAGGCAACCGCTGCAAAGCCGAAGGTTATCTGCGCCGCATAGGAAAGCGTATAACCCAAACCCATATGATAGCCTGTAATGTCCGCCGAGTACTCCGCGCCGAAGCGCTCCGGGATAATGTGTATCGTGCTCGGATAAATCGGACCAAAGCCAAGTCCCAAAAGCAGAAGCCCCATCAGCGAGGACGCTCCTATCGGCAGCGCCAACAGAACCATGCCTAAAACAGAAATGACTATGCCGCCTCGAATGAGGTTTTTATCCGACACCTTTATTGAAATTATGCCCGCTAAAAAGCGCCCAAGCATTATGCCGCCGAAAAAAAGCGATACCCATCTTGCCGCCTCGTCAGGTGCCAGACCCTTGCTGTTAACAGCATAGCTCGCCCCCCATGTGCCGACCACGAACTCCATCGCGCAGTATAGTCCGATAGACAAAACGGAAAGCGGCACACCGGGGGTTTTAAAAATCTGCCAAAAGCTCTTTTTTTCAGCGGTTTTTTCCGTTTTTGTGTACAACTGCTTTTCCTCCGCCGCCTTTTTCCAAAGCGGCAGCGTCAAAAGCAAAAGCATCGCAATGCCAATCTGAATATAAAACACCGTGCGATAACCGCCGCGCCAGTCACCGCCGGCAAGAAACCGCGACATTATAAGCGGACTTGCCGTAACTCCCACGCCCCAGAAGCAATGCAGCCAATTCATATGAATAGCCTTATAGTGCAGCACTACGAAGTTGTTAAGCCCCGAATCCACAGCGCCCGCGCCGAGACCAAGCAGCAGGCAAAAGCCGAAAACAAAAGCAGTGCTCGGAGAAACGCTTATGCCAATGAGCGCCACCGCTGTGAGCAAAACGGAAAAGAAGGTAACAAGACCCGTACCATAGCGGCGGATTAAACGACCCGCGAAAAAGCTTGAGATACTAGCTCCGACGCCCGTTACCAGCGAAAACATTGCCGCATAGCTTTCCGGCAGACCAAAGCTCGCGTGCATAACAGGCCAAGCCGCGCCGAAAAGGGAATCCGGCAGTCCAAGCGAGATAAAGGTTATATATATAATTACCAAAAGGGTAGTCATTTGATTTCACCTTTTCCAAAAAACAACAGGCGTTTACGGCATATGCCATTATACTCCCGAGTTTTCCGCAAGTCAACGCTCTTGCGGAAGAAACGGCGAAAAGGGGCAAAAAATGCGCACCCCGCAGGGCACGCATTATTTTGCCGCATCAGGAGTTTTCGTCCTGCCTGCATTCCATAAGGTCGTCAGCAACCAGACCCGCCAGGATCGAGTTCAAGCAGGCGTTGTCCGTCCAATCGCTGGTAAAGCGATAGGTATTTTTCCCGGTTTTAATTGTCATTCTATCCGGCTCGCGCCCGTCCGGCAAAGTGCCGAATGCTCTATTATCCATACTCATCCTTCTTCCCCGCGAAATAGCGACGGTATAGCTTCCGTCACTAGCTAATATAACCGTGGAAGTGCCAAAATACACTTTGACCCCCCTGCCAATAATGGGTGCGCTGTTTTTTGGCACTTTGTTAAATCAGCTTGCGTCTTAAAGGTCTGTCTATTCACTGCTTTCACAGCGCGCTTAAAACAAAAAACGATTGAACGCTATGTTCAACCGTTTTTTGCTTCAGCTATTCTCCGCTCAATAGTTATTATTTACGTTGGGAGACTGCTGCGGCTTTGTTCCGCCGCCTGCGTTTTTGCCGTTGATGTCGTTCGTACCGCCGGTACCGTTCGTGCCGTTTCCGTTTTCAGCGTTACCGTTTGTGCCGTTGCCGTTGGTCAAGTCTCCGTTGCCGACCGTGCCGTTATTGTTGTCATTCCTATCGTCGGGCAAAATGTCGGTGATGATATCATTCCCGATTTCGGGAAGCGTTTCACCGTCAGGCGTAATAGTAACCTGAGGAACAGGAGAGGGCGATTGCGTGGCGCTGTTGCTGCCGCAGGCTGCAAGCGCGCAGAGCATTAAAACCAGTGTAAAAACATAGATTGCAGTTTTTTTCATAGCTAAACCTCCGCTAAAAAATTTCATTTATATTATTGCCTGCTTATTACAAAAATATTAACTCACACGCCATAAATTTATGCCTTTTTCCCTTTAAATCAAAAACAGCAATTATTGGGCAAATTTGTCAGATTGAGTTTGACTAATAGCGCCTATTTTGTTATACTATATATGTAGTTGCACACGTCACACAAACAACAAGGAGGTATACCGATATGCCGGAACTTAAAGGCTCAAAAACCTACGAAAATCTTTTGACCGCCCTTGCGGGAGAATCCGTCGCACGCAACAAATACGACTGGTTCGCATCCCGCGCAAAGAAGGACGGCTATGAACAGATTGCCGCCATCTTCGCCGAAACAGCAGGCAACGAAAAAGAACACGCCAAGCTGTGGTACAAATACCTCAACGGCGGCTCGGTGGACGACACCATTACGAACCTCAAGCTTGCCGCAGATGGCGAGCATGACGAATGGACATCCATGTACAAGGAATTTGCGGAGGAAGCCCGCAAAGAGGGCTTTACCGAAATCGCCGAGCGTTTTGAAGGCGTTGCCAAAATCGAAGCCGAGCATGAGGCTCGCTACCGCAAGCTTATCGAAAATATCGAAAAGGGTCTGGTCTTTACTCGTGACGGTCAGCGCGTATGGTTCTGCCGCAACTGCGGTCATCTTCACATAGGCGACTCCGCTCCAGAGGTTTGCCCGATCTGCAACCACCCTCAGGCATATTTCGAGCTGAAAAAGGAAAACTATTAAAAAATCACAAAAGACCGAGGAGGGTCGCGATTCGCCCTCCTCGGTCTTTTTTTGCATAACGCCTTATCTTGTCGGACTGCGACTTTTGCCTTTTCGGGGCTTTACTTTCGGCGCGCCGGATAGTAAAATGCTTTCGGCGGCACTGCCGACAAAGTTTTTTCGGAGGCAATATGCACGAGAAAGAGATATCCTGCTGCTTTACAGGTCACAGGGCGGAAAAGCTCCCATGGAAAAGCAACGAGCTTTCGCCCGACTGTCTTGCGCTTAAAGAACGCATAGCGGACACGGTCGAGAGCGTATACCGTGCGGGTCTCCGTCATTTTATCTGCGGCATGGCGACCGGCTGCGATATGTATTTCTGCGAGGCGGTCATCGCCCTGCGCTCCGAGCATGACGAGATAACGCTGGAGGCGGCCATTCCATGGGAAAAGCAGTCCTCCGCCTGGTCGCCGGCACTCAAGCAGCGCTATAACCGTCTCGTCGAGAGCTGCGACTACTACACCCTTGTGCAGACGCAATACTCCCCCGATTGCTTTATGCGCCGCAACCGCTACATGGTGGACAGCTCCTCGCTGCTTATCGCCGCCTATAACGGTCAGCAGGGAGGAACTATGAGCACACTGCTTTACGCCATGCGGCAGGGGCTTGAAATAATCGAGCTGAGCATATGACATACAATAAAAAGCACCCGAACGTAAAAACCGTTAGGGTGCTTTTTATTCTAGACGTAAACGCGCCGTCTCGACGACGGGGGTATGCCCATTTCGTCGCGGTATTTCGCCACAGTTCGACGGCTAACGCTTATGCCCTGCGCGCAGAGGGCATCGACGATAGCCTCGTCTGAAAGGGGAGAAAGCCTGTCCTCTCCGCTGATAATGGCTTGAATACTGCTTTCAATTGTGTTCTTAGTGATGTTCGGATGCGCCTCGACCGTGCTTTTGGGGAAGAAAAAATCCGTCGGGAAAAGCCCCCATGAGCACTCGACGTATTTGTCCTTAAAAGCGCGGCTGACCGTGGACTCGCTTCGTCCCACGCGCTCGGCTAGCTCCTTGCGGCTATATGGGCGCAGCGCCTCAGGTCCATCCTCAAAAAAGTCTCTCTGATCCTGCAAAAGCTGCGAGGCGCACGCCATGAGCGTTTCGCAGCGCTGACGGATACTCTCTCGCAGCCAATGCGCCTTTTTCATGTTTTCGCTCAAAAAGCTGCGCACGGTTTCGTTGTCCGTCTCGTCGTAGATTTTGGAATATGTATCGTCAACAATTATGCTGTCCGCGCTGAGCTGGTTCAGCTCAATGACAAACGCACCGTTTTTCTTCAAAACGCGAATGTCCGGCACGATATATTGGTTGCCGGGCTGGTGGCATTCAAGCATCATGGGCTTGGGATTAAGCGAGCGTATCAGTTGCTGGGCGTTAACTACTCTGTGCAGCGGGAGACCGGTTAGCTTTGCTATCTGCGGGAGCTTGTTTTTGCTCAAAAGCTCAAGATGATCCTGCGCAACGCGCCACGCGTCGCTGCCCTTCAGCCCTTTGCGCTCAAGCTGCAAAAGGATACATTCACGCGGGTTAAAAGCGCCCACGCCCGCAGGCTCAAGCGACTGCAAAAGGTCAATCGCGGTTTTCAGGTCGTCCAGCGATATGTTCGTTACCTGCGAAAGCTGCTCAACATCGTCATAGCAGAGGTAGCCGTTTTCATCAAGCAGATATATAAGCGCATAGCCGATGCGCTCAATATGGGCGGGCGGCTTTAGCATGGAAAACTGGATGCGCAAAGACACTATGGGCGAATTGTTGTCGTCTGAGATGCGCTCAGTCATATCGTCCGCCGTTTCGCCGAATTCCGGACGGTAGCGCGATGCCTGGCGGCATTTTTCCGCATAGTCAATGCTGTCGAAAGTGATTACCGGGTTTTCCTCAATCTCTTTGATGAGGTATTCATATAGCTCGGCGGAGGGCATTTGCAGCACTTCCAGGGATTGGAGCATTCGCGGGGAAAGAATTTGTGTTTGCTCTTGTAGCTGCTGCGCTCCAAAGCCGTATTCCATGCGGCAAGACCTCCTTTCCACAGTTTTGTGTAACAGTGATATTTTATCATAATCGCTTTTTGTTGGCAATAGTGCATAAAACCCGTCCCTTCACTATAAGTGCCGGCGGAGTATCACTTCGGCGCTTTCTAATTCTGTTTACCAAGTTATCGCCATAGGCTTGCATTTAACGGGTAAAGCCTTTATCAGCTTTAAGAGAAAAACACAGCAGCACCGGCAAAACTCGCCGATGCTGCTGTGTTATGCTATATTTATTTCCTCAGGGCTTCAGCTCAACGATGCCGTTATCCTCCATAACCACCTCGCGCGGGTGGTAAACGCGCTTTTCCTTGGGAATAAAGCCACGCACATTGGTCATGGGAAATATCCAAGTGTGCGGACCGATATGCGTTCCCGGCTGCGTAACGCAGTTTGCGCCGAGGCGCGAGCTGTCACCCAGAATGCAGCCGAAAAAGCTGTCCTGCAAATCTATTCGCTCGCCGTCGATTTTTATGCTGGCGTTGCTTTGGTCGAACTTACGGTTGGCGGTTATCGCGCCGCTGCCTATGCGTGCGGAAGCGCCGAGCACGCAGTCTCCCGCGAAGGCGAGAGAGGCGACCTTTGCCCCGCCGAACATTACGCAGTGCTTGACCTCGCTTCCGTGACCGACGCTGCAGCCATCGGCAATAATAGTGTTCGGACGTATAATAGCGCCCGGCATAAGCTCGCAGTTTTTGCCGATGTAAACAGGACCGATTATAGTGACATCGTTGTAGATAACCGTCCCCTCGCCGATAAAATAGTTTCCGTGGAGATTGGGAGCGTCGCCCCGGCACTCGCCCTTATTCTCGCGTAGGTCATTATCGCTCACATTTTCCTTTATCCACGCTTTTGCCTTCTGCAAAATCTCGTAGGTCTCCGTCAGCCCGTCGAAAAAGCCCTCAATCGGGAATTTCTCAAAGTGGCTGAAATAATAATCAAGCTTTGTGGACAAATCCTTGACTTCCTTTCAGTATCAGTATTTATAAATGCCGCCGCCAATAAACTCACGAAGCAGGCTCTCCGGCGCAACGAACTGCTCGTCGATGGCTTCAAACCTATCAAACGCGGGCATTATGCTGCGCAGCTCCTGACTGCGGGGAGTATCCTCGGGAATGCTGTTAAAGAGTATGGTCGCTATCGTTTTCATAACACAGACCTCATAGGCAAAGGACGAGTCAAATTTAAGCGCCGCCTTGTCCTTAAAGGGGCTTATGTTCTGCTTTTCGCCGCGGCGTACATTTGCCCAAAGACTGAGCGTATAGTTCGGCGCTGCGCCGCGAAACTTATAGTCGCGCACTACGCGGCGCACAAGGCGCATCCAAGTCCCCTTGAAAACCAGCTCGCCGTTGTCCTCAACATTGGAGCGCGCGCTTATGTAAAGCTTCAAAGCGTCGGGAAAGGCATCAGTAAGGCTGTCGTTAAGGGCGTGGATGCCCTCTACTACAACAACGTCGTTTTTTTCTACGGTAAGTATCTTGGCGGGCTTTTCCGCGCGTCTTTGCCGGGCAAATTGGTAGTCCGGAATAGGAACGGGCTCTCCCCTGCTGAATTTAACAAAATGCTCTTGAAGCAGCTCCATATCAACACAGTCAGGAGACTCCAGATCTATTTTGCCCTCGGGCGTTCGGGGGGAGTTCTCGTCAACGGTTCTGAAATAGCTGTCCATAGCCAGAGCATGGGTCATAACTCCGCGGCGGCGAAGCTCCTCCTCAATTTTCTTGGAGGTCGTCGTCTTGCCGCTGCCGGAAGGACCGGAGATAAGCACGATGGGGCTTTTCTTTCTGTTTTCTATGATAAGGTCTGCCGCCTGCTCAATGCGGGACTGATAAACAGCGTCACACTCACGCACAAAGGCAAATGGGTCTTGCTTCGCCTTGCGGTTAATCTCGCTCAATTCGTAAGCCATAACAAATTCTCCTTTATTCTGGATTTTTCTGAGATTATTTTATCAATACCTTCAATATACTCTGCCGGATACTTAGGGTCAAATATGCGTTCAATGCGCCCTTGACCGCAGCAAAGCTTGGTGGAAGCTCCGCCTCCCATTGATATTATACTGCAAAGCTCCTCCATAATGCAGATATTATATAGATTCTCGCTGCCGCCGCGCTGCCAGCCGACATTTTCAAAACCGCCCGACATATATTTCTGCCGGTAGAGGTAATACGGCTCGTAGCCCGCGCCGTAAAGCGCGCCGCAGGCATAATCGAGCATCTGACCTACCTGCTGCGCCGTTGGTCTTGGCGTATCGCCGAGCATGATGGCGCTGCCCTTTTTCAAAGCAAGAGTGTGTACGGTTATATTATCCGGCGCAAGAGTCAAAACGGTATCGAGAGTATTTTTGAATGTCTCCGGCGTATCGACGGGAAGTCCCGCGATAAGGTCCATATTTACCTCGAAGCCTCCCACGGCGCGAACCTTTTCCAGCGCCTCGATCACATCCCGCGCCGTGTGCTTTCTGCCGATTGCCTCGAGCACGGAGTCCTCCATTGTCTGCGGGTTCACGCTAACGCGGGAAACGCCGTGGCGCTTCAGCACCTCAAGCTTGTCAAGCTCTATTGTATCGGGTCTGCCCGCCTCAACGGTGTTTTCCCGAACGGCGGATAGGTCAAATGCCTCCTCAAGTCTTGAGCAAAGCTCGTCAAGCTGCGCTGCCGAGAGCGTAGTCGGCGTTCCGCCGCCCATGTACAAGGCGATGGGGCGAAGCCCCAGCTCGCGCACGACCGCCGCCGTTGCGTCGATTTCCTTATAAAGCGCCTGAAGATAATCGGGTATAAGCTTCATGCTGCGCTGCACAGACTGGCTGACAAAGCTGCAATAAGCGCAGCGCGTCGGGCAAAAGGGTATGCCTACATAAAGGCAAATATCCCGCGGTTCGAGGCTTTTTCTGCATTCTAAACTTGCGCGCGCCGTATGCAGGCAGAGTCTCGCGCGTTCTTCGGAAACATAATTGTCCCGGCAGAATTTTGAAAGCGCGGCGTTTTCGCTCATACCGCTCTCCAGCAAACGCGAAAGCAAAACTCCGGGGCGAATGCCGGTAAGCGCGCCCCAAACGGGACGCGGAGCGCCGGAAGCAAGCGCTGCGCGGTAAAACGAGAGCTTGATTATCCTTTGCAGCAGCCGCGAGCGCGAAAGCTCGTCACAGAGCTTCTTCTTGTCAGCCGTCGAGCGCCCGATGTATGTTTCGCCGCCGCGCACCAGCCTGCAAACGGCGGTGTAGCGAGCTTTCCCCTCGAAAAGCTCAAGCTCCGCCCTGTCACCCTGCATCTCGCCCTCGGGATATTCCGGGCGCTCATCGGGGAACATGGTCAAAAGCATCTGCTCGGCGGCATATTTGTAGTCGTTGTTTATCAAATACATTTTCATATAGATAAAGGATACAATTTCTTCTCCTCGCCGTCAAGCATAATAATCAAATCCTCGACGGACCGACCGCGAGTCAAGTACATATGTCCACAATTGTATCAATTTCACATATTTGCAGACAAAATTTGTAAATATAGCTAAAACCGCTAAGTTTCGCATATCTTGTGTTATTCCTGCTTGTTTTTATCATTCTATAGTGATAATATACTTTTGTATATATATACATATTATGTGTTTTATCTTGAAAGGATGCGGTCCTTTGAAAACACACAAGCTGCGCTTGGCATTGTTGAGCGCTTTTTCACTGTTTACTTTTGCAGTCTGCTTTACAGTCTCCGCAGACCACTCACTGAAAAACTGCATATCGGACGAGACCGAGCGCACACAGGCGAGCTTGGTCTCCGTCGCCGCGGCTGATGCAGAGTGTATCGAAAATGTATTTCAGCGTCTTATCGGCGAGGCGCGCTCAAGCGCTGCGCAGATAGCCCTTGTCGGTGCGGAAAGTGAGCAGCTCTACCGCTGCTTTGACCTCAACTCAAAGTACGGCTCGGCGGATACCGCTCTACTTTTTGACGAAAACGGCGTTTTAAAATACGGTTCGCTTGAATACGGCGGCATCTTTGTCTCCTGCGCCGTGAAAGCACTCGTTTCGGGCGAGCCGGTCATATCCGCCTCCGCTCCATGCGGCGATGGCGTGCAGCGCTTTGCTATCGCCTTTCCTTTCCGCGATGCACACGACGCATATTGCGCTGTTGCCCTGCTCTATCCCGCCTCGACGTTAGATGAGCTTATCAGCGCCTCGCTCCTTTCCGGCGAGTGCAGCGCCTACCTTCTCGATGAAAGCGGCAGCTCCGTCATTCGAGATGTCGGCAGCAATCCATGGCAGCTTTCGGAGCTGTCCTCCCTTTCCGGCGGCTTTTCCGCCTGCACCAACGCTGCCGGCGCAGACAGCCTTGTTTATATTCAAAGCGCTGAGATAAACGATTGGTATATCGCCTGCGGAGTTCCCATGTCATACATATACGAAAGAGCGCAGCTTACTTTCAGGTCTAACACCGCCTTTGTGCTTATAACTTTCCTATCCATGGCGGCTTTGATCATCGGCAGCATTCTGTTTCTCGCCTCGAGGCAGAGAAAGCTTCTCCTTGAGCGCAAACGCTTCAACATAGCCGTCAGCCAGTCTGCGCGCGCTGTTTTTGAATACCGCCGGGACAAGGACAAGCTCAGCTTCATCAGCGACTGCGAGCACATTTCCCTCCCGGGCAGAGAAAAGTCTATCTCCCTTTCGCAATTCATTGACTGCCTTGAGCAGGACGACCGCGAGGAGCTTACAAAGGCAATATTCGACTTTGAAAGCGACGGCTCACTTGAGATCACCGTTCGCCTATCAGGGCTTCGCAACTCCAATGAATTTCACTGGTATCACATTACCGCCCGCGAGCTGGCAGGCTCCGGCGGTGCTGCTTCCATTGTTATCGGCTCAATTGAGGACATTGACGAGCGCGAGAAAGAGCGCATAGACCTGCTTAGAAAGGCAGTAAGCGACCCGCTCACAGGTCTTTATAACCGCGCGGAAACAGAGCGCATGATTAATGAGCGTCTCTCCTCTCTGGGCGACAGGCAAGGCGGCACTTTCTGCATCCTCGATCTTGACAACTTCAAAATGATCAACGACCAAAACGGTCACGACTGCGGCGACCGCGCTCTGACCTTCTTTTCGGAAATGCTGCGTACCACCTTCCGCTATGGTGATATCATCGGTCGTATTGGCGGCGACGAATTCGTTGTCTATATGTCTCTCAACTCCGACCGCGCTGTTGTCACGCGCCGTCTCGACGAGCTTATGGAGCGTCTGGCGGAGGGGAGCGGTTGCCCGAATGATGAATATCTGCCGCCGCTTAGCTGCTCCGTCGGCTGCGTGATAGCACAGGCGGGCGATAATTTTGACACAGTTTACACATTGGCGGACAAGGCGCTTTATCGCGCCAAAGCCTCCGGAAAGCGGAGAGCGGAATTCCAAACCGCATAAGCTTTACAGTCCCCGGCTTTCATCGGCATTTGCCGCGTTTTAGGCTTCGTAATTGAAAAAGCAAGCCCACCGCAAAGCGGTGGGCTTGCTTTTTCATATTGCACAGAGCCGTTGCTTAATACCCGTCTTTTACTCTCCGGCAGAGGTCATCTGCGTTTTTGACATCTAGTCGCACAGGGGCGGCGTCAGATACAATGTTCTATTTCCGCTTGATTATTTTCCGAGAACGACCGCCTCAATGTATTCGGAAAGCTGCGCTTTTATCTGGTCAAGATCCTTATAGGCGGGGTCGATGCCGTCCACATCCGTAAAAAACGGCGCGCGGCCGCAGCGCTCCTGAAGCGTATCCGAAAGCATTTTGGAAAGCCCCCACGACTGACGGCACCAGCGGTCACCTAGGAAGAAAAGCACATCGGGCTTGTATCTCTCCACTGTAATGACCGCCCTTTCCAAAACACTCATGCCGTTTTGTGCGCCGCCATGCAGCGCGGGAGTCGTGAAAAGACTCTTTGAAAGCTCTGCAAAGCATTCCTCCATGCTTTCCGCACTTTCATAAAGTCCGCCGTATTCATAGCCGAGACCGTCACAAACGGTGACTATATCGTATTTCTCCTCAAGCCAGCGTGTCAGCTCGCCCAAGCACCACAGCGGGCTTTGAAGAACATAGGCTCTGTGTTTTTCACCGTTTTTGCAGGGGCTATCCCCCTTTTCGGCGCGGCAGCGGCAGTATTCTATCTCTGCTTCAAGAGGCGTCTCAAGCGCGCCTGTCGCGCCGAGCGCGGCATACAGCCTGCCAAGCTCCGTCATATGAGAGGACATGGGGCAAGGCTCGCCTGCACGGAGCTTGGCGCAGTCATCCAGCAGCAGCTTTGCGCGGTTATTGCTGTTCATCAGCCGTCTGAGCGTTTCAAGCTGCGGCTTTGCTCCGGTTAGCTCTCCCAAAAAGTCCGCAAGCTCGCGCACCTCATTGACCATGTATTCAATATTGCGCTCGCTGCGCTTGGTGGGCGTATGGAAGGTATATACAGGCACTGTTAGCTCGCCTTGAAGCAGGTTCAGCGCCGAGGAGACGGACTGGCAGCTGATAGGAGCGCGCACCAGCGCGTCGATTTCTATGCTCCCGTGGCGCAGTGCGCCCAGAATAAGCTTGTTGCAGCCGCACAGATTTTGCGAAACGTGCGTTTCAACATCGCGTAAAAGCTCAGCCGTCAGCGTTTTTCCCGTTGCAATAACAGCCGGCAGCATATCAAGGTTAAGCGGCACGCAGTCTGCCGCAAAAAGCAGCTCATTCGGCACCGGACCGGAATAGGCTACAAGCTTTTTTCCGTTTTTATGCGCGTCGCGCACCGATTTCCAATATTCAGTCTCAAGCGCCGCAAAAGCGCCGACGGCACTTTCACTCGCAGCGCAGATATATTCCGGCAGCGAAGCAGCACCGTCAAGCACGGCGCGCTCGGCTTGCATAAGGTCGTTCATAGCTTTCTCCTTGCAAATGATATTTCAATTGGCTTTTCCGCTGTGCGGTAAAGCAAAAAGCACAGCAGAATCGGCTGCTTTTATTTTACCACATATTACAAACCGCGGCAAACAAATCGGCGGCTGTTTTCAGCCCTACTGCGTGTTTTTTTGTGCTTGAATTTTTTCGGCAAGCTCGTTTAGATACACCCAGCGCTCGGTTTTCTGCTCAAGCTGCGCTTCAAGCTCCTGTCTTTGCTCCATAAGCTCGGAAAGGCGCACATAGTCGCATCCGTTTTCCTGCTCCTGTACCTTAAGCTCGGCAAGTCTTGCCTCAAGCACCGCAATATCGTCGTCAATCGTTTCAAACTCGCGCTGCTCATTGAAGGAGAACTTGAGCTTCTCCTGCTTTTTTATCTTTTGAGTTTTCTCCTGCGTCTTTTCACGGTTTCCAAGGGAGCTTTGCTCCGAACGGTTCTCAAGATAGTCCGAGTACCCGCCGATATATCGGCGGAGTTCGCCGTCGCCGCGAAGCTCAAATATGCTCTGCGCGACGCGGTCAAGAAAATACCTGTCATGCGAAACTGCGAGTACCGCGCCCGGGAAGCCTTCCAGATAGTCCTCCAAAATTGAGAGGGTTTGTATGTCAAGGTCGTTTGTCGGCTCATCGAGCAGCAATACGTTAGGCGCGGACATCAAAACCGAAAGCAGCATAAGCCGCCGCTTCTCGCCGCCCGAAAGCGAGCCGATAAGGGAATACTGCATATCACCTGTAAACAAAAAGCGCTCGAGAAGCTTTGAGGCGGAGAGCTTACCCTCGCTCGTTTCAAGCTCGGGGGCTATTTCGGTGATATGGTCGATGACCCTTTGGTTTTCGTCAAGCCCGTAAAACTCCTGAGAGAAATAGCCGATTTTAATAGTAGACCCGATTTCCACGCTGCCCGTATCCGGCTTGATAAGACCCGCGATGATTTTTAAAAGCGTTGTCTTTCCCGCTCCGTTTTGCCCAACGATGCCGATGCGGTCGTCACGAAGAAGATTATAGGAAAAGGGCGCAAGTACCGTTTTCCCGTTATAGCATTTTGAAACGCGCTCTAAGCAGATTATTTTTTTACCCATGCGCGAAGCCCCCGCCGCGACGGATACTTCCTCCTCCGTCTGCGGAGCCTCCTGCTGCTTTAGCGCCTCATAGCGCGCGATACGCTCGACGCTCTTTGTGCTGCGGGCGCGGCACCCGCGCGATATCCATTGATATTCACGGCGCAGCACAGCCTGACGCTTTCGCTCACTCGCCTGCTCCATCTCCTCGCGCTGAAGCTTCAGCTCCAAATACCGCGAGTAGTTTGCTTCGTAGAAATAGAGCTTTGCTTTTTGCAGCTCTACTATGCGGTTTGCAACGCGCTCAAGAAAGTATCTGTCATGCGTAACCATAATTACCGCCCCCGAAAAGGCGGCGAGCCGCTGCTCAAGCCATAAAACCATTTCGCTGTCGAGATGGTTCGTCGGCTCGTCAAGGATCAGCACATCCGCAGGCGCTATAAGCGCCGCCGATAGCGCCACACGCTTTCTCTGACCTCCGGAGAGCGTGCCAATCTTCTGCTCATGGTCTGTTATGCCGAGCTTATTTAAAATTGCCCGCGCTTCGTATTCGTTCAGCTCGCGGTATTCGGGCGGAAAGCTTTCAAACACCTGTTCAAGCACTGAAAGCTCGTCTTGCATTGCAGGGCTTTGCTCAAGATAGGACACCTGTACATTCGGAAAGCGTGTCACCTTGCCCTCATCCGGCTCCTCGCGTCCGGCAAGCAGCCGCAAAAGCGTTGACTTGCCCGTGCCGTTGAGTCCGATAACGCCAAGCTTCGCGCCCTCGGCAATATGAATTGTGCAGCCGCTGAGAAGCTGCTTTATTCCGTAGTTTTTTGATATATTTTCCGCGCTTATCAGCATATTCTTCTCCTTTGAGTGTTCGCACGATTATAACACGCCGCCGCAAATCAGGCAACATGGGCAAAGTGCATAGTTTCGCTAAGATAACGTTAACAATTTGGATAATGCTTTGACACAGGCGCGCAGAGGTTGTATTATACAGTAAATATAGTGTAGAGGTGAGTCTATGCAGCACGAAATCACTCAAGCGGGAAGGCTTTTGGACGAAAAGGGCGCTTTGCGTGAGCCGGGCTGGGCGAGGCGTCTGCTTCTTGAATACCGCAGGGAGGACATCAAGGCAAGCAAGCTTCGCATCAAGGAATGGGACTACTACCTTATTTACAACGATGACTACGCCCTTGCCCTCACCATTGACGACAACGGCTATATGTCGCTTTTGAGCGCAAGCCTTTTGGACTTCAAAGAAGGCTTTGAACAAACGACAAGTCCCATAGGCGCTTTCCCTATGGGTAAGCTCAATTTACCCTCCAGCTCAGCCGAGGGCATTTCCGAGCACAAAATCGGTAAGGCGCAGCTTCGCTTTGAAACAAAAAACGGCGTTCGCAAGCTGTTTTGCAGCATGGAAAACTTCAAGGATAAAAAACCGCTGCACGCGGAAGTTACCCTGACCGGCGAGCCGGAGGACTCAATGGTCATTGCTACCCCTTTCGCCGAAAAGAAAACCGCTTTCTATTATAACCAGAAGATAATCGGCATGAGAGCCGAGGGCAAGGTTAGCTTTGACGGACGAGACTATATCTTCACCCCCGATAACAGCTTCGGTCTGCTTGACTGGGGACGAGGCGTATGGACATATAAAAACACATGGTACTGGGGCGCGGCACAGGGTCTTGTAAACGGTGAGGTTTTCGGCTTCAACATCGGCTATGGCTTCGGCGATACCTCCGCAGCCAGCGAAAACATCATATTTTACAAGGGAAAGGCGCATAAAATCGACCGTCTTACCTTTGGCATCCCTCAAAAAAACGGCAAGGACGATTTTCTGTCCCCGTGGAAGATCCGCTCCAATGACGGGCGCTTTTCCTTAGACTTTCTCCCCATTATGGACAGAGCCTCCGACACCAACGCTCTCCTCATCCGAAGCGACCAGCATCAGGTTTTCGGTCGCTTCAGCGGCGAGGTGATCCTTGACGACGGAACAAAGCTAGAAATAAAAGACCTCACCGGCTTTGCCGAAAAGGTCTTTAACAAATGGTAAGCTTTGCAGCGCATAAATCAGTGCGGTCGAGTTTGCTGACCGCACTGATTTTTTCAATCGTTCTGCGTGTCGCTTTCGGTATGTCTCGGATGCTCACCGATAAGCTTTGCTCCCTGAGCCAGCAGGCGAAAAATATCCGTTTCAAGCTGAACGTGAACGACAGTGTCCACCTTTGAATAAAGCTCGCCCTCATGCGAAACGACATATTTTGTGGGCAGCTTATTGAGCGCATAGGCAATTATGTCGTTGCGGCAGCGGTTGCAGGTGCAGCAGCCAAGCTTGCTTTTGTTGCGCTCGTATTCCTGCTCGACCAAATCCTCCATTGCATTATGATAAAGCTTTTTATTGTCCATTTTTAATCAACTCCCGTGATGGTATTCTCATCGTTTATTCATTATACACCGAAGAGACCATATTTTCAATAATCATAGCCGGTATTTACCGGCTGCTCTATCATCGCTTTTCGACCTTTTTCAGCAAAGCCTGTCAAAAAACAAAAAAAACTTTATTTTATCGACAATTTTCGACATTTTAGTGAGCATTCACTAATGTAAACTGCTTCCATAAAGTATTATTAAGGATGATAATCCGCGAAGGAGGTCTCTCTTTAATGAATACTCGGGAGGCAGTGGTCGAGCGTATACGGCAGCTATGCAGAGAAAGAAATGTTACTCCCAACGGAATAAGCAACATTGCCGCCATCCCTCAGGGAACGGTAAAAAGCATTCTGAACGGCGAAAGCCAAAACCCGGGGATAGTCAACATTAAAAAGCTCTGCGACGGCTTCGATATTACGCTTGGTGAGTTTTTCTCCACTGAGTTGTTCGATGGGTTGGAACAGGAAATCAAGTAATTTTCATCTGCCGACCCATCTTCCGGTGCTTTTTCAGCGTCAGCACCGAGATTGTGAAAGCGAGACAGAAACTTGAAAACGATAATAGTAGATGATGATTACTTTTTCCTCAATTCGCTTAGAACTACGCTTAACGAATTTGAGCAAATTGAGCTGGCGGAGGTCTTTGTTTCAGCGCAAAGTGCCCTGGAGTATGCACGTTTCAACGAAGTTGAACTGGCGTTTATAAAAGACTCCTTGCCAGGAATAAGCGGGGCTAAGCTCGCCGCAGAGCTTCGTAAGCTGTGCGGCAACATAATGGTCGTCTTTACGCTTGAAAACGGATGTAAAATCTCGCGTGAGCTTCAGGCAGGTACATACTACTATCTGGTAAACCCCTTGAATCGGGAAACAGTTAAAAGAGTGGTAGACAATATGTTTGTGCTCTCAAGCCGAAAGAAAAAGCGCGTGTACATACAAACCTTCGGAAGCTTCTGCGTTTTTGTGGACAATGTGCCGCTTCGCTTTTCCAGCAGCAAGGCAAAGGAGCTGCTTGCCTATCTTGTTCACCGAAAAGGCAATGTTGTCGATTCCAGAGAGGGCTTTTCCGTGCTCTGGGAGGACAAGGAGTTCAACCCCAGCTCCGCCAGTTGCTACCGCAAGGTGCTAAGCCGATTGGTCACAACGCTTGAGGACGCGGGCATCTCCAACATACTACGGGTTTATCCCAGAGGACGCGCTATTGATATGCTTGCGGTCGATTGCGATTACTACTCATATCTTTCCGGCAACCGCAACGTCATTATTAGCTGGAACGGCGAATACATGAGCAATTATAGCTGGGGCGAGCAGACCCTCGGCTGGCTTTATGAAAACAGAAGCCCCGCTCTTTTTACAACCGCCAAGCCAAAATTACATTTGGACAAGCTTTTAACCTGTTAAAAAAACTGCCTTTTTATCAAAGGCAGTTTTTTTACTTTTGTGCACCGATGTCAACATAAATGACGAAAAATTTATGTAAACCGCCCTTATTTATCCCTCAAACGTCACGTTTTTGTCACACTTTCTTTGCTATAATAGATTTGCAGAAAGAGCAACGCGCATCAGCCTAGCATGGGAGCGGCGGCGCTCTCGCTTATTATTTACGGAGTACGGAGGGTAAATCAATGTCTTATGCAGAAATATATTCAGCAGAAAACGAAGTATCAGTAACCAACTGTCCTGCCCGCTCGCAGCTCAAGCTGCTCTGTGATCCAATCGGCAGCGTATGTTTAAGCGGGAATAAAGAAGCCGTGGATATGTGCTATATACCCCCAAAGCCTGACGAAGGCGGTTCCGGCTATATTGAATGCAAAATCGAAAGAAAGCTTCTTGACCTCGGCATACCCCCACACGTCAAAGGCTTCCTATACATCCGTGAGGCAGTAAAAATGCTTTTGGAGAATGAGGGCAAAATCTTCGGCATCACGAAGATTTTATACCCGGACATCGCCAAGCTTCACAACACCACCAGCACCCGTGTGGAAAGAGCTATACGGCATTCTATAGAGCTTTCGTGGAGCAGAGGTGCGGATATCTCCAAAATCTTTGGCTCCGGCATGGGGAACAAGCCCTCAAACGCCGAATTTCTTGCTTTTCTTTCACGAACGATTTCTCTTGAATTATTCTCTTGATTATCGCCGCCGGTAATTTCATCACCGGCGGCTTTTTTATATATCACTTGCCGAAACCGCTTGAAAATTGCAGAAAAAGGAATTATTATTGAAAGGCAGCGCCTGTCCGCGGGTATTATGCAAAATGCGCCTGCTTTTGCACACCGGCGCAAAAGCAGGCGCATACTACGCTATGGATGTGTTCTGAATGAAAAGGCAAAAGCTTTCGGTGGCGCACTTTGCTCCGCTTTTAATAATTCTCGGCGCCTCCTGCTGGGGAATAATAGGTCTGTTTACAAAGAGGCTTTCCTCCTGCGGCTGCTCGGCGGCGCAGATCGCCTTTCTGCGCTGCGCGGTGTCGGCGCTTCTGATGCTGCTGTATCTGGTTGTTTTTGATAGAAAGCAGCTTAAAATAGCTTTGCGCGATATCTGGATGTTCCTTGGTACGGGTATTTTAAGCCTTGTAATGTTCAGCGTTCTCTATTTCACTACCATTGAAACAACGGGGCTTTCCGTTGCCGCAGTTCTGCTTTACACCGCGCCCTGCTTTGTTATGATAATGTCCGCCATCTTTTTCAAGGAAAAGATCACCTCGCGCAAGCTGGCGGCGCTTATCGTTGCCTTCATCGGCTGCACCTGCACGACTGGGCTTATGAGTGCGCTTTTCTCGGGCAGTCTTTCGGGCATCGGCTGCAAAGGCATCCTGACCGGTCTCGGCTCAGGCTTTGGCTATGCCCTGTATACTATTTTCGGCAACGTGGCGCTGAAAAAATACAGCTCCGTTACAGTCACGTTTTATACGCTTGCCTTTGCGGCGATAGGTCTTGCCCCATTTTGCCTGCGCGGAGAATTCCTTGCGCTGGTGTCGCAGCCTGAAGTTATTTGGAGCGGTCTTGGCATCTGCGTGTTTTCAACGATAGCGCCGTACCTGCTGTATACTCTGGGTCTTAATTACACGCAGCCGGGACGCGCAAGCGTGCTCGCCTTTACCGAAACTGTGGTGGCAACGCTCGTCGGCGTTCTGGTATTCAACGAAACGCTCACGAGCTATGGCGTTGCAGGCATCGTGCTTATATTTGCTTCCTTACTTTTCCTAAGCATGAAAAAGGAGTCGCCGCAGGACGCTTGAGCCTTGTGTTCAAGTTTACATAATATCTATACCCGTAGGATTTCAAAATTTAAAAGGGACTCTTTCTCTCCAACGCGGAGAGAAAGAGTCCCTTTTGCATATCAGGCTTTGCTCAAGCCTGCATTTTATTTCGCGCCGCAGCGCTCATATTCCGAGAATAGCGCCCGCTAAGACGAAGTATATCAGCAACGAGATCGCGTCCGTGATCGTGGAGATCAGCGGACTTGCCATGACCGCAGGGTCGATGCCCAGCTTTTCCGCCGCAAGCGGCAGTGAGCTTCCGACCACCTTTGCGAACATAACAACAAAAACCAGCGTCAGCGAAACGGTAAAGGCGACCCAAACCGTGATGCCGTCGTTTCCGAGCAGGAACTTATCAATTGCAAACATTTTTACAAAGTTTACAACGGCAAGCGACAGACCGCAAAGAAGCGCCACGCGAAGCTCCTTCCAGATGACATTAAAAATGTCCTTCGGCTCTGTATCGCCCAGCGAAAGGCTTCGTATAACGGCGGTGGAGCTTTGCGAGCCGGAGTTTCCGCCCGTTCCCATAAGCATTGGGATAAAGCCTATCAGCACCGCACAGCTTGCCAAAGCAGACTCAAAGCTATTGATGATCATGCTGGTAAAGGTTGCAGAGATCATAAGAAACATCAGCCACGGAATACGGCTCTTCCATATGTCCAGTGCGCCTGCGCGGGAGTAAGGCTTATCAGACGGCGTAATACCTGCCATCTTGTCGAAGTCCTCAGTGATCTCCTCTTGCAGAACGTCGATGACGTCGTCAACGGTAACAATGCCGACGAGCCTGCGCTCCTTGTCTACAACGGGTATCGCCAAAAGGTCGTAGTCGGAAAACATATCCGAAACCTCCTCTTGGTCGTCGGTAGTAGTGGCGCAGATTATGTTGGTATCCATAATGTCGCCGATGACAGCCTCATCGTCCGAAAGCAGAAGCTGCTTAACGGTTACAACGCCCTCAAGCGTGCGGTCACTGGCAACGACAAAGCAGGTGTAGATAGTCTCCTTGTCCTCACCGATGCGGCGAATACGCGCTATCGCCTCGCGCACATTCATGTATTTTTTTAGGTCTACATACTCCGCGGTCATTATGCTGCCGGCGGAATAGTCCGGATACTCCAGATACTGGTTTATGAGGTTTCGCGTCTCCGGCGTTGCCGTGCGCATAACACGCTTTACGACATTTGCGGGAAGCTCTTCAAGCAAATCAACAGCGTCATCGACGAAAAGCTCCTCGATGATTTCACCAAGTTCCTTATCGGTGATGCTTTCAATGATGTGCGACTGCTCCTCAAGCTCAAGATTTGCAAAGACCTCCGAAGCCTTGGTTTTGGAAAGCAATCGGAAAACCATTGCCAGCTTTCTTCGCGGCAGCTCTGAAATAACCTGCGCAACGTCGAATTCGTTCATTTCCTCAAGGGTGTCCCTGAGCTGCTTAATGCTCTTGTTTTCAAGCATCTCAAGAAGTTCATCCCTCAAGCTCTCGTAATCAATGTTTTCCAAATTGCTCACCCTTTCCTTAACGCGAATGAGCCGTGAGAGGGGCGTCATTCGCGCTTATATCAAATCCCTAGGTATTTCCTCTGCGCCGGGGATAGCCGGTCAATCTCAATTCCCATGCTGTCAAGCTTTATCATGGCAACCTCATTGTCTATTTCCTTGGGAACGGGAATTACCTCCACAGGCAGTCTGCCTCTGTTTTCGGCAATATATTTTGCGCAGAGCGCCTGAATGGCAAAGCTCATATCCATGATTTCCGCAGGATGTCCGTCGCCGGCGGCAAGATTTACCAGCCTGCCCTCTCCGATAACAAAAAGAGTTCTGCCATCGGACATTTTGAAGCCTTCGATGTTTTGGCGCGCCTCATAGCGCTCAACTGCCAGCTCCGAGAGCTGCTCAAGATTTATCTCAACATTGAAGTGACCGGCGTTAGTCAAAATAGCTCCGTTTTTCATTGATTTAAAATGTTCTGCGGTGATAACGTCGTTGCAGCCTGTTACGGTCACAAAAATATCGCCATGCTTTGCAGCCTCGCTCATGGGCATGACCTCAAAGCCGTCCATATGCGCTTCAATGGCGCGCACAGGATCGACCTCGGTAACAACAACGCGCGCGCCGAGTCCCTTTGCGCGCATGGCAGTTCCCTTGCCGCACCAGCCGTAGCCCGCGACGACAACCACCTTGCCCGCAACGATGAGGTTCGTTGTGCGGTTGATGCCGTCCCACACCGACTGTCCCGTGCCATAGCGGTTGTCAAAAAGGTGCTTGCAGTCCGCCTCGTTGACCATTATCATCGGGAAGCGCAGCTCTCCCGCTCCGGACATTGCCTTGAGGCGGTGGATGCCCGTGGTCGTTTCCTCGCAGCCGCCGAGAACCTTGGGGATAAGGTGCGTAAACTTGGTGTGCATAAGGTTTACGAGGTCTCCGCCGTCGTCGATTATTATGTCAGGCTCATGCTCAAGACAGGCGCAAAGATGCCTTTCATATTCCTGCTCAGTTGCGCCGTAAACAGCGTGAACGTCGATACCGCCCGCCGCGATTGCCGCCGCCACATCATCCTGCGTGGAGAGAGGGTTGCTGCCTGTAACGTGCATTTCCGCACCGCCAAGCTGCATCACGCGGCAAAGATAGGCGGTTTTCGCCTCGAAATGAACGGACAGAGCCACAGTCAGCCCTTTAAAGGGCTGTGTTTTCTCAAAATCCTTGGCAATGCTGTTCAAGATGGGCATATTTGCCGCTGCCCAACGAATTTTTTTCTCTCCCGACGGGGCAAGGCTTATATCTCTAATATCACTCATAAAGACCTCCTTAGCGCACTGTTACTTCCTGTATATCTCGTTCAGACGCTCGCTCGTCTGCTTAACCTGCATTTTAAGGCGTTCAACATCAATGGTCTTATACTCGCCCTTTTCAAGCAAAATCCTGCCGTTTACCAGCACCGTTTCCGCCTTTAATCCCGCGCTTGAGTAGCACAGCGCCGCCTTAGGCTCACCCAGCGGGAAAAGCTCCGGCGTGTCAAGGTTAAACAGCGCAAGATCCGCCTTACATCCAACCTTTATCTCGCCGCAGACGCCTCCCAAGCCCAGCGCCTTTGCACCGTTGACGGTCGCCATGTCGAAAACGCTTTTGGCGGGCAGCGTGGTCGCTTCCCTTGCAACGCCCTTGTGGATAAGGCTTGCCATCTGCATTTCCTTTAAAATGCTCTGGTTGTTGTTCGAGCAGCAGCCATCCGTGCCGAGAGCAACGTTGATGCCGTGCTTAAGCATCTCGGGAACGGGAGCAAAGCCGTTTCCAAGCTTCATGTTGCTGGCGGCGTTATGGGCAACGCTTGTTCCTCGCCTTGCAAGAAGCTCCATATCGCTCTCGGAAATATAGACGCAGTGGGCGCAAAGCGTGTTTTCCGTAAGTATGCCGCAGCGGTCAAAGTATTCCGCGGGAGTGCAGCCATAGCGCTCTTTTATGGTTTTTTGCTCATCCATACTTTCGGAAAGGTGCGTGTGAATACCAAGACCGTTTTCCCTTGCCGTTTCCGCGACCAGGCGCAAAAAGCCCTCGTCGCAGGTGTAGGGCGCGTGCGGTGCGAGGCGGAAGCTGATTATCGGCGAGTTTTTAAACTCCTCATACTCTAAAAGCGCCTGCTCTATGCGTTTTTTGCCCTCGTCCATAGAGTCCTTATCGCCAGTGAGACCGCGCGTTACAACAGCGCGCATTCCCGCATCCTCAAGCGCCTTGGGCGTTGTGTGCGGGAACATATGCATATCCATTATCGAGGTAACACCGCTTTGCAGCATTTCCATGCAGCCTAACTGAACGCTCCAATAGGCATCCTCATCTGTAAGCTTGCTTTCCATCGGCATTACGTTATCAAACAGCCACGTCATGAAGTTCAGGTCATCCGCGCGGTTTCTCAGAGAGGTCATGTAGATGTGGGTGTGGGCATTGACAAAGCCCGGGGTTAGAAGCCTGCCCGTGCCGTCAATGGTCTTTTCAATCTCAAAGCCCTCGGGAGCCTTGTCGATGGAGGCTATAGTGTCACCGGAGACATAAACATCGCAAACGCGCGTTTCCTCTCCTGGCAGAAGCGCAAGGGCGTCTTTAATCAAAATATTCATGTCAAGTCCTCCCCCATATAATAAGTATTACCAAATCACTTTATTGTATCATTTTCGTCATAGTTTTACAACAGAATTTGACAATAAATAATCGCCGGACAAAGTATACTGAACGTAACTTGGCCCGACGAAAAACACAATATTTAAGTCTCCCCCGACTGTTTATACCCCACAAAGGCGCATTGCCAGCCACGCTATTCCCGTGGCGGCCGCCCCCGCCGCTACGAAGAAGGGAGCTGGAAGCTTTGAGAAAATGCGTCCGCGCTCGCACGGCAAGCTCTTTACATAGGAATTTGCCGCTCGTCGGGCCTCTTTTATTACCGCGGCACTGTCCGCGCCCTTATCTGAAAACACATCATCTCGAATAATGAATATCGCCTCCTCAAACAGCCTGTTTGGTGACTTAACAACAATTATCCTGTGGGACACGCCCTTTATCACTTCTCTTCCCCCTTGCTGCTCCATATGTTGCCAGTTTAACCGTCCGTCAGCTCTATTATTCAGCTTTTGGCGGCGGGAGCGCGCAAACCGGGATCTTTTTCTAAAGCCCCGCACTGTGATTCTCATTGCCTAAGCCCTTTCGTCAACCTTAACGGCAAGCACGGTCATGTCGTCCTCGCAGCCATATTGACGAACGGCGGTGCGCAGAGTCTCCTTTGCCAGCGTTTTTGTATCTGTGCCCTCGCTTTTTAGCAGTATCTCGCGCAGCCACGCGTCGTTCTTTTCAACCATAACACCGTCGCTGGCGATAAGAGCAAGGTTTCCGGGCTTAAGGCGCATCCTCACGATGTCCGGCGCGCTGCCCTCTCCGGCGCAGATGCCGCAAGCCAGACTTTCTCCGCGCACGCGGCGTATCGTTTTTCCGTTTTTAACAAAGGACGGCGCGGCTCCATATTTGTAAAAGCAGGTCTCGCCGGTAAAAAGGTCAACGCACATCAGGTCAATGGTCGAGTAACCCCAGTCCTCGCCGTTTTTTAACAGCAGCACGGAGTTTAAAATCTTCATTGCCACTGCCGGGTCAATACCCGCGCGGAGGAAAGCCTCCAGAGTCCGAACGGCGCTTATGCTCTCTTTGGCGGCATCCTCGCCGCTGCCCATGCCGTCTGCAAGAATAACGCAAAGAATACCGCTGTCAGTCTTGAAATAGGTCCCTCGATCTCCGCTGACCGCCTCGCCCTTTTTCTTTAGTCCCGCAATGCCCACGCTCGCCACAAGCGGCTCCGCCTCAAGCAGAGCAAGCCGTCTGTCGCTTATGCCGTCATCGCTCGGCGGCTTGCAAAGGCGCACTCCAAGAACATTTGAAAGTATCTCAAGATAGTTGCCCATTCTCAGCAGCGGACCTAGCCTTCCGCTTTCGATAACCGCGTGCAGTCTGCCACGGTTATCACGGAAAACCGAAACGTCCGCTTCAATATCCATCGTGCGCAGGAAGCGCTTTAGCCTGCGCTCGGCAAGAGGGTCAGCGCCCTTGGCATCCTCAAGCTCTCTGGCAACGCCCTCTATGATATCCGCCAGTTCCTTATACTGCCCGTAGGCTGCGGTACGGTTTTCGTTCAAGCGGCTGCGAAACTGTCGTCTATACATCATGCCGCGCAGCTCGCTGTTGACAGCCAATATAAAGGCATGGTGCGAGGGGCATTTTTCCACAAAGCGCTCTGCCAAGTCCTCCTTTTCCAGTCTGCCGCGCTTCATCATGGCAGCCGTCGCGTCGTTCATGATCGAAAGCGTGTCCATAAAATCCTTTTGCCAGCAGTTTTCCTTGTTTTTGCAGCTTCGGCAAACGCTCTCAGCCGCGCGGTCAAAAACCGTTGCAACATCGCTGTCATTATGAGGACCTGTAAGGCTGCGAAACACAGTGCCGTAAAGCTCGCGGAAGGCAACGCTTATTCTCTCAGCCCTGTCCGCGGCATAGTGGCGAAGACCCGACTCACCCGTTGTGGGCGCGGGGAGTCTTGCAATACCGCCGACGTATTCAAGAAGCGACTCCGGAAAGAGAGCAAATACGACTGTTGCAGCAAACACCTCGTACATCAGCTCAAGCTTCAGCAGTTCCCCCCATGTCCATAAAACGGCAATCGCATTGGCAATAATGTAGCTGACAAGGAAAATCAGCCGTCCGTGCTTTGAGAAAGCGCCCGCAATCAGCGCCGCGAAGGAATAGGCCATAACAAAAAAGACCTCTCCTCCCGCCGCCATATCCATAGCAAGTCCCAGCGCCGTACCCGCAGCACAGCCGGGGAGCATCCCACCCTTATAGGCTGCCGTTAGCACTACCAGCAGGGCAAAAAACCTGCCTACGGAAATGACCCCGAGAACGCTGACCGCGGACAGAGACATCAAAAGGCAGGCGCACAAAACCAGAATACCCAGTCCCTGCCTTCGCTCCGCCTGTTCGCTGCCGCTTTTGGGCGGCGTAAGCGCATGGGCGAAAAAGTATGCGGACGCTCCTGCAAATACCAGCTCGGAAAAAATGCTCACAGCGTCCGGGAAGCTGTCTATAAACTCAAAGGTGTTTAAAAACGCCGTAACACCTGTAAGAAAAGCTGCCATGACAGGCATGAACCAGTCTTTTTTTATTATCTTGGTGTCTCTGAAAACAAAGGCGGCAGTAAACACCAGCGTTACCGTTGCAACATAGTGTATACCCCAGTTGAAGCCTCCGACGAGTATGTAAGCAAGCACCGCCCCCGCGTAGCAGCAGATACCGGCGGCATCCGCTCCCGCACTGGCTACCATGCCTATGCCGAAGGGCGCGAGATTTGTCATCACCACCGAGCAGGACATAGCAAAGCCCAGTATGAATTTCAGCATACAATCTACAGTCTGACGAAGCTTCGGCTTTTCCCAGAGCGCCGCCGCCGACATCAGCGCCAGTCGCGGCGACTTGAGTCTTTCCTTTACAGTCATTTGAATTCCCCCGTTTCGTGTTGTAGTCATAATTATATTTATGTCAACCCGAAAAGGGCGTCGTTACCCGCTGTGGAATTGTACTTTTTTCGGGGAGGAAATATCGGAAAATAGCCATAAGTTTTTTAGCACCCATGTAAATATCAAAAAATCTTCAAAAGCTTTCTGCGGTGCAGGCTGTCTTTCTCTTTCACAGCAGTTCGCAGGGTAATAAAAAAGGCTTTAGGAAAAGCCAAGCTTTTCCTAAAGCCTTTTTTATGCTATAAAGCCCGCAAACGCGCTGCTCATTATTTTTCGTTCTCTCCGGAGACAAGCTGCTCGCCCAGCCTATACACGTCTCCCGCGCCGACGGTGAGGATTATATCGCCGGGGGACGCTGTGAATTTAAGGCTCTTTTCAATCTCCTCAAAGGACGGGAAATACATAGAGTTTGGAATAACCTTCGCAAGATCCGCCGAGGATATGCCCAGAGTGTTCTTCTCGCGCGCGGCGTAAATCTCCGCAAGATAGGTCAAATCCGGACGGCGCAGTTGCTCAGCGAAATCCTCAAACAGCGCCTTGGTGCGCGAATAGGTGTGCGGCTGGAAAACAACAATTACGCGCTTATAGCCAAGCGGCTCGACAGCATCCATAAGCGCCTTCAGCTCGCCCGGATGGTGGGCATAGTCGTCGTAAACGTCAGCGCCGTTGTATTTGCCCTTGAACTCGAAGCGTCTGCCCGCTCCCGTAAAGCCGGAAAGCCCGTAGGTAACAGCGGTTGGGTCGATGCCGAGGCATATCGCGGCGGCGGAGGCAGCAAGTGCGTTTTTGACATTGTGCAAGCCGGGTACACGCAGGCTAACATGAGTGAACAGCGAGCCCTTATACATAACGTCAAAATCGCTTTGCGCACCCTTTTGAACGATGTTTTCCGCATAAACGTCGGCGTTGCTGTGCAAGCCGAAGGTAACGATCTCGCGTCCGAGGGGTGCAAGCGCTTCCATGGTGTTAGCATCGTCCGCGTTTGCAACTATGTGACCCGTTTCGGGCACAAGGGAGGCAAACTTGCGGAAAGAGGCTTTAACGTCCTCCAAATCCTTGAAGAAATCAAGGTGATCCGCCTCAATATTTAGAATAACTGCGATGGTGGGGAAAAAAGAGTGGAAGGAGTTATAGTATTCGCAGGATTCCAGAACGATGGTGTCCCCCTTGCCGACGCGGTGTCCCGCCTGAAGCATCGGCAGAGTTCCGCCAATCATAACGGTAGGGTCGCGCTGCGCCGCCATAAGGATATGGGTGGACATTGAAGTGGTCGTAGTCTTGCCATGCGTTCCCGCAATGCAAAGGGCATTTTTATAGTCGCGCATAATGGCGCCCCACGCCTGCGTGCGCTCAAAAACGGGAATTCCACGCTCGTGCGCCGCTACGATTTCGGGGTTTTCATCGTGTACGGCAGCCGTGCGTACAACAAAATCCGTATCCGCGCCAAGGTTTTCCGCGGCATGACCGATGCTGACCTCAACACCCATAGAGCGCAGATGCCGAGTTTTTTCACTCTCGCTCATGTCCGAACCTTTTATATTGAGTCCCATGCCGACAAGCACCTCTGCCAGCGGGGACATGGAAACGCCGCCAATGCCTATGAGATGACCCTTTTTGCCGGGGACAAGATATCTTTCAAAGCCAGTCATATGTGCTTCCTTTCGGTTTCTTTGCCGCAGCGCACCCTTCAGCGGCACGGCGATTTAAAAGAATCCGCTGCAATCTGATTTTGGTTGTTTTATCACTGAAATGATATTATAATACAACAGGTATGACAATACAAGAATTTTATGCCGGTGAGAATACCCCTTTCAGCAGTTATAACCCCTTTCAACAGTTATAACCCTTTTGACTTCCATTATATACAGCAACTACCAAAGGAGCGCTGCATTTGACCCATATATCACCTCCCAAATATGCTCTTAACGTGCTGCATCGGCTTGAGAGCGCGGGCTTTCAGGCGTTTCTGGTCGGCGGCTGCGTGCGCGATATGCTTATGAATTGCCGTCCGCAGGATTGGGATATCTGCACAAACGCCCTTCCCGAGCAGGTAACGGCGCTTTTCCCGCGCACTCACCCGACAGGCATCAAGCACGGCACTGTTACAGTCGTTTCGCTCGGCAAGCCGCTTGAGGTAACGACCTATCGCAATGACGGCGAATATGCCGACCACCGCAGACCCGATAAGGTGCGCTTTGTCTCCTCGCTCGACTCTGACCTTGAACGGCGCGATTTTACGATGAACGCCATTGCCATGTCAGCCTCCGGCGAGCTATTCGACCCCTTCGGCGGTAAAAGCGATATTGCCGCGCGGCTTATCCGCTGTGTGGGAGAGCCGGACAAGCGCTTTGACGAGGACGCTCTGCGTATGCTGCGCGCGCTTCGTTTTTCAGCCGTGCTGGGCTTTGAGATCGACGGCGGTACGCTTGCCGCTATAGAGCGAAGCTCCGCTCTCGTATCGGTGATCGCGGCAGAGCGCGTTCGCGCGGAGCTTGAAAAAACGCTTTGCTCCGAGCGTCCGCAAACGGTGGCGCGTATGATCTCCCTTGGACTTCTTGAAGGCTTCGTAAAGCCTGCCCGCGCAGAAATTGACCTCTCCCCTCTTGCGGTGCTGCCGAAAACGCCGGCTTTGCGCTGGGCGGGGCTTTGCGCCATCTTGGAGCGAAACGCTTTGATTTCGGAGTCTGAAAGCTTTCTGCGCGCGCTTCGGCTTGATAACGAAACGCTCCGCTGCGTAAGCGCGGGCTGCACTGCGGTCAAAAGCGGCATTCCTCTCTCTCCCTCCGATTATAAGCGCCTTTGCGCCCGGCTTGGAGACGCAGGCGCGCGCTGCACTGCCGCCGCCGCCGAAGCTCTGGGTCATCGCGGCAGGCTCTCTGCGCTGCGCCGTGTTATAAGAAGCGGTGAGTGCCGCGCGCTTTCGCAGCTTGCGGTAACGGGCGGCGATCTGGAGGCGCTCGGATATCACGGCAAAGCCATAGGCGGCGAGCTTCAAAGGCTTCTTGAGTATGTTATCGAAAGCCCGGAGCAGAATATGCGCGAGCGGCTCTTATCCCTTGCCGAAAACGATAAAAACTCTCCACTCCATTCATAATATGCGCGAATAAAAAAACGGACTCTGACTGATGTCGGAGTCCGTTTTTTGCTATATGGCGGTGTAGCGGAAAAGCTCCCCGCTGTAATCGCAATGTACCCTGCCAAGCTTTTCAAGGTGGCGCAGATGGCTGTGACACTCGCCAACGGCAAACCATTTTTGACCGATAGGAAAATCCTCCCACGAGGAGCAGCGAATGTTCCATTTCATTTTACCCGCCACCTCAAAAACGGTGGAGCCGGGCTTTTCACGGACCACCTGAAGGCATTCCTCAAGCCGTTCATCGTGGTGAGCGAGCAGCTTCGCTATGCGCGCGTGGAAATCGCCGGTTTCCCTATGCCCCGGCAGAGCAAGGCGAACATCGTATTTGTCTATTTTTTTAAGGCTTTCCAAATAGTCGCCGAGTGAGTCTTCGACCTCGTTCCAGAGGGTAATGTTTGGCGTGATGTCAAACAAAACATGGTCGCCGGTGAACATCAGCTTTTCACTTTCGACCCAAAAGCACATATGCTCGGGCGTATGTCCCGGCGTTGCCACTGCTTCAAGCTCATAGCCGCCGTAGCTAAACACGTCGCCGTTGTCAACAGGGCTGTAATCCGAAAAATTTGGGTCGGGCGACATATCGCGCGAGGGAGCCTTGGTAAGATGCGCCCTGATAACCTCCATAGGAAAGCCGGAGCGCACGATCTTTACGTTGTCCTCCTTCCAGCGCGCGGTACGGCTCTCGCCAAACATCCACGGTATCTCCGCACGGCTGATATATACCTTTCTTCCCGGCATTGCAAGCTCAGGAGCAAGCCCCGAATGGTCTGAGTGAAGGTGCGTTAGCAGAATGTCTGTTTTTTCAATGTCTATTTTAAGCTCACGCAAGCCGTTTATCAGGGCATCTCGGCAGTCCGGATGCTTAAAGCCCGTGTCTATTATAAGGCTTTTATCCTCGCCTTTTATTACATAGCTGTTCAGGAGCTTCAGCGGGTTTCCCGCAAGCGGCACAGGAATTCTGAATACATTTTTAATGATTTCTTCAGGCATATTCTACTACTCCCCTGAATATAGATATAGTATTTCAGTTTTGACCGAAGGTACTGATAAAGCGCTGAATGATGGCAGCCACCTCGCAGCGCTTTGCCCCCTCCTGCGGGCAGAGCATCGCTCCGCCGCGTCCTGTTATAAGCCCGTTTGCAACAGCCCACTGCATGGCGCTTTTTGCCCACTCGGAAACGGAGGCACCGTCGCTGAAATCGCCCAAGCCGGCGGAGCTTGCGTTTATAGCGTGCAGACCAAAGGCGTTTGCATATCGGTAAAGCATCGCCGCCATCTGCTCTCTTGTAATGCTTCCGTTCGGGTCAAAGCGGCTTTCCGAAACGCCGGAAACGATGCCGGTTGCGCTGCCCCATGCCGCGGGCTGGGCAAACCAGTCGCTTTCGGAAACATCGGAAAAGACCATCGGAAAGCCTTTAATCTGCTCTCCGCTCATGCGGCTAAGAACGGTCACGAACATTGCGCGGGTCATCGGCTGTTCCGGGGCAAACTCGCTCTCGGAAATACCGTTAAATAGCTTATGGCTGACGCAAAAGTCTATGCTGTCCGCCGCCCAGTGTCCCGCAAGGTCGGGATAGCGCTGCTCAATATTGCCAAAGTCATAGCTTTCCATCGTCTCTATGAAGGCTTCAAAATCTAAAGCACCGTAGCCGTAGTAAGTATCGTAGCCCAAAGCTCCGCCGTCGCGCGCGGAGAGCTTTATAAGCTCTGCAAAGTCCTCCGTGGTCGAGCTCGGCGCATATTGCTTTAGCATAATAGCGGCGGCGGTAACATGGGGAGCCGAATAGCTCGTGCCCTCGCCCACGAAATACGCGTTGTTTCTTTCGTTGCTGAGACTGATAATGTCAACACCGGGCGCAACGACAAAAACCGACTCGTTTTTCTGCGAAAAGGACGTCACCCTGCCCGTTTTATCAATTGAGCCGACACCTATAACGTTTTCATACGCAGCCGGGTACTGGAGCTGGCTCGTACCGCTGTTGCCAACTGCGGAGACAACTATAACGCCGTTTGCGTTTGCGTGGTCGATAGCCTCGCGCAGGCTTCTAACGTTTGCATCCATACCCAAGCTGAGGTTTATTACATCGCAGTCAAAGGTATCCACCGCCTCGTAAATCGCTGAGATGATATATGTTACGCTCGTCCTGTTGTCGCTACTGAAGCTTTTCAGCGGCACAAGAGTTACCTCGTCGCAAAGCCCCGCTATGCCAACACCATTATTGCAGGCGGCGGCAATAACACCGGCGACAAAAGTCCCGTGCCCCATCTCGTCGGAAACGTCGTGCGAACCGTCAATCAGATTTTTCCCGCGCTCGAAGCTCACGCCCTCGAAGTCCTCATGCAGGGAGCTTACACCGCTGTCGATAATGGCAACTTTCACACCCGCTCCCGTATAGCCTTTGCTCCATGCAGATTCCACGCCGAGTTTGGAAAGATTCCACTGTTTTTCCGCATAGGTATCGTTCGGCAGCTCAAAAAGCGTCGCCATACAGTCCGGCTCGTAATACTCAACCTCGCCGCCAAGCCTTTCGATCTGGTCAAGGCTGTCCGCCTTATAAAGCCCGTGCCGCGAGCTTAGCTCGTCAAGCCCACTGTTGCTCAAAAGCCGCACAGCGCTTTCGCTCTCTCGGAGCTTGACTATGTAGCCGCTATGATCATCCTCGGCGGACGGTGCCGCCGCAAGTGCGCCCGTAGGCAGCGCCGCGCTGATCAGCAGCGCCAGCGCCAGAATTATTGCTCTTTTTTTCATTGTAATTATAAACCCATGTTCGTCGCCATGCGGCGTATACTATCTTCTTTCTTCTATAAATGCCTCAATGTAATCAATTTGAGACTGAACGCTTTCCTTAGCCGGTCCTCCCGCCGCCTTGCGGTTTGAAACGCAGGTATCAAGCGAAATCGCCTCATATACATCCTGCTCAAACACCTCAGAGAGCTTTTTGTACTCCTCTATTTCCAATGTTTCCAGCGTTTTTCCGTTTTCAATGCAGTGGGAAACAAGCCTTCCTACAAGCGTGTAAGCATCGCGGAAGGGCAAGCCCTTTTTTACCAGATAGTCGGCACAGTCTGTAGCATTGATAAAGCCCCTGCCGGCGGCGGCGCGCATATTATCAGGCAGCAGGCGCATAGTTTTAAGCATGGCGGCAAATACGGGTATGCACTTTTTCACGGTGTCAAGAGCGTCAAATACCGGCTCTTTGTCCTCCTGCATATCCTTGTTATAGGCAAGAGGCAGCGCCTTCATCACGGTGAGCAGGCTCATCAAATCGCCGTAAACTCTGCCTGTCTTGCCGCGCACCAGCTCGGCAATGTCGGGATTTTTCTTCTGCGGCATGATGGACGAGCCGGTGGAATACGCATCGTCCAGCTCGACGAATTTGAATTCCCACGAGCACCACAAGATGATCTCCTCGGAAAAGCGGGAAAGGTGCATCATTAAAATGGACAGGTCGTTTAAAAGCTCCAGCGCATAGTCACGGTCTGACACTCCGTCAAGACTGTTTTGCGTAACGCGCGCAAAGCCGAGCTGTTCGGCAACAAAAGCGCGGTCGATAGGATAGGTAGTTGCGGTAAGAGCACCGCTGCCAAGGGGACATTCGTCCATGCGCTCCAGGCAGTCCTCAAGGCGGGTTATGTCGCGCCGAAACATATTGGCATACGCCATCATGTAGTGTGCAAAGGTGGTCGGCTGGGCGCGCTGAAGATGCGTATAGGCAGGCATGACAACATCCATGCCGCTTTTGGAAAGCTCCAGTACGGTTTCCAAAAGCTCCAGCTCCAGATCACGAAGCTCGGTCACCTCCTGCTTTAGGTAAAGGCGAAAGTCCAGCGCCACCTGATCGTTGCGGCTGCGCGCGGTATGCAGGCGCTTGCCGGCGTCGCCAATGCGGCGCGTAAGCTCGCCCTCGACCGCCATGTGGATATCCTCAACGTCGTTATCAAAGCTCAAAGCGCCGCTTTCAATTTCTGCGAGGATCTCCTTCAAGCCCTTATGTATCTGCTCTTTGTCCTCCTCGGTTATGATGCCCTGCTTTGCGAGCATAGCCGAGTGGGCAAGGCTGCCTTGTATATCCTGCCTGTAAAGGCGAGCGTCAAAGCCGATACTGGCGTTAAGCTCGTCTACCAGAGCGTCAGTGTTTTTCTCAAAGCGTCCCGACCATAGTTTCATTTAGTTTACCTCTTTTCATAAGCGCGTTTCTATGTATGTTAAACAAGCTGTTGTTTTCTTGTATTTCTGTTTATTATATCATCCTGCTTTCGATAAATAAAGAGCGCAGCATATTTTTTGTTCACGGAAAGGAAGGAACATATGAAAAAGGTCATTTTGCTGATTGTCGCCACCCTGCTTGTAATCCCGGTTTTCAGCTTCCTCGCGCCGCAGATTATGCTTAGTCTCAGAGAGAGCGAGGTATCGGAGAAATATCGCGGAGACAGCCGCGAAACGCTCTCAACGCTCGGACGCGGCTTGACCGGCGAAAAGGCGGACGAGCCGTCTCCAATCGCGTACTGCCTCAGCACGAGCGTAAGCGACGATTTTCCCCGGAGAAAGCTTGTGGCGCTGAGCCTTGTCGGCTTTAAGTTTCCCGTTGCAAGACCCGCTGCCGACGAAACGCTTGAGGAGACCTCCCTGTCTCCCGAAGCGCTTGAAACAGCGGAAGTCGCGGCACTTGAAGCAAGCGAGCGAACAGACCCAAGCACAGAGTTTCTAGCAAGACAGGCGGTTTTTGCCGACCACAGCATTCCCCAGAGCGTTGACTGTGCCTATGAAGACCTGCCCTTTGACCATGTTATGCCTGTATCCGCCGAGATAACAAGCGTTTTCGGCTATCGTGTGCATCCGGTTTACGGCGATGTGCGCTTTCATTATGGTACTGATTTCGACGTTGTGGACGGCGACGATATATATTCCTTTGCCTCCGGCACAGTTACCACCGCCGGAACTATAAGCGGTTACGGCTTAACGCTTATCATAGACCACGGAGGCGGCTACACAACGCTTTACGGACATTGCAGCGAGCTTTTGGTTTCCGCGGGTGACACTGTTGAGGCAGGGCAGCTTGTCGCTCATTCCGGTCACTCCGGGCTTGTTACAGGTCCGCATATGCACTTTGAGCTGCGGCATAACGATAAATACCTCAATCCCGAATACTACATATGATATGCATCGCAGCTCCGTATTTAAAGCTCCTCAGCTTAAAGCGCGGGTGGACGGCGGCTTTGTTCTTCTGCTGTCGCTGCTGCTCTTTTTTGATGAGGGCGGTGTGCTGGCGGCGGCTGTACCCGCCGTTTCCGTTCATGAGCTTTGCCACGCTGCCGCCATGCGCCTGTATGGGGCATATCCAACGCGCCTGCACGCTTCTCTTTCAGGCTTCGCGCTTGATTACGCGGGAAGTGTTTCCCGGCGCGCACTGGCGTTAACGGCACTGGCAGGACCGCTGGGCGGCTTACTGTTTGCGCTGCTCTGCGCGCTCTCGGGACGTGCCTTAAACAGTGAATACCTCTATGTCTGCGCGGGCTTGGGCGTTGTTTTGAACCTGTTTAATCTTCTCCCCGCTCTGCCTCTGGACGGCGGAGTGCTGCTGCAAAGCATACTTGAGAGCTGCCTTGGTGCGCCCCGCTCAAGGCAGACTCTTTGTATCCTCGGCTTTGCGGTCTCGGCGGCACTCTTGCTGTGGGGATTGTATTTTCTCCATGCCGGACAGGGTGCGGCGCTTCTTATGTCCGGACTTTGGCTTGCCGTATTACAGCGAAAACACACTTGTAAATAAGCGCGAAACGGGATACAATGAGAAAAGCCCCGTTTCGCGCTTTTGCGCGCAAACGCCAAACCACGGGAGAAAAAAATGGACAAAAAACTAGCCCGCATCCTGCAACGGGTGCAAAAGCCCGCCCGCTACACAGGCGGTGAATACAACCAAATAGTAAAGGACAAATCGAAGCTCGACCTGCGCATGGCGCTCTGCTTCCCCGACACCTATGAGATAGGAATGTCCAATCTCGGTATGAAGATACTTTACGGAGCTATCAACGAAATGGACGGCGTATGGTGCGAGCGCGTTTTCGCCCCGTGGGGCGATATGGAGGATGAGCTGCGCTCAGCCGGCATTCCTCTTTGGGCGCTGGAAAGCGGCGACTGTCTTAGCAGCTTTGACGCTATCGGCTTTTCCATCGGCTACGAGATAGCGTATCTTGACGTATTAAATATGCTCGACCTGGCGGGCATTCCCCTGCGTTCAGATGAGCGCAAGGAACTGCTGCCTCTCGTTTTCGCCGGCGGCACAAGCTGCTGCAATCCCGAGCCAATGGCAGACTTTATGGATCTGATGCTCATCGGCGAGGGCGAGGAGATGGACGTGGAACTGCTTGAGCTTTTGCGCACAGCGAAAAAGCAGGGCTGGACAAAACGTCAATTTCTGCTCGAAGCAGCAAAAATCGGCGGTGTTTACGTCCCCTCGCTTTATCATCCCGTTTATAACGACGATGGTACGATCAACCGCATCGAGGCTCTGGAGGGCGCGCCGGAGCAGGTGCAAAAGCGCATCATCACAGACTTTGAAAACAGCTATTTCCCCACCGCGCCCGTCGTACCCTCCACGGAGATCGTGCATGACCGCGTTACGCTGGAGCTTTTCAGAGGCTGCATCCGCGGCTGCCGCTTTTGCCAGGCGGGCTATGTTTATCGTCCCGTGCGTCCGAGAAGTGTTGAAAAGGTCGTGCAGCAAGGCATCGACTCGCTGGAAAACACAGGCTACCAGGAGGTTACGCTCTCCTCACTGTCAACCAGCGACTACCGCCCCTTAAACGAGCTTTGCGACGGGCTTTTGGATTTCTGCGTTCCGCGAAGCATCGGTCTTTCCCTTCCTTCCCTGCGTGCGGACAACTTTTCAATCGAGCTGATGCACAAGGTCCAGTCTGTTCGCAAAAGCGGGCTTACCTTCGCTCCCGAGGCAGGCACTCAGCGCCTGCGTGACGCAATAAACAAAAATGTCCGTGAGGAGGATCTGCTCAATACCTGTCGCATCGCCTTTGAGGGCGGCTGGAATAATGTTAAGCTCTATTTCATGCTGGGACTTCCAACGGAAACAGACGAGGATGTACTGGGCATCGCAGACCTCGCCATGAAGGTTCTCGCCCTATGGAAGCCCTATGCCTCAAACAAGGCAAAGGGTTTACGCATAACCGTATCCACCTCATGCTTTGTTCCGAAGCCCCACACACCCTTTCAGTGGGAGCCTCAGGTGGATATGGACGAATACCGCCGCCGCGTAACACTGCTGCGCGAGCATCTTCGTGCCAAAGCGATAACCTATAACTGGCACGACGCAGACACCAGCCTTATCGAAGCCGTTCTCTCGCGCGGTGACCGCCGCGTCGGCGCGGTGCTTGAGGAGGTTTGGAGAAACGGCGGGCGGCTCAACTCATGGTCGGATTATTTCGATTTTCAGCGCTGGCTGGATGCCTTTGAAAAATGCGATCTTGACCCGAAGTTTTACGCCTGCCGCGAGCGCGGCTTTGATGAGGTTTTGCCTTGGAGTCGAGTAAGCATGGGCGTTAGCCCAAAATTCATGTGGCGCGAGCGTGAGATGTGCTACAAGGCGGAGCTTTCGCCCGACTGCCGTGTTAAATGCACCGGCTGCGGCGCTGTCAGGCTTTTGAAGGGAGGTCGCTGCGATGAATGAAGCAACCGAACGTCTGCGGCTGCGCTTTTCCAAAACAGGCAGAGCCGTGTATATCTCGCATCTCGACCTTATGCGAACGATGCAGCGCGCCTTTCAGCGTGCCGAGATTGGACTAAAATACAGCGAGGGCTTCAACCCTCACGCGCAGATGAGCTTTGCTCTGCCTCTCTCCGTCGGCACGGCAAGTCTATGTGAGATTTTGGATTTCAAGCTGCGCGAGTATATCAGCCTATCGGAAATAGTATTCCGTCTCAACCGCTCCCTGCCCGAGGGCATCAAAGCCTTAGAGGTATACGAATGGGAAAACAAGGCTAAAAACATCAAGTGGCTGGATATTGACGGCAGCTTTGAATATGACGACCGCTCCGCCGCCGAGCTTCTGCCCGAGCTTATTGAGTTTTTCTCCCGCGAAAGCATCGTGATAGAGAAAAAGACCAAAAGCGGCATGGGTCAGAGTGATATCGCTCCCTCAATTCGCAGCATTTTGCTCGATGATGACAACGGCAGCGTGACCATCAAGGCTGTCATCTCCGCGCAGGAGCCGACCTTAAACCCGGAGCATTTGGTAACAGCGCTGCGTCAGCTTGCACCGCAGCTTGCACCGGACTTTGCGTCGTTTACACGAACACAGATATACAACGCGGATATGACCGTTTTCAGATAGCCCTTTTCTTTGGAATTAATATATAATTAGCGCTTTTACCGCTTGACAAGCGGCGCGAAATTCACTATACTAACTAATGCACTTTTGTGCATTTCGGGGTGTAGCGCAGATGGTAGCGCGCTTGGTTCGGGACCAAGAGGCCGCGAGTTCAAGTCTCGCCACTCCGACCAAAAAAGGACGAAAAACAGTCGATTTGACTGCTTTTCGTCCTTTTTTCATTGTTTTTATTTGGGTCAATACTCGGCTCGGAGGGCTTGACCCAAACGCGGAAAACTCTACTTTTCCCAGCTCTCCGTCCCGATTATGCGTCCGTTGTTGGGGTTGATTAAAAAGGTGAAGCCTTGAAATGTGCCTGCCAGAACGACTCCCGGGTCTTTCTCATATACCTTGATATATGTATACGGATTCGGCATAAACGGCGCATAATCCGGGTTGTATTCCAGCATATCCTGCACCCGCCACGCTATCTTACCGTCTTTTACGCCATAGACATTATTGATA
>JAHAWY010000011.1 GCA_018385135.1 Oscillospiraceae bacterium | reverse complement strand
TTTTTTACGGGGCAGGTGCAATTGCCCCAATATTAAGACTGAATATTCCGCTTCACAAGCTGCGCCGAATACGGTAGCTGAAGCATTATTATATTGCTATTCAAGCAAAATTCTACTAAGGAGAGATTAAACATGGCGTCAAAGATTCTTAATATCGAAATCGGCGACAGCCTTGTTAAAGTCTGTTGCTCTGCTTCCAAAAAAAAGACCTGCAACGTAACGGACAGCTTCATGTTTCCCGCCCCTGTCGAAAGCGTAAACGACGGCGCTGTCAACGACCCGGAGCGTCTTGCCGACAGGCTGCGTGAGGAGCTTGACAGCCATGAGCTGCGCGGCATCAAAGGCGCGGTGTTTACCATCGCCTCCGCTAAGATAGCCAGCCGCGAGATCAAGCTGCCGGTCATGAAGGATAAGCAGATTGCCGAAACGGTAAAGACAAACGCTGCGGATTACTTCCCTGTGGACATAACCAAATATCATGTCACACATACACTGCTTGAGCGCGTTAAGGGCGCGGATGGCTTCTGCCGCGTGCTTGTCATGGCAGTGCCGCTTAGTCTCTTGGAAGGATACTTTAAGCTGGCAGAGTTAGCCAAACTGGATATAATAGCGATTGATAGCTGCGGAAACAGCCACTATCAGCTTATCCGCCGCCTAAAAACCCGCGAGGTAACGATGTTTGTCGATGTTGACTGCACGGCAAGCTTCATCAGCTTTGTGCAGGGGGATAATCTGCTGCTTCAGCGCACCTTTGCCTTTGGCGGAGGCGACCTCGTTGCAAGCTATATGCAGAGTAACGGCATCGGCGAGGGGGGCTATGTTAAAGCGCTGTCCGCGGTCAGCGTCAATTCTCCCGATTATGTCGGCGAGGATGCAATCGGCGTAAGCGTAATTGACGAGGAGCTTAGCCGCCTTGCGCACAGCATGGTGCGCAGTGTGGACTATTTCAACTCCTTCCGATGGGAGGCGTCCGCGGCGCAAATTGTGCTTATGGGCAGCTGCGCGCACGTTTCGGGCTTGAAAGAGCGCGTTGCTGAGGCAACCGATTTGCCGACCTTCTATTTCGAGGAGCTTAAGGATGCGAACACGCTCGCATCGGGCGCGGACGTTGGGGTTTATATCGGCTGCATTGGTTCAAATATCGCGCCTGTGGACTTCATGCCGGAGTTTCTGCGCCGCCGCCGAAAGATTACAAAGAGCGAGGTGGAGGAATCTCTTGTTAAGGGGATTGTTGCCTGCGCCGTGCTTGTTGCGGGCGCGGTTGCCCTTTGCGTACTCACCGCTCTCAACTATAAAAGCGATTTAAACAACCTCCATAGAGTTCAGCAGGAGATTGAGCGTCTCGGCGCCGCCGAGGAGGTCTACCTTACCTATACCGCCTATCAGCAGGGCGAGCAGGCGCTGCTCCATGTGCAGACTCTTGCTTCAAACCCCAACTCCCAGCTTCGCGCCTTTTTCGAGGAGCTTGAGAGCAAGATGCCATCGGGTATCCTTGTTCTGACGGCGCTGTGTACCACAGACGGCGTCACAATGAGCATAACCGTTCCCTCGCTTGAGGAGTCTGCGGTCACGATATCGCAGTTTAGGACATTTGAGAGTCTCTCACAAATGGAGGTTTCCTCCGTTGCCATACAGCGGGACGAGGCAGGCTTTGAAACGGCGTCGTTTACGATTAGCTGCTCTTACGGCAAGAACCCCTACCTTAACGACATCAACCCCTACGCGGAGATCATCGGATTAGAAACGGGCGATAGCTCCTCTGCGGAAACGGAGGTGCTTGAATGAAGCTTTCCAAGCGCGACATAAATTTGCTTATGGTGTTTTTAGGGCTTGTCATTTTCCTTGCCGCGTATCTGTTGGTCAAGCCATATGAGGCAAAAACGCGGGAGCTTCGTGATGAGATAGCTGCGCTCGAGCCGCGCCTTGCCGAGCTGCGCGAATATGAAGCAAACCGCCCCGTTTACGAGGCAGGCATGGACGCAAGCATTAAAAATGTTGAAGCGGAGCTGAAAAAATATCCGAACGATATTCGCTCCGAGGATCTGATCATGTTTGCCGTCGGCTTTCGTGACGAGATCAAGCTTGAGGTAGGCAGTATCAGCTTTTCGCAGCCGGAGCTGGTTTCCAGCTTTCAGATCGTGACCGAGGGCGAAAACGGCGCGGAGTTTGTGCCTATGGCGGCAATGCGCCGTGTGCTGACCGCCGGCTGCGAGATGGATTATGTTCAGCTCAAGCGCTTTTTGGACTATATTTATCAGCAGCCATACAGCACGATGCTGGAGAGCATCTCTATCAGCTATAATTCCTCCAGCGGGAAGCTGCTTTGCAGTGCGGATATCTCCAAATACTTCGTCAGCACCAATGACTACACCTATTATCCAACCGAGGTTCCCGACGTTCCGCTAGGAACAAACGACCCTTTCCAGACATTTAGAGTGCTGCCGGAAAACGGCGGCAATTAAAACCATAAGCAGCCCGGGCGGGAGAGATCCCGCCCATTTGTATAGCGGGAGGTGTGTGCGCGTGAAAAAACTCAGAAGCAATACCAAGGGCTTCAGCCTTGTTGAGCTGATAGTTGCGGTGGTTATTTTGGGTATCATCGTCGTGCCGCTGCTGCACACGCTTTCAACAGGCGCACGCACAGCGCGCAAAAGCGCCGATTTCAGCGACGCCAATATATGCGCGCAAAGCCTTGCGGAGAGGATCAGGGCAAAGGGCGCGCCTGTGGTATATAGCGACCCCACCAAGCTGGGCTACGAGCTGGGTGAAACAACAATATCTCCCGATGGGACAAAAACTATTGAGATTTCATCAATTACTGGCGCAACACGCGAATATGACGCGCTGCTGACGATAAAAACGAACAGTGGGGACAATGCTTTGGAGCTTGCCAAAAGCAACAATATGGACGCGGTGTTCAGTATGAACTATGCCGACGAAAAGGCGATAGATGAGTTTTATGAGGCGAATATTACTGCGGTCTATGTTGAAGATCCGGAAAACCCCGGTAATACGATTTTCAGCCATTACGAATATCCCGACAGAGGCGAAATTAAAAGAAATCTGCACCGCGGCATTGAAATAAACGTAACGCGAAGCGACTCTGTGCCTTATGAATACACTATAACTACCGGCTTTAGCTACACGTCAACAGGCTTTAAAAATCCCGGAAACGGCGGCAGCTACACCATCAGCTCCGCTGCTGCTGTAAGCGGGCTTGAGCCTTGCGAATATGGCGATGCGGCGTTTTCCGTTTTCCTGTATTACAATGCCTTTTACAAAGCGGGAGTCGTGAGCGAGAGCATTACAATAAAAAACCCCTATTACGCCGACTCCGATTTCAATGTTTTCCTCGTAAACACCTCTGACGGCGGCGCTGAAACTGGGTATATGTGCAGCGTTGATTATATTAGCCAGCGCTTTAGCGGCAGCGAAACGCGCCCTCGCGTGTTTACAAATCTAAAGCCGGATAATGTTAAGTATTGGCCGTATGAGAGCGGAGTCCAAGGCAAGGATATTCCTGTTTCCGGTGAGCTGGTGGAAATTGCGGCGCAGGAGCGGCGCTACGAAATCAATATCAAGCTTTATGCCGCTGCCGATATCGGCGGAGAGGCTCTTGCCGAGCTTGACCTGGAGCTTATGGCATAGATTAAGGCGGCTTCACTGCGGCGCTGCGGCAAAGCTGCTATTAAAAGGAGGGGGCTTATGAAAGCGTATGACGCGCTGCTTCGGCTCACACGCGATAAAAAGGGCAGTGCAACGATAACGGTTATAGTAACCATGCTTATGGTCATTGCGCTCGGCTCGGCGCTGCTTTTCGCGGCCTATACCTCCTACCGCGTGGCACTTGCCCAGAGAGATGAGCGGCAAAACCTTTACAGCGCCGAGCGAGCTATGGACGATATCCGCACGGGGCTGCAAAACGAGGTTTCCAAGGCGCTTTCCGCGGCATATACGAAAACACTTACCGAATATGCCAAAAGCGGCGAAGCACAGGCTGACGCTCAAGAGCGCTTTGCCGAGAGCTTCAAAAACGAGCTTCTGGCAGCAAGGCTTGTTACTGCAAACGAGAGCACAGCCATCATAAGCGAAAACGCGGGAAGGGCGGAGTATTATACTCAGGCGCTTATGAGCTTTGTCAACGCGCCGGTCGGGGCAAGCGTTAGCCTTGCCAATTCGAGCCGAGAGGCAAGCATCAACAGAGCCGCGGCGGGCAATATGATCGGCGAGGGCGTTATCGAGTCGATAACCCTGAAGCAAGTCAGCCTTCGATACATAGACGACGGCTACCAAACCGATTTGACAAGCGATATCATCATAAGCGTACCGGCGTTTCAAGGCGAGCTTGGTGAGTACGCCGTTGTTGCCGAGAAGGGCATTGATGTTGTCGGCGAAGCAAGCGCTTTGAGTGGGTCGGTATACTCCGGAGCCGACATAACGGTAAATAACGGAAGCCTTGAGCTCTCCGGCACGGCGTATGTTGCCGACGATTTGGTTTTATCGGGCAGCGGCGCGAGCGCAACGCTCATCGGTCAGTACTACGGCTTTGGCAGCAGTACGACAAACGCAAACGAGAGCAGCGCGATACTTGTAAACGGGAAAAACTCCAGACTCAGCCTTTCCGGGCTTGACCGTCTTGCCTTGGCGGGCGTTAGCTTTATCAACGTTGTCGAAGCTTCCGATACCCTGCCCGGGGTAACGGAAGGTATTCTCACCGGAGGAAAGCCTGTGCCTATGGGGCAGTCGCTCTCATTCAAGGCAAATCAGCTTGCCTACCTCATCCCGGTTGAGTGTATAACAAACTACGCTTCAAACCCCTGCGAGCTTCGTCAAATCACCATCGTTGAAAACGGCGAGACACAAACCGTATATGCCGAGCCGGAGATCAAGACCGACCTTGTCATCTGGGGCGGCGGCAGCGGGGCAAAAACGCTGGATGACTATATCGGCGGCGGCAAAGGCTCCGTAAAGATTTTTTATAAAAACCTCGGCGGCGGCAATATCAAAATAGCCTATGTATTCTTAGCGTTCAACGACCTGAACGCCGCCAATACTTACTTTAAAGATTACTTTGAGCAGTATCCCGATAGGATAGAACAATACCTTGATTTCTACCTGTCGTTGGACGGGGCTGTTGGCAGCTCAGTAAATGCCGCGGGAAACGTGTTTACGGTTGAAACAGTTGACGGCAAGGAGCAGCTAAAGCTCATACCTGCCTCAAGCGAGGTAGACGCGCAGACACGCCGCTTTTCCGACTTTGTAAACGTCGGGGCGCTTGACGCGCTTCCGCTTGGAACAACGCTTAAATTCCGTATGGGAGGCAGTTACGCTGTGGTCACGAACACGAGCTACACGATAACGGGCGATGAAAGCATAATTATCACAAGCGGAGACCTTACTCTCGGCAAGGCGCTAAGCGGCTCTCTGCTCTGCGGCGGCAAGCTCACGCTCAATGGCGGCTCGGTAAGCTCAACGCCGATGCCGGCCGGCTTGCTCAGCGCTTCCGATGAGGGTGGCAGAGAATATAAGCTTTCGGACTTTCTTAAATCGGGCTATGGCACGCAGGAGCTTTTGGAGGGCGGAAACAACTGGGCTGGCTCCAACCTTGTCGGCTATGCCAACTGGACAAAAAACTAAATCCAACGGGAGGTGTGCGGCTTGAAAAAGGCTAAAAGCGGCGGCTTCACGCTTTTGGAGCTTTTGCTGGTAATCGTTATTTCCGGCATTGCCATGGGCTTTATCTACCTTTCCGTAGCCAATGTCAGCTCGTCTGCCGCGCGCCGCGCCGCGACGGAGATGAACTATGCGATTTCCCGCTGCCGCAGCGGGGCGGTCAGCCGCGAGGGCTTTGCCTGCCTTGAGCTGAGCGTGGGAACGCAGGGGGAAATCCTGTGCAAATATTACGAAAACGGCGCGCTTGCAGAGGAGCGCGAGCTGGGCGGCAGCCGCGTAACGGTCAGCCTTAGTGTTGACGAGGGTGAAAAACCGCTTACAAGCGCCGCGCCGCTATATCTGTCCTTTGAGCGCGGCACGGGGGCGGAGTCAACACTAAATGCCGCTGCGGAAAGAATGGGTAAAGCAAATTCCTACGGCGGCGGATACTGCTCCGCCATAACCTTTTCGGGCGGCAGAGGCAGCTACACGGTGGAGATAGTTGCGTCCACCGGCAGCCATGGCATCCAAGGCTAGGAGGCGCTGTATGAGAAGTAATACAAAGGGCTTTAGTCTTGCCGAGCTTGTTGTCGGCATCGTCATTTTCGGCGTGATCTCCGCCTCGGCGCTCGGCTTTCTGGTGGCAAGCACAAATACCTACGGCTCGCTTAGCGCGAATATGAATATGCGCATGGAAGCGCAGCTTGCCGTCAACCAAATCTCTGAATATCTTATCGACTGCAACAGCGGCGTATATTGGTACGACTCAACAAAAAGCCTGTGCGTTTTACGCACGGATGGCGGCAGTACTACCGCGCACGTTTTTGAGCTTAATTGTGAAAGCGGCGAGCTGCTTTACGGCAAGGGTGAGGCAGTCTACAGGAACGGCGCTTATGAATACAGCGTCAGCCCCGCAGACCTTCTTGTTGACAACGCCGTCGGCTTTGATGTAGCGCTTATCTCCAATGACGGCGAGGGAATAAGCTGCGCAGTGATTGAACTAAAGCTTGAAACCCGCGGCAAAACTCACACGGAGGAGCGCACTATTGCTCTGCGCAATAAGCCTGAAGGTAAAAACATACTGTAAAATCTCTCCAAGAGATAGTTTTAGCAATTAACTATCTAAAACCGAGAAAGGAGCGCCGAAATATGAAACAGTTTAAAACAAGCGCAAAACGGCTGTGCGCTATGCTTTTGAGCGTTTCCATCGTGCTGCCGATGTTTCATACCATGCTCGGAGATGCCGGAACGGCGCAGGCGGCAGTCAGCCTTGTAAATGTGGAGGAGCTGAAACAAAACCGCATACCTATAAGCATTCTTGAAATAGTAGACGGCACAGCTCAAGGCAGCTTTGGCTATTATATCGAGGGGCAGGAGCCTTGTGCCGGATGGGAGCGGGAGCTGGCGGAGAAATCCGGCAGTGAGGAGCGTGAAAGCTATGCCAATGGCATATTTGACAGTCTTGAAAGCGCGGGACTCATGGGCGGTGACGCGCAGAATTATCCGCTGAGCAAAACCGCTGATTACAGCGAGCTTTATCCCTGGAGCTACGATAAGCTTAGTGACGGGCAAAAGGCGGAATATACGCGCCTTGAGCTTGAAGCTTCGGAAAAGGTTACGGTTAGCGGAAGCTTTTCCTATGCCGAGAACGGGGCATTTCTCCTGAAAAGCGACAATATCAGTATCGGGAAAAAACCGTCGGGCTATGAGGGACGGGATTGGAGCGCGGCAGTACAGATAATCGACCGCTTCCAATTTTATTCCTCGCAGCCGCAGGGCACCTCGTATTATTGGTATGACCCTGATTTTACAAGCGTTTCAAACACAAGCGCCGTAGCCGATGGCACAGCGCTTTACACAAAGAGCGGTGATACATATAATTACGCCGGAACAGTCGGCAAGGCGGGCTTTAGCTTCCTGAGCGGCACTAGCTATTACACGGCGAGTATTTCCTCGGCTCCCACAAATACCCGAACAGACGAAAACCGCTATGCAGCGGTTTCATCGGGCTTTAGGCTTGCCGGTGCTTCGGAGGAGCAAAGCGCTTACTTTTCCGTTCAGACAAGCCAAATGGTGTTTGACTATGTCGGCACGGGCGGCAACGCCTCTCTGGACGAGAGCGGCGACCGGCAGGCGCAGGTTGCCGTTGGAGCGGTTTATTATAAGGGCGGCTATGAAAATAACGACTGGTTCTGGCGCTTTGTAATGGACTGGGAGGAGAGTGAGCCGCAGCCTAACGTCACGGTAACAAGCGCTGCCGCGAGCGACGTTACCCCCGAACAGCTTGAGGCGGCGCGTCTGATCATCATAAGCGATGGCGACTATGAAAACGCAAATGACATGAGCCGGGAGACCTGTGACAGGCTTTTGGAGCTGTGCACTCCCTCAAGCGGCAAGGCGCTTGTTATAGACAACAGGCTGGTTGGACCCGAGGGGGCAAGCAGCGCCGTAATCAAAGAGGCGGCAAGCAAGCTGGCGGCTTACAACGCAGGCGAGCGCGTTGCGAACAATATATATGTAGCACCGTCTATGCCCTTCATGCCTGCCGCCGGCTTTAAAGAGCCGTTAGAGGAAAGCAAATACAATATTAACGTAAATGCAAATGCGCCCTACCGCCTTGTTTACGCGGCGATAACCGCGGAAAACCAGCGCCGCGCCGGAAGCGCGCAGGAGCTTCCTGTGCTTGATACGAAAGTGAGCGTAGCCAAAACGCTGCGTCATTTAATAAACGGCGCGCATATTTCCGCAACAACGAAAAGCATCAGAGTTTTGTCAATTGAGCCGGGCGCGACCCGCGCGCTTACCGAGGAGACCGTTAAAGGCTGGTTGGGCAGGGACAGCGATGCGGAGTTTGACGTTTTAATAACCTATATGTCAACGCAGGAGCTTGTTGGCAGCATCGAGGATATCAGAGAAGAATACGACCTTGTATATATAGGCGCGGATATTTCAGACTATATAACCACCGTCATTAACGGAGAGACCGTCAGAGACTATAACGATCCCAATATGGACGGGCTAATATATACCAACATCGGCGATCTGGTCGTTTCCGGCGGTGGCAGCGGCTGGAATCTCAGTGGTCTGCTGGATAGGGACTACGACCCCAAGCGCACCTTTGACTCTGGTGACGGAAATACATATAGATCAATTGATACCGGCAGCTCCAATGGCTTGCTTGGCGGCTTCCAGGTGTCTGACACCGCGCGCACCTTCCGATATTCGGGCAACGATATAACGCGAAAAAAGCTGGAGGAAATAAAGGGCTTTGCCGACGCGGGCTTCCCTGTTGTGATTTCTGAAAAGCTTCTTGCAAGTGAATTCACTGACAGCGGCGCGGCAAGCTCCGGTATAGCTTTTTTCAGTAACAATGATAGCTGCACCTTTAAGACCACTATCACGTACAAGAGCGCCGGAGCAATAACTGCAAGCTGGGAAAATACAGGATTTTCAATTACTGATGTTATACTTTCCAGTGAAGGCACGCGTGTGCAGTTTCTGTGGTATAGGGAGCGGGATGGCGAAAGAAGCTGCATACGAGCTTCAAGTTTAACAAATGCCGCCACCGACACACTTTTGCTCACGGGTGAAAACGCCCCGCGCAACGGCGATATATATACCTGCGAGGTCGCAATGAAGCGAGTCCAAATTAGGTTTTTATTAGGACTTATTCCTTTAAAAAGCTACGACACAAATGATAGCTCAATAAATGCTGTTTCTCAGAAAGTCAGCTTTTCTGTCTCCAAAGGCTCGGCGCGTATAGACAACAGCTCCAATATGTATGAGCTGCTGGAGGCGATAAACGACGGACGCAGTAATGTGATGAGCAGCAACGCCGTTAACGCAGACTTTATCAACGAATTCTTGAACACCGCTCACCCCGTGCTGGTATTCAACGATAAAGAAAGTCAGTTGTCCTACCCCACGCCTTACAGCATGGATGAGCAGGGTAATATAAGCTCACTCACCAAAAATGCGGACAGCTATTCGATGGACTTCGACTTTTCGATTTCGTGGGCGACCGATCCTTATATGGCAAGCACCAGATATACCGCCAGACTGCTTTTGGATTTGAACGCTGACGGGCTGTTTACCGACGATGAGCAGATGAATGGTGTCAACATCGTCGCCGCGGGATCGAGCGGAGCACCAATAAAAAGCGACTCGCTTCTTGCGGGCACGCCTTATCATCTTTCGCTCTCACTGCCAAAGGATCTGGTTGGCATCATCCCTTGGAAGCTGGAAATCTATAAAACGGGCGCTCCCGCCATCCGCTGCTCGGAGCAAAACTTTACCCATGTTTCTCCGGAGGAGGATCAAAAGCCCACTATCAATGTTTTTCAGATAAACACGAGCCGGGTAGAGCAGGATTACTTCATGTTCTGGCCGTGGAACACCACCGAATACGGCGGGCTTAACCTCCAAAGCCTCTGCGAGAGCAAAGCGGGAACCTTTTATGATTTCCTTACGCAGGTGAAGGACTTTAATATCAATATCATAACCGTCAAGGCAAGCGCGCTCGATTCCCTTGCAACAAGCTATAAAAAATACGTTGATAACCCCGCCTTGCCCGTGGACGCGGATGACAACACGGCGCTGGTAAAGCATCTGCGCGCCGTTAAGACTGCCAATGCGGAGTTTTCCTGCGGCGGGCTTTATGAAATTCTCGACAGCTTCGATATGCTTGTGACCGGCTTTGACGACTGCTATCAGGAGATAAGCGCCGGCGCTGCCAAGGCTATTAAACAATATATCGATAACGAAAGACCCGTTTTGTTTTCGCATGACAACACCTCGTTTTTCAACCTACCGGCAATGGACTACAAAACGGACAGAAACAATTATGTATATGTCGATAACAATGATTTCTTTAAAGAGTTTTTGGATTGGCTCTTTGACCGCCAACACTTTACCGCCTTTGGCTACAACTACAACATGACCGTCCGCGACGCGGTGGGACTTGACCGTTACGGCGTTACAAGCGCCGCGACCTATTCCGGCGGCGAAAGGTCAATAGGCATAACGAAGTATTCTCCGCTTGACGGCGCGGGTGGACTTGTACCCTCAAAGGATTATCTGAGCCTTAGCGAAGAGCAGAAAACCGCTTTGCTTAATGCGGGATACAGCATTGCCTATAAGCCGAATTCAGGCAGGCGTGAAACGGTTCCCGAAACGCAGGGTTTGACAAATGGTATCCTAACAAGATATTATCAAAGCGGAGCTTATCCTACAAAGCATAGCTATAGCAATGATTCAGATGGTCAGCCGGTGGCGAATTGCATTACGCAGGTAAACAAAGGGCAAATAACCAGCTATCCCTTTGATATCAACAGCGCGCAATTCGGCGGCAGCGCAGATACAGGCGGCAAAATCAGCATCAGCGACACGCATACGCAGTATGACCAGCTAAACCTCAATTCCGATGACATAGTTGTTTGGTACTGCCTTGCCGGCGGTGAGTTTGACTATATGCCGAACGACGTTGTAAACAGCTATTATCTTTTCAGCCGCGGCAACGTGCTCTACACAGGCTTTGGTCACAGCGCGCCGGAAATAAGCGAAACCGAGACAAAGCTGCTGATCAACGCCATCATCGCGTCCTACAGAAGCTTTGCTCCGCAGCTTAGCTTTACCGACTCCAGCGGTCTGAAGGAACTGGAAAGTCTGCTTATCCCCAGCGACAACGGCGAGCTTTTGCTGCCCGAAACGGATACTGACGACCCCGCCCGCCGCCTTTATTTCAAGGTATCGCAGGCAGGCTCCGTAATCAGCAGCCTAACACTGAGCTTTACCGCCGGGGAAAAACCGCTTGGTGAGCTTCCAACTTACAGCGTGGAGACGGACGAGCTTGTCAGCACCTATAAAAACGGCGAAATCTATTACGTTAAGCTCAATGATATAATTAAAGCGCTGTCGGCAAAGGGGCTTGAAATAGGAAACGACGGTCTTAAGCTGACGGCGGAGATAAAAGCAAGCGCCAATGGCTATGAAAAAGTGGGGGAGGACTCTGTCACGCTGCGAAAGCTAAACCTGTTCGACCTAAGCTGAATTCCGCGAAAAACTGCGAAGGAGCCGCTTATGAACGAAAACGAGAGCCTATTTCGCCATCTGCAAAAATATTCCGCGTCCGGTGCTTTGCCAATGCATATGCCCGGGCATAAGCGCAGGGTGTCCGGCATTCCCTTTCTTGAGGAGCTGGGCGCGCACTGCGACATAACTGAAATTGACGGCTTTGACGATCTGCACCGACCGCAGGGCGTGCTGCTTGAGGCAATGGAGAAGGCGGCGCGGCTTTGGCAAAGCAGGCAAACGCTTTTCCTTGTAAACGGCTCGACCTGCGGCATTCTGGCTGCCGTGCGCGCCTGCGCGGCGTCTGACAACAGCGGGAAAATCATCATGGCGCGTAATTGTCACCGCAGCGTTTATAACGCCGCCGAGCTATGCGAACTTGAGCCTGTTTACATTGCGCCCGAGCAGGTGAAAGACTTCGGCTTCTGCGGCAGTATAATGCCAAAGGCGATAGAAATCGCCGTTCGAGATAATCCGGGCGCTCCCGTTATCCTAACAAGCCCAAGCTATGAGGGAGTACTCAGTAATATTTCCGAAATCGCAATTATATGCCATATGTACGGCTCGCCGCTCATTGTGGATGAGGCGCACGGAGCGCATCTGGACCTTTCGCCCTATTTTGTCGGCGGCGCTGTCCACGGAGGGGCGGACATAGTTGTGCAAAGCCTGCACAAAACCCTAACGGGTCTAACGCAGTCTGCGCTGCTGCATATCAGCAGTGACCTCGTCTCCGCCAAGGAGGTGCAAAATGAGCTTGCCGTCTTTGAAACGAGCAGCCCGTCATATCTGCTGATGGCATCCATCGACGGCACACGCGAGCTTATTGAGCAGCGCGGCGGCGAGCTTTTCCGAAGCTGGAAGCGCGCGCTTGATGCCTTCGACCAAAAAGTCGGACTGCTGCAAAGCCTGCGCCTGCCCGGTCACAGTGAGCTTTTCTGCTGCCAGCCGCGCGTGAACGACGGCGGATATAATTTGGAAAATGGCGCCTGTCCGGAGATTTACGGCTATGACCGCAGCAAAATAGTCATTTCCTGCGAGGGGACAGATACAAGCGGCGTTGCTCTTATGAGCGAGCTGCGTCGGCGCTATAATATCGAGTGTGAGATGGCATCCTGCGGCTATGTTGTTGCCATGACAGGACTGCTCGATACTGACGAGACTCTTGACAGACTCGCTCTCGCGCTTATCGAGCTTGACCGCGAAATCCACCGCACCGCGCCGCGTATTCACCTCAAGCCGCCGGGAATTCCCAAAAGGCGGATGGACGTGGCAGGCGCGAAGGCAAGGCGCTCCTGCGCGATGAACATAAAGGAAGCGCGCGGGCAGATAAGCGCCGAATATGTCTGGGCATACCCTCCGGGGATTCCCCTTGTCGTTCCTGGCGAGGAGCTTTCCGAGGAGCTTCTTAGAAGCTTTGTTGTCCAGCGCGAGGCCGGGGTGGAGCTGCGAAGCAGCAGCGGAGGAATGCCGCTAACGGTTCGGGTGGTTTGCCCGGAGCCGAACACTTGACAAGAGCGCGCTTTTGCACTATATTTATACTACGTTATTTTGTTTAAGGAGTAACCCACCATGAAAAGAATAAAGACTCTCAACACACGAGACCTCAACAAGACCCTCAAGACCGGCGGCTGCGGCGAATGCCAGACCTCCTGCCAGTCTGCCTGCAAGACCTCTTGCGGCGTCGCAAACCAGAAGTGCGAGAATAATAAGTAATCCCTCCGGCTGTATAGGCGCATTCAGCGGCAATGCCGTGAAAACCGGCGTGTACTTCGCCCCTCGGCTAAAACTGTCCGCGCCTGCCATCGCCGGGCAAAAGCTCGGCGGCTGCTTCGGCAAAATGCAAAATGCTGCTCGCTTCCCGCGGGCGGCATTTTTTCGTGACAAGGAGAATATATGATACATCAATACAAGCTAAACGGCTTTAACATAGTCCTCGATATTTTCAGCGGCGCGGTTCACAGTGTGGACGAGCTTGCTTACGATGTCATCGCGCTTTACGATGCCGGCGCGTCCGTCGAGGATATCGTTGCGAAAATGCTCGAAAAATATGCTGCTGACCCTGAGATAAATGAACAGGAGATACGCGAGTGCATCTCCGATGTTGAGGAGCTTAAAGCCGCAGGGCAGCTTTTTGCCGCCGATTGCTACGAAAGCCATGCCTGCGACCTTAAAAACAAGTCACGCGCGGTAAAGGCGCTGTGCCTTCATGTGGCGCACACCTGCAATTTAAGCTGCGATTATTGCTTTGCCGCTCAGGGTAAGTATCACGGCGACCGCGCGCTGATGAGCTTTGAGGTCGGCAAGCGCGCGCTTGATTTTCTGATAGAAAACTCCGAAAATCAAAAGAACCTTGAGGTGGACTTTTTCGGCGGCGAGCCACTGATGAACTGGGAGGTCGTAAAGCAGCTTGTTGCTTATGGGCGCTCACGAGAGGAGGAGACGGGCAAGCACTTTCGCTTTACCCTCACCACCAACGGCGTGCTCGTTGACGACGAGGTTATAGAATTCTCCAATCAGGAGATGAACAATGTCGTTATGAGCCTCGATGGGCGCAGGGAGGTTCACGATGCTCTGCGCAAGACCGTAACAGGCAGGGGCAGCTATGATGAAATTGTCCCCAAATTCCAAAAATTCGCTAAACTTCGCGGAGAAAGAGAATACTACATACGCGGAACCTATACAAACCGCAATGTTGAGTTCACAAAGGATATCTTTCATATGGCGGATCTGGGCTTTGACAAGCTGTCAATGGAGCCGGTGGTCTGCCCCCCGGATGACCCCTACGCATTATCCGACAAGGATATGCCGGTGCTGCTTGAGCAGTATGAGATCCTCGCAAAGGAAATGCTTCGCCGCGAAAAAGAGGGCAAGCCAATTACCTTCTATCACTACATGATAGACCTTGAGCACGGACCATGCGTTTATAAGCGCATCTCAGGCTGCGGCAGCGGCACGGAGTATATGGCTGTTACCCCCTGGGGCGACCTTTACCCCTGCCACCAGTTTGTCGGCGAGGAAAAGTTCCGCCTCGGCAACATTTGGGACGGAGTTGACAACGATGCCGTGCGGGAGGAGTTTAAGCGCTGCAATGCCTATGCCAGACCCGACTGTCAGGACTGCTGGGCAAAGCTCTATTGCTCCGGCGGCTGCGCCGCAAACGCCTATCATGCAACGGGTGACATTACCGGTGTTTATGAATACGGCTGCGAGCTTTTCAAAAAGCGTATTGAGTGCGCGATCATGCTAAAGGCTGCCGAAAACGAGGAGCGGGAGTGAAATGTTGTGCATATCCTAATTGGATAGCATACCGCAGTTTTGCCAAATTCTCCGCGAATATATAAGTTTGCCTTAAAATACGATAGACATAGCAAAAGCCCCCGAAACAGTAGAAAAGTTCTGCTTCGGGGGCTTTTATTGCCTAATCCGGGCGAAATAAAGCTAAATCAGTAGCCGAGCGTCTCCGCGGTCAAAATAACATGAATTCTGCCGCGCTTCCGCTGATACCCTGTCACCAAGTACTGACAGCATATACGTTGCGCACCGATGCAGCCGTCGGTCATGCGCCTGCCGATGCCGGCGCATTCTCCGAGCTTTTGGCATGGCGTGTCCATATTAAGCCGTTGAGTATTGCAAGGTGCGGCAATGCTTTTTACGCGCAGGGCGGCCTCGTCCAGATCGCGCACAAGCTTATTTGCGCCTGCAATTACAATTACCTTCTTCGGTCCGTAGCAGATCGCGGCGACACGGTTGGCGTTGCCGTCAACATTGTAAAGCTCGCCGTTTTCCGTTATGGCGTTGGAGCTTGTGAAATACACATCCGCAAAGAAGGCGCTGCGCTCAAGCTCCTCGCTCTGCTCGCGGCTCAGCCCCTCGGCGCGGCGGTCAAGGAAGTTATATTCCCCGCTGCGAAGCTTTTCGAGAATGCCGCATTCCTTGAGCGTTTCCGAGCCGCCGCAGGAAATGCTGCTGCCCGGCTCAACGAAGCTCATGGCAAGCTTTGAAACGTCCTCAAGGGTTTCGGCGTAATAAGCGTCGATGTTGTGCCTGTCAAGCGCGGCTATGGTGCGCTTGATTTTTTCCTCCATGTTTGCCTTTCTAAGCTCGGCTGCTGTCATAAAATACACTCCTATTCTCTTAATGAGCTAAAAAAACAGCTTCAGCTATCCGATTAATCTGCTTATCGAAATAATCAAATTAGCTCTTAATGTATTTCAGGTCTACACTTATCGCTCCCGCTGCCGGGAAGCTCGCGCACCGCTCAGCAGAGTGAGGCTGTTCTCATGGTGATTTTTTTGAGCCTGCGCGGAATTACACATTATAAAATACACTTTAAGGCGCTCGAATACAATGGATTGCTTTTAAATTGTCGAAAAATATGCTATTGCCTTTTATTCGCACGGGTAGTAAACTATGAATACAAAGTGAGCCGCCGTAAAGGCGGAGGAAATAATTGCCCTAGGGCTGAAAGCAACAGTGCGCCAAGCGCATAGGAGGACGATCAATGGCAAAATACATCTGCCCCACCTGCGATTATCTTTACGACGAGTATTACGGAGGTCCCGCCCCCAAAATTGAGCCGGGCACCACATGGGAGCAGCTCCCTGAGGATTGGCATTGCCCCCACTGCGGCGAGCCGAAAAAGTACTTTGAGCTTTGCCGCAGAGCAGACGGCAAGCAGGACGACTAAGCTGTAAACAACGCCCGCGAGAGTAAACGCTCGCGGGCGCTTGTCTCTCGAAAATATTTACAAATTGTGCTTGAATTTCCCCCGCACGCCATCTATGATAGCACAAAACGATAAAAAGCATTGCACGCGGCATACTATTTCATAATGCCAACGGCGATGCTTTTGCACGGAGCTTCAGTTTTCCGCGCTTTGCGGCTCTATCCGCAGCATGAATGTAAGGAGGAGAAAAATGTATTTTGACTGGACGTATGTAGTATATGTTATGCCGGCGGTGATTTTTGCCATGATCGCCAGCGCCTCCGTCAACAGCAGCTTCAAAAAATACAGCCGCCAGATATCGGCGGCGCATATCACGGGCGCGCAGGCTGCGCAGCGGATACTATCCGCAAACGGAATTACCAATGTCCAAATCGAGCGCATCGACGGCTCGCTCACCGACCACTATGACCCGCGAACAAATGTTGTGCGCCTTTCCTCGTCGGTTTATGATAATTGCTCTACCGCAGCCATTGGCGTTGCCGCGCACGAGGTCGGGCACGCAATACAGTATTCCGTTGGCTACGCGCCGATAAAGCTGCGCGCTGCCATCATCCCCGTCACCAGCATCGGCTCAAAGCTCGCCGTTCCGCTAATCGTAATCGGACTTTTGCTAAGCGGGCTTTCCTCGGCGTTTATCGGCGTCTCCTATGCGGGACTGCTCTTTTTCGCGCTGGCGACCTTTTTTCAGCTTGTAACGCTGCCGGTGGAGTTTAACGCCAGCCGCCGCGCGATGCAGTCGCTTGAAAGCCTGTCCATTCTGACGAACGATGAGCTTGTCGGTGCGCGCAAGGTGCTCAGTGCCGCCGCCATGACCTATGTTGCGGCGCTGGCGGTATCACTGATGCAGCTTTTGCGCTTTGCGATGCTTATTAACCGACGCCGCGATTAAAAAACCGCGCCGAGCTTCGCTTCGGTGCATACATAGGAGGAGCGTATGGCAAACGAAAAAACAGCCGTGGTCTTTATCCATGGCTTTATGGGCAGCTTCCATCAGTTTGATGAGCTTTGCGATAAGCTGGAAGATTGCGGCGCAAGGCTTGTGCGTCCCATTCTTCCGGGGCACGAATGCGGGCTTGAGGAGTTTCTTCAGACAAACGGTGACACATGGCAGAAGCACATTGCCGACACGGTGGATGAGCTTCGCAAGGACTATGACAGAATTATCCTTGTAGGACATTCTATGGGCGGACTTATCGCAACAAGAGAAGCGGTTCGCTCGCCGCAGAAAATCAGCCGCGTAATTGCCATAGGCTATCCTATCATGGTAACGGTGCGGCCGCAGTGGCTCATGCTCAATGTTCGCGCCTCGCGTCCCGCGAGGGAAAATGAGGACCCGCGCATCACTGTTGCGCGCAATATGGCGGGAGTTCATTTTCGCGGCGTTGACGGCTATCTTAAAACTCTGCCGAACAATATTGAGTTTTTAAAAATCGCAAAGGATACGCGCGCTCAGCTCTCGCGTCTGAGCGTTCCGCTCACTGTGCTGAACTTCAAAAAGGACGAAATAGTCAGCGGCAAAACGCGCAGATTTGTTATGGAGCGGCAGCCGGAAACCGAGTTTTACCTCTTTGATGACTCGTATCACTTCCTGTTCAGTCCCGAGGACACAGAACGGATGGCAGATGTTATCCGCCGCGAGATAAACGCGCAGCAGAGCGCTTTGAATACATAGATAAAGCTGCCGGACTTTCGTCCGGCAGCAGTGCTGAAAGCTATGTAGTTATTTGCCTGCGCTCTGCGTGGGCAGAGGGTAGCAGAAGATAACAGGCTCGACCTCCTGCGTCAGCGGAGCGAGAGTGTAGTTTTTGGCGAGCAGCTCGTCAATGATTTCGCCAAGCTCATCGGCGTCTGTGAGCTGGTCGTGGAAAAGAACAACGCCGCCGTTCATTGATTTGCAGCCGTTTATTACGTTGGACTTCATCGAGGTCTCAGAGCCGCTGTAAACATCCTGCGCAAGGACGTTCCAGTCAAAAAAGGTGAAGCCGCGGCGCGTGGTTTCAGCGATGATCTGCTGATAGATGCCGGAGTTATAGGAGTTTATGCTGCCGCCGGGGAAGCGGAAAACCGTTGGCTTAACGCCGGTGATTTCAACAAAGCAGTTGAAGCAGCGGTCAAAATCGGAAAGGTAGCTTTCCACCGAGGCGTAGATCCTCTCAACGTCGTTTGAGAAAGAGCGCATACCCAGCGTATGACCCTCGTCAACAATGCGCTTAACGACCGACTCGCAGCCGTTGGTATAAGAGCCTACAATAAAGAAAGTTGCCTTAACCCCTTTTTCCTTCAGAACGTCGAGGATGGCGGAGGTGTTGCCGCTGATGCCGCCGTCAAAGGTGAGGTAAACGGTGTTCGAGGAGACGGGCTTGTATTCCGCCGGGGGAGTAACGTAAAGCTCGGGGAACATTGTCTGGTAGGAGAATGAGGGGTTCTCGACGGTGGGGGCGGAGCTTTCCCTATCGGGGACAACATAGCCCATCGCACCCAAAGCCTCCTCGTAGCGCGCCGCGTCTTTCTCAAGCTTTTCATAGCGATTGTGTGCGCTGACCAAGCTAAGACTCAAGGTGAGAATGACAGCAACTATAACCAATAATATTAAATGTTTAAAAAACCTAACACTGCCGAAGTACAAATCTCATCCTTCTTTCAGGCTTGTTTTTGCAAAGCGCTCAACATATTTCGGCATAATTCGAGCCGCTTTATATTAATATTATACCATTTGAGGTTGAAATTACAACAAAAAAGTGATGGTTGAAACCATTTTGTTTCTTTCGCGTTTTAATGAGAAACTGTGCAAAAATAGGCAAAATCCGAGGAAAAACAAAAACCCCGTTCGGAGGTATATGTCAATGGAACTCAGCTCCGCCTGCATGGCGTGTCTCGTAAGGAGAGAGGAAGAAAAGCTGCGCTCACAGAGTGACGGGAAAAAGTGCGCGGAATATATGCGAGAGGTGCTGCGGCTTATCGCGAACAGCGAAAAAGAAGCTAATTCTCCACTTATAGTATCTGAATTGGAGAAGCTATATAAATCCTTTTTTGGCGAAAAATTCTCCCGAGAGGCGGACAAGCGCCGCTTCAACGAGCTTATGCTCGGCATGATGGACAGCATTAGGCGGCGCATAGAAAGCGCGCCCGACCCTATTTTATGTGCCCTTAAATATGCCAGAGCCGGCAATTATATAGACTTCGGTGCGACGCAAAATGTCGAAATTCGTACGCTTGAGGAGCTTTTGGCGAGCGCTGAAAGCGAGCACATAGAGGAGATAGAATATAAGTCGTTTTTATCTGAATTGGATAATGCGCGGCGCATGGTTTATATAACAGACAACTGCGGCGAGGTCGTTTTGGATATGCTGCTTATTGAGCAGCTTCAAAAACGTCTGCCGCAGCTTCAAATCACCGCTCTGGTGCGCGGAGACGACGCGATAAACGATGTAACTGTCGAGGACGCCGAGGAGGTGGGGCTAACCGGGCTGGTTTCCGTCGTCGGCAACGGCACCTCCATCGCGGGAACCCAGATAAACCGCATCTCCGCCGAGGCGCGAGCGCTTTTAGAGTCCGCCGACCTTATCCTTGCCAAGGGACAGGGCAACTTTGAAACAATGTATTTCAGCGGACTTCCGGTGTATTACGCTTTCCTTTGCAAATGCCCGCAGTTTACCCGCAGCTTTGGCTTACCCGTAAATACCGGGGTGTTCAAGCGCGAGGATCGCATAAAAATTTAAGCTAAAAAGCAAGGCACAATTATCTTTATAGGATAATCGTGCCTTGCTTAATCTAAGCTTTAGGTGATGGAGCAAGGCTGACTCTAGGCATTCTCAGGCTCTGCCGCAAGCCAGAGCGGGAGGGCGCAAAGCACTGCGCCGCCGAGAATATTGCCGAGAGTTACCCAAAGCAGATTGAGCAGCATTGCGCCGAAATCGGGGTTTGGCAGAAGCATTGCCGCCAGCGAAAAGCTCGCCATATTGGCAATGGAGTGCTCAAAGCCGGCTAGAACAAAGGTCGTGATGACGCAGGCGATCACAAGCGCCTTGCCGCCCTCGCTTTTAAGGCGAAAGCCCGCGAAAACACCGATGCACACAAGGAAATTGCAAAGTATGCCCTTGATGAGCAGCGTATGCCACGGCGCGGAAAGCTTTGCGGGGAGAAAACTTTCAATATAAACCGCGAGAAGCTCACTCGTAGTGCCTGAGGCAGAAACCAGCGCGCAGAGAAAAACAATGCCCAGCAGGTTGCCGATATAGCAATAAAGCCACACCCTTAAAAGCCCGCTAAGGCGAACCCGCTTTTCATAAAGCGAAACGGACATCACGAGATTTGCGCCCGTAAAAAGCTCGCCTCCAAGCAAAACAATTAAAATAAGTGCTGCTGAAAAGCTTAGAGAGGAGGCGATTTTCGCCGCGCCTGCGCTCTCGCCTACAAGGAATACTCCGCAGAAATTTGAAATAAGCGTGCCTACAACGATGAAAAAGCCCGCAATTGCCGCGCGGCAAAGATAGCGCCCGGCGTTTTTTTCGGCGAAGGAAAGCTTCGCTTCCCCTGCCGCTGCTATAAGGTCAATGCATTCTCTTGTCATATGTATCTCCTTGGGATAGTTTTTATTTTTTGTGTATCCTGAAAGTTGTTATGCCACAACGAAATTTTACCGTAGATTTATGCGTTCGTAAAGCCAAATATTTCATAAAATATTACTTGCAAATAAAGCTTATTTGCTGTTGCACGTTCTAAGGCGCTGATATATAATAAATTGGCTATTTTGAAATAAGCTTTACCAAATCGGAGAGTGGAGTATGGCAGTAAGCAAGAGACCTTTTGGCGAAAATGCGAGAGGTGACGCGGTCACCGAGTATATCATCACCAACGATTCGGGTGTTTCGGTCGCGCTTCTTGACTACGGCGCGACTATCCGCAGCATTGTTGTTCCGGACAGGAACGGCACGCCGACCGACGTTGTTTTAGGCTACGACAGCATTGAGGAATACGAAAAGAACAACTGCTATTTCGGCGCGGTGATTGGAAGAAATTCAAACCGCATCGAGGAGGCGCGCTTTGAAATAAACGGAACGCAATACGTTCTTGAGCCTAACGACGGCAAAAACCAGCTTCACGGCGGCTTTGAGGGCTTTGACAAAAAGCTTTGGAAAGCCACCTGCATGGAGGATGGGGTCTGCTTCAATCTGGAATCGCCGGATGGTGACCAGGGCTTTCCGGGAAGGCTGGAGGTCTGTGTGCTATATCGCCTGAACAGCTCCGGCGCGCTTGAGATAAACTATTGGGCGGAGTCTGACGCCAACACAATCTGCAATCTTACCAACCACAGCTACTTTAACCTTGCCGGCGGCGGCGATATTTTGAGCCACCGGCTTCAGATTTTTGCCGGCAGCTACACGGAGAACAACAGCGAGTGCTTGCCGACGGGACACATACTTCCCGTTGGAGGTACACCTATGGACTTTACCGACACCAAGACCATAGGACGTGACATTGACGCAGATTTTGAGCAGCTTCGTATGTTTGGCGGCTATGACCACAACTATGTTCTGCGCGGCGATTTCAGCATGAAATGCGCGGCTATCCTCAAAAACCCGCAAAACGGAATTGAACTGACCGTATATACAGACAGACCGGGTATGCAGCTTTACAGCGGCAACGCCATATATCCGCACAAGGGTAAAAACAGTGCGCAATACAATAAATACAGCGGCGTCTGTCTTGAAACGCAGTTTTTCCCCAACGCTATGCGCTTTTCGCACTTTCCCTCTCCCGTTCTTCGCAAGGGTGAGTTTTTTAGAAGCGTAACTATTTTTGCATTTGCCGCCGACTAAACGCGCAAAGCGGTAATATACAATATAATATATAACAGTACAGCCGCGGCAATATGTCGCGGCTTTTTGCATAAAGGTATAAGAAAAATAAGGTAAATCTAATCCTGCTTTAATGGATGGAATGCTTCCGGCATGGTATTATCCAAATATAAAACAGAGAAAGGAAAGATAAAAAATGGGCGTTCTGGGAAATCTTTTGTGGTTTGTATGCTGCGGCTTTTGGCTTATGCTGGGCTGGGGCATTGCGGGGCTTTTGTGGTGCGTAACAGTTATCGGACTTCCCGTTGGAGTACAGTGCTTTAAAATCGCGGGCTTTGCCGCAATGCCGTTTGGGCGGGAGGTTCAGACCGGCGGAAGCCCCATTAGCCTGCTGCTGAATGTCCTTTGGATAGTCTTTGGCGGTCTGGAGCTTGCGGCTGTAGGCGTTGTTATCGGCATACTGCTGTGCATAACGGTCGTGGGTATGCCCTTTGGTATGCAGTGCTTCAAGCTGGCGCGGCTTGCGCTTATGCCGTTTGGCGCGCGGGTGCGATAAAGCGCTTGGCGTAAAAGAGTTAAAATATAAAGGCGGCGTATGAGCGGGAAAGCTCGCCATACGCCGCAGTTTTTATTTTTCAGCTCTCCAGCATTTCCTTAAATGCCTCAATGCGAAGCTGAAGCTGAGCTTCGCCTGTGTATTGCTCCTGACGCTCCAGCTCCAGGAAGGGGATGCCTGCCTCCTTGAGCTTTTCGGAGATAACGAAGCTTTCGTTCTGCCACTTTTCGCAGTGCTTAAGACGCTCCAGAATAACGCCGTCGGCTCTGTATTCGCGGGCGGTGTTGATCATGTATTCGTTTATATCGTCGCTGCCGTCCATCATGCGCGGACAGGAGGAGCGGGTGAGATAATGGCGGGAGAGCGAGCCGAGAAGGTCGTTTTCGTCATAAACCAGCTCGTCGCGCAAAAAGCGGATGCCAAAGCTGTTCAGGTCGGCGACAACAAGGCAGCCGTTATCCTCAATGAGCTTGACAAAGCGCGGGTCGTCAAGCGCGCTGCCGATGAGCATAACGCGGGCACTCCAGCCCTCAACGGGCTTGAGATTGGGAGCATCGGCAAGAAACGCCTTTAAAAGCTCAATGTATTCCTCGATGGGCAGCTCCGTTGCCGCGAGCATGATTTTAAGCGTGTCCGTACCGGAGATCACGGGTCTTTCCGCCTTGTGCAGCTCATAGACCTGCTTTACCAGCCGTCGCGCCTCGTTATAGGTGTCAATACTGTTTTTAAGCTTTTCATCGGTTATCTCGTTGCCGGTGAGCTTTTGCAGCTCGTCACGAAGATCCTCCAGCTCGTAGTTGAAGAACTTATACGACGGCTCGGTAATCATGCGCGGGGCGGAAATCTGGAACAGGAAGCGCTCCTGCCCCTCGCGCTCAAGAAGTGTTCTCCAACTGGACAGGATGTGCATCGCAACATCGCAGCCGTCGCTCAGCACAACGCCGTCAAGGTCATAGGTCTTGTCGGCAAGATTTTGAAAAACGGTGCGGGCGAAGCTGCAGCTTTTCGGGGGGAACATGGCGTCCGCCGCGCCGCTGTCGGGTGTGGAGGTTGCACGAATGCGGATGGGACAGACCCCCGCCGCGTGCAGCAGCTCAAAGGGAACATGGCAGCATACGATTCCGAGCTGCGTCTTACCCTCGGCGTGCCGTTTGGCAAGCTGCTCTTTCCGTATTTCTGTATTAAATAGCTCGCTGTAATCCATAATAGTCACCTTTTCTTATGATCCGCCCGCTCGTTCCGGCAGGCATTGCCGCAGCGGACGCTGATTCTGTGGCTATATTAACACAGCGCGAATTCATGGTCAAGCGCGCAGGGTACTGTAAAACGCTGCGCGAAGCTGATATAATGTCCGTGAGAGTATTGTTTTTGGCATACTGAGCCGGGTCTTAAAGAAATCTTAAGGATTTGCCCACTTTTTTGTTAAAGCGTAAAGAGCCTATAATGATCCACGGAGGGTGAGATATGTATAACATCCTGATTTGCGACGATGAGCGGGACATAGTTTCCGCGCTGAAAATCTATCTGAAGGATGACAACTACCGCCTGTTTGAAGCCGCGAACGGAAAAGAGGCGCTTGAGGTCATCGGGAAAAACGACATACATCTTGCGCTGCTGGATATTATGATGCCCGTCATGGATGGGATAGAGACAATGGTGAAGCTGCGCGAGCAAAGCAACCTGCCGGTAATTCTACTGACCGCCAAGGGTGAGGATGCGGACAAGGTGCTGGGGCTTAACCTTGGAGCGGACGACTATATAACAAAGCCGTTTAACCCCGCCGAGGTGCAAGCGCGCGTTAAATCCCAGCTTCGCCGCTATATGCAGCTCGGCAGCGGGCGGATTGGCGGCGACACGCTCGTCATAGGCGGCGTGGAGCTTGACGACAAGGCAAAGGTCGTTACGCTCGACGGTGAGAGCGTCTCCCTCACGCCCACGGAGTATGAGATTTTAAAGCTTCTGATGCAAAACGCAAATCAGGTCTTTTCGCCCAAGGAGATTTACGCCCGCGTTTGGAAGGACGCGCCGCTTGGCAGCGAAAACACCGTGGCAGTACATATTCGCCACCTCCGCGAAAAAATCGAGATAGACCCTGCCGCCCCGCGCTATATCAAGGTAGTCTGGGGGCAGGGCTACAAAATGGAGAGGGGCAAATGATATGGATAACGAACAGGTAAAACTAAGCGGGCAAAAGGCGCTGCCGCCGCTGAAGGAACGCCTTGGCGCGAAGGTCACCGCCTTTGTTTTGCTGGTGCTGACGGCGTGCGCTGCGGCGGGGGCGATAATCGGAGCTTGCCTTATGCTTGCGGACGGCTTTTATACAAGACGTCCTGAGGATATAAAGCAGGAGCTGCTCGGCTCGTTCGTCTGGGGCGATGTAGTGGATATCTGCCGCGACCTTGCTTTCGGCGCTGCCCCGGATTACAGCGTTGAGGATACGCTGGGCATGACCAATTTAAGCTGTAGGGTGCTGAGTGACGAGCTGGGCGTTGTATTTGACGACCATGACGAATTGTCACCGAGCTACAAGTTCAACTTGCAGGAAGTATTTATTGGCTACCGTGAGGACGGGCAGGATATCGAATACGATGTAGACGTATACATCAACAAGAGCTTTCCGATAAAGGATAAATACTATGCGCTCAACGCCATTGCCGATACCCTGCTGACGCTGCGCTACTGGATCTACGCAATCGCTCTGGGCAGCATAATTGCGAGCATATTGCTGTTTTGCTTCCTTATCTCCTCCGCCGGACACCGCGCGGGACGTGATGGCGTTGGCGGAAGCTTTCTGACCAAAATCCCGCTCGACCTGTTTTGGACCGCGGTCGGCGTGGCTGAATGTCTTGTTCTGGAGCTTGTTTTAGAAAGCGGAGCCATGCTCAGCGACGCTGTGGCAATTATTCTGATGTGTGCTTTTTGTGTTTTAAGCTTCTGCGTTTTCGTGGGGCTTTGCATAAATTTTACCGTCCGCGTAAGAATGGGTAAATGGTGGAAAAACACCGTTATTTATATGCTGCTGCATCTGCTGTGGCTGGGCTTAAAAATGCTTGTCCGCGGCATAGGATATGTTCTTCGCCGCCTGCCGCTGATATGGAAAACGCTGCTGGGCTTTGTGCTTTTCGCCCTTTTGAGCCTTATGGCAGTTATACCGGACTACATCGGCGTGCGCATGGGAGCGTGGATGATCGGTCTGTGCCTGCTTTTCGCTGCCGTTGTGTATACGGCGCTGGTCATGCGAAGGCTGCAAATCGCGGTGCGAAAGCTCGCACGGGGCGATTTGAGCTGCCGCGTCGATACCCGACGCATGATAGGCGATTTTAAAGAACACGGTGAAAACCTCAACAGCATAGGCTTTGGCATGACTCGCGCCGTTGACGAGCGCATGAAAAGCGAGCGCTTGAAAACCGAGCTTATAACCAACGTAAGCCACGATATCAAAACGCCGCTTACAAGCATCATAAACTATGTTGACCTTATTTCCAAAGAGGACACGGATAACGAAAAAATCAAGGAGTACACAGACGTTTTATCCCGCCAGTCGGAACGGCTAAAGAAGCTGATCGAGGATCTGGTAGAGGCGTCGAAGGCGTCAACGGGCAATGTTGATGTATCGCTTGCCCCCTGCGATGTGAGCGTGCTGATTTCGCAGAGCGTTGGGGAATACGGGGAAAAGCTTGAAAACGCGCAGCTTGAGCTGCTTATCTCAAAGCCGGAGCAGCCGCTGATGATAATGGCGGACGGCAGGCTGCTCTGGCGCGTGTTTGATAACCTTATGAACAATGTCTGCAAGTACGCCATGCCCGGAACCCGCGTTTATATGACGCTGGAGCTTTCCGGCGGAGAGGCTGTCGTATCGATTAAAAATATCAGCAAGTATCCGCTCAACATCAAGGCGGAGGAGCTTATGGAGCGCTTCGTGCGCGGGGACTCCTCGCGCAGCACCGAGGGCAGCGGTCTGGGACTTTCCATAGCGGGCAGCCTTACCTCGCTGATGGGCGGAAAATTCTCCGTGGAGGTGGACGGCGACCTGTTTAAAGCCACGCTAAGGTTTAAAAAAATTGATTAATTATTGAAAACCTGCCGCAAGGGAGCGCTTTTTGGGCGCTCCCTTTTCATTTATTTAAGCCTGCATACAGCTCTCGAAAAAGCGCTGCAACGCACAAAATGGTACTTTTTTAGCAAAATGTACAAATCATAATGCGTTTTACAGATATAATGAAAAATTTGGTTTTGACTCCTTGCGTTTTGGATAAGTCTCATATATACTAAAGAAGTGTTATATATTGTGAGAGGAGTGCTTTAAAGAAAACCAAAAACTAAATTATTGGGAGGATTCAGAAAATGAAGGGGCAGAAAATGCTTAAAGTTTGCAGCATTCTCATGATTATTGTGAGCTTGTTTGCAATCGTCGCAGGCGCAATCGGAGTCAATGACATCCTTAAGGTCAAGAACGAAGGCGCTGCAACCAAGGCAGAAACCCTCGCATCTCTCGACACCCTCGAAGCCGGCATCGCAACACTTGAAGAAATGCGCCCCGCTTATGAGGAAGGCAAAGTAGCCTACGAGGAAGGCATGAAGGCTTACGAGGAAGGCAAGGCAGCCTATGAGGCAGGTCAGGCCGAGTATGCCTCCGGTAAGGCTCTGCTTGAGTCCAAGACCGCTGCTTACAACGAAGGCAAGGCAGCTTATGCTGAAGGTCTTGCAACCTACAACGCAGGTCTTGCTGAGTACAGCGCAGGTAAGGCACAGTATGACGCAGGTGCTGCAAAGCTCGCCGAGATGACCCCCGCTTATGAAGCAGGTAAGGCAACTCTCGCGGAGAAGAAGGCAGCCTACGAAGCAGGTAAGGCTCTTATCGCCAACGGCGAGGAAGGCTTTAGCGCCGCTATCGACGCAAAGAAGGCAGAGCTTGAAGCGGGCATCGCAAAATATGAAAAAGGTCTTGCAGAATACAACGCTGGCGAGTCCGAGTACGCTACTAAAGCAGCACAGCTTGAAATGGCTGAGAACGCAGGTCTGCTCACAGGCGACGCTCTTGCCGAGAAGAAGGAGCAGCTCGCAGCCGGAAGAGCTACGCTCGACGAAAAGAAGGTTCAGCTCGAGGAGGCTAATGCCAAGATCGAGGCAAGTAAGGCAGCTCTCGCCGCTATCGGTGACTATGCAACCGTTGCAGCAGGCGTAGCGGAATATGAAGCAGGTGCAGCTCAGATCGCTGAGTATGAAGCAGGTCAGGCAAAGCTCGCTGAGAGCCTTCCCGTTCTCAAGGCAGCAGAGGCACAGCTCGCAGCCGGCAAGGCAAAGCTCGATGCAGGTGCGGCTCAGCTCGCCGAGTATGAAGCAGGTCAGGCAAAGCTCGCCGCTGCCGAAGTACAGCTCGCAGAGGCAGAGACCACTCTCGCAGCAGCAGAGACTCAGCTTGCTGAAGGCAAGGCAAAGCTTGAGCAGTTTGAAGCAGGCGAGGCTCAGGTTGAAGCCGGTATCGCTACCCTCATGGAAAACCCCATCGCCAAGGCTAAGATCGAAGCCGGCGTTGACCCCGTAACCGCAGGTCGTGAGGCTGTTGCCGAGACCGAAGCTGCTACCACCGCTAAGGTCATGGGCAAGCTCGTTGTCTGTGTTGCCGCTATTCTTATCGGCATCCTCGGCATCATCGCAAGCATCATGGGCGCAGGCGCGGCTAAGATGCCCAGCATCGGCAAGATCAAGGGCGGCATCATCCTCGGCATCATCGCTCTCGTTCTCGCGGTTGCAGCCAACATCTATGGCTTCACCGCTGGTTACACCGCATACACCCTTCAGTTTGTCGGACTTATCGCAGAGCTGGTATTCGGTCTGCTGTTCGTCGTTGCTATCATGAAATACAAGAACGCTCTCGTAGCGCTTCTCAGCGGCGAATAAGAACAAGCCAAACAAACTTACATAGCAAAATAAAAAACGCGGACTTCGGTCCGCGTTTTTTTATTTTCTGCTTTGCGCTGACAACACCTTCCGCGAAGGCACGGCGTTATATTCTGCTTATCCTGTCGCGCGTGATTTTTATATAAAGAGCTATGCAAATAAAAAGCGAAAGGTAGTCGGCAATGGGAAACGCCCACCAAACCATGTTGACATCGCCCGCGAGCGCCAGAAAATAGGCGACGGGAAGAATTATTACAAGCTGCCGCAGACCTTGAACGATGAGACTGTAATACGCCTTGTGCAGCGCTTGAAACGAGGCGCACAGCACAAAGCCCAAGCCTCCGGCAAGAAAGCCCGGACTAATGCGCCGCAGCGCGTGAACTCCCATTTCCATAGTTGAGGGGATCTCGATAAAGGGAGAGAGGATCGGTCGGGGGAAAAGCTGAAACAGCAGCAGACCCAGCGCCATATATGAAACAGCCCAAATCATGGCAAGTCGAATGGAGCTTATTATACGCTCGCGCTTTCGCGCTCCGAAGTTGTAGGCGACGATGGGGATAAGACCGTTGTTCAGTCCGATAACGGGCATGACGATGAAGCTGTTGAGCTTGAAGAAAACGCCCAGCACTGCGGTTGCGGAGGTGGAGAACGCCAGCAGGATCTTGTTCAGACCGTAGGTCATAATCGCCATAAGAGAGTTATTGAGGATTGCGGGAATGCCGACTATGTAGATCTCCTTAATAACCGCGCCGTTAGGACGGAAGCGGCGAAGGGAAAGCTGGATATCCTTGTTCTTATAGTGGTTGAGGATTATATCAAAACAGGCACCCAGCACCTGTCCTGCAACTGTTGCCACGGCGGCGCCGGCAATGCCCATTTCGGGAAAAAAGCCTATGCCGAAAATGAGCAGCGGATCGAGCACGATGTTTGTAAGTGCGCCGGCTATTTGACCAATCATCGAATAGATTGTGCGTCCGGTGCTTTGCAGCAGACGCGCAAAGGTTATGCTCATAAAAATTCCCGGACAGCAAATGGTGCAGATTTTTAGATAAATCGTGCCGCCGTCAACGATCTCGGCAACATCCGTTTGCACCGCCATGAAGCCGCGGGCGAAAAATATGCCGAAAAGTATGAAAACGAGGGAGCTTAAAATGGCGAGGAAAATGCCGTTTTCCGCCGCGTCGTTGACTGCCTTTTGGTCATGCTGACCGAGCTTTCGGGAAAGCAGCGCGTTCACGCCAACGCCCGTGCCCGTTGCAACGGCTATTATAAGACTCTGCATCGGAAATGCAAGCGACACTGCCGAAAGGGCGTTTTCGCTGATTTTGGAAACAAAGTAGCTGTCCACCACGTTGTAAAGCGATTGAATGAGCATGGAAATCATAATGGGCAGCGAAATGGTCATAAGCAGCTTGCCGACAGGCATCGTTCCCATGATGTTTTCCTTTTGTGCGGTAGAGGTATTCATTTATATTGTATATCCCTTTCTTTTTCTTCTGTCGTGTATTCTATGACAAGCAAAATTTATTGTCAATTGTTTTATTTTTTTATCGCCGGGCTGAATTATTTGAACAATTAGCGTGAATACTAGGCAAAACAGGCATCTAATTCATCTGTCAGGAGGTATTCCGTGAAAAAAGACATTCTCATTCTTGCAGCCGCCAAAAGGACGCTGCTTTTGCTGCTGACGCTTACGCTCCTTCTCTCCGGCACTGCCTGCCGGAGCCAACAGCCGCAGACAAGCCCCTCGCCCTCGCCCGCGGCGTCGCCGCAGGCTTCGCCGGAGCAGAGCGCGCATGAGCCGAGCACACAGGCGCTCATCAAAATTCTGGAGGAAAACCCCGATGTGAAGGCGCTGCTGGAAAAATCCATCGCCAAGGCAAAGGAGATCAACCCCGACCCCGAAACCAACCCCGCTCAGACGCTGGAGGGATATTATGAATATCTTGACTGGGCGGCAAAAGCCATGCCGTGGAACATTTCCGGCGAGCTTAAGGCTTTTCCCAAGCTGTATGAAAAAATAGACCAGAGCCTTAACTATTTCTATTTTATCAACGATATGCCGCTTGAGGAGCTTGAGGGCAAGGGGCTTTACAATAACTCCCTGCAATACGCCGAACCATACAGAAGCTGGCTTATAGACTTCACAAAGCAGTGGGGCGAATTTCTCAGCACCGAGGAGTCATGGAGCGACGAATATTACGAGCTTGCGCGCGAGGATGAGCGCTTCGGTCTGGACAAGGACTGGTACGAGGACAAGTCAAACTGGAATTCCTTTAATGATTTCTTCTCCCGATATCTCGCCTCTGCCGACCAGCGACCCATTGCGTCGCCCGAGGACGACTCGGTTGTTGTAGCGCCCGCCGACTCAACTCCGCAGGGTATTTGGCAGATAGATGACAACAACGAGATAGTCCAGAAGGAGGGCGCGGTCATAAAATCCAAGACCTTTAACTCCATTGCCGACCTTATCGGTGAGGGCAGCGAGTATTCCGACGCCTTCGCAGGCGGAGTTTTGACTCACACCTTCCTCGACGTTTATGACTATCACCGCTATCACTTCCCTGTCAGCGGCGTTATCAGAGAGGTGCGCATGATACCGCAGGATGACGCGGTCGGCGGCGCGGTCGTCTGGGATGCGGAGATAGAAAAATATGTTCTGCACGCCGACACTCCGGGCTGGCAGATGATTGAAACACGCGCCTGCGTAATCGTTGAAACGGAGGCTCACGGACTGGTGGCGCTGCTGCCCATCGGTATGTCGCAGGTATCCTCCGTTAACCTTGAGGACACCGTAAGGGTCGGCGAAACTGTCAAAAAGGGCGATATGCTCGGATGGTTTCTTTTCGGCGGCTCCGATTATGTTATGCTTTTCCAAAAGGAGGCAGGCTTTGAGCTGACAGCTCCTATTGAAAATCAGGAGGGCGGCTTTGAGCATATCTTCATGGGTGAGGAATACGGACGCTTCGGCGGCGCGGAGCAAAGCGCATAGACAAAAAAGGGAGCGGGCATCGCCTGATGCCTGCTCCCTTGCGTTTGATATTACTTAGAGCTTCTTTGAGGAAAAGCCCAGATCGTCCAGCGCCGCGATAGCCTTGGAAACGCAGCCGTCGCAGCCGTCTATGCTTACGGTGTGCTCGGCAAGGCTTATATCGAATTTGAGCTGCTGGGAGCTGAGCACCTTTGTAATTCTTTCAACACACTTTTCGCAGTGCATATCGGGTACTGATAGCTTGACCATATTAATACCGCCTTTCATGTGCCGCCCAAGGGCGGTTTGGTTATGATTATAGCAGTGCGCGCATTTTTGCGCAAGCCTCCCCGCGGGGAGAGTCCTGCCGCGGAAAATTCCCCCGGCGGGGGCTTTTCCGCCGCTTTTTGCATATTATAGCCCCAGTGCCTTGAGATATTCCTCCGCGCCCTCTGTCTTTCCCAGTGCGGAAAGGGAAAGCTTTGAAAAATCAATGCGGGCTTGCGCCAGTCTGAGAATTTCCTCGCGGCTAACGGCGTCGTAGCGCTTGATGATTTCGTCGGTGGTAAGGCATTCGCCCGTGGCGGCGAGGGAGTTTCCCATTTTGAGCATACGCGAGGAGGTGGACTCCAGCCCCATAACAAGAGAGGACTTTGCCTGCTCGCAGGCTCTGGAAAGCTCGTCCGCCGTAACGCCGTCCTCGGCGAAGCGCTTAAGCTCGTCGCGGATAAGGGCAAGGGTCTTCATCTCCGTTTCCTTGTTAACGCCTGTCGCTATCGAAAGCAGACCGTTGTCGGCAAAGCTCGACTGGAAGGAGTATATTGAGTAGCACAAGCCGTGCTTTTCACGGATGCTCTGGAAAAGGCGCGAGGAGACCCCGCCGCCGAGCATCGTTGAAAGCAGGTTCATGGCAAAGCGTTCATCGGAGCTTGCGCTGCTTGAGGGAAAAGCAAGGCAGAGCTGGTTTTGCTCGGTTTTCTTGCGTCGAACAGAGGCGTGGACGCTGTACTCCGCCTTGCGTGCCTTTGAGCGCTTTGTTTTCTCCATGCCGCCGAAAAGCCTTTCGATGCGGAGAAGATGGCTCTCATTAAAGCTGCCTGCAAGGGATATGATAATGTTGCCCGCCGTGTAGTGCGCCTGCTTGTATTCCTTTAGGCTCGCGCCGCTCATGGTGTAAAGCGTTTTGGGCTTTCCCAGCACGGGACGACCGAGCGCGCCCTTGAAGCAGCCGCTCATAAGGCGCTCATAGCAGGCGTCGTCGGGCGTGTCCTCATACATACCGATTTCCTCCAGAATGACGCCGCGCTCGTTCTCTGTCTCCGCTTCATCGAAAGCGCAGTCGAAAAACATCTCGCTTAAAAGGTCTATTACCGTGTCCAGATGCGTGTCCAGCACGCGCCCGTAAAAGCAGGTCTGCTCGCGCGTGGTATAGGCGTTTATCTGACCGCCGATGCCGTCCATTATATAAGCAAGCTCCTGCGTGGAGTGCTTAGAGGTCCGCTTAAAAAGCATATGCTCGATAAAATGGGCGCTGCCGTTTTCGGCGGGAGACTCAAAGCGTGAGCCTGTGCAAACAAATATTCCGAATGCCGCCGAACGGACGTATGGCATATTCTCGTAGATTAGCTGCACCCCGTTGGGGAGGGTTTTGATTTCGTGCATAAGTATCACTCTCTTTCACCCCTGAAGGGGCTTGTTCTCCAAACAAAGTCCGCAGAGCTTTTATTTGGCTAAGACAGGGGACGCTCTCTTTCCGCGCCGGAAAGAAAGCGCCCCTTTTATGCTTGATTTAAAAAGGTGTTAGTCAATCATGCCCATTGCTTCGCGTTCCTTGATAGCTTCCTTGCGGGAGAGGTTAACTCTGCCGCGGTCGTCTATCTCCGTTACCTTTACCCATGTCATGTCACCGATGTTGAGAACGTCCTCAACCTTTTCGGTGCGCTTGAATTCGAGATCCTTGATGTGGCACATACCGTCCTTGCCGGGGGCAAGCTCGATGAAAGCGCCGATGGGGATTATACGCACACACTTGCCGTAATAAAGCTTGCCGACCTCGGGAACAAAGACGATAGCGTCAATGGTTTCCTTTGCCTTGCGGCAGGCTTCAATGTCCTCGCTGGCGATATAGATAGAGCCGTCGTCCTCAATGTCGATTTTAGCGCCGGTGTCCGCGCAGATTTTCTGGATGACCTTGCCGCCGCTGCCGATGACCTCACGGATCTTGTCCGGGTCAATGTGCATAACGAGCATCTTCGGCGCGGTGGGCGCAAGCTCCGCTCTCGGTGCGGAGATGCACGGGAGCATGATCTCGTCGAGTATTTGATAGCGCGCCTCTTTGGTGATCTCCAGCGCGTTTTTGATGATCTCATGGGAAAGACCGTCGTTTTTAAGGTCCATCTGGATGGCGGTGATGCCCTTCTTTGTGCCTGCAACCTTGAAGTCCATCTCGCCGTGGAAGTCCTCAACACCCTGAATGTCGATAAAGGTGGTGAAGCCGCCGTCATCGTCCTGAATAAGACCGCAGGAAATGCCCGCAACGGGGGCTTTGATGGGAACGCCCGCGTCCATCAGAGCGAGAGTAGAGCCGCAGATGGAGCCTTGGGAGGTAGAGCCGTTGGAGGAGAGAACCTCGGAAACGAGGCGGATAGCATAGGGGAATTCGTCCACAGAGGGGATAACCGGCTCAAGCGCCTTTTCTGCCAGAGCGCCGTGACCGAACTCGCGGCGGTTGGTAGAGCGGCTTGCCTTTGCCTCGCCAACGGAGTAGCCGGGGAAGTTGTAGTGGTGCATGAAGCGCTTTTCCTCCTCCTCCCAGATGGTGTCAAGCTTCTGGGAAGCCGAGAGGGTGTTGAGCGTTGCAACGGTCAGCACCTGTGTCTGACCTCTGGTGAACAGACCAGAGCCGTGAACGCGGGGGATAAGCCCGACCTCGGCGGCGAGAGGACGAATTTCGTTCATGGCGCGTCCGTCCACACGCTTGCCGTCGAGCAGCCAGCGCTTGACGACCTTCTTCTGTATCTTGTAGATTAGCTCGTCGTAGTAGGTCTGCATTTCGGGGAACTGCTCAAGATATTTCTCAAGGCAGTTATCCCACCACTCGTTGACTCTCGCCTCTCGGACGTTCTTGTCGTCGGTGTCCATGCAGTATTCCATGCCTGCCATCTCGTTCGTGCAGAGCGTATCGAACAGCTCCTGGTCGAAGGCGGCGTGCTCGTAGGTGAATTTCTCCTTGCCGATTTCAGCGACCATCTTGTCAATGAGGTCGAGAATGACTTGGATTTCCTTGTGCGCGGCAACGATGCCATCATACATAACGTCGTCGGGGATCTCATCGCCGCCGGCTTCAATCATAACGACTTTTTCGTGCGTTGCGGCAACAGTCACGTTCATCTTGCTGCGGCTGCGCTCCTCCTGTGTGGGGTTAAAGAGGAAATGCTCGCCGTCCCAGCCTACTGCGATGCCCGCGAGAGGACCGTTAAAGGGAACGTCGGAAATGGCGATGGCAGCGCCCGCGCCGATGAGGGCGGTGATTTCGGGAGCGCAGTCTCTGTCAACAGACAGGACGGTGCAGGAGATAACGACGTCGTTGCGAAGGTCATAAGGGAACAGGGGACGCATGGGGCGGTCGATCATACGGGAGGCGAGAACCGCCTGAAGGCTGGGTCTCGACTCGCGGCGCTGAAAGCTGCCGGGGATGCGACCAACGGCGTAAAGCTTTTCTTCAAAATCGACTGCGAGAGGGAAAAAGTCGATTCCGTCGCGGGGGCGCGCTGAGGCGGTTACGTTTACCAGCACCGTGGTCTCGCCGTATTTGGTGAGGACGGAGGCGTTTGCCAGCTCGCACAATTTGCCGGTCTCAAAAACCAGCGGACGACCCGCGAGAGTTGTCTCATAGCGGTGGACATTGTTGAATTCTTTCTTTTTGATTATCATTAGCTTGCTCCTTTCGGGCTTTCGCCCAGTGCGGAGCAGACTCCTTTTAGCACTTGAAAACGGGCTTATCGCGCGATGTATAAGCGCATTTTCAACTGCTAAAGGGGCTTCGCTCCGCTGTTTTTCTTCGATTTTTATATTATAGCCGCTGGGACTGATAATATCAGATGCAGGGTAAAAACTGCACGAGGGGGCTGTTTCGCTCAGACGAAACAGCCCCATAAATGATTTACTTTCTGATGCCGAGCTTTGCGATGCAGGCTCTGTAACGCTCGATGTCCTTTTCCTTGAGGTAGTCAAGCAGACGGCGGCGCTTACCGACCATCTTATACATACCAAGACGGCTGTGATTATCCTTCTTGTGAACCTTCAGATGCTCGGTGAGCTGGTTGATGCGCTCGGTGAGGATAGCGATCTGAACCTCGGGCGAGCCGGTGTCGCTCTCATGGGTGCGGTTGGATTCGATAACGCTTGTCTTTTGCTCTTTTGTGATCATTTTTTGATCCCCTTTCTTTTATTGCATCGCCGCGGTGCTGAGTAATGGGCGGAAAGGCACCGGAGATATCCGGCAAAATCCCAAAACCAAGCGCGGGGCTGACCTTATGAAGATAACACAAATGTGCCTGTTTGTAAAGATGTTTTTGCGCTTAAAGTGCGCGGCTTTTGGCGATTTTCTCGCTCAAAGCGCGGATATGAGCGCAAGTTTTCCGGGCTGATGACAAAGCATCTGACTATTATAAACAAATTCCCGCGTTCTATTCACAAAGAGCGCGGGAATTGGCGGTGTCTGCCGTGCGGTTTTTGTTATTTGTTTTTCATGACCGCTTTCATGCGCTGGCTATGGTCGAGAATGCGCTTGCGGATGCGGAGGTTTTCGGGAGTTACCTCCAAAAGCTCGTCATCGGCAAGAAACTCCATGCACTGCTCAAGGCTCATCTGACGCGGCGGTACAAGACGCAAGGCATCGTCGCTGCCGGAGGCGCGCATATTGGTAAGCTGTTTTTTCTTGCATACGTTAACGGAGATGTCCTCCGCCTTGGGGCAGCTTCCTACAACCATGCCCGCGTAGACCGGAACGCCCGGTCCGATAAAGAGAGCGCCGCGCTCCTGCGCGTTGAACAGACCGTAGGTTACGGAATCGCCCGTTTCAAAGGCGATAAGAGAGCCGGTTGCGCGGCGTGAAATATCGCCCTTGTAAGGCTCGTAGCGCTCAAAGACGGATGCCATGATGCCCTCGCCCTTGGTGTCTGTGAGAAATTCGTTGCGATAGCCGAAAAGACCGCGGGACGGCACAAGGAAGGTCGCCTTGGTGCGGCTGCCGACGGGGTTCATTTCAACGAAATCGCCCTTGCGCGAGCCGAGCTTTTCGATGACGGCGCCGACGCAGTCGGCGGGAACGTCAACAACGACGCGCTCGATAGGCTCGCAGAGCTTGCCGTCTATCTCCCGGTAAAGAACACGCGGGGGTGACACGGCAAATTCGTAGCCCTCTCTGCGCATAGTCTCAATAAGAATGGAAAGACTCATCTCGCCGCGTCCGGCAACATTGAAGCTGTCTGTTGCGTTTTCTATCTCGGTTACGCGCAGCGAAACGTCCTTCAGCATTTCGCGGAACAGACGGTCACGAAGCTGGCGGCTGGTGACAAATTTGCCCTCGCGTCCGGCAAAGGGACTGTCGTTGACAGAGAAGGTCATCTCGATAGTCGGCGCGGAGATTTTAACAAACTCGATAGGCTCAACAGCGCTCGGCGCGCAGATCGTGTCTCCAATCGTGATATCGCCGATGCCGCTCATCGCAATGATGTTGCCGGCGTCTGCCGAGTTTACCTGAGTACGAGCCAAACCCTCAAATTGGTAAAGGGAAACAGCCTTTGCCTTGCGGGGCGTGCCCTGCGCATGGTAGTTGCAAACGGCGATCTCGTCGTTGGTGTGAATTACGCCGCGCTCAATGCGTCCGATGGCGATGCGGCCGACAAACTCGTTGTAGTCGATTGAGGAAACGAGCATTTGGAAGGGCGCTTGCGTGTCGGTTTCGGGCGCGGGGATATAATCAAGAATGGTCTGGAAAAGCGGGGTCAGATCCGTGCCGACTACGTCGGGTGAGTAGGAGGCGGTGCCGTCCCTGCCGGAGCAGAAAAGCATGGCGGAGTCAAGCTGCTCGTCCGTGCAGCCAAGATCCATCAGCAGCTCCAGACATTCGTCCACTACCTCAAGTATCCGCTGGTCGGGACGGTCGATTTTATTCACGACCACGATGACGCGATGACCAAGCTCAAGCGCCTTGGAAAGCACAAAGCGGGTCTGCGGCATTGGTCCTTCCGCGGCGTCAACAAGAAGAATAACGCCGTTTACCATTTTGAGGATGCGCTCTACCTCGCCGCCGAAGTCTGCGTGACCCGGTGTGTCCACAATATTAATTTTCGTGTCGCCGTAGCGCACGGCAGTATTTTTGGCAAGGATGGTGATGCCGCGCTCGCGCTCCAGATCACCGGAGTCCATAACGCAGGTGGCTACCTCCTGATTGTCGCGGAAAACGCCCGCCTGCTTGAGCATGGCGTCAACAAGTGTGGTCTTGCCGTGGTCAACGTGGGCGATGATGGCGACGTTTCTGATATCATTCACTGTTCTTCACTCTTTTTACAATAGAATTTGTATTTTACCAAAACCGTACTATAACATTTTGCCGCCGATATTGCAAGTAAAAATGCACAAATTCCGCAATGTATTTTTTCTGCATGACGTCCCCTAACGTTTCGGCGTCGAGCGTATATGCTTGACGAACAGTGCGAAAAGTAGTAGTATATATTAATCATAATAGTATAAAATGAGCTTTTTATATACAGAGAAAGGGTGTATAAGCAATGGCGCTCTCCAATAAATATAGGTGTCCCAAATGCGGCGAGCCCTGCAACCCGCTTAAATCCACCTGCCCGTCCTGTGGGGCAAGGCTGCAAAAGCCGAGCGGAAGGACTCCTGCCAGCACAGACTCCGTCCGCCGGGGAACGGCGGCGGGAGCGCGAGCGCAGGAAAATACACGCTGGCAGCTCATTATTGGGCTTTGCCTCGTTTTTGCCGTTATCATTGCGGTCATAGTTCTCATAACGACCACTCTCAGCGGCGATTACGACACGCCCTCAACGCCGACTCCCTCCGTTGAGCTTAGTCCCACGCCGACGCCGACCCCCACGCCGACGCCGACTCCCACGCCTGCGCTCGATTGGCTGAAGATAACCTATTTCGGCGATGAGCGAACTGAATTTATGACCTCCGTCGGCAGCACAACGCAGTTGGGCACCAGCCATTTCCCAATCGAGGTAGTCGGTCCGGTTGAGTGGTCAAGCACCGACGAGAGCATCTGCACGGTTGACAGCAACGGTCTTGTTACCGCCACCGGCACGGGAACAGGCTCAATAATCGCCAGAATGTACGGCAAGGCTGTTGAGTGTAAGGTCTACGTTACCTGAGAATAATATCATAGGCGGACAGCGTATATTTCGCCGTCCGCCTTTTTAAAAATCCTGATTGAGAGGAGAGCGCCGTATGAAAGCGAACAGTCGGAGGGCAAGCTGCGGGGGTCTGTTTTTGCATACGTTCATTTTATCCGCGTTTACCATCGGCGGCGGCTATGTTATGATACCGCTGATGCGCGAGCGCTTTGTCGAAAAGCTCGGCTGGATCGATCAGGACGAGCTGTCAGAGCTTGTGGCGCTCGGTCAGTCTGCGCCCGGAGCTATGGTCATAAACTCAACAGTTTTGATGGGCTATCGGCTCAAGGGGCTGGCGGGTGCGCTCTGTGCGCTTTTGGGAACGGCTCTGCCGCCTGTTCTGATTTTGTCCGCCGTGTGCTTTTTTTATGAGCTTATCCGCGATAACGCCTATGTCTCCGCCGCCTTTCGCGGCATGAGAGCGGGTGTTGCCGCTGTGATTGCCGATACGGTCGTTTCCATGGCCGCGCCTTATATGCGCAAGGATCAAGCACCCTATATCGTTATCATGGCTGCTGCGTTTTTACTCGCCTTTGTGCTGGATATCAACGTTGCTTTTGTAATAATCGGCTGCGGCGCTGCCGGCGCGGTGCTGGGTGCATGGCGGAGGAGGCGCGCGAAATGATTTATATTCAGCTTTTCCTCGGCTTTATGTATATTGGTGTTCTTGCCTTTGGTGGGGGCTATGCTGCGCTGCCGCTTATTCAACAGACCTGTGTTGAGCAAAACGGCTGGCTAAGCATGACCGAGTTTTCGGATCTGCTTACGATTTCGCAGATAACGCCGGGCCCTATTGCCATCAATTCGGCAAGCTTTGTCGGCATGAAGGCGGCGGGCTTTGCCGGCTCTGTTGTTGCCTCGCTCGGCTTCATGCTGCCGCCGTTTATTATAGTAAGCGTTTTATATCTGCTGTTTAAAAAATACGGTCAGCTTTCGTTTATGCAGGATATTTTGTCCGGACTAAAGCCGGGCGTCACCGCGCTTATCGCTGTAGCGGGCGTGGACGTGCTCGCTGAGGCGCTTTGGGGGCAGTCCGCCGTCACCCTTGCGGGGACGGATCTGTTCTGCGCGGTGCTGGCGCTGCTTGCCTTTTTAACGCTGCGCAAAACGCGGCTGGGAGCGCTGAAAACAATAATCTGCTGCGGCATTTTAGGTGTGGCGTATCACGCTGTGGAGGTTTTTGTGCTGTAATTGCACGAAAAAATACAAAACGGGTATTGACAAATCATGCGCGTTTAGTGTAAAATCATCTTCGCCGATAATTTGGACGATTGGCGCAGCTGGTAGCGCATCCGCTTGACGTGCGGGAGGTCACAAGTTCGAGTCTTGTATCGTCCACCAAAGCCCCTTACAGACGTAGGGGGCTTTTTTTGCAGAAAAAACAGCAAGCCGTCGCGAGATGAATACAAAGTGCATAAATTGGCAGTTTTTGAATAAATATTCATGTACTGCGCACGGGCAGCCTGATTTTTTCGGAAAAGCCCTTAAAAAGCGTATGTTGTCGCTTTTTGTGAGCTTTTGTCTAATACTGTGGAAATAATGTCAATTATGCGCACGAAATGAATATTAACGAAAAAAGTCATTGACCGTGATTTAACACTTAGTGTATAATATATAATCGTTGGAAGTATGGGCAGTTTTTGCCTTTACGTTTAATATTGGGACGAGCCTGAAGGTCGTCCGCTTTTATTAGAATTCTGAATACTCTTTTCCGCTCTGCGGCGGAGAAAAGAGTTTTTTACTATTCGAGAAGGCTGAGTAAATTGAAGCATATTACAGCGAAAACTTTATTATCTCTCCTGCTCCCGCTTCTGCTGGCGACCGGTCTTGTGCTGTGCATCGTGTCTTACGCGGCGGGCGCAACGCGGCAGCTTCAAAACGCCGCGCCTATGCAGGTCGATGCTTGGACGCGGCAGGAAAAAGAGCTTTTCGATACCGCCGTCAGTGAGCAGACTCAGGCGTTGAAGCTCCATGCGGACGCTCTTGTGTCGGGTGGGCTTGACGAGGCGGATGAGCTTTGCCGCGGCGAGGGCTTTTCGGGCATAGCCGCCGTGTACGAGGAGGAAATCATAAGCCTCGGCGGAAACGATATACCCGCGTACTTTGAAAAGGAATTGACTGCCGCCGCGGCTGAGGGTAATGAGGGCGCACTGCTGCTGCGTGGCGATGGCGAGAGCGGCTGCGCGCTTGCCCTGCTTGTACCCGCCAAGGTAGGCGAAAAGAATATTCGTGTGGTAGGTCTTTGTGATGCCGACGCTCTTTCGGGCGCTTTTTCCGGCGGAACGGGGGACTGCGCTGTGTTCACGGCTGACGGCTGCGTCATCGCTTATTTCGGCGACGGGCATAAGATTTCCCCGGGCGATGACCTGTTTTCTCGGCTTTTCGTCAGCGAGGGCGCTTCAGCGTTTGAAAGCACCCTTAAAGAAAACGGCGGGCAGGGCGTAACTCAATATCGCTTAGGCGACCACATGGAATATGCCGTGTATTACCCGCTGGAGATTAGCGGCTGCTACATAATGACAATGACAGATATGAGTCTGCTGGACTCCGCTGTCAGCGAGCAGACGAAAAATCTGCGTCTTAGCTCGGCAATCGCGTTGCTGCTGCTTTTGGCGCTTCTAGCCGTAATTATTTATTGGGTCATGCGCCGATTTAGAGAGCTTAAAAAGGAAGAAGAACGCTTCCTTGAGCTTGTAAATGTTGACGAGCTTACCGGGCTTTACACAAAGCGCGGCTTTGAAAGCCGTGCGCGGCAGGCGCTGGACATAATCCCCGAGGACAAATGCTGCGCAATGGTATCCTTTGAAATAGTTGCGTTCCGCTCTTTCAACGCTCTTTACGGCTTTGATAAGGGCGATGAGCTGTTGAGCCGCATTGCCGAGGTCGCCCGCAGCTATATGAAGCCGAACGAGGTTTGCGGACACCTGTTTGCAGATCGCTTCGCGTGGCTTATGTATGGCGAGAGCATTGAGGAGATCAAGGCAACGCTCGAACGCGCGTATTACACCATAAAGGAAACTCAGCTTCCCTTTTTCCTTTGCTCGGGAGTGTATGAGATAAGCGACCGCGGTATGCTTATTTCCTCTATGATGGATAAGGCATCGGTCGCCAAGGAAACGGTCAAGGGCAACTTCTCGCTGGGCATCGCCGTTTATGACGACTCTATGCTCGAATGTCAGCTTGAGGACGCCGAGCTTGTTGCCAACATGATCAACGGACTGAACAACGGCGAATTTGTTGACTTTTATCAGGCTAAATACCGCACCGATTCTGAAACCGTTGCGGGTGCGGAGGCATTGGTGCGGTGGAAGAAGCCCAACGGCGAGATTATCCCACCCGGACGCTTCATAGCCCTTTTCGAGAAAAACGGCTTTATCCGCAAGCTGGATTTTTATATGCTTGAGCGTGTTTGCCTTATGCTCAAAGAGCGAATGGAAAAAAACGAGGAGCTTGTGCCCATCTCGGTCAACTTCTCGCGCGTTCATATATATGACTCAGGCTTCCCGGAAACGGTTCGTGAAATCGTCAAAAAGAGCGGCGTCCCGGAAAAATATATCGAAATCGAGCTTACGGAGTCTGCCTTCTTCAACGAGACCGACGCGCTCAACGATGCGGTCAACAGACTGCATAAATATGGCTTCTCCGTAGCCATAGACGATTTTGGCAGCGGCTACTCCTCGCTGAATATGCTCAAGGATGTTTCCGTTGACGTTCTCAAAATCGATATGCGCTTTCTTGAGGGCTTTGAGAGCGGCGGCAAGGTCGGCACTGTTGTCACCTCAGTTGTCCGAATGGCGAAGTGGCTGGGCATACCCGTGGTTGCCGAGGGCGTTGAAACAAAAGAGCAGGTGGAATTCTTGCGTTCGCTCGGCTGCGACATGGTTCAAGGCTATTTCTTCGCCAGACCCATCGCGCGAGGCGATTTTGAAAAGCTGCTGAACAAGGCAGAAAGCACCGCGCCGGTCAAACAGCCGCTTCCCGAGACCATCACGCTTGATGGCATCAACGCTGTTTTGGGCGGCGACAGCCTGCTGACATCGCTTATGGATGGCATGGTCGGCGGCTTTGGGCTTTACGAGCTTTCCGACAACAGGCTTGAAGCGATAAGGGTAAACCGCCGCTATTACGAGCTTATGGGCTACCCCGACCTTGCGTCCTTCAGCAAAGCCTCTTTCAATGTTATAGAGCAGATTTATGTTGCCGACCAGCTTCCGCTGCTCAACTGCTGCCGCGCGGCGGTTTCAAAGGGTACGGTTCAAAGCTTCTCGGTGCGGCGCTATAATTACAGCGGCAAGCTCATGCATATCAAGGGGCTTATCAAGCGCATCGGCGGCAGCGATGAAAAGCCGCTGCTGTGCATTACTTTCCTTGATGCCACTGAAAGCCTTAGGGCGGAGCAGGAGCGGGAGCTTAACAAATACAGCGACGCGCTTTACAGCATTTACGACGAGATATACGAATTCAACTTTGAAACCAACCTGTTCAGGCTTTTGAGCTATAACCACGTTCGCCGCGTGTTTAAAACCTATGCGCTTAACACGGCAGAGAAAAAATGGCTGGACAAGGTCGTCTATTCCGATGACCGCCTGATGATTGAGGGCTTGATCGGCGAGCTGAGAAACGGAACAATAAAGCTGCCTTTCAGCGAGGAATACAGAATAAACACGCCCAAGGGCGTTCGCTGGGTAACCTCCTCGGTGGTCAGCGTATCAGGCGGCAGCCATCTGCTTTGCAGTCTTGACATCACTGAGAAAAAGCAGCTTGAGGAGTTTGTCGCCAGCATGGAGGGACTCCATCATAAGATGGATCTGGACATGATAACGGGCGTTTTAAGCACGGACACCTCCGACAGCTTCATTAGAGAGCGATTCCGTCTGGACGATACAAGCTCAATTTCGGCTCTTATGCTGTTTTCTATTGAAAACTTCAGCGGCATTGTCGGCAAACTCGGCTGGACCACCGCAAACACACTTCTCAAGGAGGCGGCGCAGCAGATAAAGGGCAGCTTTAAGGAGCAGGACGTTGTGGGGCGCTTCGAGGACGATAAGTTCATCGTGCTTATGAGCGGTATCAACACCTCCTCCATCGCTATCACCAAGGCGATAAAGGCGCAGAGCGCCGTAAATGATATCAAACTGCCGGAGGGCGTAATTGTTGACTGCTGCGTCGGCATCAGCCTTGTAACGCCGCTCAACCGTGATTACGACAACGCTGTAAGAAATGCGCAGACAGCGCTTGAGCAGGCGAGGAAGGATTCCGTCAACCGTTGCGTTTTGCATGAGGAAAGCGAGCTTGATCCCTAACGGACACGCGCCAAGGCAAAGCTTTAAAAACCAAAAGGGCATCTCTTTCAATAGAAAGAGATGCCCTTTTTTCGACGTTTCGGCTTGAGTACACGGCGAAACGGCACACATTGTCAACTGCGGGTGTAATGAATAGATATGCGCTCAAGCTGCAATTCTTAGCATAGGGGGGATTGTTTATTTCTGGTGTTGCGCGAAAAAGCTCTCCACCGCTGCGGGTATGGTGACGGTCTGCTCCTTGTAGTCCAGCTCCGGGTCATAGCTCACGGGAGCGCCGATATAGATTTTGTGGTTTTTCCAGTCTACATAGCTGGGGTAGAAATCGACGATCTCCTTGCGGCGTGAATACATGAGCCGACCTACGGATACAAAGCCGTCGAAAATTTTTTCCTCATAAGCATTGTAGCCCGCAGGATGCTCCGGAAACAGGAGCAGGAGCTTACCGTCCGACAGGTATTTCATGCTCTGCTTGAGAGTCGCCATAACTCCGGTGTCGTGGTGAACGGCTATGCAGTCGCTGCCGCGCAGGATGGGCGGCAGGATAAGCGCAAAGATATACGCTATTGTATAATCGAGAATGCGTGTGTACCAGCGGTCGGGACGCCACCAGAAGTCCTGGCGGACGTATTTTGGCATTTCCTTGATGGATAGCACCTGCGCGTTTATCCACGGGCGAATGTCCTGGCGCAGGTCAAAGTGTCCGCACATGGCGATAGGACCGTATGCGCGGTCATGGTTGCATACAAACACCGAGGCGCGACCGGCAAAGGGCTGCTCCCAAACGGTCTCCATTTTCGGGGTGAAAAGGCGCACCGCCGCACGCACGAAACGGAAAAGAGCGCTCTGCCTGTGCTGCGAGGAGGTGTTCTCCCCGCCTTCAATGGAACGTAGAGCTTTTTTAAACTGGGCGGAGAATAAAATCACCGTAAAGACCACAGAGAGAAAATCCGCAACCGGCTCGGCGGCAAAAACCGCCGTTGTTTTGCTGCTGAAGATGTCGAGCTTCGGCATGATGTATATAAGCGGTATCAGCAGCACGATTTTGCGCATTACCGCCACGGTGAGTGAGCTTTTGGCGTTGCCCAGTGCGATAAAGGTCTGCTGGCAGGCGATTTGAATGCCGAAAATCCCCGTCATCAGCAGGTAAATTCTAAGTGCCGGAACGGTGAAAGCGACAAGGTCAGGCTCGTTATTGAAAATTCTGATAAATACCTGCGGGAAAAGCTGCACCGCCAGCCAGAAAACAAGTGCGTAGCTGACGCAGCATATAAGCAGCAGGCGAAAGGTCTGCCGCACGCGCTGTGCATTTCGTGCGCCAAAGTTATAGCTGATTATCGGCTGCGCGCCCTGCGCAAGACCCATAAGCGGCAGCATGGAAAGCTGCATACAGCTTGTAAGGATAGTCATTGCGCCAACGGCCAGATCGCCGCCGTATTTTTGCAGGGAGCTGTTGAAGCAGACCGCCAGCACGCTCTCTGTAAACTGCATGATAAAAGGTGCAAGCCCCAGTGCCAGACCGGGCAGAAAAATCTTTGGCGACAGCTTCAGATTTTGTCCTTTGATGCGAAGCGTGGTCTTTTTCCCGCAGAGAAAGCAAATTGTCCAAATTGCGGAGACGCATTGGCTGATGACCGTTGCAATCGCCGCACCCTTAACTCCCATGTCCAGCGCGAAAATGAAAACAGGGTCAAGCGCGATGTTGCAAAGCGCGCCTATAAGCACCGTCAGCATACTGATCTTTGCAAAGCCCTGTGCGCTGATAAAGGCGTTAAGCCCCAGCGTTAGCTGGACGAAAATCGTTCCCAAAGAGTAGATGAGGATATAGTCAAGCGCGTAGCCGATAGTGTTTTCGCTTGCCCCGAAGCGCAGGAGAAGCTGCTCTGAGAAAAGCTGAAATACCGCCGTTAAGGACAGTGCCGCGATAACAAGCAGTGTCACGCTGTTGCCGAGGGTCTTTTCCGCTGTGTCCAAATCGCCCTTTCCCAGAAAAATAGATGCGCGTGGAGCACTGCCCATGCTCACCAGCGCCGCGAAGGCGGATATTATCATGATAAGCGGCAGGCACACGCCGACGCCCGTAAGCGCCGCCTTGCCCACACCCTCGATATGACCTATGTACATCCTGTCCACCAGGTTGTATAAAAGGTTTATTATCTGCGCCGCGATGCAGGGCGCGGCCAGCTTGAACAGCAGCTTGCCTACGCTGCTTTGACCCAGTGCTTCGGTTTCCGTCATTTGGTTTGTGCGCATTTTATCTCTCCCACATTCGTCAAAAAGCAACAAAAATACTCATTAGTTTCATTAGACTTGACAGTCTAGGGCTTTCAACGTATAATAGTCTACTCGTAAACGGGATTCTTGTCAACATGGAGGATTATTAATGGATAGTGCGTTTGACACAAGAAAATTTGTCAGAATACAGAGCTATGGCTGCGAGCTTTACTCTAAAACTATTGAGGACGAGGCGATAGCCTGCGGCTTGACCAAGCCCGAGGCAGACGTGCTTTTGTTCTTTTCAAATAATCCTGAATTCCAGTCCGCGGTGGATGTAGCGCGCTATCGCGGGGTCTCCAAGGCGTATGTCTCCAAGGCGCTTGTTCGTCTGGCTGACAAGGGCTACATAACCGCCCGTGTTGATGAGAATGACCGTCGTTTCCAGAAAATTTTCGTTACCGATAAGGCACAGGGCGTTGTTGAGCGCTTAAAGCAGGCGCAGGCGCGCTTTTCTGAGCTTATTTTGGGCAACCTGTCTCAAGAAGATTTGGAGACGATGGCAAGCCTTCTTCAAAAGCTTTACGAGTGCGTTATCAAGGTATATGGCGAAAATATCGGCAAGGTTTGCGATATAAAAGATTAGGCGTCGGCTTTGCGCTGTCTTTGCAGAGCAAGCCGGTCACCCGGCGGCAAATAGCCGTAAAGCGGATACATATTAATATTTCCAAAGCTTAAAAACGGCTGCCCCTTGGGCAGCCGTTTTTTATAAAGCCGTGCTTCTTTCGGAAACAGGAGGCTATGCGCCGCGCTTTTTCCTGTTGCGCAGCTTGTAATACAAGCTGACGATAATGAAGGCAGCGAGGAAAAAGCCAATGCCGCCGAATACGTCAAGAACGGAGTGCTGCTTGAGAAAAACGGTTGCAATTATAATGAGCAGGCAAAGTACGGCGGAGAATATCTGCACGCCGCATTTGGGCTTTAGCACCTTGCTCTGGGCAATGCCCGCCTCCACCGCCAGTGCGCCGACAACATGCATACTTGGAAAAACATTGGTATTTGTGTCGAAAGCATAGATAAGGCTCATTATCCAAGAGGCAAAATTCTCCCTCGGCATAATTTCGGGGCGGAGGTTTTGCTGCGTCGGGAAAAAGGAGATGAAAGTCATCGAGAGGAAAAAGCCCACCCAAAGTGTGAGGATGTATCTTTCAAAGCCCTCCTCGTCGTTTACCAGCAGATAAATTCCGGTTATCGCCATATACAAGAACCAGATAAGATAGGGAAATACAAACCACTCGCAGAAGGGAATCATGTCGTCGAGCGGGGAGTGCATAACATAGTAGTCGTTGCCGGAGTAGACCTGATCAAGAATGAGGTACCATATCAGATGTATAGGCAGGTAGAGGAGCAGCCAAAGCTCCCTTTTGCTAAGATGCCTGAGTTTATAGCCAATTTTTTGAAATGAGTTCACGAGGTGGTCTCCTTGCTTTTTATGTGTTTTCGGGTTCGACCTGCGGCGTTTCCGGCGGCTCATCGGAGATGTGCTCTGTGGATCTCGTAGATGCCGACGCCTCCTTTTTTGCAAGGCGATGGTCAATCGCCTCTTTGACAAGGGTGTATATTATCGAGCAGAGGGGAACGGCGATAAGCATACCCAGAACGCCCGAAATGCTCGCACCGAGCATGACGGCAACGAAAACGAGTATGCCCGGCAGACCCACTGACTTGCCGACAACGCGCGGATAGATAAGGTCGCCTTCAAGCTGCTGCAGAATAACGAGAAACAGAACGAACAGCAGCGCCTTGGAAAGAGAGTCTGACAGAGCCAGAATAGCGCCGAGAAGTCCGCCTATCCATGCGCCGAACACCGGGATAAGTGCGGTTACGCCGACGACCGCCGAGGTAGCGGTGGGATAGGGGAAGCGGAAAATCACCATGCCAATAAAGCAGAGCAGACCGATGATGACCGCTTCGGTAAGCTGACCGGTAACGAAACTGCGGAAGGAGCTGTTGCTAAGCGCGGTTACTTTGAAAATTCTTTTTACGGTGCGCTGTCCAAAATAGGCTCTGGTAAAACGGCGCATAAAGCGCAAAATCTGATCACGCTGAACGATAATGTAAAAAGAAAGGATGAGTCCGAGGAAGAAGTCTGTAAAGCCGCTGACGACCGTAAGCGCGGTGTCGGCGATGTTGCTCAGATAGTCCTCGTCAAGCAGCGCGTTAACATAGGTGCGAAGCTGGGTGAGCAAGCCCATCCATTCCGAGGTTCCGCCGATGGGGATGCGGAAATCGATGTCAAAGCGTTCCATAAAGCCGTTTATGGAAATAGCCGCGTTGGTAATCGCATTTGGCAGTGTTTCTCCTATGATGGAAAGCGCCTCACGCACCTCCGGCACGACAAGAACGCCAAGAATAGCAAAAACGCCTGCCACGATGATGATGGAAAGCACCAGCCCCAGCACACGGGCGGGCATTTTGCCCTTGCTTCCCAGACGGCGTATGATGAAACCGAAAACCTTATTCTGCAAAAAGGTGGTCAGCGGGTCAAGCAGAAAGGCAATACAAAAGCCGATGATAATCGGCGTGAAGATGCCCGCAATACTTCTTATCGCCGCCCATACCGAGGACATATGAATAAGACCTATGCAAAAGGCGATCGCCGCGAATAGAATAAGTATGATTTTTTTAATGTTATCTCTGTTAAGCTCCAAAGCTCATCCCTCCATTAAAATCGGGTTCTAACTGATAAAGCACTTTAGGTTTTGTTTTCGCGTTCCAGCTCGCGCTTGGCAGACTCGTTTGTGTAAACACTGTTGCGGTAAACAACGAAGCGGCAGAAAAGAAATTCGGTGACAAGATTTATAATCATTGTGCCGAGCTGAACTATCACCCAGCTCCAGCCGGCGTCCGTCAGGCGAACGGTCCACCAAATGGAGAGCGGGGCAAACACGCAGTAAAAGCCTAAAATCTTCAGCATTGCAACGGGAATATTTGCGGCGGATTTAAAGGTGAAGCGGCGGTTAAGGGTGAAGTTCCATACAACGGATAAAAACAGTCCGATGAAATAAGACAGACCATAGTCATTGCCGAGAAGCTCGTCAAGCTGGGTGTATTGATCCAAATGCACCCAGGTGTTTAAAATGGTGGTGGCAAGAAGCTGAATAACTCCCGCTGAGACCGAGAATAAAAAGAACTTTATCTTAAGCAGGAGGTTTTGCTTTTTGTTAAGTTCGGGCGCAGCTTTTTTTTCCATATTTCTACCTCTTTTCGGATATTCAAGGCAATTCTATACCATTGCTTAAGAAATTTCAAGCGTATAACGAAAGATGGCATAAAGAAAGAGACTGCTTTCAGCAGTCTCTTTTTATACTTTGTGTCTCGATGGGCGCTCTGCGTTAAATTACCGCTTCGGACTCCGTGCTGTATGAGCTTCCAAGCATCGCCGAGACAGTGATGTTCAGGAATTTAGGATCTTCAAGAAGGTTTATATCTTCCATTTTCTTGCCGAGGGAACAGTCGTTCATCAATCGGACGGTGGGGCGAAGAACATTTTCGGGGTGGTTTGACACAACAACGGCAAGGCTGCCATCGCTGAGACGAACGATAGTTCCTGTGGGGTAGGCACAAACGATGTGCAGGAAATGGCGGATAATCTCTCTGTCAAACTGGATATCAGCCTGCGCCATTATGTATTCGATGGCGTCGCAGGGAAGCCATGCTCCCCGATAGCTGCGCTGACTGGTCAAAGCGTCGTAAACGTCAGCAAGCGACAAAATTCGAGCGAAAAGCGGTATGCGCTCACCCCTGTATTTATAAGGATAACCGCTGCCGTCGAATTTTTCGTGGTGACACTGGATGCCCTCAAGCACCTCGCGTGATATGTTGTAGCACTTGCGCATACGCCCTACACCCAGGGACGGGTGCGCTTTTACGATTTCATACTCCTCGTCCGTAAGCGGACCGCGCTTGTTGATGATGCTTATGGGGATATCGACCTTGCCGATATCGTGGAGCAGACCGCATAAAGCGATGTCCGTAAGCCGGTTGAGCGAAAGACCGTATTGCCTGCCGATGAGAACGCTGAGGATGCAGACGTTCATGCTGTGTGAATAGGTGTAGTTGTCGTAGCTTTTAATCTCCATGATGTCCATGAGGATTTCCTCACGGTCGAGAAGCTTATCGACAATGCTCGTGGCAAGCGCCTTGGTGGAATCGGCCACGGCGGGAGAGAGGTATGGCTGGCTGGCGATGCTTATGTAGGCGGCACGCAGGTCAGTCATGATGCTGCGGTGCTCATCCGGCTCAAGCAGGTTTTCAGGCTCAATGTCCTCGCTCAGCTCATTTTCGATATATACACCGTCGATTTCAAAGCTGTGAAGCTTGGCAATGTGAGCGGCTGTCAAGGACTGTCCCTTGTTAAGCAGCGAGAATAAACCGTTTGGAGACGGAATGTCCTTTGCCAGAACCATATCCGGTTTTACATAGGCCAGAGGGATATACAGCATATCGGAAGACTCTCTCTCTAAGTACTAATCGACAACACTGTGCCGGAGAAACGGATGCGCACGCCTAATAATCTTTTTGGGAAAAACGCTCAAAACCAATTTGTAAGAAATTGCAAGAAAGATACAAGAAAAACATATGTGCATTAATGCAACATCGCTCAGTATACCATTTTTTGCGGGATAACGCAAGAATATTTTTCTTTCTGAGGCTTAGTGACTTGCAGCGGAATTATGTTGTTATTATAATAGGTATGGCACGGGCATTTCAAGCTTTCTGTCATAGTTTTACTTATAATATATCGTCCCACATATATAGCAGCAATTGCGGTAAAGTGTCACAAAAGTGTAGATTGAGTTTGAAAAAGCTATGTGATATAATATTTTTGTTAAATTTTCCGTCTTTTCCTACAGCACCGCACCCATGCCAAGGCTACAGAGCGTCTGCGTTCATGCCCTGCTTCGGCGGGCGTGATACGAAAGCTCGGACTACAAATAACGCGTGGGACAGAGTGTTTATTGCACACGAATAAAATAATTTCAAATATATTGCGCCGTTTTTGGAGGACTTAGATGAAGCACACCATAAAAAAGAAGGTCAGCGACTCCCTTCCGCATATAGACGACTACAAGAGCGTACTGGAGAATGTTTCCCTTCTGTTTTACCGCAACACCTTTGCCGCGATAGTCGCGGTGCTTGAAGCGCGCGATGCCTACACCGCGCATCACTCAGAGCGCGTTGCCATTATGGCAAGCCGCCTTTGCACGGTTTTAAAGCTGCCGCTGCTCAAGGCGGAAATGATAGAAATGACCGCAGCCGTGCATGACATCGGCAAGGCGGGCATTTCAGACGCAACGCTCAACAAGCCCGGCAAGCTCACCGACGAGGAGTGGCAGGAGATAAAAAAGCACACTACCATCGGGGCGGAGATAATAAACAAAGCGGGGCAGACCCCCATAACCACCGAAGCCATTGCGTCCAAGCTTCCCGAGGGGAGACTGGCGCATATTGCGGAGGGAGTGGAGGCTCATCACGAGCGCTGGGACGGCAAGGGATACCCCAAAGGACTTGCGGGAAAGGACATCCCCTTTGTGTCGAGGATCATTGCCCTGTGCGACTCGGTGGACGCCATGCGCAGCCGCCGTGTTTACCGCGACCCGCTCAGCGTTTCGATTTGCTGCGAGGAGCTTAGCAAAGGGCGCGGCACTATGTATGACCCGGAGCTGACAGATATCTTCCTCAAAAACTGGGATTTCATAGTCGGCGACTTATACGATAACGAGTGATAATATGCAAACGGGAGGCGATCTTCGGGCGGCGAGGCAGAAAAAGCGGCACCGAAAGCCTCCATAGGAGAAGCAGATGGACACGGTTGAGATTTTTTTCGCGAAAACAAAGGAGGGGGCAAAGCTGCCCTCCAAGCGTCCGGAGGATGCCGGCTATGACGTTTATGTGCTGCTTGACGGCGATTTTCTGCGTCTTGCACCGCATGAAACCGCCCTTTTGCCCACGGGTATCGCCAGTGCCTGCCCGCCTGATTACTTTTTCCGCATTGCCGAGCGCGGCTCTACCGGGACAAAGGGGATAGGTCAGCGCTGCGGCGTTATTGACAGCGGCTATCGCGGGGAGTGGTTCATTCCCGTTACCAATCATAATGAGCTGCCGCTTTATTTCGTTCGTCCGGATGCCGCCGAGAAGCTGACCGAGAGCCTTGCGGGCGAAGCGGCCGTTGTATATAAAACCGATAAGGCGGTTTGTCAGGCGCTGCTGCTGCCCGTGCCGAAAACGAGCGTCAGGGAGCTGAGCTATGACGAGCTTTGCGCCATAGCCTCCGAGCGCGGAGCGGGAAAGCTTGGAAGCAGCCGAAAATAGCGCCATATGCCAAAAAGGGATTTCTCTTTATGAGAAATCCCTTTTTTAGTTTTTTCGCCGTTTGGCGGGTCGTTTATGACGCGCTTTGGGCAGAGGCGGAGGATGCCTGCACCCGGGCATTGAAGCTCTCAAGCCTTTGCAGCCAGAGGGCGTCGTCGCTCCCGCTGTCCGCGCGAATACCGAGCGTGCCGGTCATAAGCTTGCCGAGCTGCGCGGAAAACTTTTCAGCGCCGTAGCAGTTGAAGTGCAGCAGGTCATAATAGTCGCGCTGTAAATCATAGTCGGTCGAGTACTCGTCGGAATTGAAGTCTATGAAGCTGACGCCGTCGATTGCTTCAATGTCGCTTTTGAGCATTGAAAGATGCTCGTCTGAGAGACTCAGGCAGGTGGGGGCAATGTAAAACACGGGCTTTATGTCCTCCTGCCTGCAAAACTCGGCGATTTTGCGCAGATATTCTATATTTCGCGCGTAGTTTTCCTCGTCAAGCGTCTCTCCGCGCGGCTGAACGCCGTCAATTTCGGCGGCGGTATCCAAAAACGTGTAACCGGCAAAATCGTCCTGCCCATAGCCCCAAAGTGCTATGGCAAAATCCTCCTGCGTGAGCCGGTCAAAGCGGCTGTGGTAGTTATAAAGCGGGAAAAGCAGACCTGTCAGCTCCTCACGCTCGGAGGCATGGAAGGCTGCTCCCAAGCGGTTTGAGCCATAGGGCATATAGCCGACGTTTACCTTTGTGAAGTTTTGGTAGCGCTCGAAGAAAACGCCCGTCACCTCAAGGAATACCGCCTGCGGCGACTGGGTTTTGCAGGCTTCCCTTATGTAGTAGTAGCTGATTGGAACAGTCTGCTCCGGTCCTGCCATTACATAGGACGCCACGCCGCTTTTTTCCCAGATAACCGCCGGAACAACATCGCAGTAGGTAATGGAACTGCCGAAAAACAAAACGTCAAGGCTGTTTTCCGGCTCTTCGAGATATTGCCCCCATGTAGCGCCGTAGTCATACCGCTTTGGAGTTAAAAGCTCGCTGCTCGCGGCTGTGAATGTGATAAGCAAGAGAAGCACGAAAAACACGACCGCAAGCTCTCTTGCCACATTGGTTTTCTTTTTTGTTTCGGTCATATCCGCACCCTTAGTCCTTAAAACTTGAAATAAACGAAATCCATCGGATCGAAGCCCGCACCGTAATGTCCGAATAAAAGAATTGCAAAAAGCATCAGCACATACACGATTGCCCTCGGCGCATAGCTTTCGTTGATGCGCTGCGCCAGATGGCAGCGCCCGCCGAGAAGGTCAGTGAGATAAAGCAGCAGCACAGCCGATCCCAGCACGAAAAGCGCCGGTCGTGATAGCCCCAGAGCGGTAATGGGCGCGTAGTCAAAAGGCTGCGTGAAGAGCCTGCCTATGATAAAAAGCGCGTCGCTTATGCTCTCTGCCCGGAAAAACACCCACGTCAGCGTGATGGTGACGAAAGTAAGCGCCACGCGAAAAGCGTGAAGCCCGCGGCTATCCTCCGAAATACGCAGCGCCGAGCGAAGCTTGTCGCGCGAGGGCTTTAGCTGCTTTCCCAGCACCTGCAAAATTCCGTGCAGCAGTCCCCACGCAACAAAGGTCAGCGCCGCGCCGTGCCACAGACCGCTTATAAGAAAGACGATGATGATGTTAAGGTAGCCGCGCCATTTGCCCTTGCGGCTGCCGCCGAGCGGGAAATAGAGATAGTCTCTGAACCATGTGGAAAGCGAAATGTGCCAGCGCCGCCAAAAATCCTGAACGGAAACGGCAAAATACGGGCGGTCAAAGTTTTTCGGCAGGGCAAAGCCCATGACGCGTGCAGCACCGACAGCCATATCGGAATATGCGGAAAAATCACAGTAGATCTGAACGGAATAGCAAAGCACGGCAACAAGAAGCTGAAAGCCCGAATACTCGGCGGGGGCGGAGTAAACAGTGTTCACGAGCACCGCCAGCCGGTCGGCAATGACCATCTTTTTAAATGCGCCCCATGTAAATTGCAGCGCGCCTGCCTTTACCTTGTCGTAGCTATATGCGTTTTCGCTTTTATACTGCGGCAGCATTTTATCCGCGCGCTGAATAGGACCTGAGACAAGCCCCGGGAAAAAGGAGGCAAACAGCGCGTAGTCAATGAAGCTGCGTTCCGCCGAGAGCTTAGCGCGGTAAACATCCATCAGATAGCCCGTGGTCTGGAAAACGAAAAACGATATGCCCACGGGCAATATCCAGTCGGGCTGGGAAAGCTGCGCCCCCACGCCGAAAAGCCCCGCCAGACGATTAGCCAGCGAGGCGAAAAAGCCCAGATATTTAAACGCGAACAGCATACCTATGTTAAGGCACAGCGCTGCGCAAAGATATGCCCTGCGCGCATTCCCCTGCGCGGCTTCAATGAGCCGAGCGGCAAGGTAGGTAAGGCTTATGGAAAAAATCAGAAATGGCAGATGCTCCACGCCGTAAAGCCCGTAGAAGGCAAGGCTGAACAAAAGCAGCAGGGGATTTCGCAGCTTTGGTCTGAAGCAATAGCTTACTGCCGCGGCGGCAGTAATAAAGGGCAAAAAGCCGATAGAATTAAAGCTCACTATTCGTATCCTCTAAAAGCGGGGACGCATTGCGCCCTTGCCTGCGTGCTTTATGCTACATCTGCGGAAGCTCTCCGCTTGCGGCGCTCTGCATGAAATAGTTGAAGCGGCGCTCGCGCTCAAGCGTGGTTTGCTCCATATGACCGGGGTAAACATCGTAATCGCCCGGCAGGTCATAAAGCTTTTTCAGCGAGCGCATCAGTGCGGCTGCGCTGCATCCGGGAAGGTCGGTGCGTCCGCAGGAATCGCGGAAAAGCGTGTCGCCTACAAAGAGTGCGTCGCCGCAGATAAGGCAAACGCCGCCCTCGGAGTGACCGGGGGTTTCGATAACCTTAAATTCCAAAGCGCCCACCTTTACCGTGTCGCCCTCTTTGTAATATTGAGTGCCCTTCGGCGGGTTGTAGCGAAAGCCAAGCTCGGCGAGATTGCGGCGAACATCGAGCTTGTGCATATAAACCGCGGCTCCGGTCTGCTTTTTAAGCTCCTCCACCGCGCCGGTATGGTCAAAGTGACCGTGCGTGAGCATAATTGCGGTGCATTTCAGCTTGTTCAGCTCAAGATAGTGCATAATGGTATTCGACTCACCGCCGGGGTCGATGACCGCGCAATTGAGGCTTTGCTCGTCAGTTACAATGTAGCAGTTGGTCTGAATATGACCGAGCGCCATACATTTTATATTCATAGGGAGACATCCTTTCGGTAATGTGAGAATATTTTTTAAAGCTCCGCCGTGTCAAGAATAAGAGTAACCGGTCCGTCGTTGACCGACTCAACTTTCATCTCCGCGCCAAATCGTCCCGTTTCCACCTTGAAGCCGCGCTCGCGGCAAAGAGCGATGACTTTTTCATAAAGCGGGATAGCCGTTTCCGGTCTTGCCGCCTTTGTAAAGCCGGGGCGGCGGGAGGAGCAGTCGCCGTATAGCGTAAACTGCGAAACGATGAGAAGCTCCGCGCCCGCCTTGTCGGGCGCGAGGTTCATTTTGCCGTTTTCGTCCTCAAAAACGCGCAGACCGCAGAGCTTATCGGCAATCTTCTCCGCCTGCGCCTCGCCGTCGTCAACATGGACGCCGAGAAGAACGAGGAAGCCTTTGCCGATTTTTCCTACGACTTCGCCGGCAATGGAAACACAGGCGCTGTCAACTCTTGTGAGAACAGCTCTCATATGCTCTCTCCTTTCCTAGTCTCCGGCACGGCTAATCTCCGTAACGCCGGAAATGGTGTTCAGTCTCGCCATTATTGCTTCAAGGTCCTCAATGTTTTTAACCTCGACCGTTACCGTTGCCGTGGAGCGCTCACCGCCGATATCGCGGGCGTTCAGGCTCAAAACTTTGGCGCTGAGCGAGTTTAAAACGGTTGCGATGTCCATAAGGAAGCCGCTGCGTTCACGGGCGAGAATCTTAATGGTTGTAACATAGCTTTCGTTCGGAGTGTCCGTCCAGCTAACGCCTATCCAGCGTCCGCCGTCAACGGGATCCTCACGTCCCGAAATATAGTTTTTGCAGTCCGCCCTGTGGACGGAAACGCCGTAGCCGCGTGTTATAAAGCCGACGATAGGGTCGCCGGGGACGGGGGTGCAGCAGCGTGAGAATTTGACAAGACAGTTGTCAAGCCCCTCGACCAAAACGCCGTGAATTGCGCGCTTTTCGTCCTGCTGTGCCTTGCGCTGCTCCGCCTTTTCGGTTATTTTATCAACCGTTGTTTTTTGGTTCGGCTTTTGACTTTTCTGAATTTCGTCTCTGACCTTGTTAACGGCGCGCGTGGCGGTCATGCCGCCGTAGCCGATCGAGGCGAAAGCGTCGTCAAGGCTTGCAACCGCAAGCTTTTTGAGGATTATCGGCAGCATCTCCTCATCAGTGACCGCTGACATGGGAATGCCCACCTGCTTAAGCTCGGACTCAAAGGCTGCCCTGCCGTGGATAATGTTTTCCTCGCGCTTTTCCTTTTTGAACCACTGCTTGATCTTGTTGCGCGCAGCGCCGCTTTTGGCAAGCTTCATCCAGTCGCGGCTGGGACCCGGAGCGGACTTGGAGGTCAGAACCTCAACAATATCGCCGTTTTGCAGAACCGTTGAAAACTGCACTATGCGCCCGTTGACCTTCGCGCCTATCATGCGGTTGCCGACGGCGGAGTGGATGCCATAGGCAAAGTCTATGGGGGTTGCACCCGCGGGGAGGTTTATAACATCGCCCTGCGGCGTGAAAACAAAAACCTCGTCGGAGAACATATCTATTTTAAGGTCGTGGAAGAAATCCTGCGCGTCGGAGTCCTGCTGTGCCTCCAAAAGGCGGCGCACCCACGCGAACTTCTCCTCGTCGCCGCTTTTGACGCCCTGCTCGCCGGATTTGTATTTCCAGTGCGCGGCAACGCCGTATTCCGCGGTCAGGTGCATTTCCCATGTGCGTATCTGTACCTCAAAGGGTATGCCCTCAGAGCCGATAACGGTGGTGTGTATGCTCTGATACATATTTGGCTTGGGCGTTGATATATAGTCCTTGAAGCGTCCGGGCAGAGGCTTGAACATATCGTGGATGTGACCTAAAACATTATAGCAGTCGGCTATATTATCCACCACAACGCGGAAGGCGCAAAGGTCAAAGATCTCGTAAAGCTCCTTCTTTTGCGAGTACATCTTGCGATAAATGCTGTAAATATGCTTGATGCGGCTTGCGATGGTGCAGTTTATGCCCCAATCATCCATACGCGCCTTGATGGAGGCTTCAACATTTGCCATAAACTCCTTCAAGCTGTCCATACGTTCTGCCAGAGCGTCGGTGATCTCCTTGTAGCCGATGGGGTCGAGATAGAGCAAGGATAGATCCTCCAGCTCCCATTTAACGCGCTGCATACCGAGACGGTGGGCGATGGGTGCGTAAATCTCCATAGTCTCAAGAGACTTTGAGCGCTGCTTTTCGGGAGTTTGGTAGTCCATCGTGCGCATATTGTGCAGACGGTCGGCGATTTTGATGAGAATAACGCGGATGTCACGGCTCATTGCCATGAGCATCTTGCGCATATTCTCCATCTGCTCGTCCTCTTTGCTGGTATATTGAACACGAGTCAGCTTTGTAACGCCCTCAACTATATCCGCCACGGTCGTGCCGAACTGCTTTGCAATGTCGTCGTGAGTCAGCGGGGTGTCCTCTATGCAGTCGTGCAGCAGCGCGGCGATGATAGAGTCCTCGTCCAGCCCCAGCTCAACGCAGATTTGCGCGGCCGCTATGGTATGGGTTACATAGTCTGAGCCTTCCTTGCGCTTTTGCCCGCTGTGCGCCAGCTTTGCGCATTCATAGGCGGCATGGATACGCCCCATGTCCGCGGTGGGGTTAAGCTCAAGAACACTTGCCTCCAGCTCCGCATACATTTTCTCCGGGGAAAGATGCTCCCTTTTTTTATCTGCTTCCTGCATAGTTCGTCCCTCTGATGAATATCTTTATGTCTGAACGCTTTATTGGTTTTGCCACAGGCTGCAAAACAGCGGTGAATTATCAAGCGCTGTTTTTTCCGCATCCGCGCGCACCGTGGCGTTAACTCTGTTTTTGTCGGAGCTGAGCGAAACCAGCCCCAGCTCCGCGAAAATGCGCAGACACAGGCAAAGCGTTTCGGGCGAAAGCTCGCCTCTGTGCTCGGCAATATCTGCAAGGCTGAAGGCAAAGCTGCCGCCCATGCCCATTAGTGTGTGCCAGGTACGCGCGAGCTGCTCGCGCTTGGGGCGATGGACGCGCATACTCTCAAGCGTAGCGCCGCCGGATAGAATGCTGCGGCAGTTTTCCTGATGCCGGGAAGGGCGCAGCTCTGCGGCAAGAAGCTGCACACTGCGCTGCGAGCGAAAGTCGTTTATCTGCGGGGCGAAGCAAAGGTCGATAAGCTCGCCCTCGGATACGTCCACCTCCTGCGCGGAGTGGGCGAAGAAAACGCAGTCTAAGCAGATGCCCCTTTTTCCTATGCGAAGCCGCAGATGCTTGCCGCCGCCTATGGGTGTCAACTGCTCAAGTCTTGCGTCGCAAACGCACATTAATGGGCGCGGATTGCCGCTGCCGCACGGCTCAAGCTTATCGAGCGAAAGCACGCCGTCTATGGTTAGCATTTCAAAGCTGTCAAGCAGAAGCTCCGGCTCAAGCAGGGGCGGCTGATATGGGGGCTTGGCTTTGTAATACGCGGCAAGCGCCTTTTGAAAGGCATCAATGTTTTCCTCCCTGATGTTCAGCCCCGCCGCGAAGGCGTGACCGCCGAAGCTTTCCAAATGCTCGGAGCAGGCGGAGAGCGCGTCAAAAAGATTAAAGCTTCCGTAGCTGCGGCAAGAGCCCTTACCCATGCCGCCGTCCATGCAGATAACGATGGTGGGAACGCCATACGCCTCCGCCAGACGTGATGCGGCTATGCCGACAACGCCGGGATGCCATGCGCTGCTTTTTATAACGATGGGCGCGTCGGGACGTGCGCTCTCAAGCTCGCTCATAGCGTCGTCCCAAACCTTTGTCTCCAGTACCTGACGGCGGTGGTTCAGCTCGCAAAGCTCTACCGCGAGGGCTTGAGCGGCTTGCTCGTCCTCGGACATGATAAGCCCCACGGCGACCTCGGTTTTGCAAAGCCTTCCCGCCGCATTTATGCGCGGAGCCAAAATAAAGCTGACGGTCGATGCGTTTATCGGCTTTTGCAGCGCGCCCGCCTGCTCCAAAAGAGCCGCGAAACCGGGACGCGGAGCGTGTTTGAGCTTTTCAAGCCCTGAGAATACCAGCGCACGGTTTTCGCCCATAAGCGGCATCACGTCCGCCACCGTGCCAACAGCAACAAGGTCTGAATATCTAGAGAGCGGAGCTTTGCTTTCTCCCTCAAGCGCACAAATCAGCTTGAAGGCAACGCCGACTCCCGCAAGCGCGTCAAAGGGGTAGGTCGAGTCCTGACGCTTCGGGTCAATAACCGCGGCGGCTTCGGGAAGCTTTTCCGGGCATTCGTGGTGGTCGGTAATAATTATGTCCATACCGAGCGAGAGGGCAAGCGCCGTCTCCTCAACGGCGGTTATGCCGCAGTCAACTGTTATGAGAAGCCCCACGCCGGAGTCTGAAAGGGCTTTGACCGCCTCGCAGTTAAGACCGTAGCCCTCGTCCAAACGGTCGGGTATGTAAATCTCACAGTCGCAGCCGCAACTGCGGAAATAGTCGCATAGCATACACGAGGAGGTGATGCCGTCAACGTCGTAGTCGCCGTATATGGCTATTTTCTCGCCGCTAAGGCGCGCCTGCCTGATGCGCCGCACCGCTTTGTCCATATCGTTCAGCAGAAGCGGATCGTTCAAAAGCCCGTCGTCCCGCTCCAGATAAAGCCGCGCGGCTTCGGGCGTTTTGATGCCCCGAGCGCTGAGTATGGCGCTCAAAAGTGCGGTGTAGCCCGCGTTTTGAAGCAAGGCTGTGTCCGCTGAGGGCAGCGGCGGCAGCTTCCATTCCTTGTGGCTCATTATATCCTCCGTGCGCGCGAGCCGAAGCGTTGCTGTGCGCGCAATTAGTCTGTCTTAATTCTAAACTCATATATTATATCAGAATTTTGTTTTCTGAGCAATAGCGTAAGAAAAAAGTCACCCTACCTAAAAATGCCGCGTGCAAAAGCCTTGAGAGTGTTTTCACGCCCGCCGGTTAAGAGCGTGACTCCCATCTGCGCGATTTGAAAGCTCCTGCATAAGCGCGGCGAATAAGCCCCCTCATTTGACAAGGCGGGCTTGCGGTGGTATAAGTATTTAGCTGTGTGATGCCCGATGCCTCCGCGATGCGCCCGTGAGCGGAGACGGCAGGAAAAAACACGACTGTCCTTTGACTTGAAGCCGAGGCTTCGCCCTTAACAGACGGAGGGAGCAGGAGAAAGATGAAGTCTGACGTAACGCTCATGACGAGCGGCTCGATTTATCCGAAAATAGTAAGGTTTGCTCTGCCCGTCTTTTGGGGGCAGCTTTTTCAGCAGCTTTATAATATTGTTGACGCTGCCGTTGTCGGAAATTTTGTGGGACTTAAGGCGCTTGCCGCGGTTTCCTCCACAAACTCCCTAACGCAGCTTTTTGTCGGTCTTTTTGTGGGTATCTTTATAGGCGCGAGCGTCGTAATCTCAAAATACCTGGGTGCGGGACGGGAGGACTGCGTTCATCGCGCCGTCCACACCGACGTTGCCGTTGCTGTCGCGGCGGGGCTTTTCCTTGCGGTTATTGCTAATGTCCTTGCCCCAAAGGTGCTGGTTTTGATGGATACGCCGGAGGGAGTCTTGCCGGACGCCGTTGCGTACATGAGGATATATTTTTCCGGCGCGCTGTTCGTTGCGCTTTTTAACTGCTCTAGCGGTATTTTTCAGGCGGTGGGCGACAGCCGTCATCCGCTTTATTACCTCATTTTTTCCTCCGTTCTCAATGTGGCTCTCGACCTGCTGTTCGTGGCGGTGTTTGAAATGGGTGTTAAGGGCGCGGGCATAGCCACGGTTATCTCGCAGGCGGCGGGCGCGTTTCTGGCTTTTCGCCGCCTTTGCACCTCACGCGAGATTTACAGGGTTGAGCCAAGGAAGCTTCGCTTTGATCCGCCGATGCTCAGGGAAATTCTCCGCACAGGTCTGCCCTCCGGCGTTCAAAACTGCGTTATCTCCTTTGCGAATGTTATCGTGCAGTCGAACATCAACGCCTTCGGCGATGTAGCAATGGCGGGTGCGGGGGCGTTTAATAAGAGCGAGGGTATTGCTTTCATTCCCATAACCAGCTTTGCTATGGCATCAACCACCTTTATCGGGCAAAATCTCGGAGCGCACGAATATGAGCGCGCCAAGCGCGGAGCGTGGTTTTCGATTTGCGCGGGCTGCCTGATAGCCGAGACTGTCGGCGTTATTTTCTACTTTATCGCACCCTATCTTATAGCCCTTTTCAATAACGAGCCGGAGGTCATTGAGATCGGTACTACCGTCGCGCATATCCGCACACTGTTTTTCTTTTTGCTTGCCTTTTCCCACTGTGTCGCGGGCGTTATGCGCGGAGCGGGGCGGGCGATTGTGCCTATGCTGACGATGCTGGGCTGCTGGTGCGTTTTCCGGGTCAGCTACATCAGCATTGCAACCCATTATATTTCAGATATCCGCGTGGTGTTTTGGGCATACCCCATCACATGGACGCTAAGCAGTATAATCCTGCTTGTCTACCTTCTCAAAAGCGACTGGGTCCATGGGCTTGAGCGCGGTGAGAAAAGTACTGCCGACTACAATCACCATTAAAATTCCTGAGCATGGCGCGGCGGGATTTTTGCTGCGTTTATAGTCAAAGGTGTTGCGCTCTTTGCTTGACAGGCGGCGGCGCGCGTGCTAACATATCAGTTGTTGCACAAACGCCGGTGTGGCGGAACTGGCAGACGCCCGGGACTTAAAATCCCGTGAGGGGCGACCCTCGTACCGGTTCGATCCCGGTCACCGGCACCATAATAAAAAAGCAGCTTTGATACTCACTGTATCAAAGCTGCTTTTTTATCAGCCCATTTTATTCTAATGCTTACCGGTGTGGTGAATGTGGTTATGCGCGTGTTTACAGGGCGGAATCGGCGTCTCGCGCATAGTTTTTTTGTTTTACCGCGGCAGTCCCCACGGAATCTGCGGCAGCCCCGGCTTTGAGAGCAGGCGCGCCGTCTTACTTGCTATTTCACGGCGCAGCTCGCGCGCCAGTGTGAGCATCAGTCTTTGCAGGGTTTCGTCCACCTTTTGGCGAATTTCCGGGTCCTCGGTTTTGATAGCGTCGATTACAAGCTGCGTGTTGCCGAAAAAATCGGCGCAAAACTCATCGTAGCAGTCTGCGCGTGAGGAGGAAACGGCGGAGTAAAGCGCGCCGATGAAAACCTGCCGCGTTTTCTCGTCGGTTTCGTCAAGCCATATGCGGATCGCCTTGCCTGCGCGCAAGGAAAAGCCGCTCACCTGCTCGGAATAAACAAAGTCGCCGTTTTCAACAAGCCATGAAAAGGGGTCGTGCTGAAGATATATAAAGGCGCTGCTGCGGATAATATGCCCCTGCTCGTACTGCTCGAGCAAAGGTCCTATGATCGACGATTCGGGTATGGTTTTATGTATAAGCCCGCGAATCTTGTTAAAGCGCTCCATATTCAGAGCATCCTCACGAAAGCCGGGACCGTCGTGGTTGTAAACGGCGATGACGCGGCTTTGCGCCGCGTCGGACGCGCAGGCTGCGGCATATTCGGCGATGTTGCCGCCCTTGGAGTGACCGCCGAGGATAAACATTGCCTCAGGATAAGCCGCCGCCAGCTCCTCAAAATATGAAAGCGCCGCCGTCTGCGAGGGAACAGGGCTTTGATAAGCCATGTTCAAATCCTCCTTCCAGCCGACAAAGCTGCCGTCCGTTCCGCGAAAGGCTATGTAAAACAGGTTTTCGTCCAAACGATATGTAATTGCGGCAAATTGCTTTTCAAGCTCCTCGTCAGAATGCGCCCGGTATGCGCCGAGAGCGATTTCCGAAAAACGCCTGCTTTCGGCGGCAAGTTCAAACAGAACGCGGTTTTGCTCCGGCACGCGCGTTGTTGAAAAAAGCGAGTCCGCCGCGCCGTGCGAGTTAAGCTCGCGGAGCGTGACGTCAAAGCGCATATCACCGGAAACGCGACCTTCGTATTTATTATAGGCAAGCTCGCTGAGAACAAGACTGTCAACACAGCCGAGAGGTATGTCTTTAAAGCTCTGAGCACCATTTGTTTTAACGTATGAAATTATATTTCCCATTGCCCGCATCGCCTTATGCAAATTTTTTCTTTTGCCGAGGCAAAAGACCTTGCTTTTATATTTATTATGTTATATCACTTTTGCGCACAATTTCAAGCGCGGCATACTTAGATACGCCGAAAACGAGCGCTTTTTTTTAGCTCTGCGTTCGTATGCCGCGTTTTTTGTCGCTCCGCGTTATTTTTCTGCCCTTATTTGGTGTAGTGCGGCACAAATGACACATAATATCAGTTGTAGAGCGCGATTTTAACGGCGCTTTATGCCTGCGAGGTTCGTTTTGCCGCCTTGCGCGAGCTTTTCGGCGGCAAGCTTTTGAGCTTTGCGCGGCACGGCAAAAAAGCGCAGGATAAGCGGCGGCGTTTCTCTGCCGCAGCGAAAGAAAATTTGAAAGGAAGAAAATATTATGGCAAAGAGACTGGAAAGCACCCCCAAAAAGGACGGCTTTCGTATGCCCGGCGAGTTTGAGCCGCAAAAACAGATATGGATGCTTTGGCCGGAGCGTCCCGACAACTGGAGAAGCGGCGCAAAGCCCGCGCAGAAGGCGTTCGCCGAGGTAGCCAAAGCGATTTCTCAGTTTGAGCCGGTAACGGTCTGCGTTTCCAAGGAGCAATATGCAAGCTGCCGCAACACCCTCCCGCGCGACATTCGCGTTGTGGAGATGGCGTCCAACGACGCATGGATACGCGACTGCGGTCCTACCTTCCTGACCAACGACAAGGGCGAGGTTCGCGCCGTGGACTGGGAATTCAATGCCTGGGGCGGACTTTTTGACGGACTTTACTTCCCGTGGGATCAGGACAATATGGTTGCGCAGAAGGTCTGCGAGATCGAGTATGTTGACACCTACAAAACCCACGACTTCGTGCTTGAGGGCGGCAGCATCCATGTTGACGGCGAGGGAACGCTCATAACCACCGAGATGTGCCTTCTCTCCGAGGGACGAAACCCCGATATGAGCCGTGAGGAGATCGAGGAGAAGCTTAAAGAATATCTTAATCTTGAAAAAATAATCTGGCTTGGCGACGGCATAGACCCGGACGAGACCAACGGGCACATCGACGATGTTGCCTGCTTCATCCGTCCCGGTGAGGTCGGCTGCATCTGGTCCGATGACGAGAACAGCCAGTTTTACGAGGCGGCGCGCGCCGCGTACAAGACCCTTTCCGAGGCGACTGATGCAAAGGGGCGCAAGCTCAAGGTGCATAAGCTTTGTATGCCTAAAAACTATGTTACCATTCGCGGCGATTTCGACATCGACTATGTTGAGGGCACTATCCCGCGCGAGGAGGGCGAGGTGTCTATTGCCTCTTATATGAACTTCCTCATAGTAAACGGCGGTGTTATAGTCCCGCAGTACGGCGACGAAAACGACGAGCTGGCGCTTAAAACCATTCAGGAGTGGTTTCCGGAGCGCAAGGCAGTCGGCGTTCGCACCGAGGAGATAGCCTACGGCGGCGGCAACATCCACTGCGTAACGCAGCAGCAGTGCAAGTAGCTCTCCCGAAGCGTCCCCGCCGCGGCTGAGTCCGCGGTGGGGAGGAAGCCGCGGGCATAAGGGGGAGGTCGGATGAAGCTAAAATACGGATATCTCATAGCCGCAATCGCGGTTCTGGCGCTCGTGGCGGCATCGTTTACGCTGCTTGAAGGCTATGGCGAGGCTATTGCGTCGGCGAGACTTCAGGGGCTTTCGCCGGAACGCGCCACGGGACTGACGCTTGGCTTTATATCGCTTTTTCCCATCGTGCTTACAGTGGCTCTGGCGTTTATAACCAGGGAGGTCGTGTTCTCGCTCCTCGCGGGACTGTTTTGCGCCTATGTTATTTTGGAGGGTGTATTCGGCTCCGGGGGCTTTTTTTCAAGCTTAGTCAGCATCTTGATCGCCGTTTCGGAGAACCTTCTTAAAACCGCGACCGACAGCTTCCGCGCTGCCATCATCATTTTATGCCTTTGTATCGGCGGCATGGTGGAGGTGATAAACGCCTCAGGAGGCTTTGCGGCTCTGGGACGGCGCATAACGGGCAATATAGCCACGCCAAAGCGCGCTGCACTCACAGCTCAGCTTTTGGGTATGTGCCTGTTTTTCGACGACTACGCAAACTCGCTCATAACAGGTCCCGTTATGCGGCGTATAACCGATGACAACGGAGTTTCCCGCGAAAAGCTCGCGTATATCGTTGACTCCACGGCAGCGCCGATTGCGGGCATTGCGGTCATATCCAGTTGGATAGCAGCCGAGCTTTCGGCGATTGAAAGCGGCTTTGAGGTGACCGGGATGGAAGGCTCTGCCTATGCGCACTTTCTCGCAAGCATTCCCTTTTGCTTTTACAACTTTGCTGCCGTTACCATAGTTTTTTCCACCACGCTTTTCGGCATGGAATACGGTCCTATGCTGCACGCCGAGCGCAGAGCGCGCAAGGGCGAGCCGCTGAAGCCGGGCAGCGCCTGTGTCGAGACTGAGACGGGAGCTGTACTGGAGGCGGGAAGCGTCTGGTCGGTGCTGCTGCCTGTGCTGACGCTGATAGCTTATGCCTTTGTCGGCTTTTACGTCAGCGGCGTGCGCGCCGCGGCGCAGGCGGGACTGGAGACGCTAAGCATTTCCGATGCTTTTGCAAATGCAGACACCGTGAGCGTTTTGATGCGCGCTGCCATCTTGTCAAGCATAGTAGCCATCTTCACCGGCTGCGTCACGGGGCGTATAACAATAAGCTCCGGCTTTGCTGCTTGGCTTCGCGGAATGTCGGGTATAATGCTAACAGCCGCGATTTTGCTCCTCGCGTGGGGCTTGTCCGCAGCGGTGGGAGAGCTTGGCTCTGCGTATTATCTGGTGGAGCTGGTCACGCTTAATCTGTCCTACCGTCTGCTGCCGATGATAATTTTCGTTGTCTGCTGCGTCATTTCCTTTGGAACGGGCAGCTTTGGCTGCCTGATGATAGTAATGCCCATCGCCGTACCCATCGCCTTTTCTGCCGTGAAGGTTTTCGCCGTTCCCTATTCCGAGCGGCTTATCTCCGCCTGCATTGCGGCGGTGCTCTCAGGCTCTATCTTTGGAGACCATTGCAGCCCCGTTACGGACACAACGATACTCTCGGCGATGGGAGCGGGCTGCGACGGTCTTGACCACGTTAAAACGCAGCTTCCATACGCGCTGACGGCGGCTGCCGCCGTTTCGCTGCTGGGTTATCTGCCGGCGGGCTTCGGACTGCCTCCCGCCATATCCCTTGCTTTAAGTGCGGCGGCGGGAGTTTTAGCGGTGCGGCTTCTCGGCAGGCGCGTAGAATAAAACTAAACAGGAGGACTCATTCATGGAAGAAGAAAAGAAAGTCAGTCTATGGAAAAGCATACTGTTTACAATATGCAGTATACTTGTTCTGGACTCGTTCGTTTCGCCGGCAATAATCGGCGTTTCGTCGATAACGATTTGGATAATCACCGCCATCGTGTTTTTCATACCCTATGGTCTGGTGAGCGCGGAGCTGGGCGCTGCCTACCCCGACGACGGCGGCATCGCAAGCTGGGTAACGCGAGCCTTCGGCGAAAAGGCGGGCGTACTGGTCGGTTGGTATTACTGGATCAACGTCGGCTTTTGGATGCCCGCTGTGTTCGTTGCCTTCTCAACATGGTTTTCGTATGCCTTTGCGCCCTCGGCAAGCCCTTGGGTGCTGGCGGGACTGGCAATAATCATGTGCTGGGTGGTTGTATGGATAGGCGTTCGCGGCGTGGAGCTGTCGGTAACGGTTTCCTCCGTTGCGGCCATTATGAAAGCGGCGGTAATGCTGCTGTTCGGCTTCATGGGCGTTGCCTACGGCATCAAATTCGGTCTTGCAAACGATTTTTCCCTGCAAAGCTTCATGCCCGGCTTTAACGAGACGACGCAATACATTGCCGTCATCGCCTATAACCTGCTGGGCTTTGAGCTTATCGGCGCGATAGGCAGCAAGATACACGACCCCGGCCGCACTGTTCCCAAAATGATAATCTTCGCGGGCGTTGCGATTACCGCTCTGTTCGTTTTCGGCACTTTTGGAATACTTGCCGCTATCCCCGCCGAGCAGATAGACACCGTTGACGGCTTCTATTATGCCCTTCAGGAGCTTTGCAGCGTTTTCGGTCCGGCATCCGGAGTAGTGTTTTATCTTACCATCATCGTAACTCTAATTACGCTGGTCTCCAATATGATAACCTGGTCTCTGGGCGCGAACGAAACGCTTATGGGCGCTGAGATGGATAAGCGCAGCAAGCTGCTCGGTCACCGCCACGAAAAGTACGGCACACCCGATAATCTCTATTATATTCTCGGCATAGTCTCAACGGTGCTGATCGTTTTAAACTACTCTCTCAGCGGCGACGCCAACGAGATTTTCTGGACGATATTCTCGTTCTCAACGCTGATATTCTTTCTGTCGTACCTGTTCATGTTCCCGGCGGCTATCAAGCTTCGACTGTCTGACCCGGATACGCCCCGACCCTACCATGTACCCGGCGGCAACTGGGGCATTACCGTTTGCGCCATAATCGGCGAGATCGTCATCGGTGCTTGCGTTGTGTTCCTGTTTAAAGACTCCGGCGGTGGCTTCCCGATGTGGGTGCTAATCATCGGAACGCTTTTGACTACCATAACCGGCTACTGGCTATACCTCGCGGGCAGAGAAAAAAGCGAATAGGTAAAAGGCGCAAAAAGCCCCCTGAGCTTAATGCTCAGGGGGCTGCGGTCTTTTTGGGACTCTGCTCAATTATGCCGCCTTAAGCGGAGTGGACTTGCCCTTACCGGCTTTAAAGTATTGATAGGCGCAAACACCGCCGACCAGCACAAGACCTATAACGTCTGTTTGCCAGCCGGGATAGAGGAGGGTCAAGCCGCCGATGGCAGAGAGGACGCGCAAAACGACGGGAACCTTGGAGAACACATAGCCCTGCGTGCCAACGGCAACGCCGAAGATGCCGAGCATGGAGGTCAAAACGATGAGTATAACCTCAGGTATCGAGGTGTCGATAAACAGCAGAGCCGGGTTAAGCGCAAAGATATACGGCACGATAAACGCCGCAATTGCGAGCTTGGTGGCGTTGAAGGCGGTTTTCATGGGCTTGGAGTGTGCGATTGCCGAGCCTGCATAGGCCGCCAAAGCGACCGGCGGGGTGATATCGGCAACGATGCCGAAGTAGAAAACGAACATATGCGCCGCCAGCGGGTGGATGCCCATTTTTATGAGGATGGGTGCGCAGGTAGTCGCCATGATAACATAGTTTGCCGTGGTGGGAACACCCATACCAAGGATGATGCAGGTCACCATGGTAAGCAGCATGGCGATAATGGGGATGCCGCCGGAAACGCCGACGATGGCGGAGATAAGCTGAGTGCCGACGCCGGTGGTGGTAATAACGCAGGCGATGATACCGGCGACCGCGCAGGCGATGCCGACGGTAAGGGTGCTTCTCGCGCCGTTTTCCAAAGCGTCGAGGAAGCGCGTGAAGTTAAGGCGCGTTTCCTTGCGGAACATACTGACGATAATGGCGATAAGCGTTGCAATAACTGCTGCCATAGCCATTGTTTTGGTAATGATGAGGTAAACCAGGATAACAAGCGGCAGCAGCAGATAGCCCTGACGGAGCATGAGCCTGCCGAACTTGGGCAGAAGCTCCTTGGGAATACCTTTTAGTCCGAGCTTTCTCGCCTCAAGGTGGACGGTTATGAAAATACCGGCGAAATAGAGCGCCGCGGGCAAAATTGCCCTTAATGCGATGGAACCATACTCAAAGTTTGAATACTCGACCATCAAAAACGCCGCCGCGCCCATGATGGGGGGCATTATCTGACCGCCGGTGGAGGCAGCCGCCTCAACAGCGCCGGCAAATTCGCCCTTGTAGCCGTTTTTCTTCATCATGGGGATAGTAACAGAGCCGGTGGTGACGGTGTTGCCGACGGATGAGCCGGAAACCATACCGCAAAGCGCCGAGGAAATGACGGCGACCTTAGCCGGACCGCCGGAGGAGCTGCCCGCGATGGAGTTTGCCATTTCGATGAAGAAGTTTGAAATTCCCGTTCGTTCGAGGAACGAGCCAAAAATTACAAACAAAACGATGAAGGTGGAGCAGGCGCGAATTGGCGTGCCGATAACGCCCTCCGCCGTATAAAAGATGTTGTAAATATTGAGCTTGAGAGATTTTTGGGTCAGCGCGTAGATGATAAACAGCGACGAAACGACAACAATCGGCAAGCCGACCGCGCGGCGGCACGCCTCAAGCGTAACAAGCACGCCGGCAGCGCCCAAAACGATTTGGAAGGTGTTGAGCTTGATGCCCTGATTGATTATTTCGGTGCAGTTGGCGACAAAATAGAAATACGCAAAGCCGCCGATGACCGCGAGAACAAGGTCGAACCACGGAACGTGGTTAACTCTTTTCTTGCCGTTCTTCGTTGCGGGGAACACAAGGAAGATGAGGAAAACAAGACAGCCTACAAAGGATGCGCGCTCAATGCGTGTTTCCCAGTTGAAAACAAGGTTAATAAGAACGCAGTAAAGCGCGAAGGCAACGAGCATATAGCGGATCACACGGCGGGGAATTCCGTCCCACACACGGATGTTTGACTCTCTGTCGTACTTTTCGAGCAGTGCCTGTGCCTCGTCGGCGGAAAGGTGCTCGGCGTTTTCCGCGTGCCGTGCCGCCTCGTTGGGATCAACTGCGTCAAACTTGTCCTTTAGCTCTTTAAACAGATTAGACAATGGTTGGTGCCTCCTTCTTTATTTTATTTAATACGGATGCTCTTTCGCAGAGACCCGCGCTTTTTAACACAGTAAGAGCAGGCGTTTGCAAACTCTAAACGAAACGCTGCTGTTTTTGCCGCATAGCTCGCGCAGGGAAAGCTCCTGACCGTCTATGCACAGAACATGGTCGGACACCGTGCCTACCACATAGATGAGGTTTGGCAGCAGAGTGTCGATATTCTTGATGCGCATGGAGCCGTCCTCCCCGTATTCGAGGGTTTCACCGGGGTTTAGCTCCGTCTGCACACCGGCGCCGAAGCCGAAATAATCGGTCTCGACGACATATATTTCGTTGTTGTTGCGGATTTCGTAAATGTCCTTGACCGGAGATTGGTTGACAGAGTGAATAAATTCAACGGAAAAGCGATCCCCGTTTTCTACGGGAAAGGCAGCGTAACGCTCGCCTGTTTCGGTGTTTTCCAGAACAAGGCTGTGACCCGTGCAGAATGTGCAGATAATAATAAGAACAGCCGCGGCGACAATGAGCGCCGCGGCTGTAATTGTCTTTGCTTTGAGTTTATAACGGCTCAATTATTTTGCGCCAACTTCGGTATAATATTTCTCTGCACCGGGGTGGAAAGGAATGGATATACCGGAAACGGCGGTTGCCGGGTCAAGCAGCTCGCCCTTGGTGTGACCTGCGGTGATCTCAGCCTTATAGTCGAAAAGACCCTTGGTCAGCTCATAAACAACATCCTCGGATACGTCGTTGGAGACAACGATGGTGGCCATAACGGCAACGGTCTGAACATCGTTTGCAACGCAGGGATAGGTGCCGGCGGGGATGGTAGAGGGAGTGTAGAAGCCATATTCGGACTGGAGAGCGGCAATGTGCTCGTCGTCGATGCTGAGAATGTTGAAGCTATAAGTAGAAGCAAGCTCGGTGATAGCGGTGGTGGGAGCGCCTGCGGTAATGAAAGCGGCGTCAATAGTGCCGTTTTTCAGAGAGTCTGCGCTGTCAGCGAAGCTCTGGTTGTTCTTAACGATGTCGGTGTCAATGTCTATGCCATAGGCTGCGAGGATCTGGCGGGCGTTGAACTCAACGCCGCTGCCTGCGTCGCCAACAGAGACCTTCTTGCCGCGGAGCTGCTCGATAGAGGTGATGGAGCTGTTGGCAACGATCTGGCACTGCTCGGGATAGCAGGAGGCAACAACGGAGAAGTTGGTAACAGGAGTCTCGCCCTCAAACATATCCTTTGCTTCATAGGCATAGGACATAACGTCGTTCTGAACGATGGCGAGCTGGCATTCACCTGCGTCAAGAAGCTGGATGTTTGCCTTGGAAGCGCCGGTGGACTCAACGGTTATCTTCATTGTGTCGGCAAGCTTCTCGTTGAGAACCTGAGCGACAACGCCGCAAAAACCATAGTAGGTGCCGGAGGTGCCGCCGGTTGCCATGGAAAGGGAGGCGGTGCCGGTTGCAGGGGTGTTGCCGTCAGCCGCGGGGGTGTTGGGCGAGCAGCCGGCAAACAGTGCGCACAGCAGCAAGACTGCAAGCAAGATCGACAGTGATTTTTTCATAAACTATTTTCTCCTTGTAATTAGTAATACGCGCAGTTACGTAATCCTTGCATATTATATTACAGAAGCATTCATTTTTCAAGCGTTTTATTGCTGTGCATGAAATAGTTTTTGCAAGTTTATGCTTTTGGTTATTCGCTAAAGCCCTTCGTTTTCCGGCGTTTCAGCACGCCGGGCGCGGTTTCGGGGCGACCATAAGACACAATTTGTTTTTGACAATTCATTTTTCGGGCGGTTTACTGAGGCAAATCGCCCGCTGATTTGAATATAAACGCGGCGAAAATTGCAAAAATACAGCGTATTTTCGTTCTGTGCGGACAGAATGGCTTGCTGCTGTAACAGAGACGTCGCTTCTTGCCGGACATAAAGCTTCATTAGGGGGCTTTATTTTTTGACCTGCCGTGGTATACTTTTACGGGCGGCTTTGGTCGCAACACTTTAGATTATTTGGAGAGAGCCATGAAAAAAGTTCTCATTCTCGCCACCGGCGGCACGATCTCCAGCCGCGCCGGTGAAGGCGGTCTTGCTCCGACGGCCGCGCCGCCTGCGCTTATGAGCGCGCTTGAGGAATTTCGCGCTTATTACGATTTGACTTATCGCGCCATATTAAATCTGGACAGCTCGAACATACAGTCCGAGGAGTGGCAGCTTATTGCCCGCAGCGTTTATGAGTCTCTGCCGCAATATGACGGCATTGTCATAACCCACGGCACGGATACCATGGCATACACGGCGTCGGCGCTTACCTTTATGCTGCAAAACCTTAATAAGCCTGTGGTGCTCACAGGCTCGCAGATACCCATAGGAACTCCGCTTTCCGACGCGCGCAGCAATTTGGCGACCGCGCTCGCCGCCGTTGACCACGACGTTATCGGCGTAAGCATAGCCTTTAACCACAAGCTGCTGTCCGGCTGCCGCGCGGTAAAGGTGCGAACTATGGGCTTTGATGCTTTTGAGAGCGTTAATTCTCCCGATGTTGGCGAGTTTTTCGCTGACGGCGTTCATCTTTTAAGCCGCCGCCGTCCCTGCAAAAGCGAGCCGTGTCTTTTGAAGGACAAGCTTTGCAACGATATTTTTCTTCTGAGGCTCATACCCGGCACCAACCCCAAAATATTTGACAGCCTTTTAGAGCTTGGTTATCGCGGCGTCGTGCTTGAGGGCTTCGGCGCGGGCGGGATGCACTTTGTCCGCCGCGACCTTTCGCCCAAGATCAAGCGTCTGGTCGAGCGAGGTGTGCCCGTGGTCGTCAGCAGCCAGTGCCTTTATGAGCAGAGCGATTTTTCGCTTTATGAGGTCGGGCGCAAGGTGCTTGCAACAGGCGCTATCCAAAGCCTTGATATGACCACCGAGGCGGCGGTCACAAAGCTGATGTGGGCTTTGGGACAGACCTCGGACATGGAGGAGATCCGTGAAATATTCGCCACCGATTACGCCGGAGAAATAACCTTTGAGCATTTAAACGCCTGATAGGGCGCTTCGGGCAAAAAGCAAGAAGGGGGCGGGGGGCGCAAATGTAGTCGCGCCGCCGCGGCGCATGTGGTTAAAAAAAGCGACTATGCGGTTG
>JAHAWY010000009.1 GCA_018385135.1 Oscillospiraceae bacterium | reverse complement strand
AATCAGAATGTTCTGAATGCTGATTTTTGACCTCAAGTCGGGCTTAACGTTTTCAATTACTTTTTGGGGCGCATTATTCATTTCTGTCTCTCCTTTTGGTAGATTTACTTTAGCGGAGTCGGGAAACGTTTTTAATCTACTTACTAAAAACTATTTACAAAAATTAGTATTGAGAGGCATTGTAGCCGCGTTCCTCAGAAGTCATCTTAAACTGCCTTACAAGGTCTTTAAGCTCGTTCGCCTGGCTGGACAGTTGCTCGCTCGCCGCGGCACTTTCTTCGCTGGTGGCGCTGTTTATCTGAACAACGCTTGCTACCTGCTCGATGCCGAGAGCTATCTGCTTTGCGGCCACAGCCTGCTGTTGGAACTGCTCGGCAAGCTCGGCAACAATGCCGCTGACCTCGTCGGACTTCTTTGCGACCTGCGCAAAGTCTACACTGGCGCTGCCGACAAGTCTGCTGCCCTTTTCAACCGCCTGCATGGCACTTTCGATAAGCATTGTGGTGTTCTTCGCTGCTTCCGCGGATTCCTGCGAGAGGTTTCTAACCTCGTCCGCTACAACCGCAAAGCCCTTGCCTGCCGATCCCGCGCGCGCAGCCTCAACCGCCGCGTTAAGTGCCAGAATGTTGGTCTGGAACGCGATATCATCTATAGCCTTGATGACCTTGCTGATATCCTTCGAGGTGGTGGATATCTCCTCCATAGCCTCGCTCACCTGCGCCATAGCCTCTACGCTGCCGCGCATGATGCTCTCGTTTTCGCGCGTAATAGTATTAGCTCTGTCGGCGTTGGCGGCACTGTCTTGAATCTGCCTTGCAACCTCGCCGATAGTCGCGGAAAGCTCCTCAACGCTGCTCGCCTGCTCCGTTGCGCCCTGCGCAAGTGCCTGTGCGCCGTTGGATACCTGCTCAGAACCGCCGGAGACCTGCACGGAAATCTCAAGAATATTTCTCAGCGTTTCGGAAAGGGCATTTCTTATGCCGTTTTCCGCCTTAAGTATCTCCTCATAATCGCCGACATAGCGTTCGGATACCTGCGACTCAACCGAGAAGTCGCCGTTGCTCATAGCGCCAAGCATCTGGCGAATGTCGTTGATAATGGCGCTGTTGTTCTCCAAGCTCCTGTTGATGCTGTCATACAAAATCTGCATCTCACTTGAGTCGGCATTTACCTCCGGCATGGGACTGGTAACATCACCGTCAGCCATCTTACGCAAGCGTCCGACAAAAGCAGCTATAGGCAGAGAGACCTTCCTTGCGATCTCCTTTGCCATGAAAAAGCCAAGCACAACGGCTATTATCATCGCAATTATCGCCACATAAATTGATGTTCTGAACGCGCCATTGAAATCGCCTTTAGCCGCACATATGCAGACAGCCCAACCGTCAGTTCCTTCTATCGGTGAAAAGCTTGTGTATTTTGAAACGCCATTGTATTTGTATTCGCCGAAACCCGTCTCTCCTGCGCGGGCTCTTATATGGCAGGCAGCCAGACTTTCCAGTTCAGGGTTGGTCTGTGCCTGCTGACAGATGTTTTCCCTGTTGACAACAAGCTGCAGGTCGGGGTCAGCAATGGTGTATCCGTCTTTATCTATTATATATGTATAGCTGTTATCGCTGAGTTTAATGTCAGCAATAAGCTCATTCAGATTGCTCTGCGGAACGGTCAACACCGCAACGCCGACTATCTCGCCGTTTTTAGCTCCGTCTTTTCTTATCGGGGCAGCGGTTACAAGCAGTAAATCACCGTTTGCAGCGTTAACTACGGGAGAGGAGATATATGTTTCGCCGCTTATAGCGGTCTTAAAAAAGCCCTCCCCGCTGTAATCCTTGCCCGAAACCGGATCCCTGCCGTCGGCGTCAACATAAAAGGCGCTGCCGAACTCATAGGTATCGCAGCGAACATTAAGCCTTGCAGTTTTCTCCTCGCTGCTTGATTCGGGGTCGCTGAGTATGGGATCCAAGCCCGTTTCCTGCGTAATTATCTTAATCTCATCAACAACAGCGGAAACCGCCTGAGCCGCCGTTTCCGTCGTAACGGGAAGGTTTGCTTCAAGCGTTGATTTAACTGCATTGTTGCAAAGCAGCGCCGCAACAACGCCCAAAGAAAGCGCAATAAAAGCGGTAAGCAAAATTATCGGCAGCTCCATGTTCCTGCGCAAAGACTTTCTTTTCGTTTCAATATCCTCTTTTATCTTCTGCTTTTTTTCTTCGATACGTTCTTCTATAAGCTCTCTGCGTTCTTCAACGAGCTCTCTTTCATTTATCATGTCTTCACCCCATTCTTTAGATATAGCCGGCTTCTCTCTAACTAAAGTACGATATACGGCATCCTCTCAAGCGCCGCAGCGGGCTGTTCAAATGACACAGTATTACATAAAATCACAATACTAGCCTATTTTGTATATATTTTATACTCATAAGCGATTTGCGTCAATAGTAAGCTTTGAAAAAGCTCTTAGGAAAATGTGCAAAAATTACAGTTTTAATGTGCATTTTGACGTCGGTTTATAACACAACATACAAAAAATTGCGACATTTTGCTCAACATCTTGGTTTGCGCGCGCTCCCATTACACAAAATGTTGTCATTTTGTGTAAATCGGCAAGAGAATATGTTGTTATGTAAAGCTAGACATGACCTTTTATTACCAAAATTTGTTATTATATACAAAGGAGTACCCTTATTGCATAAAAAGAGATTGCCCGCCGGCATATCTGACCGGCGTTCCAAAAAGAGCGCTTTTCCGCTAAAATCCGTTATCCGCAAATTACGGATTTAAAAGCTTTTTGGGGAAGAAAGAGGAAATTGCTCCATTTACACTATTGACAAATTGCCGTTTTGGGATTATGCTATTTCAAAAGAGTTTTAATTAAAAGCTTTTTAAAATCTGCCGAGAGGAGTGAGGTGCAATAGGTCTTTCGGAAACCTTTGAAGCTCTCGCCGACCCTCTGCACAGAGACATCCTGCTGCTGCTCCGCGAAGGACGGCTTTCCGCAGGCGAGCTTGCACGGCGCTGCGGCACCTCGCCGTCGGATATGTCTTACCACATGAAAAAGCTCTATGAAGCCGGGCTTGTCAAGCGAACAAGGGAAAGAAGCTTCGTGTTTTACGAGTTTGACGGCAAGTGCCTAAAAGATGCGCTCGAATGGATTCAGCCCTCGCCGTCGCAGCTTGACCGACTCGACGAGTATGAGTAGAAAAGCTTCTCCGCGCTCGCGGCGCTTTTGTCCTAAGACTTAGGAAACCGAAACAAAAAATAATTAATTGGAGGTACTTATTATGGAAAAAATCAGAACCATAGCCGTAACCGGCAAGGGCGGCACAGGCAAAACCGTCGTAGCAACGCTTCTCATCCGCCTGCTCTCCGAGCGTTTTCCCGGCAAGGTGCTCGCCATTGACGC
>JAHAWY010000008.1 GCA_018385135.1 Oscillospiraceae bacterium | reverse complement strand
TTCAAGACCACAAAGCATTTCCGGGATAAACATAACCACTATGTAGACCGGAGCCAGTGGCACATCACAGAAAATGTGCATGAGCCGATTATCAGCCGCAACGATTTTGAAACCGTACAGCGGATTTTGGAAAACGCACCTGTCAAACGCCCCAACGGGGGCGGGGAAATCCCCCCTCTGTCCGGCTTGCTTTTCTGTAAAGACTGCGGCGCAAAAATGCACATTCGTATAGATTACCGGAACGGCGGCAAGCGGCACGTTGCTTTTTGCAGCGAGTACCACAAGGGAAAAGCCAAGAACCCCAAATGCCATTCCCCGCACATCATGGACGCGGACTTGCTCATGCAGACCATCGCGGAAGTGCTGAAGAAAATCGAGGACTATTCTATCAGCAATCGGGCGGAGTTTGAAGCATTAGTGAAAAAGAACCTTGCCATGCAGCAGACCGACCAGACCAAAAAGCAGCAGAAGCGTATCCCGCAAATCACGACGCGCCTTGAACAGATTGACAAGGTGCTGAATAAGCTCTATGAGGACAACGCCCTCGGCACGATCCCGCAAGACCGCTATGAGCAGATGTCGAAGAAGTATTCGGAAGAATACTACGCGCTGAAAGCGGAGCTTGCCACGCTCCAAGAGCAGCTATCCGCTTATGAGAACGCGGGAGGACGGGCGCAGAAGTTTTTGAAGCTGACGGAACGCCATGCCGCCTTTACCGACCTCACCCCCGCCATTCTCAACGAGTTTATCAGCCGGATTGAAGTGCATGAGCGCGACCAGAAAACGGCGAGATACGCAATCCAGCACAACAGCATATATTTCAACTATATAGGCAGGTTTGAGAACGAAGTGACGCAGCTTGCAGAGCCGACCGAGCAGGAAATCCGGCAAATGCGGGAGGAAATCGAAGAAGCCAAAAAGGAAAAGAGCCGCGCCTACCACCGCAACTATTCAAGGGAATACCGGGCGAGAAATCTTGAAAAGCAACGGGAGTATGACCGCATGAAAGCGCGGGAATACCGGACAAGGCGAAAGGCGCAGGCAGCCGCCGCACAGCCCGCACAGTAAAACAGAATAACCGTCAACCAAGAGGGATTTTCCGAACTACGGGAAATCCCTCTTTTGCGCCCAAAGAAAGGAGCCGCCTATGGCAGAACAGACCCCCGACAGTATCATCACGACCCAGAGGAACGGGCAGACCATTGTTGCGGAGTTGTTTTTCAATCACAGCAGCACAGAAACATTCCGCGACAAGCTGCTCAAGACGATACTTGCCGACAGTTCGTGTTTATCTGCGTCTGACGGTCAAGAGCCGGAAAAATCGGAAATCTTGCGATAACAGCCGCCCCGACGATACATTCCACGTCCGGGCGGTTTTTATCGTCAAAAACGCCGTTTTCTCCAAGTCAAGAGCCGGAGAAAACACCCGAAAAATGCCCCTATTGCGTAACAGGGGCACAGAAAGGAGTTTGCATGAGAACAGGGCTTACCAAGCAGGAAAAGACCACCGATATTTGGTTTGACGAGAAAGACCCCCTTATCCATATCCGCACCCACAACACCGCCTTGAAAAAGCGTCTGCTTGCATACAGCCGCCGTTATCCGGCGATCTGCCAGCAGACTGACGCAGACCCGGAAACGGGCTGCATGGAGTTTGACATTGAGAAAGGCCGCTTCTCTTTCCGTCTGACCGCCCCATACAGCGAGGAACGGCGGGAAGCGGCGCGGCGGTATGCCAGAGAGAGCAACGTCGCCGACAGGCTGAAATAGAGTTGAAATGTTCATAGTTTTGTGCTATACTTTTTCTAAAAGCAGAGTAATACTGCGGAATTGATTGGAGGACAACACAATGGTTACATTTATGAGATTAAGATAAAACCGCGAGTTATGTTGCGGTTATCCGTATTGCATAACTCGCTTATTGAAGCAGAGATGTAATTACGGAGGAAAAACAAATGAATAATAATTTATCACGCTTTGCAGACAGCAAGGTTTATTTTCAATGCCCAATTTGCACAAAATCAATGGATATACAAGGCAATAGCCTAATTTGTAGACATGGACATTGCTTTGATATTTCAAGATATGGGTATGTAAATTTGTTGTTAAAATCATCGCCCAAAACCAACTACAGCAAGCGGTCTTTTGACAACCGGCACCAAATTTTGGAGTATGGCATGTATGATGTTGTGTTGGAGAAAATCATACAGTTTATTTCTGATACGCCATCTATAAGAAACATTTTAGATGTTGGTTGCGGCGAGGGTTTCTATGCAAGGCAGATACAGCAAAGAACAGAACGAAACATCTTTGCCTTTGACTTGTCAAGGGAGGCAATACAGATTGCATCAAAAAAAGACAAGCGCAAAGCAGTGAAGTGGTTTGTTACTGACTTATCAAAAATCCCTTTGAAAGACGGAAGTATGGATTGTATTTTAGACATATTTTCGCCTGCACACTACAAAGAATTTCAGCGATTGCTATCTCCTAACGGATATGTTGTGAAAGTAATTCCTACGAAAAATCATTTGAGGGAAATCAGGACTAAAGTGCAAGCACACTTGAAAAATCCAGATTATTCAAATGAGTCTGTCGTTGAATATTTTGAGAAATATCTTAAAACCATTTCAAGAGAAACGGTTTCAGCCACCGTACAGTTGTCATCAGAACAAAGAATGTCGTTTATTGAAATGACGCCGCTTCTCTTTTGCGTTGAAAAAGATTGCGTTGATTGGCGTACTCTCACACATTTGACAATCGAAGCTGATGTTTTAATAGGAATGTATTAAAGGGCGTATTGATATTTAATATTCCCATTTATTGAGCAGAACGGAGTAAACCAAACACCCTAATCAAAAGGACAGCCGAGGAAATCGACTGTCCTTTTTCTATGCCGACAGGTAGAAAGGAGTGACCACCCATGACGAAACCGAGAGAAAAAAAACGCGAGGAATTGCAAGCCGAGATTGAGGACGGGAAGAAGAAAATCCGGCAGCTTGAAAATCGGGAAAAGGTGTTGCGGCAAAAGTTATCCCAAGAGGAACGCAGGACGCGCAGCCATCGGCTGATCGTCCGGGGTGCGGTCTTTGAGAGCATTGTGCCAGAAGCAAAGACCATGACCGACGAAGAAGCCGCCGCCTTTCTCCGGCTTGCCCTGACGAGCGAGGAAGCGCGGGGCTATCTGAAAAAACGCACCGAGGGCGGGAAAAGCGAATAATCCCTTTGGTACAAAGGGCGCACTTATACACCCTTACGGGTGCGTGCGCTCTGCCGAGGGCTTGTCGGCACAGAGAGAAAGCCGCTTGCTTCCCTCTCTGACCGACATTGGCGGCTTTGCCGCAACAAGGGGCTGCACCCCTTGCGCCGCTTACGCGGCTATCCCTGCACACCCACAAAAACAGTATACCAGCCTTTGGCGTCTGTACCATTTTTGCGGGTTTTCATTTTATCCGGGAGGTGATACCCATAGCCATCTATCATTGTAATATCAGCATTGTCAGCCGGGGCAAGGGCAAATCAGCCGTTGCCGCAGCCGCCTACCGAAGCGGCGAAAAGCTGACAAATGAGTGGGACGGAATGACACACGACTACACCCGCAAAGGCGGTGTTGTCCATACGGAAATTATGCTGCCACCCCACGCCCCGCCCTCTTTCTCTGACCGTTCAACCTTGTGGAACAGCGTGGAGCTTTACGAGAAAGCCGGGAACGCCCAGCTTGCCAGAGAGATTGACGCGGCGCTCCCCATAGAGTTATCCAGAGAGGAACAAATCCGGCTTGTCCGGGAATACTGTTCCTCTCAATTTGTTTCCAGAGGAATGTGCGTTGATTATGCCATTCACGACACCGGCAAGGGCAATCCCCATTGTCACATCATGCTTACCATGCGCCCCCTTGACGAGCGCGGCGCATGGGCGGCAAAGTCCCAAAAGGAATATGACCTTGATGAAAACGGCGAGCGTATCCGCTTGCCAAGCGGCAGATACAAAACCCACAAGGTTGACCTCACAGGCTGGAACGACAAAGACAACACCCTCTTGTGGCGCAAGGCATGGGCTGACGTTACCAACAACTTTTTGGAGAGGAACGGAAGCCCGGAGCGTATCGACCACCGCAGCAACGCCGAGCGCGGCATAGACGAGATACCCACCGTCCACATGGGAGTGGCGGCTTGCCAGATGGAGAAGAAAGGTATCGCCACCGAGAAAGGCGAACTGAACCGAAATATCCAAAAGGCAAACCGCCTTATCCGGGAAATCCGGGCGCAGATTAGCAAGCTCAAAGAGTGGATTGCCGACCTGTTCAAAGCGCGGGAAACCGCCACGGAGCAGCCGCCGCAATCTCCCAACCTTGCAAATCTGTTGATGAAGTATTTGAACGTTCAGAGAGAAAAGAGCCGGAAGTATTCGCAGCGTTGGCAACAACAGCACACAGCCGATGAACTGAAAACCATAGCGGCAGCGGTCAACTATCTTTCCGAGCATGGTATCTCTAATCTTGACGAGCTGGACGCTTCTCTTTCCTCTGTCAGTGATAAAGCCTATTCAATCCGGGAGGGAATGAAAACCGCCGAGCAGCGCATGAAAGAACTGCAAAAACTCTTGGAGCACGGCAGAAATTATCAAACCTACAAGCCCATACAGGACGAGTATCGGCAAATCCGCTGGAAAGGAAAACAGGAGAAGTTTGCAGAAGCCCGCCGCGCCGAGCTTACCCTATGGGACGCGGCAAACCGCTATCTCCATGCAAATCTGCCGAAAGGAACAAAGACCTTGCCTATTGCGGAATGGGAACAGGAATATGCTGACCTCAAAACACAAAGGGACAGCGATTATACCAAACTGAAAGAGACCCGCGCCGAGGTTGCCGAGCTTCAAAAAATCCGCAAATGCGTGGATATTGCGCTCCGCGCCGACCAGCCGGAGCAGACACAGAACCGCACCAAGCGGCACGAACAGGAGCGATAAGAAAAAGGACGGGCAAGCTGTTTTACTTGTCCGTCCTCTGTACTATTGGATGGATAAAAGGCGACTCATTTCTTTTTGAATTTTGTTACAATCTTATTTACCCATATATCTGCAATTATATCACCTATGGTTGCAAGGAAATCAACTATTAAATCAATCATAAGAACACCTCCTAAATCCAACTTGCTAACCCCATTATATTTAAAATCTGTGAACAATTCAACCATAGAAAGCGAGGTATCAGTCATGTATTACACCCAAGAACAGATAGACCGGGCGAACCAAGCCGACCTTGTTTCTTTCCTGCAATCACGGGGCGAGCAGCTTATCCGCGCCGGGAATGAATACCGCTGGAAACGGCACGACAGCTTGACCGTCCGGGGAAACAAATGGTACAGGCACAGCCAGAGCAAGGGCGGCGGCCCCGTTGATTTTGTCATGGAGTTTTTCGGCAGGAGCTTCACCGAAGCCGTGGAACTTCTCACAGGAGAAAAGGGAGCCGCCCCGCCGCCGGACAGACCAAGCCCCGCGTTCCTATCCGACTTCCGGCTACCGCCCCGGAACACCGACAACCGAACAGCGAGGAACTACCTCACAGCCGCCCGCCGCATTGACGAAGATGTGACGGGCTTTTTCTTTGCCGCCGGGGATATTTACGAGGAAGCCGCCCACCATAACGCCGTATTCGTAGGGCGGGACGAGGACGGAGTACCACGCTACGCCCACCAGCGCGGCACAGCCGGGAGCTTCCGGCTTGATGTGAAAGGCAGCGACAAAGCCTTTAACTTCTGCTACCGGGGCGAGGGCGAAAGATTGTTTGTTTTTGAAGCCCCCATTGACCTGTTATCTTTCCTCTGCCTGTTCAAAAAGGAGTGGCAGAAGCAAAGCTACCTGTCATTGGGCGGCGTGGGCGAAAAAGCCCTTTTGCGTTTCCTTTCTGACCGTCCGAACATCAAGACCGTTTACCTCTGCCTTGACAACGACAACGCCGGAAACGATGCTTGCAGCCGCCTTGCGGAGCTTGTGCCGGAGGGCTTGACCGTCCACCGCCTTGTGCCGCTTTGCAAGGACTGGAACGAGGTATTGCAGCACCGGGCAGAAATCGCGGACGGGAAGTATATCCGGGAAGCGATTTACGGCTTGAAAGAGCCGCCGCAGGAAGAAACCGTTGAGATTATCCGCATGAGCGAGGTTGACACGCAGACCGTCGAATGGTTATGGGAGCCGTATATCCCCTTTGGGAAAGTAACCATTGTGCAGGGCAACCCCGGCGAGGGCAAGACCACCTTTGCCCTACGCCTTGCCGCCGCTTGTACCAACCGCAAGCCGTTCCCCCACATGGCAGTGCATGAGCCGTTCAATGTGATTTACCAGACTGCCGAGGACGGTTTGGGCGACACCATCAAGCCCCGCCTTATGGAAGCCGAAGCAGACCTTGACCGCATTCTTGTCATTGACGAGAGCAAGCAGGGGCTTTCCCTGTCCGATGAGCGCATAGAGAGAGCTATCCGACAGACCGGGGCGCGGCTGATTATCCTTGACCCCATACAGGCGTATGTGGGCGAGAAAACCGACATGAACAAGGCCAACGAGATACGCCCCATGTTCCGCCGCCTTGCCGAGATTGCCGAGCGTACCGGGTGCGCCGTTATCCTAATCGGACACCTCAACAAAGCCGCCGGAGGACAGAGCGCCTACCGGGGTTTAGGCTCCATCGACTTCCGCGCCGCAGCAAGGAGCGTCCTGCTGATCGGGCGCGTGAAACGGGAACCGAATGTGCGCGTTATCGTCCATGACAAATCTTCTCTTGCGGCGGAGGGTAAGCCCATAGCCTTTTGCCTTGACCCGGAAACGGGCTTTTCGTGGATAGGCGAGTATGACATTACCGCCGACGAGCTGCTGTCCGGCGCGGGCGGCAACACCGCCACCAAGACCGAACAGGCGGAACGGCTGATACTTGACCTGCTTGCAGACGGGAAAGAGCTTGCCAGCGAGGACCTTGTAAAGGCCGCAGCCGAAGCCGGAATATCCGAGAGGACGGTACAGAACGCCAAGCGCAACATGGGCGGTGTTTTGGGCGCAAGGCGCGTCGGCGGTCAATGGTACAACTTCATCAAGAAGAAGCAGCCGCCCGAACCCGCAAGCTGAAAACGCAAAGTGCAGACCCTTTGCGCTTTGCACTTTCGCGCTTTCGCCTTGATTGTGCGTCAATAACTCCAAATAACACTTGACAAAACGCTTCATGGGGCAACGCGGAGGACATCAAGCCCTACACTGACCCCACCTTTGCCAACAACGTCATTCTCACCCAGACGGAGCGGCTGACCATGAACAGCCGACCCAAGGACCCGAAAAACGCGCGGAACAAAAACGTGCTGGTGGTGGGCGGCTCCGGCAGCGGCAAGACGCGGTTTTTCATCAAGCCCAACCTCATGCAATTACACAGCTCATACGTTGTGACCGATCCGAAGGGCTATACTTGGAGAGGATAGAGAAAGGGTGCGTCACACGAGATAAAAGTACATAAGGAAGGGAGGTTAAAACCGTGGCAAAAAAAGAAGAAATTAAAATCACAGCGTTGTATGAGCGACTGTCCAGAGATGATGAACAGGTCGGAGAATCCAACAGTATCCAGAACCAGAAAATGTACCTTGAAGAATATGCCCGTCAGCATGGTATGAGAAATATCCGGCATTTTTCGGACGATGGGTACAGCGGCACAAACTTCAATCGTCCCGGCTTTAACGCCCTTCTGGAAGAAATTGAAGCAGGTCATGTGGCTGTCCTGATCGTAAAGGATTTAAGTCGTTTTGGTAGAAACTACCTGCAAGTCGGCTACTATACCGAGGTCGTTTTCCCGAAAAAGGGCATCCGGTTTATCGCCATCAACAACAGCGTGGATAGCGCAAACCCCTCAGACAATGACTTGACCCCGTTTTTGAACATCATGAACGAGTGGTATGCGAAAGATACCAGCAACAAAATCAAGGCGGTATTCAAAGCCCGGATGAAAAACGGCATGAGGTGCAGCGGCTCTATCCCCTATGGTTACAAGCGCACCAAAGAGGACAAGCAGCTGCTGCTCGTGGATGAACCGGCTGCCGAGGTTGTCAGGAAAATCTTTCGTCTGGCTTGTCAGGGTATTGGAGTGACTGCCATTGCCGAAATGCTGTCAGCGGAAAAGATACTGATTCCGTCTGCTCATGCCGCCAAGTATTTTCCTGAAAATTGCAGACATAGCGAGGTTGCAGACCCCTACCGCTGGAGTGCAACCACCGTGGGGTACATTCTGGACAGGCAGGAATATCTGGGACATACGGTGCTGGGCAAATCCATCTGCGAGAATTTCAAAACGAAGCAGCGCAGAGCCGCCACAGCCGATGAATTGATGATTTTCCCCGATACCCATGAAGCCATCATTGAACAGGACACATGGGATATTGCCCATAAACTGCGGTTGCAGAAGCGTCCGAAAGCAGCCAACGGAACCTATACCCACCGTCTGTCCGGCTTGATTTACTGTGCAGACTGCGGCGCAAGGATGAATTTTTGCAGCCCGGACAGGGTGAAAAGCGGAAAACGGTTTGATTCAGATTCAGCTTTTCAGTGCGGAAATTATCGGAATACTGCCGGTCAATGTGTATCCCATTTCGTCAAAACATCGGTTCTGGAAGCGGTAATTTTACAGGCAATCCAAGCGGTCAGCAAATATGCCCTTGAAAATGAAGCCGAGTTTGTTGCCCAGCTCAAAAGCATCTGGAACGAAAACCAGAGCAAAAACACAGACAGCGGACAGCGGGAACTGGAAGAAGCCAGAAAGCGCATGGCAGAACTGGACACCATGATTCAAAACCTGTACGAAAGCTCCGTGAAAGGTGTACTGCCGGAACGACAGGCGCAGCGCATGATCCAGCAGTTCGATGAAGAACAAATCCTTCTGGAACGGCGGATACAGGAGCTGGAAAGCCAGATTCAGCAGGAAACCGTAAAGAAAGCGGACACGGAGCGTTTTCTGGCACTGGTCAGAAAATACCGTGACTGCACAGAATTGACCGATGCCATGCTCTACTCTTTTATCGACCGGGTGGAAGTTCATGAAGCAACTGGTGGGCGCACCATCTACCGCCAGCAGAACATTGACATCCACTTTAATTTCATCGGCAGCTACTACCCGCCTGTTGAAACCGTGTCCGAGGAAGAACGCATTGCCGCCATAGATGCCGAGCAAAAACGGAAGAAGCAGGAAAAAGGCAGACGAGCCAACGAACGCAGGAAACAGAAAATAGAAGCTCTGCGGCTGGCAGCAGAAGCCGGTGATTCGGAAGCGATTGCCCAGTATGAACAGCATTTGAGCAAACTGCGGGAGCGAAACCAGAAGTACCGCCAGAAGGTTCGGGAAGCCCGAGAAGCTGACCCGAAATATCTCCGGCAGCTGGATGAAAAAGAGCGTATGCGTCAGGAAAGGCTGCTGGAAACCGAGCGTAAGCGTATGGAACGAGCCACCCGGAAAAAGAAGCTGTCACGAGCTGAGCTGAGAGAAAAAGCTATCTCAATCTGCGAAAGGCAGAACGCCGGGACTGGTCAAGATATGGTCAGCAAAAAGGTACAACGAAAGATTTACAGTCCTTTGTCAACGCCACCAATTATCTGAAAGACCATGAGATTTTTACGCTGGAGCAGCTGGACAGTGTGCTGGAGGAAGTGAAACAGAAATCCGGCAGCATCAGCACTGGCATGAAGAAAGCCGAGAGCCGCATGAAAGTGATTAACGGCATCCAGAACGCTGTTGCCGATTGTCAGCAGCATAAAGCTATCCATGACAAGTATGTGAGAATCGGCTGGAAAACGGTGCAGTCCGTTTATGCGGAAAGCCACCGGGACGAGCTGGACGCATACAACAAGGCATACCGTTTTTTGAAAAAGCATGGTGTTGACCTGAATGTTAATCTGGAAGCCCTGCAAACGGAATATGAACAGTTGCAAACTTCTCACGCAGAATATACCGGGCAGCTGGCGGCAGTGCAGGAGGAATTGAAGCCGCTGAAAGAAATCCGTTACTGGGTCAGCAAGGTACTCGCCCCGGAACAGGCAGAGGTCAAAAAGAAGCCGGAGCCGAAGCACTCTGTCACCGAACAGATTCAGGATTATCGAGAGGAATCCAGAAAAAAGGACGAGCAGCACCGGCAGGAGAAAAAACAGAATATGGAACTGTAAGGCATCTGATTTTCAAAAGAAATCGGGTGCCTTTTGTTTTGTCAGGAGGTGGAATTTTGAATGTATTTGAAGCGGTCAAACAGAATGTGACCACCAGACAGGCAGCGGAGCTGTACGGCATCCCTGTCAGCAGAAACGGCATGGCAGTCTGCCCTTTTCACAATGACAAAAACCCCAGCATGAAACTGGACAGGCGGTTTCACTGCTTTGGCTGTCAGGCTGATGGGGATGCAGTGGATTTTGTTTCCCGGCTGTTTCAGTTGCCCAGCAAGGAAGCAGCCATCAAGCTGGCTGATGATTTTGGGATTGCCTATGACAACAGGCAGAAGCCGACCATCAAGCCCCATATCCGGGAACCTACCCCGGAGCAGAAATACAGGCAGGAAGAAATGCACTGCTACAAGGTCTTATGCGAATACTTCCACCTTCTCCAGAAATGGGAACAGCAGTATGCCCCACAAACTCCAGAGGATGACCTGCATCCGTTCTTTGTGGAAGCCCTGCAAAGGAAATCCTACACAGAGTATCTGCTGGATACAGGAGGTGTCGCACATGGAACAGGCAGCAGCCAAAACGAAAGCAGGACAGGCAAGTCCGGCAGGAACATTCAGCATGAAGCTGGGCAAGACCACCTATGTGGTGGGCGTTCATTTCAGCCAGACCGCAAAGGACACGCTGGAGGACAAAATGAAGCGACTGATGAAGGACGATGTGAAATCATCGAATTTTTGATGCAAAACTTGGTGAGATATTCCCTTTATTTATCTTGACAAAACACTCCCGAAAGGCAGCATCGTGGTCGAATGTGGAAAATTACTCCAGCGGAATCAGTATAAGATCAAGATTCTGAACACGATCAACTTCAAAAAGTCCCACCACTACAACCCCTTCGCGTATCTCCACTCGGAAAAGGACATTTTGAAGCTGGTCACGACCCTCATCGCCAACACGCAGGGGGACGGGAAATCCGGCGATGACTTCTGGCGCAAGGCGGAGACGCTGCTCTACACGGCGCTCATCGGATATATCTACTACGAAGCGCCGGTGGAGGAGCAGAACTTCGCCACCCTCATCGAAATGATCAACACCATGGAGGTGCGGGAGGACGACGAGGACTTCAAAAATCCCGTCGATCTGATGTTTGAGGAGCTGGCAAAACGGGAGCCGCATCACTTCGCCGTGCGCCAATATGCCAAATACCGCTTAGCGGCGGGTGTTGTATGCTCTAAAAGACTTCTTAATCAAGCGGTTGAGAAGTCTCTTAGAACACACAACCTAAAACCGAAGAAAGGAGCGCAAGTTATGAGAAAAAACGAGAAAATAACAGCTCTGTACGAACGACTGAGCCGTGATGACTTTGGCAAAGATGATGACCAACAGCGTGAGAGCAATTCCATTTCCAATCAAAAGGCTATGTTGGAGGAGTTCGCCGCACGGCAGGGGTTTACGAATATTGTCCATTTCACGGACGATGGCATTAGTGGTACTTGCTTTGACCGTCCCGGATTTTTGGCAATGATGAAAGAGGTTGAAGCCGGAAATGTGGAGTACCTGTGTATCAAGGACATGAGCCGCATGGGTCGTGACTATCTGAAAGTCGGTCAGATTATGGAAATCCTGCGTCAGCGTGGCGTGCGACTAATCGCCATCAATGACGGCGTGGATAGTGCCAGAGGGGACGATGATTTTACCCCTTTCCGCAACATTATGAACGAGTATTACGCCAGAGACACCAGCCGTAAAATCCGTTCCACTTTCCAGTCCAAAGGCAAGTCCGGCAAGCACCTCACAGGCACGGTCATTTACGGCTATCTCTGGAACGAAGCAAGAGACCAATGGTTGGTTGACCCCGAAGCCGCCGAAGTGGTAAAGCGTATCTTTTCCATGACGATTGACGGCTACGGTCCGTATCAGATCGCCAGCAAACTGAAATCGGAAAAGGTGCTTATTCCGTCCGCTTACCTTGCCCAGCACGGCGAGGGCGTGAACAAAAACAAGACTTTCAAAGATGTGTACGGCTGGGGTTCTTCCACCATCTGCAACATTCTTGAAAAGCGTGAATATCTGGGACACACCATCAATTTCAAGACCCGAAAGCACTTCAAGGACAAGAAAAGCCATTATGTCCCGGAGGACGAATGGACAATTTTCGAGAATACCCATGAGCCTATCATTGACCAGCAGACCTTTGACCTTGTGCAGAAAATCCGTGGGAATGTCAGACGCTACCCGGACGGCTGGGGCGAAGCAGCTCCCCTCACAGGCTTGCTTTATTGTGCCGATTGCGGCGGCAAGATGTATG
>JAHAWY010000006.1 GCA_018385135.1 Oscillospiraceae bacterium | reverse complement strand
GGCTTTGCCCAGCCGGATACGTCGGTAAAGGGCGCGGCATTGCTGAATTCCTGCGCCTGCTCGTCAGCTCCCAGCAGGCGCACGAGCATAGCGACTGCCTCCTCGCGCGTGGGCGCGCGGTTAAGGTAAAATATAGGCTCGCCGTTTGCCGCAGTGCCTGTGCCGCGGAAAAGACCCAGAGAATAAAGTGTCTGCGCCGCGTCGTCAGCGGCAGCCGCCGGAGCTGTGCAGGAAATGAGCAGAGCGCATATCAGAAGCAGCAGGGAAATGGTTATTGTAAGCTTTTTCATGTTTTCCTCCTTTTTCTTTTGCTTACAAGATTATAATACCTCATTAAGCGGCATTTTGTCGAATACAGTTTTTAATTGCCAATTGATCGGAGATTAAATGGAATAAAATGTAAAAGAAGGGAGGGCTGCAAATTTAGCGGAACGAGTTTTATTGCAATTCGCAAGTGCTTATTTTTTATGTAAACTATTTTTCTGTTTGCGGAAAAAGGACGTATCAATTACAGGGTTTGCCAGATTTTGTCAAAAAAGCTCGAATTATTTGCGCCGCAAATGAAAATCAATGTTGAAAACTCGGTTTATAATGTTAATAACTTATAGGTTATTGAGTTGTTTTATTCTTTATGTAAATCTGATTATGCGTTTTATATCAGCAAAGAATTCAGACTGAAAGCCAAATGAAAATTTCATTCTTGCAAAACAAAAAAATAATTTGCAAAAACGGAAAATTTGTGTGGACATTTTGTAAACGCTGTGGTATTCTACCGCGTGAGGATTTTTTCGGAACAAATATGAAAGAAAAGAGAGGGGTATTTATGAAAAAGAACAAAGCAGTACTCGGAGATGCGGGTATTTACGATGCCCGCGAGCTTGGCTATCCCAGAATGCTTGTTTTGGGCTTCCAGCATTTGTTCGCCATGTTCGGCGCAACCGTTCTCGTTCCCGCGCTTACGGGTTTGAGTGTTTCCGCTACATTGTTGTTTGCAGGCCTAGGGACGCTGCTTTTCCATTTGCTTTCAAAAGGAAAGGTTCCGGCGTTTCTGGGTTCTTCTTTTGCCTTTTTGGCAGGTTATTGGGCAATCGCGCCCAACGGCGAGGCGGAGCTTCTGCCTTATGCCTGCTTTGGCGTTGCCTGTTCGGGCATCCTTTATGTTATCCTCTCCGCTCTGTTTAAGGCATTCGGCGCGCAGAAGGTTATGCGCTATTTCCCGCCCATCGTAACAGGTCCCGTCATCATCGCCATTGGTCTTACGCTCTCCTCCTCGGCAATCTCCAACTGCACAAACTGTTGGTGGATTGCGGTTCTGGCAATCGTAATTGTTGTTGTTGCCAACATCTGGGGCAAGGGCATGGCAAAAATCATTCCCATACTTCTCGGTGTTATCGGCTCATACGGCGTCGCCGCCATTATCGGCGCTGTCTGGGGACAGCCCATTGAGATAGACGGCACTACCTACATCTGCGCTTTCGGCAATGAGAGCTTCAAAATCTTCACTCAGGGCGCTCTTGATAATCTCCGGCAGGCTGCTTGGGTTGGTATGCCCTTTGCGTGGAGCAACACCGTGTTTAATCTTTTCGGCAGCCAGATAGACAGCGGTCTGCTGATAAGCGCTGTTATCACCATTGTCCCTCTTGCTCTTGCAACCATGGTTGAGCATATCGGCGATATGTGCGCCATCTCCTCCACCTGCGAGCGCAACTACCTTGAAGACCCGGGGCTGCACCGCACTCTGCTCGGCGACGGTCTTGCAACAATGCTTGCATCCCTGTTTGGCGCACCCGCCAACACCACCTACGGTGAGAACACAGGTGTTCTGGCTCTTTCCAGAGTCTATGACCCCAGAGTAATCAGAATTGCGGCAGTCATCGCGGTTTTGTTCTCTTTCAGCCCCAAGTTTGCCGCTCTCGTCAGCCTTATGCCCGCAGCCACCATCGGCGGTGTGTCTCTGGTGCTTTACGGTATGATTTCCGCGGTCGGCGTTCGCAATGTTGTTGAAAACAAGGTTGACTTCACTAAGTCCCGCAATGTTATAATCGCGGCTCTCATCCTTGTTCTCTCCATCGGTATTGCCTATGGTCCCGGCTCTATAAGCTTCCCTGTCGGCGACGTTACAATCGCTCTTTCCGGTCTGGCTGTTGCGGCTATCATCGGCATCCTGCTCAACGCCATCCTTCCCGGCAAGGACTATGAGTTCGGTAAGGACGCTCAGGGCGATACCAGCGTAAACTTCAAGGTCTGAGATAGGCAAAGCCAATTATACTAAAGCATAAACTAAGCGGTGGACGATATTTCGCCCGCCGCTTCTGTTTTTCTGTCATGCTTATTGACAAATCTTTCAAAAAAAGACCGTCCACCACGCCGTGGGCAGACGGTCTTTTTATTATTTTGGAGCTTTTTTATTTCCGGGACGCTCGCTAATAACGTTTCCGCAGCCGTTGGAGGAAGCGATTTGTATGCCATTTCCAATGGGGGATAAGGCAAAGCCCAAAACGATACCGCCGAGAATGCCGGTGGCGACCATCAGAGCTTTTTCAAGAGGTGTATGCTCTGCCCGGAAAAAGCTTCCGATTTGCTTATAAGCCCTTCTTTTGCGCTCAACTATTTCGGAAAATTTAAAACATACAGCCATATTCAGCCATCCTTTCTTTTTGGACATATGTATTGCTGCGGAGGAAGCCCGCCTGCTTCTATTTATCCACGCTGTGAGCTAATTGTCAAGAGCTGCTTGCGGCAATAGCGAATTAGCGCCCGCGGATGCCGGAAAATGAAAAGCGCTGTGCAAGGAAGGCAGATGGAACGCTTTGCGCGCATAATGGTCATGCTGTTTCTCATAGGATGTTCTACGGAAGCTGATTTCCGGGGAGGGATTTATGTGAGAGATAACATAGAGGAGAGAGCCTGTGAGCTGGCAAATTTCATCATTGAGAACAGCTCGACAGTGCGAGCCACCGCCCAGAAATTCGGAATATCCAAAAGCACCGTACATAAGGATCTGACCGAGCGGTTGAGCTATGTTAACAAACCGCTTTATCTTGAGGTCAAGGAGCTGCTGGAATATAACAAATCCCAGCGCCACATACGGGGCGGTATTGCTACAAGAAAAAAGTATAAGGGCGAATAGACTAAGCGCGGGGGAGCACATCCTCCGCGCTTATGCCGCCGGAGAACAGTGTGACGATTTTTCAGCAAGGAATTGTCATTTTGCCGCAAGACCGTTAAAATCAATGCCGCGTGTTTCAACAGCCGTCTGCAAGCCCCGCGGTTTCTGTTTACAAGAAATAACAATTGTTGTATAATAATATAAAAATGTTTAAACCGCACCGCTTTGGATGGAGGTACTGATTATGCTTAACTTACCGGCTCAGTACGTTGGATATCGCGTGTTTTGCCATCTGGAAGCGATGACCTAATCAATTTTTACTCACAAGCTCCGGCAGACAGAATGTATTCTTTGCGGCTGAAAGCGGCTGTGCAGAAGATTTTTTACAAAAATGAAAAAATCCCCTTGCGTAAGCTATTGCTCATAACGCTGCGTAATGAGCTATTGTATGGCTCAAGGAGGTGAAGCTCGTGTCGATTTACACGACGGGAGAACTGGCAAAGCTGTGCGGTGTATCTGTTAGAACGGTACAGTTTTACGACACTAAAAACATCTTAAAGCCCTCGGAGCTTAGCGAGGGCGGAAGAAGGCTTTATTCCGATGCCGACCTTGAAAAGCTAAAGCTGATCTGCGTACTTAAAGGTCTTGGACTTTCGCTGGATACCATTAAGGGTATCCTTGAAAGCGATGCGCCGGAAAAGGTGCTGCTGACCTTTCTCGATGAGCAGGAAAAGCAGCTTGCTGAGGAAATAAAGCATAAGCAGAAGCAGAAAGAGGCGGTTGCTCTGATCAGAGAGAGCGTCCGCAGCCGAAATGCCATTCTCGTCAATTCAATTAACGACATCGAACTCATTATGAACGGAAAGAAAAAACTCAGAAAGACCCGCGCTGTAATGCTTATCACAGGCATCATCATTGATTTGGTTGAGATAGCTGCAATTCTGCTTTGGATAATCAAGGGTATGTGGCTGCCCTTCGTCATCTGCCTGCCGTTTATTGTTATTGCCATTGCGCTTATAGTCAGGATGTACTACAAAAATGTGATGTATATCTGCCCTGAATGCGGCAATACCTTTAAGCCCCGTGGCGGCGAATTCTTCTTCTCAAAGCACACCTTTAAAACCAGAAAGCTCACCTGTACTTCATGCGGACACAAGGGCTACTGCGTTGAGACCGGCTCACTGAAATAATAAATGCGAAAACGGCGCGGATAATCCGCGCCGTTTGTTCTTTGTAACCTTTGAGCTTGAAAAGACTGTCAAAAGCTATATAATTATGTCGAAATACCTGACAGATGGGGAGAATGTACTTATGAAAAAGGGGCTGAGAGCATTTCTCATTATCCTTTGCGCTCTGGCTGTGCTTGCCGGCGGAGTTTATTGCTATTACAGGCTGTGCATGGACCCATACAGAGGCACGGTCGATAGCTTTGATATGTCGCTCCCTGCGGATACCGTGCTGACAGGCGCGCAGGCGCGCGAGGATTTGGAATATTTCTATGAGCATATCGTTCAGCGCCACCCTAAGTGGCTGGAGGAGGGCGACTCGGTTTGCGAAAAAATGCAGCGGCAGTATGAAGCGGAGCTTGCCGCCCTGGGCGAGAGCGAAAGCGTTCTTTCCGTCTGGCAGGCGACTGGACGCATAGCGTCTATTTTGCACGACGGTCATACATGGGTGGATTGCTCAGATACTGAAAACGAGCTGTACATCCATGATTTCAGCCAACTTTATGAATACGGAACCCCGGTCAAAATAAACGGCGAGGCAACCTACAAGCTTCTTGATAAATATAAAGGGCTTTGCTCCTTTGAAACGCAGGACTACGCAGAGGATATGTTTTACTGCAATGCTGTTGTGAGCAAGGCACTTTTAGAGTATATAGGTGTTGACTGCTCAAACGGCGTGACGCTGACCTTTAACACGCCCCACGGTCAGCACGATTTTGATTATGCCTTTGTGCCGCCGGAGAAGGTAGCGGGCTACGAAACAGTCACGCAAAGCGGCGAGTGGCTAAGCTTTGCTATAGATAAGGCGCATAACGCCGGCATCTTCACTCTTTCGCAGTGCATCGACAACGAGGAGTATGCTTCGGCGCTGGCGGGCTTTTTTGCCGAGGTGAATTCAAGCGGTGTTTCAAATGTAATTGTTGACCTTCGCGGAAACGGCGGCGGCAGCTCCGTGGTTGCCAACAGGTTTATTCAATATCTTGATGTAGATGAATATCGCGGCTGGCAAAGTGATGTGCGTTTTGGACCGTATCTGCAAAAAAACCGTGATGTGCTGCATAAAAACGAGTGCCTTGGCACACCCTTTGCCGGTGATGTGTATGTGCTGACCGATAAGTTTACCTACAGCGCGGCAATGGATTTTGCCATGCTTATCGGCGATAACGACATCGGCGCTATCGTGGGCGAGGCATCCGGGAACAGACCCGACGGCTACGGCGACTGCCTGTATTTCCAGCTTCCCAACTCCAAGCTGCATATGTCTGTGTCGTTCAAGCGCTGGTATCGCGTTGACCTGTCTAAAAACGGCGAGCTGCTGACTCCCGATTACGAAACCGACCCGTCGGACGCTATGGAAAAGGCGTTTGAGCTGATAGCGGCGAAATAAGAAAGACCACGCATTTTAGATGCGTGGTCTTTCTTTGCAGGTGGGCAGAGGGAGCTGCCCGTGCTTAGTCCGCGTCCGGTATATTTCCAAAGCGCTCCTTGATGGTTACAAGATCGTATTTTCCCACAGCGTTTTTGGGGATAGCATCGAGGAAGGTGACGTATTTGGGCATCTTTATCGTGGAGAGATTTTTTTTAACCGTCATTTTGATGTCGTCGGCGGTGACTTTGCTGCCCTTGGAGAGAACCACGAGCGCTCTGCCGACCTCGCCCCATTTCTCATCGGGCACTCCGACGATGAATACGTCATCAATGCCGTCAAGGGTGCTGATAACGTCGCATATCTCTTGCGTGAAGATATTCTCACCGCCGGAGATAAACATATTTTTCTTGCGTCCGCTTATGTAGCAAAAGCCGTCCTTGTCGAGGTAGCCCACATCGCCCGTATGAACCCAGCCGTTGTCAAACATCTTTTCCGTCGCCTCGGGGTTGTTCCAATAGCCGGAAAAGAGCAGCTTTCCGCGGAAAACAAGCTCGCCCTTTTCGCCCTGGGCAACCTCGTTGCCGTCGTCGTCAAGAAGGCGCAACTCGTTAAAGGGGGCAGGCTTGCCGCAGGAGTTCCACTTTTTGCGAACGTCATCTATGCTCATCATGCCGATGGGGTGGGACATATTGTTTGGACCGATCTCGGTCATGCCGTAGGAATTGACCATTTTAACGCCCTTGTTCCAGTATCTCTCCAAAAGCTCCTTGCCTGTGGGCGCAGCGCCTACGAGCAGGAAGCGGTAGCAGCTCAGGTCTGCTTCGGCAAAGCCGGGATGGTTGGCTATTGCCTTAAAGATCGTCTCAACAGAGATGCCGATGGTCGGACGCTCCGTGCGGATTATCTCAAGCAGATTGTCGGGTGCGAAAGAGCGCGTGAGTATAAGCCTGCCACCGGCGCTGAGAACGGGCAGGCAAACAACGTTCCAGCCCGCCGTATGGAACAGAGGGAGCATCTGGATGGCGGTGTCGTTTTCCGTAACCTGAAGATAGAGCACCTCGACAAGCTGGTTATAGAAAAGTGAGCGGAAAGAAAGCTTCGCCGCCTTGGGAATACCCGTGGTGCCGCCGGTGTGGATGAGCATTTGGATATCCTCATAGTCCAGCTCGGGCGGGGCGGGAACCGTGTAGTCGGTGAGACTCATAATGTCAGAATATTTGTATTTATCAGTGGTTTCGACATCGTCGTCAAGGCAGATGAATTCCTGCTCAAAGCCGAGCATTTTCATTGCCTCTGCGCCCGCCGCGACCTCGCGGGTATAGAAGATCACCTTCGGCGCTTCGTTGTCTATCAAAGTGAGAAGCTCGGTTTCCTTGAGCAGACAGTTATAGGTTGTTATGATGATGCCGGTTTTAAAGGTGGTGAACCAAGCGTCAAACATGGCAACATGGTTTACCGCGCAAAAGCCGATGCGGTCGCCCTTTTGCAGTCCAAGCACATTTACGAGAAAGTGCGCCAGCTTGTCGCTGCGCGTTTCCATATCTCCGTAGGTGTAGCCCTTGCCGGTGTCGTAATCGAAAATAGCCTCATGCTCGCTTGAAAAACGAACGCGCTGTTTCATCAAATTGTGAATGGTTTCGCTGTCGTACATATATATCCTCCCACAATGTAAAAGAGTCTTATTGTCTATATAAATGATATAGCATTAAGCATGACAATAAAAGATACCGACTGCACCGTTGTGGTATTAGAAAAGTATTATATTTTCGAGTAAAAGCCCGCTCGCTTGCAAGAAATTATAGAATATGCGAAAAACATAGACGGAAGATATGTGTAAAAACACGAAATATAGCGGGATTTTATAATACCCTTATCAGCCCTGGCTGCGAATGGTATTTACCAGCTCCGTGCGCGAGGAGACGCCCGCCTTTTGAAAAATATGACCGATATGTGCCTTGACGGTTGGCAGGGCGATGAAAAGCGTTTCGGAGATCTGCCGGTTGTCGCAGCCGATCATGATAAGCTCCGCGACCTCCGCTTCGCGTTTTGTAAAGCCGAAGCGAGCCGTAAGCTCGGAATGGTCGATGGTAAGCGCCTTTCGGCTGCCGATGCGGTTTAGTGTAATAAAGGTGAGATGCTCCATGCCGTGCGACATTTCGGTGCGCTTTTTTCGCACGATGATCTCCAATCCTGCCAACTGTGCGGTTTTGAGAAAGTTAGGGGATGAGAGAAGATCGCGCTGACCGATCACAGCATGGAGCACGTCGCTTATGACCTCCTGGTCTGTAAGCCCGGCGCTGATCCGTGAGGAATAGCGCTTAAAAAGGCTGTTTTGCTGAATAAGCCTGCCCTTTCGGTCAAGGATGGCAAAGCCGAAGTCCGCTGTGTCGCAGTAAGCCATCAGCGTTTCCGTATGCCCGACATACTGCATATGGCTGCTGTAAAGACTTTTGCTGTAATTAAAAACGCGACCTATCTGAGCAAAAAGAGCCAAGTCATGAGGAGTAAAATCGCCATATTGCTGCGGCATGAATACATGGATAAGGTGAACGAGGTTGCGCGTTGTGTTATTCACGCCGAGTACGGCGTAGCGCCCGATGTGATATTCCTCAAGCAGACGAAGATATGCAGAGTCCGTGGGCGGAGCATAGCCGACAAGATGCGCGTCGGTCAAATAGTTTAGGTCGGCGTTGTTATAGCAAAGGCGGGCGTAGTTTAAAATGAGCGGGTTGTCGTAAACCGCCTCCTCCTTGTATTGCTTCAAAAGGTCGCGCCGCAGCGTGTGGCTGATGATGTGCTCTGCCTCGGTGCGTCCGTTATAGCTTTTATACTCGCAGTAGGCGGTAAGGCGATAGCCGAAAAGCTCCGCCATCAGCTCCAGTGAGTTTTCCTCGAACTTTGAGTAGTCGCGGTTGAGGCGGGTATAAAACTCTATTACCTTTTCATAGTCCTCGGGGCTGAGAATGCTCATGCGTCTTTTCCTCCGAAAATATGTCAGAATGTGTATCTGATATTGGTTTGGTATTATAAATGTATTATAACATAATACCTTGAGGCAAGCCAAGAGCGGTGGTTGGCAAATGAGCAAAACTTTGCACCTCCGTATATGTGAAACAAGCTGTAAGGTCGGCTACAAGGGCAAAAAGGGAGACACGTTTATAGTAACGTGTCTCCCTTTTTTACTATTCCCGAAGGAGAGCGCGGCGCTGCCTCCAGTCCGGCAAAACGCTTTCTATAAGAGCGTAAAACTGTGCGCCGTGGTTTTTGTGGACAATATGCGCAAGCTCGTGAACAACAACATAGTCTATTGCCTCGTCAGGAAACTCCATCAGCCGCCATGAAAAGCAAATGCTGTTTTGCGCGCTGCAGCTTCCAAATCGGGTGCGTGCGGAGGTAATTTTCAGCCCGGTGGGTGATAGCCCCATGATACCGCCGAAAAATTCGACGCGTGCCGGCAAAACCGACCTTGCCTTTTCGATAAGCTGTCTGCGCCGCTCCTCGTCAGGTTCGGGGTGGGCGGCGCTGCGCTCGAGCTGCATTTGAATATGCTGCGCTATCCAGTCGGACTTTCTGTCCAAAAAGCTGTCTATGGTGCTGCGCGGGCAGCGCTTAGGTGCGCGAACGGTCACTTTTCCCTCGCGGTCGATTTCGACTGCCAGCGTGCGGCGCGCGGAGCGAACGATGCTGTATTCCAAAATGAATTCCCTCCATTGACCGGGGCAAAAATCTTGACTGCTTTTACTTTTCAAGCCGATGTTCAATATAGACGATCAACCGCTTTGCGAGCCGTTCCAAAACGAGGGAAATAAGAATAACAACAAAGGTGTAAGCAAAAAGCGTTGGAGTTTCCAAATTGAGCTTGGCGTCGTAAAGCCGCCCGCCGATAGAGCCGGCGGTTATGCCGATTACCTCTGCGGAAACTCCCGCCTTCCACGCAATGCCGATGCCGACCTCACAGGCCGAGGCAAAATGCGGCGTTACATAAGGAAGATAAATAAAGCGGAAGCGGTCTCGGTTTAGCATACCGAAAACTGCGGCGGCCTCAAAGCGCTCAGAGTCAACACTTTTCATGCCGGTGAGCAGAGATGTATAGAAAACTGGCAGCACCATCATAAAGGTAATAAGCGCCGATAGATTGCGCGAGCCGACCGCCAAAAGCGCGATAACAACAAAGGAGGCGACGGGGGCGGCTTTAACGGCGCCCATCAGCGGGCGCAGCAGCGTTTGAACAAAGGGTAGCTTATATGCGGCAACGGAGAGCGCTGTTCCGAAAAGCATTGCCAGCACGATGCCGAGCGTAATGCGTGCAAAGGAAAAGCCGACTGTGCCGTAAAATTCGGCATTGCCCATGAGCCTTAACAGCTCTTTTGCAACGGACAAGGGGGATACCAGAAGTATCCCCTCGCCGATCATCATTGCCGCCGCCTGCCATACGACAAGCCAGAACAAAACGCTTATAACAGGCGGCAGTATTTTTTTGTACCGCGGGGGTTTACGCCCCGTAGTAGAAGTTGTCATCAGGCAGTGCTCCTCCAACGGATTTTGACTCCTGAGCAAAGAGAACCTCAAGGTAGGCGGAAACATCTGCCTTCATGTCCGCACCGCTTTCAAAAACGATGCTGCAATATGGCAGCGCCTTGACCGCAACTGCTGCCTTAGGCACGATTTCTGCGGCGGCAATAAGCTCTGCGGCGGCTTCGTTGTTCTCATTTACCCATGTAACACTATCATTATAATCCGAAAGAAAGCTGCTGACAAGCTCTGGATTGGCGGCGGCAAAATCACTGTTTACCACCAGAACGCCTGTTACAGGCTTGCCGTCAAGCCCCGCCTTTGTCCACTCCTCGTTAAGAGAGAGGGCGATGCGCGCGTCAGGATTGTTCATAAGCACTGTTGTGGCGTAAGGCTGCGGCAAAACAGCAACTGTACCGTTGACCGCTGTGTCGCCCGTGAGCATTGCGGCGATTTCGGTTGCCTCGGATTTAAAGTCAAGGGTCAAATCCGTGTCAGGGTCAATTCCGTTGGCGGATAAAATCGCGTTCAGCGTATATTCGGGGGTAGTACCCTTGCCGGTGGAATAAACGGTTTTGCCCTTCAAGTCCTCAATGGAGGAAACGCTGTCGCCCAGCTCAAGGACATAGAGCACGCCGAGGGTGTTGACAGCGGCGATTTGAAGCTTGCCGGAGGTCTTGTTATAGAGAGTGGAGGCAAGATTGCAGGGGATAGCCGCCATATCCAGCTCACCGCCTACGAGCAAGGCGGTTATCTCATCGGCAGCGCCGTAAATGGTGTTTTCAACGTCATAGGAGAGAGTCCCGGCGGCATCGTCATCAAGAAGCTTTATAAGTCCCATGGAGGTAGGTCCTTTGAGCGTTGCAAGGCGAATAGTGCCGAGAGACTCCTCCTCCGGCGAGGTGACAGGTTCGTTGGAGGGAAGGTCGATATCCGAAGGGGAGGCATTGGGCTGTTTTGCGCCGCAGCCTGCCAGCATGGCGAGGAGAAGCAGCACACTGAGTATTAATGCAAGATTTTTTTTCATGTTCGTTCCTCTTTTCCAAGGTTTTTCCCTTGCTTGTTTTGGCTTATTATAGTACGATAAATCAAAATTGTATGTTGCCTAGGCAACATTTTTTGAGGTGTAAGAGAAAATGCTCAATAAAACACAGCTTGAAGCGGCAATGCGCTCGCCGCTTTTTCGCGGTATGAAAAGGACAGAAATCGAACGCTTTTTGGAGGAGCTGCGCATATATCCGATGGCAGCTTCGGAGGGTACAACGCTCATTGAGCAGGGCGAGCGGCGCAGCAGCCTGCATATCGTACTCTCCGGCGCGGCCGTGGGCGAGAGCTTGGGTGCGGAGGGGCGCAGAGTCCTGATAAACGAATTTGCTCCCGGCGACCTGTTTGGCGATATGCTCTCCGGCTCGGAGGAGAAAAGTCCCGTTGCCGTGCGCATGACGGCGGACGGCGAGGTGCTGCGAATACCCTTTTCAGCGCTGCTGATGAGAAGCGAGAGCTGCGCGCAGACGCAGGAGCGTGTTTTGCGCAATCTGTTCGGCGAAATCTCAAGCAAGTATTTTACTCTAATGGCGCGCATGGAGCTGCTGCTTTGTCCGACACTGCGGGGGAAAATTGCAAAATATCTGCTCACCCAGTCGTCGGGAGAGAGGAGCTTTCGCTGCCCACATTCGCGTGAGCGGCAGGCAGAGATGCTGGGCTGCGACAGGAGCGCATTGTCGCGGGAGCTGTCGCGTATGCGCGCACAGGGACTGATAAGCTTTTCGGGGGCGCACTTTGAGCTGCTCGACCTTGATGGGCTGAAGGCTTTGTTTTAGCGCGTGCAGGGTCATTCCGTAAGTCTTTTGAGTCAAAGAAAAAAGGGACGCTTTCTTTCCTGCATGGAAAGAAAGCGTCCCTCATTGCTTATTGGGAAATTATTTGTAGATGGGGCGCGCGGCATACTCGGTATGGAGCAGCTCATGCGCTCTGTGGCTGCCGGGCTTTTCAAGGTAGCTGTCATAAATCTCCTTGATAACCGGGTTATCGTGGGATTTGCGCAGAGGCATATTAGCATCCTGCGTATAAAGAGCCTTGGCGCGCAAAGCGCGGATATCCACGTTGTTGCGGACGCTGCCGGGCTGGATAGGCTGACCGCCGCCGTTTACGCAGCCGCCGGGGCAAGCCATGATTTCGATGAATTGGTAATCCTTCTCGCCCTTCTTGACTGCTTCAAGAACCTGCTTGGCGTTTTTAAGACCGGAGGCGATGGCAACATTGAGCGTGAGGTCGCCGACCTTGTAGGTGGCTTCCTTAACGCCATCCGTGCCGCGGACATCGACAAATTCAACGGGAGCGCCGGGATCGCCTGTGATCCACTCGGCTGCTGTACGCAAAGCTGCCTCCATAACGCCGCCGGTAGCGCCGAATATAACAGCAGCGCCGGTGGATACGCCGAGAGGATCGTCAAATTTCTCGTCGGGCAGAGAGTTAAAGTCGATACCGGCACGCTTGATCATGCGGGAAAGCTCGCGGGTGGTCAGAGCAACGTCAACATCGGGAACGCCGTTAGCGGACTGATGGTCGCGCTTGATCTCAAACTTCTTCGCCGTGCAGGGCATGATGCTGACCATGTAGATGTTCTCGGGAGCGATGCCGAGCTTTTCGGCATACCAGCTCTTGGCGATAGCGCCGAACATCTGCTGGGGAGACTTGCAGGAGGAGAGGTTTTCGAGCATATCGGGGTAATACTGCTCGCAGTAGTTGATCCAACCGGGGGAGCAGGAGGTGATGAGGGGGAGCTTACCGCCGTTTTTGATGCGTTCGACAAGCTCGTTTGCTTCCTCAACGATGGTGAGGTCAGCAGAGAAGTCGGTATCAAAGACATCGTCAAAGCCCATGCGGTGCAGCGCCGCGACCATCTTGCCCTCAACATTGGTGCCAATCGGCATACCGAAAGCTTCGCCGAGAGCTGCACGGGTGGCGGGAGCGGTCTGAACGATAACGCGCTTTTCGGGGTCGGCAAGAGCGGCCCAAACCTTGTCGGTGTCGTCGCGCTCGCGCAGAGCGCCGGTGGGACAGGCGGTGATGCACTGACCGCAGGAAACGCAGGCGACATTATTAAGGGGAGCATCGAAAGCACTGCCGATATGGGTAACAAAGCCGCGTCCGTTTGTGCCGATAACGGCGGCGTCCTGAAGCTTGTCGCATACTGAGGTGCAGCGACGGCAGAGGATGCACTTTGAATTATCGCGGATCATGTGGATAGCGGAATCGTCTATCGTGGAGGGGGTGGTCATGCCGTCAAAGCGTCCCTCGTCCTCAACGCCGTAGTCGTGGCAGAGCTTCTGAAGCTCGCACGAGCCGGAGCGAACGCAGGAAAGACACTCGCGCTTATGGTTGCTCAGCAGCAGTTCGAGGTTCATTTTGCGAGCCTCAAAGATGCGCTTGGAGTTCGTGATGACCTCCATACCCTCGGTAACGGGATAGACGCAGGCAGCGTTGAGCTTGGGAGAGCCCTTTATCTCAACAACGCACATACGGCATGCGCCGATTTCATTTATGTCCCTGAGGTAGCAGAGAGTCGGAATATCGATGCTTGCCTGACGAGCCGCGTCGAGGATGGTAGTTCCCTCCGGCACGGTAACGGGAGTACCGTTGATTTTAAGATTAATCATGTTCATTTCGTTATCCTCCTCTCCTTATCTTTTTTCGATTGCCTTGAACTTGCAGCCTGCAACGCAGACGCCGCACTTGATGCACTTGTCGGTGTCGATGGTGTGCGCTCCCTTCAGCTCGCCGGAAATAGCGCCGACGGGACAGTTCTTAGCGCAGAGCGTGCAGCCTTTGCACTTGTCGGGGTTGATAACGTAGGTGAGAAGATCCTTGCAGATGCCTGCCGGGCACTTTTTGTCTATAACGTGTGCCTCATACTCGTTGCGGAAGTAACGCAGAGTAGAGAGAACGGGGTTGGGAGCGGTTTGACCCAGACCGCAGAGGGCGTTTTCCTTGATGAAGTAGCAAAGCTCCTCAAGGGTGTCGATGTCCTCCATCGTGCCGTTGCCGGAGGTGATCTTCTCCAGAATTTCGAGCATACGGCGGATACCGATGCGGCAGGGGGTGCATTTTCCGCAGCTTTCGTCAACGGTGAACTTGAGGAAGAACTTGGCGATATCCACCATGCAGTTATCCTCGTCCATGACGATCATACCGCCGGAGCCCATGATCGAGCCGATAGCGGTGAGGTTTTCGTAGTCAACGGGAATGTCAAGGTGTTCTGCCGGAATGCAGCCGCCGGAGGGACCGCCGGTCTGAACAGCCTTGAACTTTTTGCCGTTGGGGATGCCGCCGCCGATCTCTTCGATGATCTCGCGGAGCGTTGTTCCCATCGGAACTTCAACAAGACCGGTGTGCTTTATCTTGCCGCCCAGAGCAAAGACCTTGGTGCCGGGGGACTTCTCCGTACCGATGGAGGAGAACCACTCAGCGCCCTTGAGGATGATCTGGGGAACGTTGGCAAGGGTTTCAACGTTGTTGATGATGGAGGGCTTGCCGAAAAGACCCTTGACAGCGGGGAAGGGAGGACGGGGACGCGGGTCGCCGCGCTTGCCCTCGATGGAGTTGAGCAGAGCCGTCTCCTCGCCGCAGACGAAAGCGCCCGCGCCAAGACGGATGTCAACATCGAAGCTGAAGCCCGTGCCGAGAATGTTTTCGCCCAGGATGCCGATTTCTCTTGCCTGCTGGAGAGCAATGCTAAGACGCTTAACGGCGATGGGGTATTCTGCGCGAACGTATATGTAGCCGTGGGATGCGCCGATGGCGTAGCCCGCGATTGCCATTGCCTCCAATACGGAGTGGGGATCGCCCTCAAGAACGCTTCTGTCCATGAATGCGCCCGGGTCGCCCTCGTCGGCGTTGCAGCAGACGTATTTTTCGCCTGCGGGCTGAGCCGCCGCGAAGCCCCACTTTCTGCCTGTGGGGAAGCCGCCGCCGCCTCGACCGCGCAGACCACTGTCGAGAATGGTCTTGACGACCTGCTCGGGGGTCATTTCGGTAAGGCACTTGGCAAGAGCCATGTAGCCGTCATAGGCTATGTATTCCTTGATGTTTTCAGGGTCGATAACGCCGCAATTGCGAAGAGCAACGCGCATTTGCTTGCGGTAGAAATCGGTGTCGTCAAGGCTGGTGACGGTGTCCTCCTTGACAGTCTCGGTGTAGAGCAGACGGCTTACGAGTCTGCCCTTGAGCAGATGCTCGGATACGATTTCCTTAACATCGTCCGGAGTTACCTTGGAATAGAAAGCACCCTCGGGATACACAACGACGACGGGACCGAGCGCACAAAGACCGAAGCAGCCGGTCTTTATGACCTTGACCTCGCCCTCAAGACCGGACTTTTTGATTTCTTCTTCAAAATGCTCGAATATCTTATCGCTTCCGGAGGAGTGACAGCCGGTACCGCCGCAAACGAGGACATGGGAACGAACCATATTTTTTTACCTCCTTATTTGGCGTTGGCACCGATGGTGTACTCAACCACCGGAGAGCCGTTAACTATATGCTGTGCGAAAATCTTGGGAACCTTATCGGGGGTCACATGGACATAGGTGGTCTTGCTGCCGTCGGCATCGAACACCTCGACGACCGGCTCATACTGACAGATGCCTATGCAGCCTGTCTGTGCAACGATAACATCGGTGAGCTTGCGCTTTTCAAGCTCCTCGGTGCAGGCGGCGAGAACGGGGCGCGCACCCGCGGCGATGCCGCAGGTCGCCATGCCGACGACGACGCGCATACGGTATTGTCCCTCGCGGCGTACACCGACCTGGGCTTTCATATCATCACGAAGTGCCTGAAGTTCAGCTAAGGTCTTCATAAAAGAGCTACCTCCTGTAATTATATTTTTTATTGAGCTTGAAGAAGCTCTCGGGTGTTTTCGTCAAGAAACTCGCGGATAAAGCTTGAGACTTTGGGGTCGTTAAGCGGAATATCACCGAGGATCCTGCGAAAGCTCCGGGTGTCCAGCACAAGCTCGCTGCCGCCGAGACGGTGGGTAAAAACGAAGTCCATATCCGGATTGCCGTGGATAAGCACGAAAATGGTCTCGTTGATGTTGCCGAGCGGCATAAGGTCGATGCTGGAGAGAACGAAACTTGCTTTGATAAGCGTTCCGACGCCTTGAGTGCTTGAGATTTCAAGCTTGCCCCCCGTAAGCTCAGCCGCCATGCGGAAAAAGGGAATGCCCAGTCCCACGCTGCGGGTGGTTCGGGTCGTATAAAAGGGGTCGGAGACTTTTTTGAGCTGCTCGGGAGACATTCCGCAGCCGTTGTCGGAGATGGTGATGGTCATCAAATCGTTGACCGGCTGGCGGTCAACCGTTATTTCGACAAGGCTTGCACCCGCGCGAACGGAGTTTTCTGCAACATCAAGAATGTTCATCGAAAGCTCCTGCATCATGGCTTCGCGCCTCCCTTCGGTCAGCTTATTGACATTTATCGAGGATGCCGTCGATCATATCGACGGTGAGGTTGCCGTAAACATTGTCGTTTATGCTCATAACCGGGGCAAGACCGCAGGCACCGACGCAGCGGCAGGCATCAATGGAGAACTTGCCGTCGGGAGTGGTTTGTCCGTCGTCTATCTGGAGCTTTTCTTTGATCTTTTCGTAGATATCACCTGCGCCCTTAACATAGCAGGCTGTACCGAGACATACGGAAATAGCGTATCTGCCCTTGGGGTTGAACTTGAACTGCGAGTAGAAGGTTGCTACTTCATAAACAGTTTCAGAGGACACGCCGAGCTCCTTTGCGATGGTGTCGATTACCCGCTCGGGCAGGTAGCCGTAGATTTCCTGTGCGGCCTGAAGGACCTGAACAAGAGAATGCTCGCCCTGCAAGGCGGAAATCGCCTCATGGAGCTTCTTGTCCTGCTCCTCAGTGCCGACACACGCGGAACAACACGCTTTGGTTGACATTTATGCTTCCCTCCATAAAAAAAGTCTGATGTATGCTGCAAGCAGCGTCTATAATATCGCAAGATGAATTGCGCTATTTATGATATCTTGTTAATTTTATCACATTCTTTGAAGATTTGCTATAACTTTTTAATGAGCGTACTATATAAAATACTGTGATTGTGTTGTAAAATATGCTGTGGTATAATCACTAATAGGAAGAAAAAAGCGGCGCGGAGTGAAAAATTTGCTCGGCATCCGTCTTTTGAACCTGATTTGCAAAATATAAGACAGATTGTGAAATCTTAGATTACATTGTGAAAACAGAGATTATATTGTGAAATGATTTTTGTTCATGTATAATCTTTTTGCATGGCAGCTACGCGTTTGGTGCAAATGGTGCGCGGCATTAGGGTGTTGCAGCAGTTTATTAAGATTCACGAAGAATTCTGTCGATGTGTTTTCAATTTTACACGGTTTAAAGCGATAAGGCAATAAATTTAGCGATTAACAATCATATTTATTGTTTAACAAACTTTTTGTCACATTTTGATAAAAACGGAGGTTAAAATATGCTGCTTAGAGAAGTATTATCGACACTCGACGCCGAGTTGATTTGTGGAGAGGATCTGCTCGAAACCGAAGTTCATGCCGCCTGCGGCAGCGACATGATGAGTGATGTGCTTGCCTATGTCAAAAACCAGGCGGTGCTGATCACGGGTTTGTTAAACCAGCAGGCTATAAGAACGGCGGCTATGATGGATATGGTCTGTGTCGTGTTTGTTCGCGGCAAAAGACCGGACGAAACCATTATTGAATGTGCCAAGGAAAGCGGCATTGCAGTTATGTGCTCAAGTCACCGTATGTTCACTGCCTGCGGACTGCTTTATAAAGCCGGACTGAACGGAGGTATGTCAGTAAAATGAGCGAAAACACTCTCCACTATCACTTTGTCGTTTCCGGAGACGATTTCACACAGGCGGGAACGGCGTCCAGCGCGGTTAAAAAAACCTTGAAGCAATTGGGCTTTGACCCGCGGATAGTAAGGAAAATGGCGATTTCCCTTTATGAGGGAGAGATAAATATGGTTATACACGGCGGAGGCGGCGAAATAGACGTATTCATAGATGCCGAGCAGATCGCCGCTGTTTTGACAGACCACGGTCCGGGAATACCGGACATAGACCTTGCCATGCAGGAGGGCTGGTCAACAGCCTCCGAGCAGGTGCGAGGGCTGGGCTTCGGCGCGGGTATGGGTCTGCCCAATATGAAAAAATACGCCGACGAGCTGCTTATTGACAGCGAGGTCGGCAAGGGCACTACCGTCAGGCTGACAGTTTTTCTTTCCGGCAAATAGAAATACTTACATACGGAGGCGTCACATGGCAGAGTACTTTCACTCCGTGACATTGGATACAGAATCCTGTCGCGGCTGCATAACCTGTGTCAAGCGCTGCCCAACAGAGGCAATTCGCGTGAGGAACGGCAAGGCGCAGATAACAAAGGAGCGCTGCATCGACTGCGGAGAATGTATAAGAGTATGCCCACACCACGCAAAGCACGCGGTGACAGACCCGCTTGCGGCGATAAAAGGCTTTAAATATAAGGTGGCGCTGCCGCCGCCGTCCCTTTTTGGGCAGTATAAAAACCAAGAGGATTTGGAGCTTATTAGAGCGGGGCTGCTGGCTTTGGGCTTTGACGAGGTTTTTGAGGTCGCGGCAGCAGCGGAGCTTGTTTCCTCCGCAACACGCATGATGCTTGAGCGCGGTAAGCTTAAAAAGCCCGTTATTTCCTCGGCGTGCCCGGCTGTTCTGCGGCTTATCAAAATCCGCTTTCCTAACCTGCTGGAGAATGTTTTGCCGATCTCCTCGCCGATGGAGGTCGCGGCAAAGCTTGCGCGCGAACAGGCGGTCAGGAACAGTGGCTTAAAACCGGAGGAAATAGGGATAGTGTTCATAACGCCCTGCCCGGCGAAGGTCACGGCAATCAAAAATCCCTTCGGCATCGACAAAAGCGATGTTGACCTCGCGGTTTCGTCAGCGGAAGTTTACCCTGTTCTGCTTTCGGCTATGAATAAGCTCGCCAAAAATTGGAAGGGCGATGCCGATACGGCTCAAACGGGACGCACGGGGCTTTCATGGGGCAACAGCGGCGGTGAGGCGGGAGCAACGCTCGCCACCAGCTATCTTGCCGCGGACGGAATTGAAAACGTGATCAACGTTCTTGAGGAGATGGAGGACAATAAGCTCGCCGACCAGGATTTCGTTGAGCTTAATGCCTGTCCCGCGGGCTGCGTGGGCGGTGTTCTGAATGTTGAAAACCCATATGTCGTTGTAACAAGGCTCAAGCACCTCTGGGCATATCTGCCCGTCTCCTGCAACAACATAAAAAGCGGCAGCATTCCCAAGGAGCTTCTTTGGACAAAGGACATAAAGCCTCTTAAAACCCTCAGTCTCTCCGGCGACCCGTTTGAGGCGATGAGGATGATGCGCAAGCTCGAAAAAATCGAATCTAAGCTCTATGGGCTTGACTGCGGCTCCTGCGGCTCACCCTCCTGCCGCGCTCTGGCTGAGGATATAGTTCGCGGCTATGCCACCGAGGATTTGTGCATTTATCTTCTCAAGGATAAGGTGGACGCTGTGCGCTCAAGTATGCTGTCGCTGAAGCTTGAAAGCCGCGAAAAGGGGGAGGGCTGATATGAAAACCAAGGAGCTTTGCGATAAGCTGGGCTGGGAGCTTGCCTTTGGCTGCGGAGACAATGAGATTTCCGGCGGCATCTACTGCGGCGATCTGCTATCCATAGTTATGAGCCGTGCCCCGGTCGGATGCCTGTGGGTCACTATCATGGGCAATGTGAACGCCATGGCGGTGGCATCCTTGACCGAATGCGCCTGCGTTGTTCTCGCCGAGGGCGTGAGCATGGATGATGAGACAAGAGCGGGCGCTGAAAAAGGCGATATCACCGTTCTGCGCACCGATATGCCGATTTTTGAGGCGTCGCTTGCCGCGGCGAGAGCACTGGGGCTGGCGTAAAGACTAAAATCCGAGAGGAGGGCGGGCTATGCCGCAATTTGCCTACGACCTGCATATACATACCTGCCTTTCACCTTGCGGGGACGAGCTTATGACACCTCCGAATATCGCCAACATGGCGTACATAAAGGGGCTTGATCTCATTGCCGTAACAGACCACAACACGGCGCTCAATGCCGCTGCCGTTATGCGCGCGGCAGAGGAGCTGCCCCTTGAGGTGATCGCGGGAATAGAGGTTACAACGGCGGAGGAGATCCACGTTGTCTGCCTTTTTCCCGATGCAGAGAGCGCCGAGCGCGCGGGTAGGGAGCTGTATGAGCTGCTGCCGCCTGTTGAAAACAATCCGAAGTTTTTCGGAGAGCAGCTTGTGATGGATGAAAACGAGCGGGTTTTAGACAGACTGCCGATATTGCTTTCCAACGCGACGAGCCTTTCCTATGACGAGCTTCCGAGCTTTGCCGCGCGTTACGGTGGATTTTGCTATCCCGCCCATATCGACAGGGGGACAAACAGTGTCCTTTCAAATTTCGGTATGCTGCCTGATAGACCGAATTTCAAAACGCTGGAGGTCTACCGACCGGATAGCTTTTTCTCATCCTCGGAAAATGCCGCATACCGACGCGAGCGCAAAATCGTAACAAGCTCCGACGCGCACCAGCTTGGCAATATCGCCGAGCGCGAGCATTTTCTGGAGCTTGCAGAGCCGAGCTTTGATGCTCTTAAAAAAGCGCTCTGCGAATAAAGTGTATATAAAAAGCACGACCGTTTATTTGGTCGTGCTTTTTTTATATTGTAGCAGCTTATGCTCATTTAGGCTTTTTGGCGATGATAAGGTCGCGCCGTATAGCCTGGTCAACACGATGCTCAAAGCGTTCATACAAACCGCCGGACATTACCTCGAAGCCAAGGGAGGCAAGCTGCGCGGCGAATTGCTCGCGCGGATATACGAAGCTGTTCCACGAAAGCGCCAGCGCTCCGCCGGGCTTTAAAACCTTGTACCACGCGCCGCCGCAGGAAGAAATCAGCTCCTTGGGGCTGCGCGTGAGAGAGCCGCCGCTTTTCGCCGCGCCAACATTGCCGTGCTGCACGCCGTAGGGCAGATCACCAACGATCAGGTGAAAGCTGTTTTTCTTAAAATATCTGTCTGCATACATGGAGTTGCCCGCCACCAGCTCAAAATGACGTGTGTCGCCCGCCTTTTGCTCCGCCTTGCTTCGAGCGATATCCGCGCAATAGCGTTTGGCGGAAAGCCCCTTTTCCTGCAAGTTTATTTTTTCCGTGGAGGTCGTATGCTTGAATTTTTCGGTTTCCAAAAACTTTTTTAGGTAGTTAAAGCCGTCCGTCACCGACTTTTCGGAAAGCTCCGCGCCATAGGCGTCAAAGCCGAGAGAAAGAGCCTCAAAAAGCGTTGTCCCCTTGCCGGCGATGGGGTCAAGCAGGCGAATTTCCTTCGTGGAAAAATCGCTTGAGAGCAGAGCCGCGTTTATCATAAGGCGCGTGAAAAGCTCGTTGGTTTTGCCGGAGTATTTGAGAATGGAGCTTAGACCGCCGTCCATATAAAGCACCTCCGGCAGAGGGACGGGAGATAAAAGCAGCCTATCCCCCTCGCCCACAAGCTCGAAAACGGCATAAACAAAGGAAAGCCGCGCAAGCGCTGCCAGCATCTCATCCGAAAGCGCCGATACGGTGGAAAAGCAAACATAAAAAATTCCGCCAAGCTCCTCGCCCTTTGGCTCGGTATAATCGCAGCCGAGCTTATCCAGCGCCAGAGAAAGCTCCGAAAGGGAAAGCTCCTTTGACGCTTCAAAATAAACCCTGTTATGTCCGGGATTTGAGAGAATTGCATATTTTGGCATAAGCCTGCCCCCGATTAGTTTTATTTCGCTGTGATTATAGCAAAAACGCCTGACTTTGGCAATTACCCCGACAAGGGAAAGAAAAACGCCTTGCTCGATTGAAGATGAGATGGTTTTTGTTCAACTGCCACAATTTAACCGATATTAGCCGTTTTTTATTGCTTGCTTCCCCAAAAAGTGATAGAATTTCTGATAGGTTAGTCTCTAAACAAGGATAGCTATATGAGCGAAAGGAAAAAGTCATGCAAAATTCAGCGATGACAGCCAGAGAAACGGTAGAATACTTTTCGGTTAAATACTTTTGCGACAGGGATTTTGATGCTGCGCTTGAGTGTCTTAGCGATGATGTGCGCTGGCTGGGAGCGGCTGACAGCGACAAGCTCATAATAAACAAGGACGGATTCAAGGAAGTGTTTTTCAGCAACGTTGTTGACATCACAGAGCCGCTTTCGCTAACAAATGAGCTGCTTGACGAGCGCAGTCTGGCGCCGGATATAACACAGATTTTGATGAGCCAAAAGCTGCGCAGAGCGCGCGGTAATTCGCTTATTTTCGAGCAGCGCTGTGAGTTTATCTGCCGCAGGGAGAACGGTATACACAAAATCTGTGGCATACACGGTTCGGTATTCTTTGACTGGAAAAAGCAGGCTCAAGCGAATCGCAAGATTAAAAAGTCCGAGCTGGAGCTAAAAAATGTTGCCAATGCCGTTCCCGGAGGTCTTATCACATATAAGCTGACAGCGCCCAACGAGGCGAGAATTACTTACTTCACCGACGGCGTTCCGGAGCTTTTGGGATACAGCCGCAATGAATATAAGGCTTTGCTGGAACGCTCTCCTATGGGCAATGTTTGCGCGGATGATTTTGAGCGCTACAGCTCGGCGCTGATAGAAAGCCTTATTTCAGGGAAAAACGCGGATATGACCTTCCGAAGCGTTCATAAGGACGGAACACTTGTTTGGGTTACTCTCGCCATGCAGACAGAGCAAAACAGCAGTGGGGAGCTGTTGGGGCATGGAGTCCTTATGGGCACTTCCAAGGAGTTTAATCTTTTTAGGAGCATTCTGGATGAGTACACCAACGCAATATATGTTGTTGATGCGGAAACCTTTGAAATGTACTATTCCAACAACAGTATGCGCGAGCTTTTGCGCTTTTCGGAAAAGGATGTTCAGGGAAAGAAATGCTACGAGGTGCTTTTCGGGAGGGATACTCCCTGCGAAAGCTGCGGTATTTGCAGCGGCAGACCTCTGCTTGAGGATGAAAGGACGCTGCCTAAGTTTGGCAACAAGGTAGTGCTTATTACGGAGCGCTTTATAAACTGGATGGACAGACCCGCCATGATTCGCTACGCAAAGGACATTACCGAGCGCAGGGCGGCAAGCGAAGTGCTGCACAAAGAGCAGGACCGTTACCGCATAATGGTTGAAAACACAGGCACTGTAGTTTTTGACTGGGATCTTGAGAACGGCACTACATACACCTCCGGTGATTATAATCGCTTTGTGTTAAGCAGACAGCCGGTGAACGATATCATAGAAAACCGCATTTCAGTCGCCGCGGTCCACCCGGATGATCTTCCCTTGCTTCAACAGTTTGGCAGAGACACCAAGGCAGGGCGCGCCTTTGTTGAGACAACACTCAGAGCGCGAATGTGCGACGGCAGCTATCTCTGGACGACGATTTCCGTCAATAATATCTGCGATGAGACAGGCAAGCGTGTGCGCGTTATCGGCGCGATGCGCGATGTAAACGACGTGCAACTGGCAGCGCTTGACCGTCAGCTAAGCCTGCGCAGGCTGGACACCGTTATAGAGGATACAAATATCCTCTATTGGGAATATGACATCAACGAGCACAGCGCCGTTTTGGGCAAGACCACGCAGGAGCAATGCGGCTTGGAAGAGGTAATAGAAAACTATCCTCAGCCTCTTTACGATACCGGTTTTATTCCGGCTGACTATCAGGCGCAATACAATTGGCTGCTAAATGAAGCGGAAAAAGGCTCGGAGTACGCCGAGGCAAAGCTTCCTATGGTTTTAAAGGACGGAAAGTGGCACTGGCAGCTTGTTCGCTACCATACGCTGTTCGATTCTAACGGTCAGCCCAGCCGCGCCATCGGCACGGCGATAGACATTACAGCGCAGGTTGAGGCTGAAAGAAAGTATAAGGGAATCGTTGCGATGCAGGACGCGCTTGCGAGCCATGCCAACGATTTCTTTGTATTCAACCTTACCCAAAACCGGGTGGAGAGCGCTAGAACCTCAGTGCGAGACACGGACGAATATGAGGGAATGTCCTATGACTATTTCATAGCATATTCAAGCAACCATATGATCGGGACGGAATACTCCACGGAATACGCGATGAGGTTCAACCGGCAAAGGCTCCTCGCCGGCTTTAACGCCGGAAAAAACACCGTTAACTGTACTGTTAGATATGCGTCGGAGGACGGTACGGCAAAGTGGATGGAGCTTAATATGAGCCTTGTCGAGAACCCCGGCAGCGGAAATATAATCGCTTTCTTTTACAGCAATGACATTACGCGCCAGAAGATGGAGCAGGAGGTCATAGAGGCGGTATCTGCCTACGACTTCGACATTATTGCCCTCACCGACCTTGACTCGGAACAAATAACGCTGTTTAAAAAGCGGGACGAGTGCTTTGGTCATCTAAGCTACAATGGCTTTGTGGATTTCGACAGCACGATTCGCCTGTCGGCGGAGTCTAATGTTTACCCGGAGGACAAGGAGCTGTTTTTAAAGTGCAACTCCATAGACAATATCCGAGAAAGACTCAGGGAGAAGGAATTTTACGAGTTTACCTTCCGCTGCTACGATGAAAACGGCGCTGTTCGCCTTAAAAAGAGCCGCTACGCCGACTACAGAATGACCGGAGGACTTGTGCTTCTCACGAGCATCGACGTTACAGATGTTGTTGCGGCGCAGGAACGCCAAAAAAGCGCGCTGCAAGCGGCACTTGACTCTGCGCGCCAAGCAAACTCGGCAAAAACGGCGTTTCTTTCGTCGATGAGCCACGATATAAGAACGCCGCTCAACGTAATTGCAGGAATGACCGAGCTTGCAATAGGTGAGCCGGACAATGTTGAGCAGGTTAGAGAGAGCCTTTCTACAATACGCGACGCATCGGGACACCTTCTTTCTCTCGTTAATAACATCCTTGAGATGAGCCGAATTGAAAGCGGCAAGGTTGTTACTGCCGAGGAGCGCTTCAGCCAGAGTGGGATACTCAATAAGCTTGCTCAAATGTCCGCGCCGCTTATAAAGGAAAAGGATCAAAAGCTGGAGCTGGAAATCGATGTAACGCACGACAGGTGCATAGGCGACGCTTTGCGTCTGACCAGAATTCTGGAAAATCTGATTTCCAACGCTGTTAAATTCACGCCGAAGGGCGGCTGCATAAAGGTCAGCTGCCAAGAGTCGGAGTCCAAACACGGCACGGAGCTGCAGCGCTACATATACACGGTCGCGGACACGGGCATCGGCATTCAGCCCGATCAGCTTGAGAACATTTTCGAGCCGTTTTTCCGCACGGGCACAGCCAGCACCACAGGCATCGAGGGAACGGGTCTGGGGCTTTCCATCGTTAAAAGCACGCTGGAGCTTATGGGCGGAACGATAGATGTACACAGTGACACGGAGGTAGGCTCAAGCTTCGTTGTTGAAATTCCCTTCCGCGTGGCTGAAAAGGGGATAGAGCAGCACGAGAGTATGCCCGAGCAAAAGCGGCTTTCAACGGATTTCTCCGGGCTTAACATTTTGCTGGTCGAGGATCACCCGATAAACGCACTGGTAGCGACTCGCATTCTGGAAAGGGGCGGGGCAAGAGTAACGTTTGCGCATAACGGTCTTGAGGGCTTTGAAACCTTCAGAGACAGCGAGGAAAACGAGTTTGACATTGTGCTTATGGATATTCAGATGCCTGTTATGAACGGCTATGAGGCGTCGATGGCGATACGCGAATGCAGCCATCCGAGAGCCAAAACCATTCCCATTGTGGCGATGAGCGCGGATGCCTTTGCAGAGGACGTAAAAAAAGCGCTCTCAAGCGGCATGAATGACCATATCTCAAAGCCAATCGAAATATCGCGGCTTGCCGAGGTTTTGACAAACCTTGACAGATTTGAAAAAAGATGAGCCTTTGACCGTATGAAAGCATTTTTAAGCGGCAAAAAGAAACAGCACTCTTGGCTTTGCCCGGAGTGCTGTTTCTCTTTTAATCAAGTATCCTGCCGTCCGTCGATATTGTGACCACCTGCCAGGGAATGAATTTGCCGCTGTTTTGCAGCGCTGCTTTTACCGCGTTTTCTATGCCGCCGCAGCAGGGAACCTCCATGCGCACAACGGTGACATCCTTTATGTCGTTTTGACGGATAATCTCCGTGAGCTTTTCGGAATAGTCAACGCTGTCAAGCTTTGGGCAGCCGACGAGCGTGATTCGTCCCTTGATAAAGCGCTCGTGGAAAGCTCCGTAGGCGTAGGCGGTGCAGTCGGCCGCGACAAGCAGGCGCGCACCGTTAAAATAAGGTGCGTTAATCGGGGCAAGCTTGATCTGCACAGGCCACTGAGAAAGGCGGCTCGGCTGCTCGTCCGGCATCTTGAGCGTTTCACTCATGGAAAGCTCCATGTGCTTGATTGCTCTTGACTGCGTTCCGGGACATCCGCAGGGCAGGGTGTCGCCCTCGGCGGCTTTTGCTTTGCTTGCCATTACCGCTGCCTCGTCATAGGCGGCTGCCTCACGCTCAACGAAGCTTATCGCCCCTGTCGGGCAGACGGGCAGACAGTCGCCAAGACCGTCGCAGTAATCGTCGCGCAGCAGGCGAGCCTTGCCGTTAACCATGCCGATCGCGCCCTCGTGGCAGGCGTCGGCGCAAGCGCCGCAGCCGTTGCAAAGCTGTTCATCTATATGGATAATTTTTCTGATCATAGTTTTTCCTCCTGTTGGTTTTTTCTTGCCTTTATGTGCTTAATATACTATGATTGGGACAACAAGTCTGTTGGAAAAACAACAAAGAGGATTTTTCTATGGAGTTTCTTTCGATTATAAAACACGCGCCGATATTTGCCGGCATTGACGAAAACAGGCTCGACTCCGTGCTTGAATGTCTGGGCGCGAAAACAAGGGAATATGAGAAAAACCGATACATCCTGCGCAGCGGAGACAGCGTTGATTCCGTGGGGCTGGTACTCAGCGGCGCGGCGCTCATAATTCAGGAGGATTTTTGGGGCAATCGTAACCTGCTTGCAAATCTCTCTGCGGGGCAGATTTTTGCGGAGGCGTTTGCCTGCTCGCCGGGTAGTGTTATGAATGTCAGTGTGGTGGCGCAGGTAGACTGCGCCGTTTTGTGGCTTGATGTTAAGCGCATTTTGACCAGTTGTCCGAACGCCTGCGCTCATCATGCCGCGGTAAGCAGCAATTTGCTTTCGGAGCTGGCGCGGAAAAATTTGAAGCTAAATGAAAAGCTCACGCATATGGGGCAGAGAACGACCCGCGGGAAGCTAATGTCCTATCTATCGGCGGAGGCGGAGCGGCACGGTGCGGCGGAGTTTGATATCCCCTTTTCCCGCCAGCAGCTTGCCGACTATCTTTCGGTTGAGCGAAGCGCCATGTCAGCGGAGCTTTGCAGGCTGCGCGATGACGGAATTTTGAGCTTTAGCCGCAATCACTTCCGCCTTCTTAGCAGGCTTGACTGATTTTGCCGCAGCTTTAATATGCACTGTGCACGGACAAGACGCCTCGCCCGACAATAAAAAACCGCCCCAAGGGGCGGTTTTTTATAGATCCTGCCGGTCTGCGGCGGTGAGGTCAAATTCGTTTTCCAAATTATCGCGTGCAAGGTCGCTGTCAATAGGTCCGAAGGCATTGCTTATGGGCTGCTCACTGTGTGGATGTGAGTGGTATACCTTCAGCTCCGGCGATTCGCTGCCGGCGATTATCGGGCGTGCCCGCTTGCTGCCGTGCTTTGCCTTGCCTTGGATTTCTGCAACGGGCGGAGTATCGTTTTTGGGACTTGTGTGCATCCAGTCCGGACGTGCCATGCCCTGTTTTGACATAAATCATCACCTCTGGACTTATTTTGTCCGCAAAAATACTCGATATTCGACGAGGTGTGATTGTAAAAAACAGGCGGCTCACGCAGTGAGAGCCGCCTTGTGAAAGCCGGTATCAGCCGCACACTCGGCATTTTTTTAAAAAATGCCGAGTGTGGGCAGCTTTTGGGAAAGCTATTTGTCGTTTAGAACCTCCTCAAGCTGTCGGGAGATGCTGTCTATGCCGACAACGAGGTCAACGAGTATTTTTATGTTGTTTCGCTCCTCCTCGCAGGCATCGCCGACGCGCTTTAGCTCCTCCATGCTCTGCTCGCTGATTTCGCCGACGCCGTCTACGATGGTGACGATTTTTTCAGAGTAATTGGCGACGTCTCTGGTGAGCAGGTCGATACCGCCGATCTTGGCGGTCATGGAGTCTGTCGCCTCGGTGACAGTGCGGCTGGACTCTCCGGCCGCTTTGATGTAGTCCATTCCGGAGTTGACAAGCTCGGTGCTTTCATCCATCGCCTGTGCCGCGTTGAGAGTGTTTTGAACAACGTCCTCAATGATCACGCTTATGTTTTCAACGGCTTCCTGCGTTTGTTGGGCAAGATTGCGGATCTCCTCGGCTACGACTGCAAAGCCCTTGCCGGCAGCGCCCGCGCGCGCAGACTCGATGGAGGCGTTGAGAGACAGGATGTTGGTCTGCATGGAGATGTCCGTAATGACCTTCGTTATGCCCGCTATTTCGCGGGATTTTTCCTGTAGTGTGTTTATCGCCTCGCGGCTTTTTACAGTGCTTCTGGTGATGCCGTCAAAGCCCTCAAGCACCATTTGCATATTTGACAGGTTCGCCTCGGTAAGCTCGTGAACATCGTTTGAAAGGTTCGTTATCTCGCTTGTGCCTTCGGCAAGCTTCGAGAGGTTTTCGGAAATCATAGAAACGTTTGTGCCGACCTCACGGAGCTGCTGCTGAGTTTCCTCGGAGGCGCTCATAGCTATGCCTGCGATCTCCACTATTGTTTCATTGTTGGCGGTGGTGTTTTGCGAAACGGTTGAGAGTGTGTCCACCGTGCTCAAAAGCGTGTCGGACACGGCGACGGATTTTTCACGCATTGCGCGCATACGCTCCGCCATTTTTGCCTGAGCGTCTACGTCCATAAGGTTTTCAAGCAGCAGCCTTGTTCTGTTGTTCAAAGAGAGGAACAAGGAGGACACCGCAACAAGCGAAAGCGCGCGTGGAGCGATGACAAACACAATGAGATAGTACATATCTTTTATGTTGGAATCCGTGGTGAGGTTGAGCTTGTAAGCAAAATACTGGGCTATGGAAAAGGCGATGGGCGAGAGAACGATGGCATAGATATTCACGCCTTTGGAGAAGTACATACCCGCGACGCCGATGGCGAAGATGTATATGACAACAGCGTGCCAATTGAGCGTTACGATCATTATGCACACGAAAAGCGCCGATATGGATACAAAGATATATTTAAGAGCAGGATGCTTGATTTTAAGAACATTTACCAGCAGAGTCGGGGTGAGGAGAAGAACCATTCCGCTTATATAGGCAACCACCATGGCGTTCATGTCGATGATGAAAATGCCGACTATGTTTAAAATCATAATAAGAGTCAAAACAAGAGCGGTGATGCGCATCGCCTTAGCAACGAATATGTTTGCCTGTGCTTCATTGCTGGCTATTATAGAATTTTCGCCTGATTGGAACTTTTTCATATAATGATCATTCCCTTTTCTCAAATTCAAGGCTTCTGATTTAAGCGAGCAATCCTTGTTGTTATTATAATACCAAGTTTTATCTGATTTGAAAAGACACTTTTGTTAATATTTTGCTATCTCGTCGTTTTTTGCGGTTTTACCGATAAGCGCGGCTTTGCGGCCTTGCTGATGGTATTCGGCGAGGGTGTGGGATTGTTATCAGAATGCGTGAAAAAGCATATATGCATTAAAATATGCCGTTAGTATTCCGACTTTTAAAAGCGAAAGACGCAAAAAAACCCGCAACCAAACGGTCACGGGTTTTTAAGCTGTGGTGCGAGAGAGGAGACTTGAACTCCCACGCCATTTGACACACGCCCCTCAAACGTGCCTGTCTACCTATTCCAGCACTCTCGCATATTCTGTTTCCCGCCTTGCGGCGCAAGAGTTATTATAACAGAAACAGAAGCTTTGTCAACACCAAAAATTTAAAAAGTGACATTTATTTTTTGTTCAGAGCGGGCGGGGCGGTTTGAGTTGAGCCTTTGAGCGGTGAAGCTAAGCAGTATCAGCAATACTCCGACAAGTGCCGCCGCGCCGTAATTCAGCGTGAGCAGATAGTGTCTGCTGAGATAGGCGTAGTAGCACAAAAAAGACGCAAACGACGTTAAAGCGGTCATAGGCGCATACTGCGCGTAAAGAACGGCGGGCAAAAGCGTAAGCACATCAGCCATAAAAAAGTAACGGTCGTGCATATGAGGCAGAAGAAAAGGGATACCGACGGCGAAAAGCAGCGCTATGCCCAAAAGCGCCTCGTCGTTCAGGCTGCTGCGGCGCTTCCACGCCCAGAGAAAAATCAGAAGCACGAACAAAAAGGCAGCGGCAACAGCCACAGCGGAGAGCGCTGCGGTATTAACACCGCCGGAGACAAACGCAAACAGCGACGGGGAGTTATAGTTAAGCCCCGCGCCGACGGTGTCCGCCTGATAATAATAAAGAAGGAAGGCGTCCTTAAAGGGTCTGCCCATTAAAACGGCAGGCAGGATGAGAATTAAATAGGTCAAAGGGAAAACCGGAAAGTTTTTGAGCTTTATTTTTCCGGCAAAAAGCAAAACGGCATAAAGCGGCATTATAAATACTGCCTGAAGCTTAAAGCCGAAGGAAAGCGCCATGCAAACCATTGATGCGTTGGGTCTGCCGGAAAGCACTAGCCAAAAGGCGAGTACGGCAAAGGCGGTATAGATGCTGTCACATTGTCCCCACATTGCACCGTTTATGACGACGGTGGGGAGGAGAAGCGTAATAAGGTATGCGGCAAGACGCTTATCGGCTGAGCGGGTGAATACTCCCGTGAGCTTCATCATGCCGAAGGCGAGAACAACATCAAAGATGATAGACAAAAGCTTTATAAGGTGCAGGTCGTTGAGCGGGATATAGGAGAACAGAGCTAAAAAGTAAAGATAGGGGAGGTTATAGTTGCCGACGCTGCCGTCAAGCCCCTTGAAGCCGCCGTTCTGACGAAAGTATTCCACCCAATGGCACAAAAAGGTGTTGTAGTCGCCGCTTTGATAGTTGATAAACACCGTTCGCGCGGTGAAGGCGATACCCAGCGCAAGAACCGTGATTATTAGTCGGCTGCTCTTTTTGCAAAGCCCCTCGCGCCAAGGGACTATGAGGGCTGCCAATAATATGAAGCAGAACAAAAGCATAGTTGGTATTTGCATGAGCATCTATCCCCCAAGATATTGTGTGTCTGCGGAAATAAAAATAGCGGCAGAGTAAAAACCCAAGCCGCACGACGAATATTGCACAAAAATTATACAAAACAGTTGACAAACTGCCGAAAATGCTGATATAATAACTCACTACCTACGCGAATGGGGACAACCCCCCAATATCTATAAATTGATTTTATCAGCTTTTTAGAAAATTGCAATACGCACCGCTGAATTATAAGCAACGCTGCCGGGCGTTTCTTAGAAGCGGAGTATCTGCGAATAAGAAGGAGTGATGGGCTATGCCACAGGACGTTTATTATGGAAAGACCCTAAGAAAGAGCTTTGCGCGAAGCAAGGAAATTCAGGATATGCCGAACCTTCTGGAAATCCAGAAGGAGTCCTACCAATGGTTTCTCAAGGAAGGACTGAGAGAGGTCTTTGCAGATGTCGATTCAGTTACCGACTATTCGGGTAACCTTGAGCTTAGCTTCGTGGATTATTCCATGAACGAAAAGCCCAAATACTCCGAGGAGGAGTGCAAGGCGCGCGATGCCACATACGCAGCACCCCTCAAGGTTGGCGTTCGTCTGCGCAACCGCGAGACCGAGGAAATCAAGGAACAGGAAATCTTCATGGGCGATTTCCCGCTTATGACAGACAGCGGCACCTTTATCATCAACGGCGCAGAGCGCGTCATTGTCTCCCAGATCGTACGCAGCCCCGGCATCTATTACGACAAGAAGGTTGATAAGACCGCCGCCTGCATTTGCAGCACCACTATCATACCCTATCACGGCGCGTGGCTTGAGTATGAAACCGACCTTAACGACGTGTTTTACGCTCGAATAGACAAAAACCGCAAGATCCCCGTTACATGGCTGCTTCGCGCTGTCGGCAGGCGCGATGAGGACAAGCCCTATACATGGCTTTCCTGCGCCGGCGGCGAGGGCGGCGTTGTTACCAACGAGCAGATCCGCCAGGTGTTCGGCGACGACGAATATATCATTGCGACCATCGAAAAGGATGCCTGCCTTTCCCGCGAGGAATCCCTCATTGAGATTTACCGTAAGCTGCGTCCGGGCGATCCCCCGACCGTGGACAGCGCAGAGACTCTGCTTGCAAACCTCTTTTTCGACAAGCGCCGCTACGACATTTCCAGCGTAGGACGCTATAAGTTCAACAAGAAGCTCGCTTTGCGTCCCCGCATTACGGGACGTGAGCTTGCCCTGCCCATTGCTGACCCCATGACCGGCGAGATTATCGCCGAGGCGGGCGAGATCATCACCCGTGAGAGAGCGGAGGAGCTTGAAGCCCGCGGCGTTATCGAGGCTGTTATCGATGCCGACGGCAGACAGTTGCGCGTTTTCACAAACGGCATGGTCGATATGGCAAACTTTGTTGACTTCGATCCCGAGGAGCTTGGCATTAAGGAAAAAGTTCGCTTCATTATTCTGCGCAGATTGATGGAGGAGTATTCCGGCGAGGAGCTCAAGGAAGCGATTTCGAGCAATATTGATGAGCTTATCCCGAAGCACATCATTGTTGACGATATCTTTGCCTCCGTCAACTATCTGCTCGGCTTGCCCCACGGCGTCGGTACTCCCGATGATATCGACCACCTCGGCAACCGCCGCATCCGCTGCGTCGGCGAACTGCTTCAAAACCAGTTCCGCATCGGCTTTAGCCGCATGGAGCGCGTTATCCGCGAGCGCATGACGCTTCAAGACCTTGATATCGTTACCCCCCAGAGCCTTATCAACATCCGTCCTGTAACGGCGGCTATCAAGGAATTCTTCGGCAGCAGCCCGCTTTCCCAGTTCATGGATCAGACCAACCCCCTTGCCGAGCTTACGCACAAGCGCCGTATGTCGGCTCTCGGTCCGGGCGGTCTTTCAAGAGAGCGCGCAAGCTTCGACGTTCGAGACGTTCATTACAGCCACTATGGTCGTATGTGTCCGATAGAAACGCCTGAAGGTCCGAATATCGGTCTTATCAGCTATCTTGCCTCCTATGCCAGAGTTAATGAATACGGCTTCCTAATCGCTCCCTACCGCAAGGTGGACAAGGTCACCCATCAGGTCACAGACCAGGTCGATTACCTTACCGCCGATATGGAGGACGAGTTTGTTGTCGCTCAGGCGACCGAGCCTCTCGATGAGAACGGCTGCCTTATAAACGAGCGTATTACCTGCCGTCACCGCGACGAGATCGTCGAGGTAGACCGCGACCGCGTTGACTATATCGACATCTCCCCGCGCATGATGATCTCCATCGCAACGGCGATGATCCCCTTCCTTGAAAACGACGACGCGAACCGCGCTCTGATGGGCGCGAATATGCAGCGCCAGGCAGTTCCCCTCATGGTTACGGAGCAGCCCATCGTTGCCACCGGCATCGAGCATAAATGCGCGGTGGACTCCAAGGTCGTCATCTGCGCCGAGGGCGACGGTGTTGTTACCAAGGTTTCCGGCACAGACATTACAATTAAGTATGACAGCGGCGAAATCAAAGACTACAAGCTCATTAAATTCGCCCGTTCAAACCAGGGCACCTGCATCAACCAGCGCCCGATAGTCTCGGTTGGCGAGCGCGTTAAAGCCGGCGACGTTATCACCGACGGTCCTGCCTGCTCAAACGGCGAGATATCCCTCGGCAAGAATATCCTTGTCGGCTTTATGACATGGGAGGGCTACAATTACGAGGACGCTATTCTCCTTAACGAGCGCCTCGTAATGGAGGATGTATTCACCTCCATCCATGTTGAAGAATACGAGTGCGATGCACGCGACACCAAGCTCGGACCTGAGGATATCACCCGCGATATCCCCGGCGTTGGCGAGGATGCGCTCAAATACCTTGACGAACGCGGCATCATCAGCGTAGGTGCGGAGGTTCACTCCGGCGACATCCTTGTCGGTAAGGTTACTCCTAAGGGAGAGACCGACCTCACCGCAGAGGAGCGCCTGCTTCGCGCCATCTTCGGCGAAAAGGCAAGAGAGGTTCGTGACACCTCACTCAAGGTTCCGCACGGCGAGAGCGGCATTGTCGTTGACGTTAAGCGCTTTACCCGTGAGGCGGGAGATGAGCTTTCTCCCGGCGTCAACGAGGTAGTCAGAGTTTATATCGCGCAGAAGCGCAAGATCTCCGTCGGCGATAAAATGGCGGGTCGTCACGGCAACAAGGGTGTCGTTTCCCGCATCCTGCCGAAGGAGGATATGCCCTATATGCCCGACGGCACGCCGCTGGATATCGTTTTGAACCCGCTCGGCGTTCCCTCCCGAATGAACATCGGTCAGGTGCTTGAGGTTCACCTTGGCTATGCTGCCCATGCCCTCGGCTGGAAAGTCGCAACGCCCATCTTCAATGGCGCGAACGAGGAGGAGATCCGCAAGACCCTTGAGGAGGCGGGACTTCGCTCCGACGGTAAGAGCATCCTTTATGACGGACGAACGGGTCGTCCCTTTGACAACCCCGTTACGGTAGGCTACGTCTACTTCCTCAAGCTCCACCATCTGGTTGATGATAAGATTCACGCCCGTTCCACCGGTCCTTACGGCCTGGTTACTCAGCAGCCGCTCGGCGGCAAGGCTCAGTTCGGCGGTCAGCGCTTCGGTGAAATGGAGGTTTGGGCGCTGGAGGCATACGGCGCGGCATACACGCTTCAGGAGATATTGACCGTCAAGTCCGACGACGTTACGGGTCGTGTGCGCACCTATGAGAGCATCGTCAAGGGTCACAACATCCCGCAGCCGGGCGTTCCGGAATCCTTTAAGGTTCTGGTCAAGGAGCTGCAGTCGCTCTGCCTTGATATCCGCGTCCTCGACAAGGACGGCGTTGAGATCGAGCTTAAGGACGACGATGATGACGATTTCACCCCCGACTTCCGCGACGAGATCTACCGTCCCGACGACAGCGAGATAGAAGCCTCCGGCTACTACATCGAAAACGAGGACGGCGAGCTTGTCGAGAGCGAGAGCAGGGGAGAGGACAAGGACGACTTCGATGATTACGACGGCGACAGCCGCAAGGAAAAATATGCGGAGAATGAGTTTGGTGGGGAGGAATTAGTATGAGCTACGCAACCTTTGACGCAATTCAAATTGGCATAGCGTCTCCGGAAATGATCAGAGAATGGTCTTTCGGCGAGGTAAAGAAGCCTGAAACTATCAACTACCGCACCCTCAAGCCTGAGCGCGACGGTCTTTTCTGCGAAAGGATTTTCGGACCCACTAAGGACTGGGAGTGCCACTGCGGTAAATACAAAAAAATCCGCTACAAGGGCAAGATATGCGACCGCTGCGGCGTTGAGGTAACAAAGGCGAAGGTTCGTCGTGAGCGTATGGGTCACATCGAGCTTGCTTCACCTGTTTCCCATATCTGGTATTTTAAGGGCATACCCTCCAGAATGGGTCTGCTGCTCGACCTTACCCCTCGTATTCTTGAAAAGGTGCTGTATTTCGCATCATATATCGTTACCGACCCCGGAATGACCCCTCTGCAAAAAAACCAGATGCTCTCGGAAAAAGAGTACCGTGATATGCGCGAGAAATACGAGGACGATTTTGACGCGGGCATGGGCGCGGAGGCTATAAAGAAGCTTCTTAGCGATATCGACTGCCAGAAACTCTCCGAGGAGCTTCGTGCCGAGCTTGAGACCGCTACCGGTCAGAAGAAGGCAAAAATCGTTAAGCGCCTTGAGGTCGTTGAATCGTTTTTGCACAGCGGCAACCGCCCCGAATGGATGATAATCGACGTTCTGCCGGTCATCCCGCCGGAGCTTCGTCCTATGGTTCAGCTTGACGGCGGACGCTTTGCGACAAGTGACCTTAACGACCTTTACCGCCGCGTTATCAACCGAAACAACCGTCTTAAAAGACTCATTCAGCTCAACGCTCCCGACATCATTGTGCGCAACGAAAAGCGAATGCTTCAGGAGGCTGTTGACGCCCTTATCGACAATGGTCGCCGGGGCAGAGCCGTTACCGGCGCAAACTCCCGCGCACTCAAGTCCCTTTCCGATATGCTCAAGGGTAAGCAGGGACGCTTCCGTCAGAACCTGCTGGGTAAGCGTGTTGACTATTCCGGTCGTTCCGTTATCGTTGTCGGTCCTGAGCTTAAAATTTATCAGTGCGGCGTTCCCAAGGAAATGGCGATTGAGCTGTTCCGCCCCTTCGTTATGAAAAAGCTGGTTGAGGACGGTCTGGCCAATAACATTAAATCGGCCAAAAAGATGGTGGACAAGCAGCAGACCGAGGTTTGGGATGCTCTTGACATCGTTATCAAGGAACATCCCGTTCTTCTCAACCGTGCGCCTACGCTTCACCGCCTTGGCATTCAGGCATTCGAGCCTATCCTTGTTGAGGGACGCGCTCTCAAGCTCCATCCGCTGGTCTGCACCGCTTACAACGCCGACTTCGACGGCGACCAGATGGCAATCCACGTTCCCCTTTCTGCGGAGGCTCAGGCGGAAGCACGAATACTCATGCTTTCCGCGAATAACCTCCTGCGTCCGCAGGACGGAAAGCCTGTTGCCGTGCCGACGCAGGATATGATCTTAGGTGCTTACTACCTGACCTTTATCCGCATGGGCGAGTATGAAGGCGAAATGCTGCGTGTTGTTGACCCCGGTGATACGGGGCTTGAAAAAGACTCCATCATTCCCGCTAAGGACATCATCGAAGCCAATGAGCGCATCATTCAGCGCGTCAGAGCGGGTGAAAAGGCTGCCGACGGCGAAGGCGAGCTTAAAAAGGCTCAGTTCGGCGCGGTTCGTGCTTTCTCCAGCCCCAACGAAGCGCTTATGGCTTATGACGACGGCGCTATCGGTATGCACTCTCCCATCAGAGTTCGAGTTACCAAGACTGTTGACGGCGTTCCCAAGCAGAAGCTGGTTGAGACGACCGTTGGCCGCATCATCTACAACGAGCCTATTCCGCAGGATCTGGGCTTTGTTGACAGAAGCGACCCCGAGCATATGTTTGACTATGAAATAAGCTTCCAGGTCGGCAAAAAGCAGCTCGGAAACATTATTAATAGGTGCATCTCCAAGCATGGCTTTACCATTTCCGCAGAGGTTCTTGATAACATCAAGGCTCTCGGCTACAAGTATTCAACGCTCGGCGCTATCACTATCTCCATCGCGGATATGACCGTTCCCGAGGAGAAAAAGAAGCTCATCAAGGCGTCCGAGCAGCAGGTCATTAAGATTGAAAAGCAGTATAAGCGCGGTCTTATCACCGATGATGAGCGCTATCGTCTCGTTGTTGCCGAGTGGGAAAAGACCACCAAGGACGTTACAAATGCGCTGCAAAACAATCTTGACGAATTCAACCCCATTTATATGATGGCAAACTCCGGTGCTCGCGGCTCCATGAACCAGATTCGTCAGCTCGCCGGTATGCGCGGTCTGATGGCGAACACCTCCGGTAAGACCATTGAGATACCCATTAAGGCGAACTTCCGCGAAGGACTCTCTGTTTTGGAATACTTCATCTCATCTAGAGGCGCTCGAAAGGGTCTTGCCGATACCGCTCTTCGTACCGCCGACTCCGGCTACCTTACCCGCCGAATGGTCGATGTTTCTCAGGATGTTATCATCCGCGAGCATGACTGCGGCACGGAATGCGGAGTTTCCGCCGCTGCCGTCTTTGACAAGGGGCAGGAGGTCCAGTCCTTTGGCGACAGCATTCACGGACGCTTCCCGGCGGAAAACATTGTTGACCCCAAAACAGGCGAAGTCATTTTTGACACCGACCATATGCTCATGCGCGACGACGCTAAGCTGCTTGAGGCTCACGGCATACAGTCCGTTCTTATCCGAAGCGTTCTCACCTGCGAGGCAAGAAACGGCGTTTGTGCCAAGTGCTACGGCGTAAACCTTGCCTCCGGCGCTCCCGTTAACGAGGGCGAGGCGGTCGGCGTTATCGCGGCTCAGTCCATCGGCGAGCCGGGTACTCAGCTTACGATGCGTACCTTCCACACCGGCGGTATCGCGGGCGACGATATCACGCAGGGTCTTCCCCGCGTTGAAGAATTGTTCGAGGCGAGAAAGCCGAAGAGGATGGCGGTGCTTGCCGATATCGGCGGCAATGTCACCATTGAGGAAACCAAGAAGAACGCCATGTGTGCCATTTTCATCACCGACCCCGATTCGGGCGAGGTAGTGGACTATCAGGTTCCTTACTCGGCAGGTATTCTCGTTGCTTCCGGAGACACCGTGGAAAAGGGTCAGCCCCTTACCTACGGCGCTTACAGTCCGCATGATGTTCTTCGCATTCTCGGCGTTGACGAGTGCCAGAAGTATATCATCCAGGAGGTTCAGAAGGTTTACCGTCAGCAGGGCGTTGATATCAACGATAAGCATATCGAGGTAATCGTTCGCCAGATGATGCGCAAGGTTCGCGTTGATGAAGCAGGCGACACCAATCTTCTTTCCGGCTCCACCATTGACTGGAACGACTTTAAGGCTGCAAACCGCGAGATTCAAGCGCGCATCGACGCGGGTGAGACCGGGCTTAACAAGGCAACCTGCACCCAGACCCTCATGGGCATTACCAAGGCGTCCCTCGCAACGGAAAGCTTCCTTTCCGCCGCCTCCTTCCAGGAAACTACAAAGGTGCTTACCGACGCGGCAATCAAGGGCAAGGTAGACCATCTTGTCGGTCTTAAGGAGAATGTCATCATCGGCAAGCTGATACCCGCCGGCAGCGGGCTTGGGATTTACAGAGACTTTAGCTCCCAGACCGACGAGCAGGCAGAAACCGAGGCTGAGGATTACGTTGACCTCACCGCTCTTGTAGGACGAACAAACGCACTTTAAGCTTTATCTTTCCGCTTCCCTAAGTTCATAGCGACAGGGCAAAGCGGATAAAACCACGGCAAGGCATGGGAGAAGCTCCTCTCCCATGCCTTGCCCTGCCGAAGCGGGGGAAGAACCGCACAGTACCTGCTCCGGCATTTTCAACCGGCGGCAAGTGAAAAAATTCCTTGACTAAACTTGTGCATTATGCTAAAATATCAATTCGCACGGGTTATCTATGCCGTTTTGCGCCCTTTTGTGCAAAACTGACGCCGCCCATGATTTTCTTTGGTATTTTTCGCACATAATAGTCAAGTGCGGAAAATGAACTTGATTTTATCGGTCTGCCGCAGGCTGACCGCTAAAATATATAATTTTTATAACTGAAGAAAGGAGGAAAACTATGCCTACGTTTAACCAGCTCGTAAGAAAGGGAAGAGCTGTACCCACCTATAAGTCCACCTCTCCCGCCATGCAGCATGGTCTGAACACCATCAAGAACAAGGAAACCGACCTTAGCTCTCCTCAGAAGCGCGGCGTCTGCACTGCTGTTCGTACAGCTACCCCCAAGAAGCCGAACTCCGCTCTGCGTAAGATCGCCCGTGTTCGCCTGACAAACGGCTATGAGGTTATCGCCTATATCCCTGGTATTGGTCACAACCTTCAGGAGCACTCTGTCGTTATGATCCGCGGTGGTCGTGTAAAGGACCTTCCTGGTGTCCGTTACCACATCATTCGCGGTACTCTGGATACTCAGGGTGTTGCAAACCGTAAGCAGGCACGCAGTAAGTACGGCGCAAAGAGACCCAAATAATCGCAATTCGCGCTTTGGCGCAAGGCTTATGTCTTGTTCGGAGCATTAACATATATATTGTGTATGTTGCTTCCGACAGGCATATGCGGAAAGGCAGCCGCCTTTTCGAGTACCTATGAGATTCATTTTCGTATGAAGGAGGGAAGTATAGTGCCCAGAAGAGGTAACGTACCCAAAAGAGAAATTCTTCCCGATCCTGTTTACAATTCTGTGCTGGTGACTAAGCTCATCAACAGTATTATGCTGGACGGTAAGAAGGGCGTTGCGCAGAAGGTCGTTTATGATGCTTTCGACATCATAAAGGAAAAGACCGGCCGCAATCCCCTTGAGGCTTTCACGGAAGCTCTCAACAACATTATGCCTTCTCTTGAAGTTAAGGCACGTCGCGTCGGCGGCGCAACCTATCAGGTTCCGATCGAGGTTAGACCTGATAGGCGTCAGACCCTTGGTCTGCGCTGGCTGACAGCATACGCTCGCAAGCGTTCAGAAAAAACAATGAAGGAGCGTCTATCCGGAGAAATCCTGGATGCGCTGAATAATACCGGCGCATCTGTGAAGAAACGCGAAGACACTCACAAGATGGCAGAGTCCAACAAGGCGTTTGCACACTTCCGCTGGTAATTGGGAGTTTATTCAATTATGTCAAGAAAAGTATCCTTAGAAAAAACAAGAAATATCGGCATTATGGCGCATATCGACGCTGGTAAAACAACCACTACCGAGCGTATTCTGTTCTATACAGGAGTCAACTACAAGATCGGCGAGACGCATGACGGTACCGCAACGATGGACTGGATGGCGCAGGAGCAGGAGCGAGGCATCACCATTACCTCTGCGGCAACCACCTGCTTTTGGAAGGATCACCGCATCAACATCATTGACACTCCGGGCCACGTTGACTTCACTGTTGAGGTTGAGCGCTCCCTGCGCGTGCTCGACGGCTCTGTTACCGTTATGTGCGCTAAGGGCGGTGTCGAGCCCCAGTCTGAAACCGTTTGGAGACAGGCAGACCACTACAAGGTTCCCCGCATGATCTATGTCAACAAAATGGACATCATGGGTGCGGACTTTTATCATGTTCTCGACATGATTCATGACAGACTCAAATGCAACGCAGTTCCGATTCAGCTACCAATCGGCAGCGAGGATACCTTCAAAGGCATCATTGACCTTGTCGAGATGAAAGCGGACGTCTACTACGACGATATGGGCAAAGATATGCGCACCGAGGAAATACCCGAGGATATGCGTGAGCTTGCCGAGGAATATCGCACAAAGCTTATCGACTCCGTTTCCGATCTGGATGACGAGATCATGATGCTGGCGCTTGACGAGAAGCCCATTCCTCAGGACATGATTCGTGCGGCAATACGCCGTGGTACGCTGGCAAACGAGTTTGTTCCCGTTGTCTGCGGTACCTCCTATAAGAACAAGGGCGTTCAGAAGCTGCTTGACGCGATAGTCGACTATATGCCCGCACCGACGGATATTCCGCCGATCAAAGGCATTGTCCCCAACAAAGAGGAGGAGACAGAGCGTCCCGCTGATGACAATGCCCCGTTCTCAGCTCTCGCATTCAAAATCATGACCGACCCCTATGTCGGCAGACTCAGCTTCTTCCGCGTATACTCCGGCACTCTTGAAACAGGCGCGAGCGTGCTCAACAGCACCAAGGGCAACAGAGAGCGCGTCGGACGTATCCTGCAAATGCACGCCAATCACCGCGAGGATCTGGAAAAGGTCTATTCCGGCGATATCGCGGCGGCGGTAGGACTGAAAAACACCACCACCGGCGACACCCTCTGCGATGAAAAGCACCCTGTGATCCTTGAGTCTATGGAGTTCCCCGAACCTGTTATCAGGGTCGCAATTGAGCCTAAGACCAAGGCGGGGCAGGAGAAGATGGGCATAGCCCTCTCCAAGCTTGCAGAGGAGGACCCGACCTTCAAAAGCTACACCGACGAGGAGACGGGTCAAACCATCATCGCCGGCATGGGCGAGCTTCATCTGGAAATAATCGTCGACAGACTTCTGCGCGAGTTCAAGGTTGAGGCAAATGTCGGCAAGCCGCAGGTTTCCTATAAGGAGACCATCCGCAAGTCTGTCGATCAGGACACCAAGTATGCCCGTCAGTCCGGCGGTAAGGGTCAGTACGGTCATGTTAAAATCACCGTTGAACCCAACGAGTCCGGCAAGGGCTATGAGTTCGTCAACAAGATCGTCGGCGGCGCTATCCCCAAGGAGTATATCCCGGCGGTGGACGCAGGCATTCAAGGCGCGATGCAGGCAGGTATCCTTGCCGGCTACCCCGTTGTTGACGTTAAGGTCACCCTTTACGATGGCTCGTACCATGAAGTGGACTCGTCCGAAATGGCATTTAAGATTGCCGGCTCCATGGCATTTAAGGAAGCCTGCCGCAAGGCCGACCCCGTTTTGCTTGAGCCGATAATGAAGGTCTCTGTCACCGCTCCCGACGAATACGTCGGCGATGTTATCGGCGACCTCAACTCTCGCCGCGGTCAGGTTCTCGGAATGGAAAACAGAACAGGCTCGACCCAGGTCGATGCCAACGTTCCCTTGAGCTCCATGTTCGGCTATGCGACCGACCTGCGCTCCAAAACGCAGGGACGTGCAAACTACGCAATGGAGCCGAGCCACTATGTTGAGCTTCCGAAGTCGCTTCAGGAGAGCATCATTGGCAAAAAGGCATGATTTTCGGGCAATATATTTTTCTGTTGCAAACATCAGCGGAATACTGTAATATTGTTTCGGAAAATTCTTAACACACAAACTTTTTATTTAAACATATTTAAGGAGGATGTTCCAAATGGCTAAGCAATCATTCGATAGATCCAAGCCCCATGTAAACATTGGCACCATCGGTCACGTTGACCATGGTAAGACCACCCTTACCGCTGCTATCACCAAGTATCTCGCTTTTTCCGGCAAGGCTGACTACACCGATTACTCCAGCATCGATAAGGCTCCCGAAGAGCGTGAACGTGGTATCACCATCAACACCGCTCACGTTGAGTATCAGACCGAGAAGCGCCACTATGCACACGTTGACTGCCCGGGTCACGCCGACTATATCAAGAACATGATCACCGGCGCAGCTCAGATGGACGGCGCAATCCTTGTTATCGCTGCTTCTGACGGCCCTATGGCTCAGACCCGCGAGCACATCCTTCTCGCTCGTCAGGTTGGCGTTCCCGCAATCGTTGTATTCCTCAACAAGTGCGACCAGGTTGACGACCCCGAGCTGCTTGAGCTCGTCGAGATGGAAGTTCGTGAGCTGCTCTCCAACTATGACTTCCCCGGCGATGATCTTCCCATCATCAAGGGTTCCGCTCTTAACGCTCTTGCTTGCGAGTCCAACGATCCCGAAGATCCTGCTTATGCTTGCATCAAGGAGCTCATGGACGCTGTTGACGAGTATATCCCCACTCCTGACCGTAAGGCTGACCAGCCCTTCCTTATGCCTGTTGAGGACGTTTTCACCATCACCGGTCGTGGTACTGTTACCACCGGTCGTGTTGAGCGTGGTCGCGTTAAGGTTGGCGATAAGGTCGAAATCGTTGGTCTGAAGGAAACCAAGGAAACCACCGTTACCGGTACAGAAATGTTCCACAAGATCCTCGAGTACGCTGAAGCAGGCGACAATGTTGGTACCCTCCTTCGTGGTATCACCAAGAGCGAGGTTGAGCGTGGACAGGTTCTTGCCGCTCCCGGCTCCATCAAGCCCCACACCAAGTTCGTTGGTCAGGTTTACGTTCTGTCCAAGGAAGAAGGCGGTCGTCACACCCCGTTCTTCAACAACTATCGTCCCCACTTCTATTTCCGTACCACCGACGTTACCGGCGTTATCGGTCTTCCCGAAGGCGTTGAGATGTGCATGCCCGGCGACAACATCGACATGAACGTCGAGCTTATCGCCCCCATCGCAATCGAAAAGGGTCTCCGCTTCGCAATCCGCGAGGGTGGACGCACCGTCGGTTCCGGCGTTGTTATTGACGTCGAGGCAAAATAAGTCTTTCTAAATATTAACGGCTTTCGCAGTTTTCTGCGAAAGCCGTTTTTTGCTTTCATGGCTTTTTCAAGCCGTGCATGAAGCCATCGAGAGCAAGCGAGTGGATATCGCCTCCAATTAGGACATCCTCATGAATGTAAAGGTCAGCGACCACATTGCCAACATAGCCTTCATAGTTATGTATGGCGTAGGTGAATATTGTCGCCTGCATTCCGCAATATTGCGACAGGTCGTAGCCCTGTGCAAGCTGCAAACGGTTATACTCCTCATAGACCGCCGAAAACTCTCTGGGTATTACCACCTGTTTTTCGCCCACCGGCTCGTTGTCCACCTGCCAGCCAAGGCTCTCCAGATACGCTACGCGCTCGTCGTTGCCGCCAAGCTTCTGCTCCGCTCCCTGCATGGGTTGGTCGCGGCGGCTTAGAAGTATCAGAGCGCAAAGCAGCGCCGCTACCGATAAAATCACAATCAAAGCGGTTTTTTTATTCCATTTCATGGTTACAACAAACATAATATACCCCCTCGCCAAAGGCTATTCAGTTTTGTCCGCTTTTATGCTAGAATACTTATAACAGCAGCTTTATTCACTTGCGATCCGACGAGGAGACATTATCATGGCTATGCAGCGACTCGACAAAATAATCTGCGCAGCGGGACTGGCGACCCGCAGCGAGGTAAAAAAACTTATAAAATCCGGTGCGGTAGCCGTTGACGGCGTGGTTGCAAGCGACGGCGGCATGAAGCTTGAGACAGGCGCGCACACGATTTCCTGCTGCGGCAAGCCGGTAAATACCGACCACAGCCGCTGCTTTATGCTCAACAAGCCGAAGGGCGTGCTTTCCGCAACCGAGGACAGGGAGCAGAAAACGGTTCTGGACTTGTTTTCACCGGAGCTTCGCGCGCTGGGGCTTTTCCCCGTGGGACGGCTTGACAAGGACACTACGGGACTGCTTCTTTTGACAAATGACGGCGAGCTTTCTCACAAAATAACTTCCCCGCGCCACAGCGTTGTAAAATGCTATGAGGCATTGGTTGACGGAGAGCTTACAGAGCAGGATGCGGCTTCCTTTGCCGAGGGGATCGAGCTGCGGGACGGAACAAAATGCCTCCCCGCGCGTCTGAAGCTTGACCCTGCCGAAGCCTCGCGCGCGCAGGTGTATATCAGCGAGGGCAAGTACCACCAGGTAAAGCGTATGCTGGCGGCTCTGGGCAAGCCGGTTTTGGAGCTGCACCGCCGTTCCATCGGCGCGCTTGAGCTTGATCTGGCATTGAGTCCGGGCGAATACAGAGAGCTGAGCGATGAGGAAATTGAACTGCTGTTCACAAAATAGTAACAATTCGGAAACAACAGTAATAAGAATTTACAAACAATTTCCGCAAGCTTTGTCGATAAAGAGAATATACAAGCACCCGCATTTGTGTTACTATTGATGAGTAAAAAGCGATGGTAAGAGAAGGCTAATCCGCTGAACGGAGTGCTTTTATCGCAACGAGTAAAAATTGACAGTGGGACAGGCAATTGCTTGTGAAATATCCACATTGTGTAAAATGCTGGTGGTTTTTACTTTTAAACGCTCAAATAAAAGCTAATTTTTGGAAGTCACAAAATTCTTAACGTCATTTTTTATAGCAAAATACCCCGAGAATGAACAAAAAAGAGAATAACGCTACAAAACTTTAAAAAGATTTACAAAAAATCCACGAAAATCTATTGAAAAAAACAACAAAATGAGCTATTATGTCATTTGTCAGTTTTTATTGCTTTTTTGGGAGGAGCAAAAATGTCTAGTAGGATTTTTCAAAGCGTTATTCTGCAAATGAAAGAGGCAACGGACAGATGTCTCGGAGTCATAGACTCCGAGGGCTTTGTTGTAGCCTGCAGCGAGCTTTCCCTTATCGGTACGAAGCTTGAGAACCTCCAGACTCTCACAGGCGATATGTCTGAGCAGTTCTTTGTCTCAGCGTCGCGTACCTATAAAATTCTCGGCAGCCCCAATTCCCGCTTCGATTACGCGGTATTTGTAGACGGCAGAGACGCCACCGCGCGCAGCATCTGCATTATGGCCGCGGTTGCCTTTAACGAGGCTAAGACGAATTACGACGAAAAATACAACAAGGTAACTTTCGTCAAAAACATCATCTCGGATAACATACTGCCAGGTGACGTATATGTCCGCGCGAAGGAGCTTAACTTTGTAACGGATGTTCCCCGCGCCGTGCTGCTTATCCGTCAGCTTGATAAATCCGACATAGCAACGCTTGAGCTGGTTCAGGGTATGTTCCCGGACAAGCAGAAGGACTTCGTTCTCAGCATGAGCGAAACCGACATCGTTGTTATCAAGGAGCTTGAGCTTGGAGTGGACGGCAAGGAGATCTGCAAGCTTGCTGAGAAGATAAGCGAAGCCATCAGCGCCGAGGTCATGGTTAAAACCGTCATAGGCATCGGCACTGTTGCCAAGCACCTTCGTGAGCTTGCCGACCGCTACAAGGAAGCACAGGTCGCAATCGAGGTCGGGAAGGTCTTTGAAACCGAAAAGACAGTTATCCACTACGAAAATCTGGGCATCGGCCGCATTATCTATCAGCTCCCCACCACCCTGTGTGAGATGTTCCTGAGCGAGGTTTTCAAGAAAAACCCCATCGAGTCTCTTGACCAGGAAACGCTTTACACCATAAACAAATTCTTTGAAAACAATCTGAACGTCTCCGAGACGTCCAGAAAGCTCTTTGTACACAGAAACACGCTGGTCTACCGTCTTGAGAAGATCAAAAAGCTCACAGGGCTTGACCTGCGTGAGTTTGACCACGCCATCGTATTCAAGGTGGCTCTGATGGTCAAGAAATACTTAAACTCTCAGAACTCAAAGGCATAAGCTGCGAAAGGGCGATGTGCGGGCGCATAGGCACGCGTGCTCACCGCCACCGGAGGAGATTTTCATGGTACAGATGGACAAGGTAATGATGGTCTATGAAAACAGCGGTACGGTTGCCGCCAACGGCATAGACCTCGTAATCGAGGACGGCGAGTTTGTCTTCCTTGTTGGGCCTTCCGGCTCTGGAAAAACAACGATCATCAAGCTTCTTACCGGCGAGGTAAGGGCAAGTGACGGGGAAATTTTTGTTAACGACTTCAATATGCGCACGATAAAGCCCCGCAAGATGCCTCAGCTTCGCCGCACGCTTGGTGTAATTTTTCAGGATTTCCGCTTGATAGACGACAAAACTGTTTATGAAAACGTCGCATTTGCCATGCGTGTTGTCGGGGCAAGCAAAAAGGAAATCGACGAAAGAGTTCCCTATGTGCTTGAGCTTGTCGGTCTTGAGGGCAGAGAAAAGCGCCTTCCGCAGGAGCTTTCCGGCGGTGAGCAGCAGCGCGTTGCTATTGCCCGCGCCTTGGTCAACAGCCCCAGCCTCATCATTGCCGACGAGCCTACCGGCAACCTTGACCCCGTAAAGAGTCTTGAGCTGATGCTCCTGCTTGAAAAGATAAATGAGCTTGGAACTACCGTTCTGGTCGTTACGCATGAAAAGGAGCTGGTCAACTCTTTCTCTAAGCGTGTTATTGCCATCGACCAGGGAACGGTAGTAAACGACGGAATGGGTGGATATTACAGCTATGGGATTCATGAATAAATTAGGCTATCTTATCGGCGAGGGCTTCAGAAGCGTTTTCACCCACGGCTTCATGTCCTTTGCCTCTGTTACGATTATCATCGCCTGCCTTACAATCATGGGCAGCTTCTCTCTGCTCGCTGTCAACATTGACGCTGTTATTGAGGATCTTGAGCAGGACAACGAGATGCTCGCTTTCGTGGACGAGACCGTTCCCGATGACAAGGCTAAGGCAATTGAGCCGATGCTAACGGCTATAAATAACGTCGCCTCCGTCAAATTCGTTTCCCGCGAGGAGGCGATGGAGGACTTTAAGGATGAATACGAAAACAGCTCCATCTTTGATGAGATAGACGCAACCGTATTCCGCCACAGGTATATCATCTACCTCGATGATATCGCGCTCATGGCGCAGACCAAGGCGGACATTGAGCAGGTTGAGGGCATTGCGGATGTCTCCGCTCAGCTTGAGATATCAAAGGGCTTTGTAACTGTGCGAAATATCGTAAGCGCGGTCTCGCTTATCCTTATCATCATCCTCGGCATAGTTTCCATCTTCATAATGAGCAACACGATTAAGCTTACGACCTTTTCAAGGCGTGAGGAAATTGCAATAATGAAGATGGTCGGCGCGACCAACAGCTTTATCAGAACACCGTTTATAATCGAGGGTCTTGTTCTCGGCATAATCGGCTCTGCCGTTGCCTTTGCGCTGCAATGGGGCATCTATTCTTTTGTTGGCGAAAAGGTCATGAACAGTATGGCGAACATCTATGTGACCGTCATTCCGTTCCAGCAGCTGATGATGCCTGTGGGACTCCTGTTTTTGGGAGTTGGCGTTTTTGTTGGTCTGTTCGGCGGCAGCATCGCCATCCGCAACTATCTGAAGGTATAGCCCGGCGGCAAAAGACCGTTTTATGTATCTAATCGGTGGACAGCCTTCACCGATGCAGTCCGCGGCGATTATTTTTACAAAAGCTTCTCGCCGCTAAACCCGGCACGGGGCGCGCCCCGTCACCAAGCATGGAGGTCATTGTGAATACTAAGAGCAAAAAATTCGTTTCGGTTACCTGTATCGTCCTTGTAATGGTGCTGCTTGTAACACTGGTGCTTTCCGCAATCGGCTCGAGCTTTGCCGTTTCCCAGTCGGAGATAAACGCGCTGAAAAACCAGCAGGCGGCTATCAACCAGCAAAAGAACGATTTGCAAAGCAAGATAGGTAATCTTGAGGCGGAAAAAACCTCCGCCATCGAAATGAAAACGGTGCTTGACCAGCAGAACGAGCTGGCAAGACAGGAAATTGAGCTTATCAACGAACAGATAGACCTTTACGACAAGCTTATCGAGCAAAAAGAAAAGGAGCTTGAGGAGGCAAAACAGCAGGAGGCGGAGCAAAAAGCCGCCCTGCGTGTTCGCATGAGAGCGATGGAGGAAAACGGTGAGGTTACATATTTCGCTATCCTCTTTAGAGCTACGGACTTTTCAGACCTCCTTTCAAGACTTGACTTCATCTCCGAAATCATGGAGCACGACAAGAAGCTTGAGGACTCTTACATAGCCGCCCGCGAAAATGTTGAAAAGGTAAAGGCGGAATACGAGGAAACGCAGACTGAGCAGCAGGCGACCCGCGTTGAGCTTGAGGCGAAGAAGGCCGAGCTTGAAAAGCAGATAGAGGAAGCCATAAAGGTCATTACCGACCTTGAAAACGATATTGCCGAGCTTGAAGAGGAATACGAGGCAAATGCCGCACAGGAGTCTGCTATCCGTGCTGAGCTTGATAAAAAGATAGCTCAGTTTGAAAAGGAGCAGGAGGAGCTTCGCAAGCAGCAGCTCCAGCAGAGCGGATCGACCACCGTGGTCACAGGCTCCGGCGCGTTCACATGGCCGACTCCCGGTTATACTACCATTTCCTCGCCTTACGGATACAGAACTCACCCCATCTTTGGTGACCAGCGCTTCCACTCCGGCGTTGATATAGCCGCTCCCTCCGGCGCGACCATCGTTGCTGCTGATTCAGGCACGGTTATCACAGCGGTTTACAGCTCATCTTACGGCAACTATGTTGTCATCAGCCACGGAAACGGCAACTCCACGCTTTACGCGCATATGAGCTCTATGGCAGTCTCGTCAGGACAGACCGTTACCAAGGGTCAGACCATAGGCTATGTTGGCTCCACCGGCTGGTCTACCGGCGCGCACTGCCACTTTGAAATCAAGATTGGCGGCTCGCTCACCGACCCGATGAACTACTTTTAAGCTTTGACAGCTAACGGATATTTTTTAAGGTTTTGCCGGATAGTCTATGCGGACTGTCCGGCAAAACGGATTTTTGGGAAATACTATCTCACGGTGCGATATTCTGTCATTTAGCCGCTGCCGCTAAGCTCGGCGGCGGGGGAGGTGTCGATGAAGAAAAAATTCAGTGGTGCCGCTGTGATAACAGCATCAGTTGCGGGCTTCGCGCTGGCTGTTTTGTGCTGCACGTTTATGTTTGTCGCAAAATACGGAGGTTTGGACGCCTTCCCCTACACCACAAAGTTTGCCGCCGTATTCACAGCGTTGAACGAGCACTATGTCGGCGAAATGGACATGGAGGAGGCGAGCAACGCAGCGTATTCGGCAATGGTCGCCGCAACGGGAGACCGCTGGAGCCGATACCTGACCGCTGAACAATATGACGCCTATCGGCTAATGCAGCAAAACAGCTACAAGGGCATCGGAGTTACGATCAAAAACGACGAGGCTTTTGGTTATCCAAAGGTCGTTTCGCTTGTGGAGGACTCTCCCGCGCAGAAGGCGGGCGTTATGATAGGCGACCATTTGCTCGCGGTAAACGGCAAGAGCGTTGAGAAAATGAGTACAAGCGAGATATCGGGCATGATAGCCGAGCTTGCGGATAAGGAATTTGAGCTTTCAGTATCGAGCGGCGGCGAGGAAAAGACGCTCACGATAAAAAGCGACGTAATATTTTCAGATCCCATTGAATATGAAATGCTTGAAGGCGGAAGCATCGGCTATGTGCGCATAAAAAACTTCGAGGCAAAAAGCGGAGAGGGCTTGGTAAGTGCCGTTGACACCCTCATCGAGCAGGGCGCACAGTCGCTTGTTTTTGATGTGCGCTGCAATCCGGGCGGCTTGCTCTCGGAGCTGCTTACTGCGCTTGATCATCTGCTGCCGGAGGGGGATATGTTCGTCTCCGCTGATAAAAGCGGAAAGGAAACGGTCAGAAGATCCGATGCCGAGAGCGTTTCGCTGCCGATGGCGGTGCTTATTGACGCAAACACTTACAGTGCGGCGGAGTTTTTCGCGGCAGCCCTATCGGAATATGACATGGCGGTGCTCGTTGGCGAGCAGACCACGGGGAAATCGCGTTCGCAGATTAATCTGGAGCTGTCTGACGGCAGTGCCGTTCATCTTTCCACCAACCGCTATCTTACACCCAATCGTGTTGACCTCACCGAGGCGGGCGGCTTAACACCCGATATAGAGCTGGAGATGGACGAGGAGCTTTTGCCCTATTTCACCGCGGGCGTGCTTGAGAAAGAGCGCGACGAGCAGCTAAAGGCTGCCGTCGAAGCGCTGGTGGCGTAATGATGCCGCCGCGCTGTGGTATGGAATAAGCTCTGCCTGCAAGCTTTGTCGAATTAAATAGCTCTTATTTGTCTTGACAGGGCGGTTAATTCTAACTATAATATGCAACAATGGTGTGAAATATCTTTATAATGTATAATAGCAAATATGAACGAAGGGACGAGGACCATGTCAAACGAAGCAAAGTACAAAATGAGCAAGCAGCGTCTCGAAGAAATACGCGAAGAGCTACACTACCTTGAAACCGTGCGCGAAAAGGAAGTGTCCGAGCTTATTAAAGAGGCGCGCTCCTTTGGTGATCTGTCCGAGAACAGCGAATATGACGAGGCGAAAACCGAACAGGGCAAGCTCTACTCCAAGATTGCCGAGCTTAAAAAGATCCTTGAGAACGCCGAAATTATCGAAAACGCGGACGATACCAACAGTGTAGCTCTCGGCTGCAAGGTCGTTGTCGAATGCCTTGAGGACGGCGAGAAGGAGGAATACTGCATCGTCGGCTCTCAGGAGGCAAACCCCATGCAGGGTCGCATTTCGGATGACTCCCCCTTCGGACGCGGGCTTTTGGGTCACGCCATTGGAGAAACAGTTACCATTGAAGCTCCCGCCGGGGAAATTCAATATAAAATAATAAGCATAGAAAACAAGGGAGCATTAGCATGAGCGCAGAGAATACGAATGAAGCAGCCGTCCAGGAGCAGGAGCTTTCCGAAATCCTTCGCATCCGCCGAGATAAGCTTGCCAAGCTTCAGCAGGAGGGACGCGACCCCTTTACGGAAACCAAATATGTCCGCACCGCCTACAGCTCCGATATCAAGGACAATTTTGAAGCGTGGGAGGAAAAGGATGTTTCCGTCTGCGGCAGACTGATGTCCAAAAGAGACATGGGCAAGGCGTTTTTTGCCGACCTTATGGACGACAAGGGCAGGATTCAGCTTTATGTCCGCGTTAACGACCTCGGCGAAGATCTTTTTAACGAGTTTAAAAAGTGGGATATCGGCGATATCATCGGCGTTGAGGGCTTCGTTTTCCGCACCCGCAAGGGCGAGATTTCCGTGCATACGAAAACCGTCAAGCTGCTGAGCAAGTCGCTTCAGCCGCTGCCGGAGAAGTTCCACGGTCTTACCGACACAGAGACACGCTTCCGTCAGCGCTATGTTGACCTTATAGTAAACCCCGAAGTGCGCCGCAACTTTGAGATTCGCAGCAAATTCATCCGCCATGTACGCAGTTTTCTGGATAAGCGCGGCTACATGGAGGTTGAGACACCGGTGCTCAACACCATATCGGGCGGCGCCTCGGCGCGCCCCTTTATCACGCACCACAATGCTCTGAATATTGATATGTATATGCGCATAGCCACAGAGCTGCACTTGAAGCGCCTTATCGTCGGCGGCATCGAGCGCGTCTATGAAATAGGACGCATTTTCCGCAACGAGGGTATGGACACCAAGCACAACCCTGAGTTTACAACGGTTGAGCTTTATGAGTCCTATGCCGACTTTAACGATATGATGGACTTGTTCGAGGAACTGCTTTCCAGCGCTGCCATGGACATCCTCGGAACATACGACCTTTCTTGGCAGGGCGAGGATATATCCCTTGCTCCGGGCTGGGAGCGCCTGCCCATGCACGAGGCGGTAAAAAAGTATCTCGGTGTGGACTTTATGAGCGTCAGCTCCGACGAGGATGCGGTCGCTCTTGCAAAGTCCGTAGGAGTTGAGATACCCAAGGAAAAGGAGAAAACGTGGGGCAACGCCCTTTATGAGTGCTTTGACCAGAAGGTGGAGGAAAAGCTCATCCAGCCCACCTTTATCACGATGCACCCTGTTGATGTTTCTCCGCTTGCCAAGCGCTCTCCCACAGACCCCAGACTTACGGAGCGCTTTGAGCTTTTCATCTGCCACAGCGAGATGGGCAACGCCTTCTCCGAGCTTAATGACCCCATCGACCAGAGGCAGCGCTTCCAAAAGCAGGTTGAGCTGCGCGCAAAGGGAGACGACGAGGCGGGCATGATGGATGACGACTTTGTCAATGCCCTTGAATTTGGTATGCCGCCCACGGGCGGACTTGGCATCGGCATTGACAGATGCGTTATGATGCTTTGCGGAGTCGATTCCATAAGAGAGGTCATCCTTTTCCCCACGATGAAGCCTCTGGACTGAGAAAATCCCTTATTTATGGGCATTTTCAGAGATCAGAGCAGCAAGTTTACCAAATAGTTTACCAAAAATAACGTAATGCAACATATTGAACGCTACTTCTGTTGAGGTAGCGTTCTTTTTTGTTTGGACATGATTTGATTCTTAATTGGGTTTGTTCAGTTGAGCCGCTCCAACTTTCACACGGATGTTACCAACTGCAATGCAGAAAAGACTACAATTATTGTCAGATAAATGATTCCTCTTTTACTGATAATACTTCTGGTGTTGGTGGCGGCATATACAATAGCGGAATAATGGAAATCAACGGATGTACTCATTCTGGAAATAAAAGCACTGATAGTTAATATCGCTAATAGAAGCTTTATTCACTGTCAGTTCTGTACATACTCCGTGCCACGCCTTATTGCACCAACAAAAATCTGAATCAGTAGTCCACGCATAATAATCATGCAGCTCAACATGATTAGGAACTTGTGCAAGCTGAGTTTTCAGCGCATAAGTAAATGCTTGTTTGGAAGCGTCCTCTTCCTGATGTTTTTGCTCTTGTATTTTACAGTCTTCCATAGAAGTAAAAATTGAAAAGACAACTATAAGTGCTATTACAATGAGCATGAGAATAACAACAATAGAGAAGTCAATAGAAAATGCCGCACTAATCAAAAGGGCTATTGCTGATGAATAAAGAGCGGTGTGTTGCGCTTTGAAAGGGAAACTATATCAAAAGGGAGAAGATCTTATGAAAAAAGCAATCATACTAACGCTGATTATGGCACTGAGCGCCACACTTCTTTGTGGATGTCAGTTTTCTTTCAATCTGTCGTTCAGCCCTTCGCCTTTCTGCTATGACAATATGGAGCGCTATACGGTTGGTGGAGCAGCATTACGGATACGGTAGAAAGGGTAGAGATAGATTGGCTTGGCGGCAGCGTCACGGTGTCCTCCCATAAGGAGAATATCCTAAGCTTCTCGGAAGAAGCCAAGCAAATGCTGACGAACGAGATAAGTGTTCATTACTGGCTGGAGGACACGACTCTGCATATCAAGTACTGCCGCAGCGGGGTCGGTCACACTGTGCTTGCCGGAAAAAGCCGGGTTTTCACTCAACTACGATACCGTAAGCGGAGATTTCAATTCTGAGCTGTCCTGCACGGGCAAGAATGGCAGATATATCTGCGGTGACGGCACGGGAAAGTATTATATAGACACAAGCTCCGGAGATGTATACATCAAAGGGGAAGAATAAAAAAGCCATGCGTTTAGCAGCGGAAAGCTTGGCTGAAGGGATACATTGAATATGACGCAGTGATGTTCTTATAGGGAACGGCACTGAGCTTCGGCGGGCGGTCTCGGTATTTTCCCATCACGCCCGATATGGCGAATATAACTTAAAGAATGCTTTCATAATTTATAATTGAGGATGAACACTTGAAAATGTAATGACTTTAGAATATAATGAAAAACAGCTATTTGCGTTTTGACCTTAGCTTAGCACCTTTCGCCGGATTTGCGCCATCGGCAGTGAGAACAAAGTGGAATTACATGGCGTAAGGAAAATCAGCGTCGTACCTCGAGAAGGGATATGTGGATATATGAAGAGAAATGTGGACTTGCTTCTAATCGTCCCGACGATGAAACCTCTCGATGCGTTAGAAAAATCATGGCTGTGGCGTGGCGGAATCGTCCCACGCCGCAGCCTTGTTGCGTAAAAAACCTGTTTAGGGGAGTAGACATGGAGCATATCAGCTCGCGTAAAAACAGCATTTTGGTTCATATGAAAAAGCTTGCCAACGACGCGTCATACCGCCGCGAATGCGGCGAATATGTCTGCGACGGTGAAAAGCTTCTGCGCGAAGCGCTTAGCTGGAGGGCGGAGGTCTTGTGTGTGCTTTGGGGCGGCGAAAAAACCATGAGCCTGCCGCAGGGCATTGAGGAATACTCCTGTCCGGCGGACGTTATGCAAAGCGTCTCGCCGCTTAAATGCTCCAAGGGTCCGGTTTTCTCGCTTCGCATTCCGCGAAGGCAGGACGACTGCGAAAGGATAAGCTCGGCGATAGTATTGGAAAGCGTTCAGGATCCGGGGAATGTTGGAACGGTGATCCGAACCGCGAACGCCATGAATACAGGCGCTGTCATACTCGTGGGCGACTGCGCGGAGCTTTTCAGCCCCAAGACTGCCCGCGCAACAATGGGCGCTATTTTCCGCCAGCGCGTCATTGAGCTGGATTTGGAACAGCTACCCGGGCTTTTGAAAAGGAATGGTCTGCGCCTTTACGGCGCGGCGCTTTCAGCCGACTCCAAGGACATCCGAGAAACGGAGCTTCGCGGTGCGGCGGTGGCTGTTGGCAGCGAGGGCAGGGGACTGTCGGAAAAGCTGCTTTCCATGTGCGACGGTCGACTCATCATACCCATGAATGCCGACTGCGAGTCGATGAACGCGGCGGTCGCCGCATCCGTCATCATGTGGGAAATGAGGAGAAACGACTAGGAGTGTGAAAAGATGTCAACGCTGAAATACTGGGTGTGGCTCTCGGCGCTGACGGAGCTTTCGCCCAAGACCCGCTTTGAGCTTTTAAACATCTTCGGCGAGCCGGAACTGCTCTACCACGCCGATGAAAACCAGCTTTTGGAGCGCTGCCGTTTGAGCGAACGAGAAAGGGGCATACTTCTCGATAAAAGCCTTTCGCGCGCCAACCTCATTTTGGAAAAATGCCATGAGGAGGGTATAAGCATCCTGACCTTACAGGATGCCGCCTATCCCAAGCGGCTCAAAAGCATATATGACCCACCCGTTGTGCTTTATGTAAAGGGGCGGCTGCCGGCGATGGACGAGCAGGCGGCGGTAGCCATTGTGGGAACGAGAAAATGCAGCCCCTATGGGCTTAAAATGGCGCAAAAGCTCGCTGCGGAAATAACGCTCGGCGGAGGTCTTGTAGTGACGGGGCTTGCCGCGGGAGCGGACAGCGCGGCGGCAAAGGGTGCGCTTCTTGCGGGAGGAAGCTGCATTGGCGTTCTCGGCTGTGCGATAGACGAGGTGTTTCCTGCATGGAACACTGAGCTTTTCAGCGATGTCGCCGCCGTTGGCGCACTTGTTAGCGAATATCCGCAGGGAACGCCCGGCGCCTCGCATCACTTTCCCGAACGAAACCGCATAATGAGCGGGCTTTCGGTGGGAGCTGTCATAGTTGAAGCGCCCGAGCGCAGCGGCGCTATGATAACTGCGGCAATGGCGCTTGAGCAGGGCAGGGAGGTCTTTGCCGTACCGGGAAATGCAGACGCGCCAAACTCTTTCGGCACAAACAAGCTTATCCGCGAGGGCGCAACGCTCGTAACGCGCGGCTGGGACGTGCTGGAGGAATATGAGCATCGCTTTCCGGCAAGACTTTCAAAGCCTGACGCCGCGCGTGCCGCCGCCGTTGAGAGCATGGACAAGGGAGAGCGGGAAACGCCGACCCACCCGCAGCGCGAAAGCCGGCACGAGCGCCCTCTCGAAACAGGGCGCGGCTTTGCAAAGCTCCGCGTCAAGACAGACAGAAAAAGGATTGACAATAAAAACCCGCGGGAATATAGTGATTTGCGTGAACAATTACAGACTCTTACCGAGCCGCAGCTAAAAATCATTTCCGCGATGGACGAAGCGAGCAAGCACGTTGACGACATCATTGACGCAACGGGGCTTCCCGCATCGGCGGTTCTGTCTGAGCTTACTATTTTGCAAATCAAGGGATTTGTTTCCGCCGAAAGCGGAAAGAGATTTTCGCTCAACATAAGAAAATAACTAAAGTGAGGACGAATATGGCTAAATCAAAATCGGATCTGGTCATTGTTGAGTCGCCTGCAAAGGCGAGAACTATTGAAAAATATTTAGGCACAAACTACCATGTTGTCGCATCTATGGGACATCTGCGTGACCTTCCGAAAAGCACGCTGGGTGTTGACATAGAAAACGACTTTGAGCCTGACTATCAGCCCGTTAAGGGACGCGAGGATGTTATAGAGGATCTGCGCAAGCGTGCAAAAGACGCGGATACCGTCTTTCTCGCAACCGACCCGGACCGTGAGGGAGAGGCGATTTCATGGCATTTAAAGGAAATGCTTGAGCTGCCCGATGAAAAAACCAAGCGCGTCACCTTTAACGAAATAACAAAAAAGGTGGTCAACGACAGCATTGCCGCCCCGCGCGATATAGACATGGATCTGGTAGATGCGCAGCAGGCGCGCCGTATCCTTGACCGCATTGTTGGCTATAAGCTCAGCCCCCTGCTCTGGCGCAAGGTGCGCAGAGGTCTGTCCGCAGGTCGCGTGCAGTCTGTTGCAACGCGCATGGTAGTTGAGCGCGAAAACGAGATCAAGGCGTTCACGCCCGAGGAATACTGGCTTTTGGATGCTACACTCGACCGAACCGAGAAGAAGGGCAGCTTCGTTGCCCGTTTTCACGGCACTGAGGAGAAAAAGCTTGAGCTTCACAGCGAGCAGGAAGTCGAAAAGGTGGTTCGCGCCATCTCCGAGAACGAGTTTTACATCAAGACCGTTAAGCGCGGAGAAAAGCAGCGCTCTCCCGCGCCTCCGTTCATTACCTCCACGCTTCAGCAGGAGGCGTCGCGCCGCCTGGGCATGACCCCGCGCCGTACGATGTCTGTTGCCCAGCAGCTTTACGAGGGCGTGGACATATCCGGCGAGGGAACAGTTGGTCTTATCACCTACATGAGAACGGACTCTTTGCGCCTTTCGGACGACGCGACCGCCGCTGCGCAAAGCTTCATAACAAGCCGCTACGGTGAAGAATACTACCCCGGTAAGCCCCGCGTTTTCAAAACAAAGGCGGGGGCGCAGGACGCGCATGAGGCGATTCGCCCCAGCAACATTTTCCTTACACCGGAGTCTATAAAAAAAGACCTTTCCCCAGACCAGTACAGGCTCTATCGCCTTATCTGGGGGCGCTTCACAGCCTGCCAGATGGCAAACGCAGTTTATGACAGCGTTTCTATCGACGCGGTTTCAGCGGGCTATCTTTTCCGCGCTAACCACTCTGAAATAAAGTTTGCCGGCTACACCGCCGTTTACGAGGAAAGCAAGGACGAGGAGACTGCCGAGCGCCAGAAGCCACTGCCTGACCTTTCCGAGGGAGAGAAGGTCAAGCTTCAAAAATGTGACAGGGAGCAGCAGTTTACTCAGCCGCCCTCCCGTTATACAGAGGCAACGCTCATACGCGCGATGGAGGAAAAGGGCATAGGACGTCCAAGCACCTACGCGCCGACCATCAGCACGATAACCGCGCGCGAATATGTGGTCAAAGAGGGCAAATACCTCAAGCCCACCGTGCTCGGCGAGGTTGTTACGGAGCTTATGATAGAGCGCTTCCCGGATATTGCCGATATGAAGTTTACCGCCCGAATGGAGGACACGCTCGACAGCGTTGAGGAGGGCAAGCGCTACTGGAAGGATGTTTTGAAGGAGTTTTACGGCGACTTTGACGCCGAGCTTCAGGCTGCCGAGAAGGCGCTTGAGGGACAGCACGTCAAAATACCTGTTGAGCTTTCAGACGAATACTGCGACAAATGCGGAAAACAGATGGTAATTAAATCGGGACGCTTTGGACGCTTTTTGGCTTGCCCCGGCTATCCCGAATGTGATTTCACAAAGCCTATCGTTATCGAAATGCCCGGCAAATGTCCCAAGTGCGGCAGCCGTATGCTAAAGCGCACCTCCAAAAAGGGTTACACCTACTATGCTTGCGAGCGCGGCGCCGAATGCGGCTTTATGACTTGGGATGTGCCTGTTAAGGACGTTTGCCCCGAATGCGGCAAAACCATGTTTAAGCTCTCCGGCAGAGGACGCAAAACACCCTTCTGCGAGAATGAAAAATGCTCCGCCTTCTTGCCCGAGGATAAGCGCGGCTACCGAAAAAAGACCGCTGCCGGTGAAAGCACCGAGGCGGGAGCCGATGGCGTAGCTCCCGAGACTGAGCCGGCGGAGAAAAAAGCGGCTAAAAAAACACAGACGGCAAAGCCTGCCGCCAAAAAAACCGCCGCCAAGCCCGCGGCTAAGTCCGGCGCAAAAAAGCCTGCCGAAAAGAAGAACGCTGCCAAGGCAAAGAGCGAAAAGAAGCCTGCAAAGGAGTCATAATTTGGAAAAGGTAACGGTAATCGGCGCGGGTCTTGCGGGAAGCGAGGCGGTGTGGCAGCTATCAAAGCGCGGCATCCCCGTGCGTCTTATAGAAATGAAGCCGGAAAAAATGACGCCCGCCCACCATCAGGAAACCTTTGCGGAGCTGGTCTGCTCAAACTCTCTGCGAAGTGATGAGCTTACAAACGCCGTGGGGCTTTTAAAGCAGGAGCTTCGTGTTTTAGGCTCGCTAATCATGGAATGTGCCGACGCAACGCGAGTTGCCGCGGGCGGCGCTCTCGCGGTTGACAGGGAGGGCTTCTCGCGCATGGTTACGCAGCGGATAAAGAGCCTGCCGAATGTGGAGCTTGTTTCCGAAGAAGCACTTGAAATACCGGAGGGCGAGGTCATAGTGGCGTCCGGTCCGCTGACAAGTGATGCGTTAGCACAGGCTATTGCGGAGAAATGCGGCAACACGGAGTATTTGAGCTTTTATGACGCCGCCGCCCCCATCGTTACGCTTGAGAGCATTGATATGGACAGCGCTTTTTATGCCTCGCGCTACGACAAGGGAACAGCGGATTACATCAACTGCCCCATGAACCGCGAGGAGTACCTTGCTTTCTGGAGGGAGCTTTGCACTGCCAAGGAAGCGCCGGTACACGGCTTTGACGACGGCGGTGTTTTTGAAGGCTGTATGCCGGTAGAGGTCATGGCACGCCGCGGTGAGGATACTCTGCGCTTTGGACCACTAAAGCCCGTGGGTCTGGTAGACCCGAGAAACGGCAGAGAAAACTATGCCGTTGTCCAGCTTCGCAGAGATAACGCGGTTGGCACGATATACAACATCGTCGGCTTTCAGACCCACCTTAGCTTCGGCGAGCAAAAGCGCGTTTTTTCAATGATACCGGCGCTTAAAAACGCCGAGTTTGTCCGATACGGTGTTATGCACCGCAACACCTACCTCAACTCGCCAAAGCTGCTGGACAGGTATTACCGCCTGAAAAGCGAGCCGCGCATAAGCTTTGCCGGTCAAATGACGGGCGTTGAGGGCTATGTGGAATCCTGCGCGTCGGGAATGCTGGCGGCGCTTGAAGCGGCAGCAAGAATAAACGGCAGACCGCCGCTTGATTTTCCGCGCAGCACCGCCATCGGCGCACTGGCACTGTATGTGTCCGAGGCGACAGTAGGGCACTTCCAGCCGATGAATATCAACTTCGGCATCATTGATCCGCTTGAAAAGAGAATTAAGGGAAAACGAAATAAAAATGCCGAGATCTCGGCCAGAGCTCTTGACATCGTAGAAAAATATGTCAAGGAGGATAGAATATGAGGATTATTGTTGACGCGATGGGTGGCGACAATGCACCTGCCGAAATCGTTAAGGGAGCAATTGAGGCGGTTCGTGAATATAATATCGACATAACGCTTGTTGGACGTGAAAACGAGGTCAGAGCCTGCCTTAAAAACGAGCACGCCGAGGAGCTTGGTGCTCGTGTGAAGGTAGTCAACGCTGATGAGGTCGTCGAAATGGAGGATGACCCTTCAACCGTTCTCCGCACCAAGAAAAACTCGTCTATGGCAGTTGCGCTTACCATGCTGCATGACGGCGAGGGAGATGCCTGCATCTCAGCGGGCAGCACAGGCGCGCTGCTCGCGGGTGCAACGCTTATCGTTAAGCGCGTCAAGGGCATCCGCCGCGCGGCGCTTGCACCGGTTTTACCCAACGGCGGCAAGGGTGCAATGCTTATCGACTGCGGCGCAAATGTTGAATGCACGCCTGAGTATCTTCTTCAGTTTGCCTATATGGGCAGCTTTTACGCACGCACCATTATGGGCTGCCCCAAGCCGCGCATAGGTCTGCTCAACGTCGGCGCGGAGGACACAAAGGGCTCGGCTCTGCAAAAGGAGACCTTTGCCCTGCTCAAAGAGGCGGACACGGCGGGCAACATCAACTTTATCGGCAATGTTGAGGCGAGAGATATCTTTTTTGACACGGTCGATGTGGTTATAACGGACGGCTTTTCGGGCAATATTATGCTAAAGTCGATTGAGGGAACGGCAAAATTTGTTTCTGTTAATCTGAAAGCCTTGCTCATGTCCGGGGTGAAATCCAAACTGGGCGCGCTTCTGGTCAAAAGCAAGCTGGGTGAGCTGAAGAAAATTCTCGACCCCTCCGAAATAGGAGGCACAGCCATGCTCGGTATAACAAAGCCCGTTATCAAAGCGCACGGCTCGTCCGATGCGAGAGCTGTCAAAAACGCGATTAATCAGGCGATTTGCTTCACCAGATCCGGCATCGCAGAAGAAATTGCCAAAAATATTGACCTAATGACTATCTCTAAGGAAGAATAGTCTTGACAAGTCTGCTTAATATTACTATTATCAATTCAGCAAGGCACTAAACCGAGACGCAGATTAGCTAAAAACGGCTCTGCCCTGCATTAAAACGACTGTTTTGCTCCCCCTGCGGAGACAAGTATTACTTTTTGCGCCTGTGGCGTATTGGAGGCAAAATTCATGGTTTTTGAGAAAATTCAGCAGTTGATTTGCGAGCAGTTTGTGGTTGAGCCGGAAACGGTCACTATGGAAACGTCTTTCGTTGACGATCTGGGCGCTGACTCTCTGGACGTTGTTGAGCTTACCATGGCTCTTGAGGAGGAGTTCTCCCTCTCCGAGGTTTCCGACGATGATCTCAAGAAAATCGTCACCGTTGGCGACCTGGTCGATTACGTCAGCCGCTATGTTCAGGACTGAGCTTTAGCCGGTCATTGTGCAGAAAACCGCATACCACGTTTGCCGCGTTGCGGCAGTGGCATACAAGGAGCCGAGGCAAGTGCAGCGTCGGCTCCTTTGCGCGTTAATCCAGGAGGAAAGGTTTGCAATGGAAGGACTTGAAAATAAACTTGGATACAGCTTCAAGGAGAAAAAGCTGCTGCTTACGGCACTGACCCACAGCTCCTACGCCAACGAAAACCGTTCAGAGGGCATCGAGTGCAACGAACGGCTGGAATTTCTGGGCGACAGTGTGCTGGGGCAGGTGGTCGCTACTTATCTGTTTTTGCAGTTCCCGCAGATGCCGGAGGGACAGATGACCCGCCTGCGTGCGGAGCTTGTCTGTGAGCACAGCCTTTATGAAATCGCAAAGGCACTTGAGCTGGGACGCTATATCCGCCTCGGACGCGGCGAGGAGCATACTGGCGGCAGACACAGAGAGTCCATCCTTGCCGACGCTGTTGAGGCTCTCATCGCCGCCATGTATTTAGACGGCGGGATTGATACTGCCAAGGACTTTATCTACAAGCACCTGCTATCGGATGCCGACATTGAGCAGGCGCACCCGGTCAGCGACTATAAAACAGCGCTGCAAGAGCTGGTACAGAAAAAGCACGGGCAGAGCCTTTCCTACGAAACTGTTTCAGAGAGCGGTCCTGACCACAACAAGACCTTTACCGTTGAGCTTCGTCTAAACGGCAAAATCATCGGCACAGGCAGCGGGCGCACAAAAAAGGAAGCGGAGCAGCTTGCCGCCAAAAGCGGCATCGAGGAGCTTTCCAAATGACACCCAAACGCAGCATAATCCCGGTTTTTGTGCCGCATCTCGGCTGCCCGAACAACTGTGTATTCTGCAATCAGCGCCGCATCGCCGGACAGACTAAGCCCGCCTGCGCTGAAAGCGTGCGCCTTGCACTTGATGGCAGCTATGGAAAGCTGCCGGAGGGCGTGAAAGCACAGCTCGCGTATTACGGCGGCAGCTTCACGGCGATACCCGAACAGCTTCAAAACGAGCTGCTTGACGCGGCACAGCCCTATCTGCGAGAGGGAGCGGTTGACTCGCTTCGCCTGTCCACCCGCCCGGACGCCATTGATGCGCAAACGCTTGACCGCCTGAAGGAATATGGTGTCAAAACGATTGAACTGGGCGCGCAGTCGATGTGCGATGAGGTTTTAAAGCAAAGCGGCAGGGGGCACACAGCGGAACAGACCGAAAAAGCCGCGCGGCTTGTGCGCGCGGCGGGCTTTGAGCTTATTTTGCAGATGATGACGGGGCTTCCGGGTGACAGCTTAGAAAGAAGCATTGAAACGGCTGAGCGCATAATCGCTTTAAAGCCCGACGGCGTTCGCATTTACCCGACCGTCATAATTGAGGACACGCCGCTTTGCGAGCTTTGGCGGCGCGGCGAATACGCCGAGCATACGGTGGAACAGGCGGTGGAATACTGCGCGGAGCTTTTGCCGAGGTTTGAAAGAGCGCGGATACCCATAATCCGTCTTGGACTCAACCCATCGGACGAGCTTTCATGCGGCGGCGCCGTCGGCGGAGCGTATCATCCCGCGCTGGGTGAGCTGGTGCGCTCAAGAGTGCTGTATAAGCGCGCGAGAGAGCTGCTGGAGGATATGCGGGGGAGTGAGCGCGTTTTGCTTTTCGTGCATCCGTCGCAGATTTCGATGATGGTTGGGCAGCACAGGGAAAACATTGAAAGGCTTCAAAGCGAGCTTGGAATAAAGCAAATAAAAATCCACGCGGGAGATGTGCCTAAAGGTGCGCTAAGAGCGGCTGAGGATTAGACGGGGAGAGGGTGAAAGCCCTTTCCCCTTTCGCATATTTGAATGTCTTTAAGCCTTGAAATATTCACAAAATTCGGGTATAATATACCGATATGACAAAATTTGAAGATATGGCGGCTGTGACTTCGCCGCAGGGAAGTAATCGAGGGTAAGGACTATGAGAGACAGCATTTATATCAAGGGCGCGAGGGAGAACAATCTTAAAAACATCGAGCTGGAGATACCGAGAGACAAGCTTGTAGTATTTACCGGCGTCTCAGGCAGCGGCAAGACCTCTCTCGCGTTTGACACTATCTATGCCGAGGGACAGCGCCGCTATGTAGAGTCGCTTTCTTCCTATGCGAGAATGTTTTTGGGTCAGATGGATAAGCCGGATGTTGACTATATCGACGGGCTGTCCCCCGCCATATCGATAGACCAGAAAACAACGTCAAAAAACCCGCGCTCCACCGTGGGCACGGTCACTGAGATTTACGATTATCTGCGCCTTTTATGGGCGCGCATCGGCGTGCCGCACTGCCCAAAATGCGGCAAGGAGATAAAGCAGCAGACTATTGACCAGATTATCGACCAGATAATGCTGCTGCCTGAGGGGACAAAGATACAAATTCTTGCCCCCGTCGTTCGCGCGCGCAAGGGCGAATACCACAAGGTTTTCGAGGACGCACGGAAAAGCGGCTATGTTCGCGTCCGTGCAGACGGCAGCATATATGACCTGAGCGAGGACATAGTGCTTGATAAAAACAAAAAGCACAGCATCGAAATCATCGTTGACCGTCTTGTGGTTAAGCCTGACGCCGTTCGCCGCCTTACCGACTCCACGGAGACCGCCGCGGCGCTTTCGGGCGGGCTTGTCATTGTTGACGTTCCCGACGAGCAGCGCGAGCTGAGCTTTTCACAGAACTATGCCTGCGATGATTGCGGCATATCCATCGAGGAGCTTTCGCCCCGAATGTTTTCGTTCAACAACCCCTTTGGAGCTTGTGAAAAGTGTGGTGGTCTGGGCGTTTTGCTTCGCATTATGCCGGAGCTGATCATGCCCGACCCCGACATGAGCATTTTAGACGGTGCTATCAGCGCCAGCGGCTGGGGCAATGTCCGGAGCGACGGCATCTCCAGAATGTATTTTGAGGCGCTGTCAAAAAAATATAAGTTTTCGCTTACCGAGCCTGTAAAAAACCTTTCACCTGAGGTAATTGACATCATTCTCTACGGTACGCACGGCGAGAAGCTGACTTTGCATTACGACCAGCCGCGCGGCAAGGGAACTTTAAACCAGCCCTTTGAGGGCATTGTAAACAACCTTGAGCGCCGCTACCGCGAAACGCAAAGCCCCGGCACAAAAAGCGAGATCGAGCAATATATGGGCGAATTCCACTGCCCCGAATGCGACGGAAAGCGCCTTAAAAAAACCGCCCTTGCCGTTACCGTCGGCGGCATCAGCATAGCCGAGTTTTGCGAAAAATCCGTTAAGGACGCGCTGACCTTCATTGAGGAGCTGAAGCTCTCCGACAGGGACATGATGATTGCCGACAGGATTTTAAAGGAGATACGCTCACGTCTCGGATTTTTAAACAGCGTCGGGCTGCAATACCTCACTCTCTCGCGCGCCGCGGGAACGCTTTCCGGCGGCGAGAGTCAGAGAATTCGGCTGGCAACGCAGATTGGCTCATCCCTCGTCGGCGTTCTCTATATTCTCGACGAGCCGAGCATTGGGCTGCACCAGCGCGACAACGAAAAGCTTCTCGGCACTCTGCGCGAGCTGCGCGATTTGGGCAACACCCTTGTTGTTGTGGAGCACGATGAGGACACGATGCGCGCGGCTGACTTTATTGTTGACGTAGGACCGGGAGCGGGCGTCCACGGCGGTGAGATAGTCTGCGCCGGCTCTGTGGACGAGATCTGCGCCTGCGAGCGTTCGGTTACAGGTCAGTATTTAAGCGGCAGAAAAACCATAGCCGTGCCTGCAAAAAGACGCGCGGGCAGCGGCAAAAGCCTTGTGATCCGCGGGGCGAGGGAGAACAACCTCAAAAACATCGATGTTGAGATTCCTTTGGGCGCTTTCACCTGTGTAACAGGTGTTTCGGGCAGCGGAAAGTCCTCTCTGATAAACGAGATTCTCTATAAAAAGCTTGCCGCCGACCTGAACCGTGCCAAGACCCACGCGGGCGCGCACGACTGCATTGACGGAATAGAATATGTGGACAAGGTCATAAATATCGACCAAAGCCCCATCGGCAGGACTCCGCGCTCCAACCCCGCCACCTACACGGGCGTATTCAACGAGATACGAGACCTCTTTGCTCAAACGCAGGATGCAAAGCTTCGCGGCTACGGCGCGGGACGCTTTTCCTTCAATGTTCGCGGCGGACGCTGCGAGGCGTGCGCGGGCGATGGGCTTGTTAAAATCGAAATGCACTTTCTGCCGGATATCTTCGTTCCCTGCGAGGTGTGCAAGGGCAAGCGCTATAACCGCGAAACGCTCGAGGTTCGCTATAAGGGCAAAAACATCGCGGAGGTGCTGGATATGACGGTGGAGGAGGCGACGGGCTTTTTCTCCAACCTTCAGAAAATCAGAACTCAGCTCCAAACCCTGTGCGACGTGGGGCTTGGCTATATCAAGCTGGGACAGGCGTCAACAACGCTCTCCGGCGGCGAAGCACAGCGTATTAAGCTTGCCACCGAGCTTTGCAAGCGCTCGACGGGCAAAACCGTATATATCCTTGACGAGCCTACCACGGGACTTCACACCGCCGATGTGGCGATGCTGATAAAAATGCTGGATAGACTTGTTGAAGCGGGCAACACCGTTGTAGTGATAGAGCACAACCTTGATGTCATCAAAACCGCCGACCACATAATAGACCTCGGACCGGAGGGCGGAGATATGGGCGGCGAGCTGGTTTTTGTCGGAACACCGGAGGATTGCGCCAAGTGCGGCAGGAGCTACACGGGACAGTTTTTGAAAAAGCTGCTGTAAGTAAATGAGGAGGATAAATTGACGCTTATAGATTCTTTACAGGAAACCGATTTCGGCAGAATGCTGATAACCTTTATTGTTGCTATGCTGCCTGTTTTGGAGCTTCGCGGGGCTATCCCGCTTGGCGTGTCCATCGGGTTAGGACACTGGCAGTCCATGCTGATAAGCGTTTTGGGCAACATGATCCCCGTTCCGTTTATCATTTTGTTCATCAGGAGGGTGTTTGAGTGGCTTCGCTCGAAAAGCGTGTGGCTTGAGCGGGCAGTCTCCTCAATGGAAAAGCGAGCCGAGGGCAAGTGGGAGAAGGTGCATCGCTATCAACTTTTGGGACTGATGGTGCTCGTGGCTATCCCGCTGCCGGGTACGGGCGCTTGGACGGGAGCTCTCGTTGCCGCGATTATGGGCATCCGCCTTAAACATGCAATTCCCGCAATTTTCCTGGGCGTTCTTATCGCGGGTGTTTTGGTAACGGGCATTACCTATGGCTTTTTCGCTATCTTTCAGTAAATAGCCTGCCTTAAACGGCGCTATGTCACAAATTGCTCTCCGCATCGTATAATGGGCTGAAAGGTGGAGAGCTTATGAGTAACATCATTCAAATCATCATGGCGGGCGTTATGTGCTTTGCCGTGCTCATCCTTTTGTGGCAGGCAAAGGGCAGGCTTTTAAAAAAGGCATGGCATTGCGGCGACGAGAAAAAAATCAGCGTTGTCGTAGCTGTAAACGGCAGCGCGCCGCAGCTTGAGAGTACGGTTTCGACCCTGCTGTGGATGCGAAGAAACGGCGACCTTCCCGCGCGGATACTGCTGGTGGATGACGGAATGGATCTGGACACGGCTTTTGCCGCGCGATTACTTGCCGACAGCCGCGAGGGCGTGTATCTCTGCAACCCCGACCAGCTCGAATTCTTTATTTTACGGAGCGGCAATTACGATGGACACAACTACTGACTACATAGAAATAGCGGGTACGGTAAAGGCGGTTTTGTTCCAAAACGAGGAAAACGGCTATACCGTCATCAAGCTTGAAACGATGGACGGAGAAACGATAACCGTTGTCGGCTGTCTGCCCTTTGCCTGCCCCGGCGAGCGAATATGCGTTTACGGCGGCTTTGAAAAGCACAGTGTGCACGGCGAGCAGTTCAAGGCTGAATGGGCGCAGCGCAGTATGCCCGTCGGCGCAAACGAAATCTATGAATTTCTCGCATCGCGCGCTATCAAGGGCGTTGGACCGGCAACGGCGACGCTGCTTGTGACCGAGTTTGGCGCAAAAACGCTTCAGGTAATCGAAAACGAGCCTGAGAGACTTGTGCAGGTAAAGGGCATCAGCGCGAAAAAGGCGGCGGAGATTTCTGATGAGTTCAGAAAGCAGGCGGCGCTGCGCCGCTTGATCGAACATCTTAGCAACTACTCCGTTCGTCCTGCCGTCGCCATAAGGCTGTATCGTCTTTACGGCAACGATGCGATGGAGCTTTTGGAGGAGAACCCGTATATCATTGCGGGTGAGCGCATCGGCGCAAGCTTTGCCGAGGCGGATAATCTTGCCTTGAGCATGGGCTTTGAGGGCGACAGCGCCGAGCGCGTTGCCGCAGCGACGCTTTTTGAGCTTCGCCACAATTCCCGCAACGGTCACTGCTTCATTCCCGTTGAAAAGCTGATTGCCGCCACCTCCCAGCTTATTGAGGTTCCCGCGGAGGCGGTGGAGGAGGCAATGGAAGTCATGTGCGACAGCGGCGAAATGCTGCGCTGCACTATCGCCGACAGGGAAGCGTGCTACCTCACCTCGCTTTACGAGGCGGAGACCTACGCTGCCGAGCGCATTAAGGAAATGAGCGGCGAGAGAATAACACTTAAAAAGAACGTGGATCAGCTCATCTCCGAAATAGAGGAGGAAATGAGCGTCAGCTACGCCGACTTGCAGCTTCACGCTTTGCGCATTGCGGCGGAAAACACGGTGATGGTGTTGACAGGCGGACCGGGAACAGGCAAAACAACTACGGTGCGGGGCATTGTAGCCTTGTTTGATAAGCTGGGACTGAAAACCCTGCTCACCGCACCGACCGGTCGCGCCGCAAAGCGCATGAGCGAGCTTTCCGGGCGCGAGGCTTCAACCGTTCATCGCCTTTTGGAGGCGGGCTTTTCAGAGGAGGGCGACGAGCTTGTCTTTCGCCGAGATGAGGATGAGCCGCTTGTCTGTGACGCGGTGATTTTAGACGAATGCTCGATGATAGACATTTGCCTGTTTCAAGCGCTGCTTTGCGCCATGCCGCATGGCTGCCGCCTTGTTATGGTGGGCGACGCCGACCAGCTTCCCAGCGTAGGACCGGGTCATGTGTTTAATGATATCATCCGTAGCAGCGTCGTGCCGACTGTGCGCCTGACGGAGATTTTTCGCCAGACGGCGATGAGCCAAATCGTTACCAACGCGCACATAATAAACAGGGGAGATTACCCCAACCTGCATTCCAATACAGCCGACGGGGACTTTTTCTTCCTGCGACGCACCAATCCCACTCAGGCGGTGGAGACAGTTGCCGAGCTTTGCTCGCAGCGCTTGCCAAAGAAGATGGGCATACCCGCCGCAGAGATCCAAGTGCTAAGCCCCACCAGACGGGGCGAAACCGGCACGGTTTATCTTAACTCCGTTCTGCAAAGCGTGTTAAATCCTCAATCCCCGCTGAAAAAAGAGAAAAAATACGGCGAAATTGTCTTTCGAGTGGGCGACAGGGTAATGCAAATCAGAAATAACTATGATATAATATGGTCTAAACCAGATGAGGTGAGCTTTGAAACGCTGGAGGACGGCTCTGTTATTCCGCATATCACTCTCGGCAGCAAGCCGCCTCACGGAACGGGGATTTACAACGGTGACGTAGGTACGATTGCCGCAATTGACACGGAAAACGAGTTTCTGACCGTTTTGTTCGACGACAGGGCGGCGGCATACGGCTTTGATATGCTTTCGGAGCTGGAGCACGCTTTCGCCATGACCGTTCATAAATCTCAGGGCAGCGAATACCGCGCCGTTGTGCTTTTGACCTGCGACGCTCCCGCTCAGCTATTGAACCGCAGCATCCTTTACACAGCAGTAACCCGCGCAAAAGAGCTTCTTATAGTCGTCGGCAGCGATGACACCTTAATCCGCATGATTGATAACCATAAAGTCACCAGAAGATACAGTGGTCTGCGCGCTCGTTTAACTCAGTGAGGCAGCCGCCACGCGGTCACAGGGAAAGGATGGTAGGAGCATGGGTATTATTTCGGGACTCTTTGATTTGCTGTTTCCGCCGCGCTGTGCCTTTTGCAAACGGATACTCAAATCCGGTGAAAAAGGTATGTGCGTCAAATGCTCGGATAGCATCAGCAGAACGCGGGAGGGCGGCGCTCAAAAGGGCGAGTTTTTCTCTGTCTGTGTTTCACCGCTCTACTACGAGGGCAAGGTGCGTGAATCTATCCTGCGCTTTAAGTTTAATGACCGTACCGTCTATGCCAAGCTTTACGGAAGGCTTATCGCCGACTGCATTCGTGAAAATCTTGAGGGTCGATATGATATTATCACATGGGTGCCTTTAAGTTCAAAGCGGAAGAAAAAGCGCGGTTATGACCAGGCAATGCTGCTGGCGATGGCGGCAACCTTGCAGCTTGACGATGTTGCCGTGGAGTTGCTGAATAAGCATACCGACGTTCCCGCTCAGTCAAGCATGGGCGACGCCTCGCGCCGCCGGGCGAATATAAGCGGCGTCTACGAGGTCACAGACAGGGAGCTTGTTCGAGGTAAGCGCGTTTTGCTCATAGACGATATAATCACTACCGGCTCTACCCTGTCAGAATGTGCAAAGACCCTAAAGCTTTCAGGCGCGCAGGAGGTACTCTGCTGCACGCTCGCCCGTACACGCGAATGACCAAAAGCGCGCCCTTTTTACGGGCGCATACACATGAGGTGAAAATCAATGCTGTTTTTTGAAAGAGATATTGCTATCGACCTGGGTACCTCCAGCATAATCGTATATGTCAGCGGAAAGGGCATAACTCTGCGCGAGCCCACCGTTGTCGCGGTGGACAAGCACACTGGTCGTCTGCTCAAGGTCGGCGAGGATGCGCAGAAAATGCTTGGCAGAACGCCCGCAAACGTGGTTTCAATCTATCCTGTTGCCTCCGGGGTCATCTCCGACTACGATATGACGGTTCGTATGCTGAAGGAGCTTATCCAGCGCATCACCTCCTTTAGCCTTTTCAAGCCGCGCATCATTATCTGCGTTCCCGAAAGTATTTCGGGCGTGGAGGAGCGCGCAACGATAGACGCGGGCATTGAAGCGGGAGCAAGAAAGGTTTACCTGCTTGAGTCTGCCGTTGCCGCCGCCCTCGGCAGCGGAGCGGATATCTCAAAGCCTGACGGACACCTCGTTGTCGATATTGGCGGCGGCACTACCGAGGTCGCCGTTGTCTCACTCAACGGCGTTGTCGAAAGCGAATCAATAAAGGTTGCGGGAGGCGCGTTTGACGAGGCTATCGTTAAATACATACGCCGCAAGCACAACCTGCTTATAGGACTTAAAACGGCAGAGGAGCTTAAAAGCTCCATCGGCTGCTGCTATCCTGTCAGTGAAGTGAAGATCGAGGAGGTCAAGGGACGCTGCCTTCTTACGGGTCTGCCCCGCAGCGAGACTGTTGACACCAACGACGTTGCCGAGGCACTGCAAGAGCCGCTTGATACTATACTCGATGCCATCCAAATGGTGCTTGAGCGCACTCCGCCGGAGCTGGTGGCGGATATTGACCAGAACGGCATTATTCTCACCGGCGGAGGAAGTCTTATAGCCGGAATGGACAGGATCATTAACGACAAAACAGGCATCCGCGTGAGCGCGGTTGACGACGCGCTTACCTGTACGGCATACGGTGCGGGCAAAATGCTTGCAAACCTCGGCGATATGCAGGAGGGCATGATAAACCTTGCCCGCAAGCGCCAGATGAAATAATGCGCTTTTAGAGCGCTCGGTATAAAAAGAGGCTTCTCTTTCACTTCGGAAAGAAAAGCCTCTTTTTCGTTGAGCCGGCGTTATATATTAGTCCATCATATGTTTTTCACGCTCTGCCTGCTCTGCCTGTGCCTTTTTCATCTGCGCGCAGTCGCAGCCTCCCGCCTTGTCCGTCTGGATACGCCGCTCCATCAGCACAACGCTGCGCCACACACCGAAGCGGTCTTTACCCAGCCGCTCGCGCACACCGACAACGCGAAAGCCGCATTTTTCATGCAGCTTAATGCTGGGCGCGTTGGTTTCAAAAATGCTTGCCTCCAGCGTCCAGTAGCCGCATTTTTCAGACTCGGCGACGAGCGCGGACAATAGCTCCGTGCCATAGCCGCCGTGCTGATGATCACCGTCGATATAAATGCTCACCGAGGCAACGCCCTTGTAGCACTCGCGGGAGGAAAAGGGCGTAAGCGCCGCAAAGCCAACGACCTCGCCGCCATCCTCAATCACAAGACGGCAGTCCTTAGTATGAATAGCGTCCCACTCCTCATAGGAGGGGCACTCATAATGGAAGGTGGAGTTGTTTGACTGGATGCCCTGAAAGAAGATTTCAACGATCTCGCCCCAATCTCCGCGCTCCATAGGTCTGACAATGTGCTCCATTTTTACACCTCATTTAAAACTGATTTGGTACAGCGCCCGTCACCCTAGACGATGGGGTCGTAATATTTCTGGCGGTACTCGGCATACATCTTGTTGAAATCCTCATCCCCGCCGTGGTGGAGGATGTGGAAATATTCGTGGGAGTCGGTGCGGATAATGTCATCATGCGCTGCGCTCTGGCGGAGAATATACATGGCGATGTTTGAGCAGTGGTCGGAAATACGTTCAAGATTAATGATCAGCTCAAGGAACTGCGTGCCAAGCTCCACGGTGCATTCGCCGTGCTTGAGACGCTCAACATGGCGGCTTTTAAGCTCGTCATTCAGCAGGTCAACGACCTCCTCGATAGGCTCGACCTGCAAGGCGAGATTTCGGTTTCTGCCCTCAAAAGCGGCAACCGCCTTTTCAAGCGCGTCGCCTACAGCGCCGGTCAGGTGGAACAGCTCGCGCTTGGCGCGGCTTGAGAAAGCTATGCCGCGGTCATGCAGAGCCGTGGCGGACTCTGTAAGGTTTATGATATAGTCGCCGATACGCTCAAAGTCCGAAAGCGTGTGCAGCAGCTCGGAAACAGCCTTACTCTCGTCGCTTGTGAGAGCGCGGTCGGTAAGCTTTACAAGGTAGTTGTCGAGCAGCCCCTCCATCTTGTCAATGGCACACTCGTTTTCGTTGATACGCTCAAGCTTTTTGGGGTCATAGCGGTCAAGAATATCGCAGGCGAGAAAAAAGTTCGTCCTTGCGTATTCGCCCATCTGGTTTACGGCATCGCGCGCTTTTTCAAGCGCAAGAGAGGGAGAGGAGAGGAAGCGCTCGTCAAGCACGCAGACCTCGCGCTCCTCGCTGTCGCCGGGGACGATTTGCTGCACCAGCTTAACAAGCTGCTTGTTAAAGGGCAGCAGAAGCGCCGTGCAGGCAAGGTTGAAGGCAAGGTGGATGTTTGCTATCGACCCACGCGACATTGTTGCCTCCCAGAAGCTGAATTTGAACAGCGCGTTGCCCGCGTAAAGCAGGATGATAAAGATAATCGAGCCGATGATATTAAACAGCAGATGCAGCGCGGCGGTTCGCTTTGCGTTCTTGCTCGCGCCGATGCTCGAGAGCAGTGCCGTAATGCAGGTGCCTATGTTTTGACCCATGATAATCGGGGCCGCCATGCTGAAGCTGACGATGCCGGTGGAGCTGACAGCCTGCAGAATTCCCACGGAGGCTGAGGAGCTTTGAAGCAGAGCCGTTACGACAGCACCGACAAGAATGCCGAGCAGGGGATTGGAAAAGCGGGTAAAGAGAGCCTGAAATTCCGGCATATCCTGAAGCGGAGCAACGGCGGTCTCCATCGTTTTCATGCCGATGAACAAAATGCCAAGACCGAGGGCGATCTGACCGATGGTCTTTTTTCTTCCGCCGGAGATGAACATATAGAGGATAATGCCGATGATGGCAAGAATCGGTCCCAGAAACGAGGGCTTGAGAAGCTGGAGTAAGAAAACGTCCGAGGAAATATCACCCAAACGCAAAAGCTGGGCGGTCACAGTAGTTCCTATGTTCGCGCCCATAATAATTCCGACCGTCTGCGTAAGACGCATGATGCCGGCGTTTACGAAGCCGACGCACATAACCGTTGTGGCGGCAGAGCTTTGGATGAGTCCCGTTACCAGCGCACCAAGCAGCACACCTTTAAAAACATTGTTTGTCAGACGCTCTAAAATGCTTTCAAGACGACCGCTGGAGAGCTTCTCCAAGCCGTCGGTCATGGTTGCCATGCCAAACAAAAACATGGCTATGGCGCCCAGCATAGTGACAATATTTGAAATATCCAATTTGCCCCTCCGAACACGCAATACAATATGCGTATTTTTTTATATTCAGCTATTATTTTACGCGGTAAGTTTAATTGAAGTATAAACGAAATGCGTTTGTCAGTAAATCAAAAAAGAAAGAGTTTGAGGATTTTTTAACTTTATGTCAAAAACAATGGTAATAAAAATGCCATAGTAGTTATTCTGACATTTTGTGATTTAATGTGCGCGAGTGAAAAACAGATGCGGGCGAACAAATGAAGCGAACAAAATACATAAGTTATACGCTCAGGTTTTGAGCCGGTCAAGGTAAGAGAGCACGTCGAACGGCTCGGTAGGGGAGTCCTTTTTTAAATAGAGCGGGTGATGAGGATGCCCCTTGATTGAGCATTTGCCCGCCTTGAGCCAAACAGCGCCGTACTTTTCACCGATTTTCACCATGTCGCGGATGCAATCGGAAAGATATGCGCGCTTTTCTATAATTGCGCCCCAAGCTGCCCAGACTGCGGGAGAGTGTCCTACGCCGACATGGGAGAGTATGTATTCAAAAGCATTCATGTTTTCGCGGTGGAGCAATTGGTTGCACTGCGTGTCCATATCGTCGGGGCGTGTAGCCCTTTGGGCGTACACATTAAACATTATGAAGCTGTCATAGCCGTTGCCTGAGGCGATGCGCTCAACGGATTTGAGCGTGTTGTCAAGCTTGTCCGGTACGGCGGTGGAGGGGTTTATACCTATGCAGATAAGCGGTTTTTCACCTTTTGTGCCGAGTATGTAACGGTATTCTGAATAAAAATCGGGTACATAGAGCCATCGTTCCCGGTCATAGCCGCAGGAGCTGTCGCGGTGCTCAAGCGCGTCGGCAAAGGAAAGCAGCTCAAGCTCCTGCGTTGCCGCAGAGGGAATATGCAAGCGGCATCACCTGCCTTTCGTACTTATATGATAAATTGTAAGGCGCTCCTGTGTCAAAGTCAAGCGTGGGAGAAAAATATACCGCTGCGGCGGTATGGCGTTTAGACGATGCTCATGATACCCTGTGCCGCTTTCTGAAAAAGGAGGGAAATAATAAGCTTCCGATTACAATAAAGTATAGATATGATTATGATTTCGCGGGCGTGATGCTGTTTCAGTAAATCACGGCTCAGACTTTCTTGCACTATTCCACAATTGCGATTGCGAATTATAGTTGAAATGCGCAAAATTCAATCTTGAATTGACATTTTGAATTTGCAACGGTAAAATATATTATACGCAGTTGTGACCCGCCGCGAGCAAGACGCGGTCATTTTTTGCGTGTGCGTTCTCAAATTGAGAAGCGTGTTTTGTGATTTTACTTGTGCGTCCGTTTTGTCCGCGAGGCAGGGCGGAGCGCAAGTCGAATTATGCCCCAAGAACAAAAAAGGAGGAGACACATGGATTACCAGAAGTTATTTGAATCAGGCGTAAACCAGGAAGCGGTTAAGGCCTGGAGAGCACAAGGAAAAAAGGCTATTGGCTATATTTGCTGCCATGTTCCCGTTGAGATCTTCGAGGCTATGGACATTATGCCCGTCCGTCTGAGAGCTACCGACTGCACCGAGAGCCCCGACGCTGACACTTGGATGTCCACTTTCAGCTGCAGCCATGCAAGAGGCATGCTCCAGTACTGGATGAACGGCACCTACGAGCTCGACGGTCTTGTCACCAGCGACGGCTGCATGATGGCTGCCCGCTGCTTCGACAACGCTGAGTATCAGGACAAGAACATCAACAAGAAGAACCTGTTCTTCAAGGAAATCGGCGCTCCCCGTATGTACAAGACCAACAGCCTGGCTCGTGCATACTATGTTGAGGAGATCAAGGGACTCGTCAAGGATCTTGAGGAGTTCACCGGCACAAAGCTCGACAATGAGAAGCTCAAAACCGTCATCGGCAAGTACAACGAGGTTCGCGCTCTCATTCGTGAGATCTATGAGCTTCGCAAGGCAGATAAGCCCGTTATCAGCGGCGAAGACTGTCTGAAGATTACCCTCAGCTACGGCGACTATCCCGTAGACGAGTACATAGAGATGCTCAAGGCATTCCTGGCTGATGCGAAGAACCGCGCTCCCATTGAGACCGGTCGCGCACGCCTCATGCTCATCGGTTCCGCTATGGACAACCCGGGATACCTCAAGGTTATTGAGGACAAGGGCGGTTTGTTCGTAAACGACGCTATCTGCCACGGCAGCAGACCTTTCGCATACGACCTCGAGATCAAGGGCGATCTCATCGAGTCCATCGCCGACTACTATCTTGGCCGTATCCTCTGCCCGCGTATGCTGGATAACCGCGTTGAGCTGCAGAAGATGATCGTTGATACCTGCAAGGAATTCAAGGTTGACGGCGTTGTCTATCAGAAGATGCAGTACTGCGAGTGCTGGGGCGGCGAGAGCCTCTTCCTCGAACCCGACCTCAAGGCTATCGGCGTTCCGATGCTTCAGGTTGAGCGCGAAGAGCACCTTGCAAACGCAGGTCAGCTCGCTATCCGTGCTGAAGCTTTCGTAGAAATGATCGAGAAATAAGGAAAAGGAGGATACTTTAATGGCTAAAGATACCAGATTAGAAGATGCCGTAATGCGCGGCGAAATGTCCGTTTTCGAATTCTGCTGCCAGAAGGTCGAAGGACAGATGGAGCGCATGAAGGAAAGAAACCCCGACCTGCTGTGGACTCTTGAGATTCAGTCCGTCATGTGGCACAACTACCGTGACGCACAGAAGTCCGGCAAGAAGCTCGTATTCTTCGGCGGTCCGGTTCCCGTTGACATCATTGTTGCTTTTGACTGCATTCCCGTATACCTCGATACCGTTCCCATCCGTCTGTCTCCGAACCCGGTTCTGACCGGTAAGTTCATCGACTCCGCTGAGAAGTATGTTCCTCAGACCACCTGCGGTCTGTGCAAGACCTACCTCGGCACTCTCCTCGAGGATCAGTACGGCTCTACCCCCGACGCTTTCGTTTATTCCGCAGTTCCCTGTGACTCCTCCCGTGTTGTATACCCCAACATGGAGCGCTTGATGAAGGTTCCGACCTTCTCCTTCGACTATCCTTATCGTCGTGACGAGCGTGGTCTTAACTACCTCGCTGACCAGACCGAGAAGTTTGTTGAGTGGATGGAAGATTTCACCGGCAAGAAGCTCGACTGGGATAAGCTGAAAGAAGCTATGACTAACTCCAACAGAACCTATGAGCTTCAGGGTAAGTGCGCAGACCTGCGTAAGCATAAGCCCTGCCCGCTGCCCGGTCGTATGCTGGTTCTCAACGGAACCTCCAACGCTATGGCTTGCTTCCCCGAAATGGGCGACCTGCTCCAGAAGGAGCTTGAGACCGGCGAGATGCTCATCGAGCTGGGCATGGGTCCCTGCGTAAACGGCGAGAAGCACCGTGCAGCTCTCCTCCAGAATATGCTCTGGTCCTCCTCCGGCGTTATGGACTGGCTCGAAAGAGAGTACGACACAGTTGCAGTTATGGACGCTTTTGGCTTCCAGCACGGCGATCTGTATCAGGATCTTGACAATCCGCGTGACTGCTACCTGACCATGGCTAAGAAGATGCAGAACAACCCGATGATCCACGGCGCTGCCGGACCGTCTGAGAACTTCGTATACCTCGTTGATAAGATCTTCGAGGACTACGAACCCGACGTATCCCTGTTCGTCGGTCACATCGGCTGCAAGCACACCTGGGCATCTGCAAAGATGGTCACCGACATGATCCAGAATAAGTATGGCATTCCCTCCCTGTACCTCGACGTTGATGGTATCGACGGTCGCTACAAGAGCCCCGACGAGATCAAGGCTGCTATTGCCGAGTACATGGACACTGTCGTCAACAAGTAAGACTCATTCTTGGAAACAAGAATACAAGGCGGGAGCTTTTGCTCCCGCCTTGCGTCTATGGAGGCATTTTGCTGCACTCTCGTAACCTGCCCGGCTTTATGTCGGTTTATCGGTTTGCTTCTTCTGACAAATTATTACATCAAACTGCAAAAGAAGATTATCTTAAACCTGTTTGTGACACATGGACGTTCAAAATACGTTATTGATACAATTTTGAAGCAACTGTTAAATGTTTGGCTTAAATTGTGCCGATATTCGACGAAACGAAACTGAAAAATCGTCTTTCATGAGAAGACATTTTAATAATCGATGTTTGCGATAATTAACAAATCGGCATAAGGGCTTTTGTAAAAAAACATAAAAATATTTAGAATAAGCAATTTGGCATATATTTTGCTCATTATCAAAGCAGACCCTAATGCCGTCAAACATAAATATAGGTTTTGGGACGGCAAAGCATATAAAGGAGGAACTTATTATGATCACCGCAGGAATTGATTGTGGCAGTCAGAACACCAAGGGCGTCATCCTTAAGGATGGCGAAGTTGTTGCCAAGGCGCTTATCCCCACGGAGTTTGACGCAGACCTCGCCGCGCAGAACGTCCTTAACAAGATTTTGAGCGACGCAGGCATTAAGAAGGAAGATATCTCCCGCATCGTTATCACAGGTGTAGGTCGCGAAATTGTCAAGTGGGGCGACGTCGAGGTAAATGAAGTCGGCGCGGCTTGCAGAGGCGCAAAGCGTGCATTCGCTGACACCGAGACCGTTATCGACATGGGCGCTGACAGTTGCCGTGTTATCCGTCTTAACCCCGACGGCACCGTTATGAAGTACGAGGTCAACGACAAGTGCGCTTCCGGCGCAGGCACCTTCATTGAGGCAATGGCTCGCGCACTCCAGATTACCACCGAGGAGATGGGTGATTACTCTCTCCGTCACACCAAGGAGCTTGCTACCAACGCTCAGTGCGTTGTTTTCGCAGAGTCCGAGGTTATTTCTCTTATCCACGCCAAGGAATCCAGAGAGGACATCGCATACGGCGTACATATGGGCATTGCCAACCGCATCGCATCTATGATCCGCCGCGTAGGTCTTACCGACAAGTACACCTTTGTCGGCGGTCCCGGCTACAATAAGGGTCTTATTAGCTGCATGTCCAAGGTTTTTGAGAGAGAAATCAGAGTCGCCGAAGACAATATGTTCATGAGCGCAATCGGCGCTGCCATCTTTGGAACCGAGAATTAGTATACGGAGGATAATACCATGGCTGAAATTGAAAAAGTAGAATATTGGAGATGGACCGAGTCCAACTGGAAGAACCCTGACATTCCCGACTGGCACGGCAGCCTTATCACCGCGGGCGTAGATATAGGCTCCACCAGCACCCAGGCTGTTATCCTTGCCGACGGCATTCCCTATGCTTATTCCAACATGAGAACCGGCTCTAACAGTCCCGACTCCGCTATCGGTGCTATCAACTGGGCTATGAAGGATACCGGCTTGACACTCGAAGATATTACCTATACAATAGGAACGGGTCACGGTCGCGTTAATGTCCCCGTCTCCAACAAGACCGTTACCGAAATAACCTGCCATGCACGCGGTGCAAACTTCATTTATGGACCTTCCATCCGCACCATCCTCGACATGGGCGGTCAGGACTGTAAGGCGATTCACTGCGACGAGAACGGTGCTGTTACCTCCTTTATGATGAACGATAAGTGCGCAGCCGGCACCGGCCGCGGCATGGAAGTTATCGCAAACCTCCTCGCTGTCCGCGTTGAGGATATCGGCGATATGTCTTTCCAGATCGACGAGGAGCCCGCACCAGTTTCCTCCACCTGCGTTATCTTCGCAAAGTCCGAGGCAACAAAGCTTATGCGTGCCGGTTGGTCTAAGGAAAAGGTTCTCGCCGCTTATTGCCACGCTATGGCTCTGCGTGTTGCACGTCTGCTTGAGCGCAACGGAATGGAGCCCGATTTCGCCATCACCGGCGGTATCGCAAAGAACAAGGGCGTTGTTAAGAGAATTGAGCGCATCATGGGCGTTGAGGCTCTTCAGCCCAAGTGGGATACCCAGATCGCCGGCGCTGTCGGCGCGGCTCTCATTGCTAAGGATCTCGTTGAGAAGAAGAGAGCAAAGGCTGCTCAGTAAGCAAAACACACTGTATATGGTCGGGAGCGGAGTACGCTCTGCTCCCGCTTTTTGATATACAGGAAGTTAGAAAACAAGTCTTGTGCAAGTTGGAAGGAGGCGAATGTCTTGATAGCAAACTATGGCTATGAAGACGGATCCGGTCACTATTACATCAAGATCGACACGGCGAAATGCGCCGAGTGTGAAGGAAAAAGCTGTATTTCGGTTTGTCCGGAAAAGCTGTTTGCAACAGAGCTTGACGATTTCGACGATGAGGTAGTCATCATCCGGGAGGATGTCCGCAACACCTTGCAAACCGCCTGCGCAAACTGTAAGGCTAACGGTAAAAAGGAGCTTTGCTTACAGAACTGTGAGGCAGGCGCTATCGGCTTCTCCTGGTGAGAGGCTTTGTCCCCTTTGAATTTTAACTCGCTGCGGACTCGGAATTGGGCAATGGACGAGCACACGCGGTCGGGATTGAAATTATTTTTTTCCTAAAACAATAAAGGAGGAAACACATGAGTTACCAGAAATTATTCGACACCAAGATTTCAAGCGATTCAGTTAAAGCTTGGAAGGCATCGGGCAAGAAGGCAATGGGCTATGTTTGCTGCCATGTTCCCGAGGAGATCCTTTACGCCGCTGACGTTCTTCCTGTTCGTCTCCGCGCTACCGACTGCGTTGACAGCAGCGACGCAGAAGCATGGATGTCCAGCTTCTCCTGCAGCTATGCTCGCTCCATTCTTCAGTATCTGATGAACGGCACCTATGAGCTCGACGGTCTTGTTCAGTCTCAGGGCTGCATGATGCAGGCTCGTATCATCGACAACTGGGAGCATATTGCAAAGGTTAACAATAAGGAACAGTTCACTCATTTCATCGGCGCTCCCCGCATGAACAGCGACATTACCGTTAAGTTCTACAAGGAAGAGCTCCAGGAAATGGCTGACGCTCTCGGCAAATTCACCGGCAAGGCTGTTACCGACGAGGCTATCAAGGCTGCCGTTGCCAAGACCAACGAGACCCGCAAGCTCATCGCTGAGCTCTATGCTCTGCGCAAGGAGAAAAACCCCGTCGTTACCGGAGCTGAGGTTCTTTCAATCTGTCTGGCACAGTGCGATACCACCGTTGACGAGTACAACGCAATGCTCAAGGAGTTCCTTGCAGAGGCTAAGACCCGCAAGCCCATCGAAGGTCGCGCACGTCTGATGCTCATCGGTTCCGCTCTCGATAACCCTGAGTTCATCAAGGTCATCGAGGAAAAGGGCGGCGTCGTTGTTGCTGACTACAACTGCTTCGGCGAGAGAACCTTCGGCGCTCCCATCGAGCTTGATGACAACGACGTTATGGGCTCTCTTGCAAAGTATTACCTCGACCGCAACACCTGCCCGCGTGAGCTGGACAATCGTCCTGCTATCCACAAGGAAATCGTCGAGCTTTGCAAGGAATACGGTGTACAGGGCGTTGTTTACCAGAAGATGCAGAACTGCGAGTGCTGGGGCGGCGAGACCTATTACCTCGAGCCGGACCTCAAGGCAATTGGCGTTCCCATGCTGCAGGTTGAGCGTGAGGAGCAGATGGCTAATGCCGGTCAGCTCGCCATCCGTGCTGAAGCGTTCATCGAAATGTTAGAGAAGTAAGAAGGAGGAAAAAATAATGGCTAACACACCTAAACAGAACTTTGACCCCACAAAGCCGGTCAACATGATAGATCTGACCTGTGAGCAGGTTGACAGCATTTATCAGCATATGCTCACCAAGGGCATGCCCGAGATTATGTGGACTGTCGATATCCAGAAGTCTAGCTGGGAAGAGATCCGCGACGCTCACAAGAACGGCAAGAAGCTCGTTGGTTTCGGCGGCCCTGTTCCCGTAACCCTTCTTCGTGCATTCGATTGCGTTCCCTTCTTCTTCGACACCATCCCCACCCGTATCGCTTCCATGGAGGATCTTTGCAGCCGCTTCATCGACGAGACCGAGAAGTATGCTCCCACCTCCATGTGCGCTATCGATAAGGCACAGCTCGGTGTTGCTCTCAAGCACGAGCTGGGCGTAGAGCTGGATGCTTTCGTTCACGCAACAGTTCCCTGCGACTCCGCTCGTATCGCATACCCCATGATGGAGCGTCTTTATGACTGCCCCTGCTACACCTTCGACCTTCCCTTCCGTCATGACGACAAGGGCTTCCGCTATGTTGCCGACCAGATTCAGGCTTTCGTTCCCTGGCTTGAGGAGCTTACCGGTCTTAAGTGGGACGACGAGCGCAAGGCAAAGTTCAAAGAGATCAACGAGCTGTCCAACGAGGCTCATGTCTATCTGAAGAAGCTCTCCGACCTTCGTAAGAAGACCCCCTGCGTCCTCCCCGGCCGTATGCTCGTTCTTAACGAGATGGCAGGCTTCCTGCCCGGCACTCAGATGCTGGTCGATATGCTCAAGACTCAGCTCGAAATGGGCGAAATGCTTGCCGACATGGGCATGACTGCTACCAAGTGCCCCGAAGAGAAGTACCGTGTCTGCCTCATGCAGAATATGCTCTGGTCCAACACCGGCATCATGGACTGGATGGAAAAGACCTACGGCGCAATCACCGTTATGGACGGCTTCGGCTATCAGGAAGGCGTCATCTTCGACGACCTCGACAACTGGGAGAGAGTTAAGTACCAGACCGCCCAGATGATGCTCTTTGCTCCGATGATCCACGGCGCAACCGGTCCGACCGATTACTGGCTCAAGGTTATCGACAAGATGTACGAGGAGTATTCCGTCAACGTCTCTATCTTCATGGGTCACGTCGGCTGCAAGCACACTTGGGCTTCCGGCAAGATCGTTACCGACTACATCCAGGAGAAGTACGGCATCCCCACTCTGTATGTCGATGTCGATGCTGTCGACCCGCGCTACAAGAGCAACGACGAGCTGCGCGCTCAGATCGGCGAATACATGGAATCCGTCGTCGGCGCACACAATTACAGAAAAGACGCATAAGCCCGGCAGCTTAATACTTATTTTCGCCACGACCGTAGTGTCACGCACTACGGTCGTGGTATCTAAAAACCCATGCATTTTCAACTTCGGATATGACGCCGCACTGCGGCTTTATATACATTTTTAGAAAAGCGAGGTCTTTATTATGGAAAAAATCAGAACCATAGCCGTAACCGGCAAGGGCGGCACAGGCAAAACCGTCGTAGCAACGCTTCTCATCCGCCTGCTCTCCGAGCGTTTTCCCGGCAAGGTGCTCGCCATTGACGC
>JAHAWY010000081.1 GCA_018385135.1 Oscillospiraceae bacterium | reverse complement strand
CGTGGGGGGCGATTTTTTAACTGCTCAATAAACAAAACGCCTTGTTTCGCCCAATACTGCGCACTCTGCTATTGACCGCGAGGCAAAAATGAGATAAAATTTTGCGTATATAAAATGAGGGGCTTGCCCTCTGCGCTTCGCGCAAAAATCAAAAGAAATCGGTGAACAACATGAAGCTTATGATTGCCTCTGATATCCACGGCTCGGCGAAATACTGCCGCCAAATGCTTGAGCGCTTTGAGAGCGAGCGCGCGCAAAAGCTGCTCCTGCTTGGCGACCTGCTCTATCACGGACCGCGAAACGAGCTGCCCGAGGAATACGCGCCCAAGGAGGTCGCCGCCATGCTCAACTCGGTCAAGGACCGGCTGCTTTGCGTTCGCGGCAACTGCGACGCCGAGGTGGATCAAATGGTGCTGGATTTTCCCATAATGGCGGATTACGCCCTGCTTCCCTTTGATTTCGGCAATATCTATGCCACGCATGGTCATGTTCACGGCAAGGACGCCCCCCCACCGCTTCAGCGGGGAGATATTCTCCTTTGCGGTCATACCCATGTTCCCGACTGCACCTTGGAAGGGTGCTTTTTATATATCAATCCCGGCTCTGTCTCTCTGCCTAAGGAAAACAGCTCTCATGGATATATGCTCCTCGATGGCGGCGTGTTCACATGGAAAACCCTGCAGGGCGTCGCATGGCAAAGCTTTAAGCTTTAAGCACCGATATTCTGAGGCAATTTCAAATTAGTTTTTGTTCGGTATTTGTGTAATATATAAACAGCGAAATGTGTAAATATGTGCGGGTTTAATAAAAAATAGTGAGATTTAAGCGAATTTTCATAAAACTCTTGTATATGCTTCCCTAATATTGTAAAATTAAAATAAGGAAGCGGCAATGAAATTGCAAAGTTAATTAAAGCCTTGTATTAACTGCCGCCGTTTGGCGGCATTTTTGCATATACGCAGAAATATATTGAAAGGGGCGTCGTTTTATGTCACGTATTGTCAAAGAAAAAGCGAAGAAACCGGCTCGATCACTTGTTAAATCTAATCTCTTATTTATGGTTGTCGCTCTTGTTTGTGTCGCGCTGGTGATTTCCACCTCCACCCTCCTTGTCATGACCTCGGCGGCGGATAACATTGCCGAGTCTGCGGCAAAGACCGCGATAAACGTGGTTAACAAGGAGCTTGTGATTATCTCCGATCAGTATATTCGTGAGGCTCAGATAGTTGCCGGCAACGAAAACGTGACAGCGGCTTTTGAGCAGGAGTCTCAAACGAATCTTGAGGCTGAGCTTGAAGCGCTCACCCAGTCGATGAATATCCGTTCGGCAACGGTGTTTGACCGCAGCGGCAATGTTATTGCGGCAACCAACGGCGCTTATGTAAAGGGCGAGAGCATAAAATCACTTTACTGCGTTGAAAGGGCGCTCTCCGGCGATGCTGTCTCTGATGTCGGTCCGGGCGGCGGCAGCGATTTTGCACTAAACGGCGTCTCTCCCGTAAAGGTACAGGGCAGTATTGTCGGCGGCGTTATGCTTACATACGACTTTACGAACAACGACTTTGTCGATAAGCTCAACGCTCTTACCGGCGATGCCTTCTCCGTGTATTACGGGAACCGCCGCGTGAGCACCACCCTGTTAAACGATGACGGCAGCCGCCATATCAACTCCACAATGGACGATAGCATTGCAAAGATCGTTCTTGAACAGGGGCAGGTATACAGAGACCGAGTCAAAATTGAGGGGAAAGTATACATAGCGTACTATGAGCCCCTTACCTCTCTGGACGGCAGCGTTATAGGCGCACTGTTCTCCGGCTATTGCCGCAGCGAGCTTAAGGCATCCATCAACAAGGGCGCGCTCTTTAACACTGTCATTGGCGTATCAATTGTTGTTCTGGTGTATTTCCTCTATTCAAGCTTCCTTAAAAAACGTATGAGGCTGCCGCTTGAGCTTATCGTTAACACGGTTGAAGATATTGCCAACGGCGATATGTCCGATGAAACCGCCGAGCGCCTGGCGCGGCTTGAAAATGACGACGAGATCGGTTCGCTTGCAAGAGCTATGGAACGCGCGGTAAAAGCCATTCGTGACATTGCGGAGGATTCCCGTCAGCTCAAGGAGGCGATTGATGACAACGATTTGAGCGCCAGCATTGATACTTCAAGATATAAAGGAATCTACTTGACCATATCCGATGTTATCAATCAGCTCTTTGGTGAGATCGTTGCGAATATGAAGGCTGTTCAGGAAATCTCCGAGGGCATTGATAACCGCGCACAGCAGGTTTCCGCCGCTGCCGAATCGCTCGCGCAGGGCTCTACCGAGCAGGCTGCCTCCGTTGAGGAGCTTGCCGCCACCATTTCCTCTGTGAGCAATCAGGTTGGCGACAATGCCAATAACGCCAAGAGCGCAAACGGCATAGCCGCCCAAACCGTTGCCGAGGTTGCCGAGAGCAATGAGCAAATGAAGAAGATGATCGGCGCAATGGACGAGATAAGCACAACCTCGCATAAGATCGGCGCTATGGTCAAGACCATTGACGACATCGCGTTCCAGACCAACATTCTTGCGCTTAACGCCGCTGTTGAGGCTGCGCGCGCGGGTGCTCAGGGCAAGGGCTTCGCGGTTGTCGCGGACGAGGTTAGAAACCTTGCAAACAAGAGCGCCGAGGCGGCAAAGGACTCTACAACGCTTATCGGAAATGTTATCAGCGCCATCGAAAAGGGCGTTGGATACGCAGGCTCGGTTGAGCGCAGCCTTAGCTCCGTTATGGAAAAGACCTCTATCGTAAACGACGCGGTAGACAACATCTCCTCCGCCACGGCGGAGCAGGCGATGCTTATTGAGCAGATCTCCGTCGGTATCGACCAGATATCCTCTGTTATCCAGCTTAACACCAGCATTTCCGAGGAGACTGCCGCGGCAAGCATAGGTCTTGCGGACGATATCGGTATGCTTAACGCTATGGTTAAGAAATACAGATTTGAATAGAAGCTTTTCTCCCTGACAGTTTTATCAGACCAAAGCTTATCAGCGCAAAAAGGGCGCGTCTCCAATTGGAGACGCGCCCTGAAATTTTGCCTGCCGCCGCTGTTTTGGCGGTGTGTTTTTTGCCTTTGGCTCTGCATGGTCTCAGCGTTCGGGGTGGGGGAGCGGAACGGGCAGTTCGATTTCCGTCGGCTCGTTTTCGTGCAGATAAAGCTTCAAATCGCTAACTCCCGCATCCTGCGCGCCCGTGGTGGAGGATTTAAAGTATGCCCCCCTGCCGTACGCGGCAACGACATTGTCAGGAAGAAGGATCTCGCCCTCGCAGATGAAAACGCGCTCTTTGTTTTCTATTACGCGCCCGGTCACGCGAAGCTGCGTGTCGAAGGGTATGGGCTTTTTGTATTTTACGTTGAGTTCAAGCGTTACGCCCCAGGTGTCCGGCTCAAAGCTGAGTATCGCCCGACCCATCGTTTCATCCAGCAGCGCGGCGGAAACTCCGCCGTGAACAGTGTTGGGATAGCTCATGTGAATGCTGCGGCAGGTCACAAGACCGACAAGGCTCTTGTCCTCCATCTCGTAAAATTCAAGCTTTGGACCGGCGGGATTGTTAACTCCGCAGGCAAAGCAATTTTCAGAATTTTTCTGTTTTCTGATAACCTTCATCCGAGTTTGTCTCCTTTGTGCGGCGAGTTCTGTTTTTGCGCCGACCATAAACAGTATAGCACGATGGGGAAAAATCTCAAGCCCCTATAATAATGGCGCGGCAGCCGTACTCACCGCAAGTAGGGCTGCCGCTTTTTTGCGGAAAGGCTCATTTTCGATAGGCGAAGGCGCTCCATTCGCCGTCGTCCAGGCGCTCGATTAGAGTAAACCCGGTGCTGTCCATCGCGGAGCAAAGCTCGTCTGCGCGCGGCGCTAAAATGCCGCTGAGCACGAGCGTGCCGCCGGCGCGAAGCTGCGCGTGGTATAGCATAGCCATGCGGAGCTGAACGTCAGCAACCATGTTTGCGCAGATAAGGTCAAACTCACCGCCGAGAGCGATTGAAAGCTTGGCGTCCGTGAGTACGTTTCCGTGCATGACCGAAAAGCGTTCCCCAACATTGTTCAGCCGCGCATTAGCGGGAGCTTCTGTCAGCACGCGCTTTTCAATATCCACGCCCAGCGCGCTTTCTGCGCCCAGAAGCAGCGCCGCGACAGACAGTACCCCGCTGCCGCAGCCCATGTCCAGCACACGCTCGCCGCCTTTGATGTGCCGCTCCAAAAGCCGCAGGCACAGCGTTGTTGTAACATCCTCGCCGGAGCCGAAAGCGCCGCCGGGGTCGATAGTCAGCAGAATGTCGCCTTCGCTGCGCTCGCAGCTTTCCCATGTGGGGCAAAGCAGCAAATGCTCGCCGACGCGGTGGGGCTTATGCTGCCGCTTCCAGTCGTTTTCCCAATCTGTTCGGGGAAGGCTGCCGCTTTTGAGCGTGAAAGCGATATGAGCCTGCTCAAATAGGCGAGATATCATGGCGGCGGCTTCCTCCGCCGACTCCTCTGCGGAGAGATAGATGTGAATTGCCGCGCTGCTTTTATCTCTTTGCGCGAGGGCGCTGTCAACATAGTCTGCCGCGCCTACCAGCGGAAGCATTGCCTCCATATCCGAATAGTCCTCAATATATATTCCCGTCTGTGAGCACGCCGCGGCAAGCTCCTCCGCCTTGCGCACGTTTTCAGCGGCTACGATAAATATAAGCTCTGTCCACTGCTCGTTCATTTTCTGCTCCCCCGCGTTTGTGTTTTATGCCGCCGGCGACCGCTGCCGTCATACCGCAATGCCGCTTGCGCGCTTGTGCCTATGTTATCACAAATCCCCGCGAAATGCACCAAAAACGGCGCTCAGCCCCGCGTCATGCCGCTTCCTGTCGGACGGGGCGCAAAACCGAGTCTCAGGAACATGAACGGAGGGCAAAATTGGGCAGATCACTCGCCCCGAAATAAAGGAGGATCAGACAATTGAATTACGAAAAACTATTTCAAGCAAAGATTTCCGGCGAGTCGATTGCCGCATGGCGTGCCGACGGAAAGAAAGCGCTTGGCGTACTCTGCTGCTTCATTCCTTACGAGCTGCTTCACGCCGCCGATATTCTTCCGGTAAGGCTCAGGGCTACCGGCTGCGATGATCACAGCGACGCGGAGGTCTGGATGCTTCCTTAGTCTTTGCCCGGCGGGTCGGTCTCCGTTCACCGCGGTCGCCGCCCCGCCGCGGGCTGTATTATGTGGAGCTGAGCTTCACCCACGCACTGTGCGAAATGCTGCCGCCCCGCTTTGCTGCCGGGACGGCGGTTTTTTGCAGCAGCTTAAAAACAGGCGGCAAATCATAGCGGTCTTTGGCAGCAGTACTCGTTGCACAGAAATTGCGGCATCTTTTATGTATTGCTTGCCATAAGAGCGGATGATATAATACTACCGTTATAAATATATATATGCGGATGCTTGATAACAGCGGTGTTAACAAAGAAACGGTCAAATCATCTGAGGGGGTTGTATAAGCATGGCTGATACTAAATGGTGGAAAGAGCGCATTGTATATCAGATTTATCCCATGAGCTTTTGCGACTCCAACGGTGACGGCATAGGAGACCTGCAAGGCATCATCTCAAAGCTCGACTACTTAAAAAAGCTGGGAGTCGGCGTTTTGTGGCTCTCGCCTGTTTACCCATCGCCGAATGAGGATAACGGCTACGACATCTCCGATTATTGCGGCATTCATCCCGACTATGGCACGCTTGAGGATATGGACGAGCTGCTGCGACAGGCGCATGAGCGCGATATTAAGATAATATTAGACCTTGTTATTAACCACACCTCCAAGGCTCATGAATGGTTTCAAAAAAGCCGTCAGCGCATAGAGCCTTACACCGATTACTACATCTGGAAAAAGGGCAAAAAAGGCAAAAAGCCCTCCAACTGGACGAGCTTTTTCGGCGAGGACTGCTGGGAGTATGACGAGCTTCGCGGCGAGTATTATCTGCATCTTTTTGCCAAGGGGCAGCCCGACCTCAACTATCGCTGCCCGTCGGTGGTGGACGCGGTTGAAGATGTTATGCGCTTCTGGCTCGATAGGGGGGTGGACGGCTTCCGCTGCGATGTTATAAACATCCTGTGGAAAAACAGCCTTGATAACGGCAAATGGAAGCCGGCCCTCACAGGCTCTGAGCACTATATTTCCACAGACGGACTACACAGACTTCTGCACCGCTTTAATGAGGATGTGCTAACGAAATACGACTGCTACACCGTCGGCGAAACCGTGTTTGTAACACCTAAGATGGCGGATGATTTGGTCAATCCGGCGCGCGGGGAGCTGAACACGGTTTTCTCCTTTGAGCATATGGAAACCGACTGCTATTTCGTCAAATGGTTTTTGCGCCGCTTCTCGCCGGACCGCTTTTTTAGCTGCCTTAGCAAGTGGCAGACCTCGCTTGACTGGAACACCGTATATTTTGAAAACCATGACCAGCCTAGAAGCGTCTCCCGCTTCGGCGACGATATCCATTACCACGACGAGAGCGCGAAAACTCTTGCAACTCTCCTTTTGTCCCTGCGCGGAACAGCCTTCATTTTTGAGGGGCAGGAGATAGGCATGACCAACTTTGATTTTGAGGACATGACGCCAGTGCGCGATGTGGAGTCGCACAATATCTGGGCGCTCACCGGGCGGCTGCGTCTGCCGAAGGCGCTGCGCTGGAGGATGATCAAGCAAAAAAGCCGCGACAATGCGCGCACGCCCATGCAGTGGAGCGGCGAGGCAAACGGCGGTTTTACGACGGGAACGCCGTGGCTTTCGGTAAACTCAAACCACAAGACCATCAATGTTGCCGCACAGGAGGAGGACTTCGGCTCAGTGCTGAACTACTACCGCCGCCTGATTGCGCTGCGCAACGGCAGCAGCGTGCTCAAATTCGGCAGCTATAAGGAGCTGTATTTAAAAGACGGTGTATTTGCCTTTGAACGCGAATACGAGGGTGAGAGTCTGGTTACCGTTGTTAACATTTCAGGCTCCGTGCGCATAACTCCCCTGGTGGGCGATTGCCTTATATCAACAGAGGGCAGGGCGCGTCTTGAGGGTGAGATGAAGCCATATGAGGCGGCAATAATCAGGAGGTAGCGGTATGGGCTGCATTACGCAAAGAGATAAGAGCTTTCTTCTTTCGACCGAGCGCAGCGCATATATGCTCATGGTAAATGAACACGGGCATCTTGAGCATCTGCACTACGGTGCGCCGGTTTCTCTTGACGATGCCGAGGCTCTGCGCTATAAGCATACCATCCAATATGGCTCGCAGGTGCTGTATGAGCCTAAGGACGAGAGCTACTGCATGGACAATGTGCCGCTGGAGTGGTCGGGTTTGGGCAAGGGCGATTTTCGCATTACGCCGATTGAGCTTTTAATGCCCGACGGCTCTTATACCACAGATTTTGTATATGAGGGCTGTGAGATAAAGCAGGGCGTTTGCCCTGCGGAAACGCTGCCCGGCGCATATGTTGATAATGCCGAGGACGCGGAAACGCTGATCATCTATATGCACGACAGGCTCTACGAGCTGTCGCTGAGGCTTGTGTACACTGTTTTCCCCAAGGTGAATGTCATTTCGCGCCGCGCCGTGCTCACCAACGGCGAGAGCTCGCCGGTTTTGCTCAGACGGCTTATGAGTATGCTCATTGATCTGCCCGCAAGAAGCTACAAGCTCGTTACCTTTGACGGCGACTGGATAAAGGAAGCCCACCGTCACGACAGGGTGCTTCAATACGGCTGCTTTGTAAACGAGAGCACAACGGGCTTTTCCTCCTCCCGCCACAATCCGGGGGTGCTTCTTGCCTGTGAAGGAACGAGCGAGGACTATGGCGAAGCATACGGCTTTAACCTTGTTTACAGCGGCAATCATTACACAGCGGTGGAGCGCTCTCCCCGCGACATGGTGCGCGTTGTCTCAGGCATAAACCCCCTGTGCTTCAATTGGACTCTTGCCAAGGGTGAGAGCTTTGAAACGCCGGAATCGGTAATGACCTATTCCGCAGACGGCTTAAACGCTTTGAGTCACAATTTTCACGACTTTATAAACCGCCACATTGTGCGCGGAGAATGGAGGGGAGCGGAGCGCCCCGTTCTTTTGAACAACTGGGAAGCCCATTTTTTTAAGTTTACCCGTCGCAAGCTTTTGCGCCTGGCGCGGCGGGCTAAAAAACTCGGCGTAGAGCTTTTTGTTCTTGATGACGGCTGGTTCGGCGCGCGAAACGACGACAAGGCGGGACTGGGCGACTATAAGGTAAATCGCAAAAAGCTTCCCGGCGGGCTGGAGGCTCTCTCCCGCAGTGTTTGCAGCATGGGTATGCGCTTCGGGCTTTGGTTTGAGCCGGAGAGCGTGAATATTGACAGCGAGCTTTACCGTGCGCATCCCGACTGGGCGGTCAAGCTGCCCGAACGCGCGCCCTCGTTCGGGCGAAATCAGCTTCTGCTTGATTTGACTCGCGGCGAGGTTAGAGACTATATCGTTGAAAACGTCACACGCATTTTGGACAGCGCTCAGATAAGCTATGTCAAATGGGATATGAACCGCCATATGAGTGATGTTTATTCTGCCGTTACTCCCGCAGGCGAGTTTTATCACCGCTACATCATGGGGCTTTATGATGTGCTGGGGCGCATTTTCCGTCCACGCCCGCATATTTTGTTTGAAAGCTGCTCGTCGGGCGGAAACCGCTTTGATTTGGGAATGCTTTGCTTCTCGCAGCAGATTTGGGCGTCGGATGACACTGACCCCATAGAGCGCCTGGATATTCAAAAAGGGCTAAGCTACCTATATCCCCTGTCCACTATGGGCGCTCATGTTTCGCAGGCACCCCATCAGCAGACGCTCAGGCTAACCCCGCTTTCCACGCGCTTTAATGTGGCTGCCTTTGGCGCTCTGGGCTACGAGCTGGATTTAGGAGAGCTTTCCCGGATTGAAAAGCAGCAGGTAAAAGAGCAGATCGCCTTTTATAAAAAGCACCGCAAAACCCTGCAATTCGGCACGTTCTACCGCAGCGAGCTGCCTGATGACAACAAGGAGCTTTTCATCTGTGCCGAGCGCGATGGCAGTAAGGCGCTGGCTTCTCTTGTGCAGACGCGAAGCTATGCCGCTCAAAGCGGAGATAGTCTGCGCCTCAAGGGCTTGGACGAAAACTCCCGCTACACGGTGGACACCGTGCCGCAAAGGGTGCAAATTTCCCGCTTTGGAGGGCTTGTAAAGCATTTGCTGCCGATTGCGCTTAAGCCCGACGGCTTTGTTCTCAGAACCGCAAACAGGCTCTATGCGCTTGCCGATGGCGGACAGCATATTGACGCAACGGGAGCGGCGCTTGCCGCGGGAGCGGGACTTAACAATCAATACATTGGTACCGGATACGACCCCAACTTGCGAATTTGGGGTGACTTTGGTTCTCAACTGTATATTGCTGAAAGGAAAGAGGAACAATGAATAAGCTGGATCGGAGAAACATGATGTTTTTCGGCTTCGGTACGATAGGACGCGATATGTTCTACGCGCTGGAAGCCAACGCGATGATCTACTTCCTGTCAAACGTGCTTGACCTTCCCCTTGGCGTTTATGTTGCAGCAAGCCTGGTATTCACCGTTTTGCGAGTGTTTGACGCGATAAACGACCCGTTTATGGGTCTGATCGTTGACAACTGGAACTCCAGATGGGGCAAGTTTAAGCCGCCTATGCTCATAGGCGCGCTTATCGCGGGTCTGTGCTACATAGTGCTTTTTACAGACTTTGGACTTCGCAACTACTGGTTTGTAGTTGTTTTCGCGCTTGCCTACCTTCTTTGGGATGTCAGCTATGGTCTTAACGATATTGCCTATTGGTCGATGATTCCCAGTCTCAGCGTTAACCAAAAGGTTCGTGAGAAGATAAGCGCCTTTGCCCGTATCTGCGCCAACGTTGGTATGTTTGCTGTTATGGTCGGCTGGGAGCCGATAACCAGCAGCTTTTCGCAGGAGGGCAGCATATTCTATGATAATCCCGCAAGAGGCTGGTTTTGGTTTGCCGTTGTTGTAACGGTGCTTATGATACTTTTCCAGCTTTTCACCATTTTTGGCGTTAAGGAAAAGCGCGGTATGTTCATAGAGAAAGAGGAGCACACCACGCTAAAGGATATGTGGCGCGTTCTTACAAAGAACGACCAGCTTTTGTGGACCACGCTGGCAATGTCCCTTTTTACCATAGGATATATGACCAGCACAACTATAGCCATCTATTATATGCAGTATGTATTCGGAGACGCGAATATGTATGCGGTGCTGGCGGCGGCCGTCGGCGTTGCCCAGCTTTCGGCGCTTGCTGTTTTCCCGTCCGTTTCAAAGCATTTCTCCCGCGAGAAGCTCTATCTTCTGGCAACGCTTGTCGTTATGGCAGGCTATGTAGTGTTCCTGTTTGCCGATACTAGCCTTGTGCTTATCATCGTTGCGGCGCTTTTGCTGTTCGTCGGCGAGGCGTTCATTCAGCTTCTCATGCTGCTGTTTCTTGAGGACACCGTTGAATACGGTCAGTGGAAGCTCGGTCAGCGCAACGAAAGCATCACATTGTCCGTGCAGCCGCTTATCAATAAAATCGGCGGCGCTGTTTCTATGGGTCTGGTCAGCATGGCTCTCATCTGGTCAGGCATTAAAACCGGAGATACCGCGGCGGTCGCCATCGACGATTCCGGCAAGCTTGTAATAAAGCTTGTTATGATGGTCGTTCCCATGATAGTAATCATCGCGGGATACATTGTTTATCGCTGCAAATTCAAGATAAACAAGGAGATGTACGACCGAATTATTACAGATTTGTCTGAGCGCGGCGAGCTTGACCTTAATAAAGATTCGCTTGCGGAAAAGTAATAAAAGACTCCGCATATAAGCAATAAAAAAAGAGCGTGCCGCCCTCGGCGGCACCTCCGTATAAAGAAACGGCACAAGCCAGAAATGAGCTTGTGCCGTTTCGCTGTATAAAGGCTTTTTACTGGGCGCGCTGTATTAAAGCCGCCCTTGCCTGCAATGAAAGCTTTACCAGAGGTCGCGCAGAGTTTCGGGCATGGCGTCATAAAGCGCCGCCGCCATTCCGTCATCGTCGAGGTCAAAGTTTCCGTTTACCCATTCGCGCGTCGCGCCGACTGTGCCGTAGCAAAAGTGAGAAACGCGGCACGCCTCCATCGGCGTGAAGTCCGTTCCGCGGCAGCGGAGGGTAACATTGCGAATTGCCTCGTAGGAGTAGTTGTAAAGAAAGGCGGAATAGGAGTTGACACCTGCCGAAGCATAGGCGTTTTTCAGACGCTGAGAGTCCACGCGTGAAGCATGGGCAAGATGCCAGAACATTTCGCGCCAACTGTGGCATTCTCCGTTTTCAAAGAGGTTATCGACCAGACGCTTGTAGCTGAAATTCATAACGTCGTATTTGTCGAGAAAGTAGCGGTAAAAGGTGGATTTGGAAATGCCGCTTTCCCTGGCGATAATGTCGACGGTCAGCTTTTCAAAGGGATAGGTTTGCAGCAGCCTGTTAAACGCATCTAATATGTGTTTTTTGGTTGTATCACGCATTGAGAGCCTCCCAGACCTTATGTTCCAGCTATTTTTATATCATGCAATTTCCGTTTTGTAAATAATCTGAGGGGAGTTGTGCGTAAAAAATGTGCTTCGTAACAATAATTGAGAACTTTTTTGTAAAGGCTGTACAAGGCGAAAGCGCCTTTGCCTGTGGCGTAAAAACGACACTGAGCAAAATAAAACATACCGCTCGCTTGAAATATCCGCGGCTCGCCGCGCTTGACCCTGCAACGCAAAAATGGTAGTATTATCCGCGTAGAAGCTTTTCGCTATTGCTGCGTAAGGCTCAAGCCGGCATATTAGGCTTGGCTTAATTTATCCACAGGCTTAATGCCTGCCGCGCGGGCTTTTGCTTTGCCGCGGATGACCGGGAGATAAGCTATGAACGAAGTTGACAGCGAGTTTTTCAGAAAGAGCTTTTCCGAGTGGGCTAGGCTTTCCGAGGAGGAAAAGCGGCTTATAGTCACACATTCCAAGCTCGTGCGCTACAAAAAGGGGCAGAACATCCACGGCAACAAAGGCGGTTGCACAGGCGCTCTGCTGGTTAAAAGCGGCTCTTTGCGCATATATCTGCTCAGCGACGAGGGGCGGGAGATAACACTTTTTCGTATGTATGAGGGCGATGTCTGTATGCTAACGGCATCCTGTGTTTTAACGTCGATAACCTTTGATGTTTTTGTGGACGCGGAGCTTGACAGCGAGGTTTACATCGTTTGTCCCAATGCCCTCGGTGAGCTGATGCGGAACAATGTTTATGTCGAAAACTACGCGCTGCGCAAGACTACCGAACGTTTTTCCGAGGTCATGTGGACCATGCAGCAGATCCTCTTTATGAGCTTTGACCGCCGTTTGGCGCTGTTTCTTTTGAAGGAACTGGAGAAAACAGGCGGCGACACCGTGCGTCTGACTCAAGAGCAGATTGCCAAATACACCGGCAGCGCCCGCGAGGTCGTTTCGCGTATGCTGAAATACTTTGCGGGCGAAAAGCTTGTTGAAGTCTCGCGCGGAGGCGTAAGAGTCTTAGACCCCGCGGCGCTTAAAGCTTTTGCGGGCGATTAGGCAGTCGGTATGCGGGATAAGCGCAAGGGGTATTCTTTCAAATGCGGAAAGAATACCCCTTTAATTTTTTGTTTCAAGCGGTGAATAAGCGCCTAGCCTCTCAGTTTGGCTCCTATGGCTGCAAGCTCCTCGGCAGGGAGCTTTATTTTTTCGCGGTCATAGGTGATAAGTCCGTTGACCTCGTCCTCAACGTCGGTAAGCTGAGTATAGACCGACGCAGCCAGACCCGCCTTTTTTGCGGGGATGATCTGACGCTCGTAAAGCTCGGTGAAAGCACTGAGCAGCTCGCCGGTGCTTTTAAAGCGCTTGTAGCCGAAGTTTTTCTTGTTAAAGCAATGCCCCTCCAGACGCAGATTATAGCCGCCGAACTCGGAGAGCACAACGGCGCGTCCGAGCTTGTCTTTTTTAAAGCGGTACTCGCGGAAGTAGACGTGCAGACTTTTCAGCTCGCCGATTTTCTGGTCATGCCAGCCGCTGGCGTGGTCGATGGTACGAGTCCTGTCCAGAGCTTGGATGCGCCCAACTGCCTCACGGGCGTCGAACTGTCCCCAACCCTCGTTGAAAGGAACCCATACGGCTATGGACGGCACATTGAAAAGCTGGCGGATCATTTCCTCAAGCTCAAGATAATACTGCCTGCGCCCCTCCTCGCACTTTCTGGCGAACAGGCGGTAGCGTCTGTCGTTAAAATGTATGCCCGTGACGAGCGGGGTGGAGATGGTGAAGAAATTGTACTGCCCTCCGCCGTTTATCATGTCCTGCCAGACGAGCATACCCAGCCTGTCACAGTGGTAGTACCAGCGCATCGGCTCGATTTTTATGTGCTTGCGCAGCATATTAAAGCCCATTGCCTTTGCGTTTTCGATATCAAAGATCATTGCCTCGTCGGAGGGGGGAGTGTAGAGTCCGTCGCTGTAATAGCCCTGGTCAAGCAGACCGTGGTGGAAATAGGGCTTGCCGTTGAGAAAAAGTCGGGGAACGCCTGCAAGGTCGCGCTCAACGCTGAATTTGCGCATACCGAAGTAGCTGTGTACGATATCCGCGCCGAAGCTCACGTCAAAAAAGTAAAGGTGAGGGTTTTCCGGTGTCCACGGCGTAAAGCTGAGCATGGGCATAACAAAGGGAACGCCGATATCCGCCTCAAAGCTTTTGCCGCACAGCGAGATAAGGCATTTATCCGCGCAGCTACAGCTTGCGGAAACCGTTATTGCAACGGCGCAATCGTCAAACAGGGGTACGATTTTCAACCCTGTGATGTATTTTTCCGGCACGCTCTCCAGCCACACGGTTTGCCAGATGCCGCTTTGAGCCGTGTACCAAATGCCGCCGCGCTTGGTTTTTTGCTTGCCGCGCGAATGATACGAGCTGTCGGAAAGGTCCTGCACGCGCACGACCAGCTCATTTTCGGAGGAAAGCTGCTCTGTTATGTCGAAGGTGAAGGCGGTGTAGCCGCCGGTGTGCGAGCCTATTTCCACGCCGTTAAGGTAGACGACGGCGCATTGGTCTACCGCGCCGAAATGCAGCAGCACGCGACCTTCGTTAAAGCCCTCCGGCAGAGTTATGCGGCGGCGATACCAGAGGTATTCGTCGGGGGAAAGGCTTCGTCCCACGCCCGACAGCTCGCTTTCGGGCGAAAAGGGTACGGTTATGATGCCCTCATATTTTTCCGGCGCCATATCGCCGACGGTGAAGGCATATTCCCAGCTTCCGTTAAGGTTGATGTAGCTCTCGCGCTCAAGCTGCGGACGCGGATATTCCGGCAGCGGCACGGCGCGGTCAAGCATTCTGCCCCAGCGAGTCAGCATTGGCGATCTCTCCTTTTAAGCAGAGTTACGGGGATAACGAGGAATGCAAGCACCACCGCTGCGGCAAGGAAGATATCGGGAGTAGGCACTTGCTTTGTAACGCCCAGCTCAACATAGGTTTCCGCGCTGCCGCGAATGACCGCCGCACCGATATACGGACCGATGATCATCGGCAGCAGCACCTGAAAAATCATTCGGATGCCCTGAAAAAGACCCGCCTTGCCATCGGGGGTGAAGTCGCGTATCGTGCCGGAGAGGGCGGCGGTCACGAGCATATAGCCGCTCATCATAACCGTTCCCGCGAGGATGACGCCCCAAAAGCCGCGAACGAAGAACATGGCGATAAGACCGGCGAGCATTATGAGGGCGGCGGGCAGAGCAAAGCGAAGCTTGCCCACCCTGTCGATAATTCGACCGGAAAGCACACTGACAGCGGAGGCGATTATCAGAACGATGCCAAGCACGATGGCGTAGTCTGCGATTTTGAGGTAGTTTTGTATGTAGATAATGAGGTAGGGCAAAAATACCTGCACGGCGATGTTGAAAACTCCGAAAGCACACAGCGCGGTGTAAAGCATTTTGTTCTCGCGCCAAACGGCGGGCTTAAAGCCGTAGATCACGTTTTTAAAGTAGCCCTCGTCACGCTTTTTAACCGCGCTCTCCTGCATGAGAAAAACGCAGATAAGTCCCGTAACGCTGACTGTAAGACCGAAGATGGTGAAAAACTCCTGCCATTTTCCCGCTTGTGTCATGCCGTCGAAAAGTCCGAAAATCAGAAGCATGGAGATAAGCGGCAAAATTGCCAGAACAGCTTCCACCCGTCCGCGGTTATCCTTGTCGGTAACGTCGGTTATGTAGGCGTTAAAGGCGGCATCGTTGGCGGTCGAGCCGAAAAAGGTCATAAGGCAGTCCATAACAACAACGGTAACGGCGGCGGCAGATGCGGCAGATGCGGCGGGAAAGAGGCTTGAGACGTTATCGACGGTTATAAAGCCGAACGCCATTGTTGACAGACCCCATAAAACATAGCCGCCGCATACAAAGACCTTGCGCTTGCCCAGCTTGTCGGACAAGACTCCCATCAAAAGGGCGGTGAGCGTGGCAACAATGCCGCTGGCGGCGACCATGGCGGCAATGTGGCGCGGGTCGGTGGAGATCGTGTTATAGAGGAATACGTTGAAATACATATTCTCAATCGTCCACGCAAGCTGACCAACAAGACCGATGACAATAAAGCTTGCCCATGTTCTTTTCGTTAGCTTTTTCATAGTCCACTCCTTCACGCCGCGGCGCTGTTTTTGCTTTCTCTTTGACCGGGCGTTTATCTAGAATTTCGGCGCTGTCTCGCACCCTACGGACTTTTACCTTATTATATAACAAAAGCTTGCCAAAGTCACCCACAATGTTTCGCCTTGAGCGAACCGCTCAGTGCAAAAAAGCGGCGGAAAAGCTTCCCGCCGCTTTGCTCTTAGCCCTTTAGACCGCGAGACTGCCTGTCCATATCCTCAATGACAATATCGTGTATCTCGCCTAGCGAGGCGCAGTATTCGAGAACCCTCCAAGGCTCGTTGGTATGGAAATGGATTTTGATTAGCTCCTCGTCGCCGACTGCGAGCAGGCAGTCGCCCTTAAAGTTGGCGTTGAAGTAGTCGTTGATGGCATCCTCGTCTAGGTTTGTTCCCTCAATAAGAAGCTGAGTATCATATTTGAATTCGAGCATAAGCGTTCTCCTTATCGTTTCATTTTCCCTGCTTAAAGCAGCGCTTTGCCGTCTAAGCAGGAATTCCACCGCCATGTTAACTTATTCCGGGTGTTTTTGCAAGCGGCGCTTACGCCGCAACAGAAAAAGCCTTTCCTCTCCCGTTTAATAAGTACGCTTTTGGAGATTATGCCGCTCGCCGCCACATAGAATATACAAGCCCCGCGACGCGGCAAAATTAAAACAAGGGCTTGCCAGCTTCGACATATTATGCTAAAATGTCGGCATTAGCTTCATGAGGGAGTAGTTGGCGCAGCGATGCGCGGCAAGTCAACATACTGACCGCAGGGTCTGGCTTGCCTTAAATAACAAGACTCATGTGCAGCGTTTTGCTGTGCTTGGGTTTTCGTCAAGCACGGCCGTGCTTGATTTTTTTTGTTTTTAGGAGGAAGCCTTAATGGGAGTAGCGGAGCTAATTTTAATTGCAGCAGGATTATCAATGGATGCTTTTGCCGTGGCAGTCTGTAAGGGGCTGAACATGACAAAGCTTAACTACCGCCACGCTTTTGTCATTGCGCTGTTTTTCGGCGTGTTTCAGGCGCTGATGCCGCTTATAGGATGGTTTTTGGGAACTCAGCTTGCCGACTACATAACCGCGGTAGACCACTGGGTGGCGTTTGCGCTGCTGGCGTTCATAGGCGGAAGAATGATAGCGGAGGCGATGAAGCCCGACGATGGGCGGGAAAACTGTCCTGCCACCAAAGGGCTGGATATTAAAGAGCTATTTATTCTTGCCATTGCCACCAGCATCGACGCGCTTGCCGTCGGCATAACCTTCGCGCTGCTGCCGGACACCAGCATAGTGCTTTCTGTATCGCTTATTGGTGCAATAACTTTTGTGCTGTCCTTCCTTGGCGTTGCTATCGGCAACAGATTCGGCGCGAAATACGAAAAGAAGGCGGAGCTTGCCGGCGGGGTCATTTTGGTTCTCATCGGGCTGAAAATTTTGCTTGAGCATCTTGGGGTGCTGTCTTTTTAAAAGAAATTAAAAATATTTAAAGCGCTGCAAACAGAAAAAACTGCCTGTTTGCAGCGCTTTGCGTGGTTTTATTTAAAAATAAAACAAAAAACTTAAAAAATTTTTCATGCTCATGCAATATTTTCCTAACCCGCCGCGTTAATGTGGTGTAAGCGGCAAGAAAGCCGAACTAAAATTAAAAGGAGAATATTAAACATGAAAAATTCTATGAAGAAAATTCTGCTCGTATCCGCTCTCGTAATCGCCATCGCGGCTTCCTCCGTACTCGGTGCTTCCGCATTTAGCTGGAATGACCTCGGCAACCAGTATGAGGACAATGCTGAAGAATACGCAGATCAGATCGAACAGCTCGTTGAAGAAGTTGGTCAGGGCTTTGAGGATAACGCTGAGCAGTATCCCTCCAACCCCGACCCCGAAGCTTACATGGACACCGTCAAAGAGCTGAGCAACAAGTTCCTCTCCGGCATTAAGAGCCTCACCGAGGGCTATCTCAAAACTTTCCGCTTCTAATATAGGATTTAGGTCTCAATTCAAACTCTCTCTAATAACTCTTTCGTCTCCCAAAATTAATAAGCAAACAAGTCAAGAGCCTCACCGTCTGCCAACGGAGGGGCTCTTTTTTGCTTAATAGCCGTGGATTTCCTTGATCATAAAGTCGCGTCCGCTCAGCGGGAACAGGTTGGACTTTCCGCATTTAGGACATTTGAGGTCGCACTCGCGGGCATTGAACTCCTCACCGCAGTCGTTGCAGCGAACGATGCCGGGGATGACCTCCATCTCCAGCTTCATGTTTTCATATTTGGTTTTGTAGGTAGCCGCGGGGAAGCACTCCTCAATGAATTCCGGGACGATGCCGGAAATCTCGCCGACCTGCAAAACTATTGTTTCAATGTGTGTGAGCTTTTCCTCGACCATTATCTTGTCGAGCGTTTTAAGCATGGAGCTTAAAATTCCCAGTTCGTGCATAAGGTTACTCCTAAAAAGCGCACGGGAGGGAGCGCGCCCTCCCGTGCCTTCGCTTCATTACTTACTTGTCGCCCTTGACTGCGTTAACGGCGATTCTGGCGGTGCGCTTAACAACGTGCTGCGCGACCTTGATGGGCATTTTTTCAAATTCGGGGAAGTGGTCATCCTTGATTTTCTTCAGATGGATGGCGTCGAACTTGCAGCGGGTGGTGCAAAGTCCGCAGCCAAGGCACTTATATGCGTCGAGCTGAGTAACGCCGCAGCCGAGGCAGCGGGCGGTTTCCTTTTTCAACTGCTCCTCGGTAAAGGTTTCGCGGGTGTCCTTAAAGGTCTTTTCGTTGGCGCTGTTGTGCAGCGGGCGCTGACGCGGGGTGTCGTCATAGCCGGTGGTAAGAGCGGCTTTGTTAAGACCACCCTTGTCAAGAGCGGAGAATACTCTGCGGTCGCGTCCGAAATACTGAGTCTGTCCGGGCCATACTGCGCGGTGCATGGAGATGGCGGCCTCCTTGCCGGCTGCGATTGCGTCGATAGCAAATTTAGGACCGGAGAAAGCGTCGCCCGCGACGAAGATGTCCTTCTCGCCGGTCTGATAGAACTGGTCTGCAACGGCGGTGTTACCGCGTCCCAGCTCAACCTTTGTGCCCTCGAGCAGACCGCCCCAGCTTATGGACTGACCAACGGAGAGCAGAACGAAATCGGCGGGAACGGTGATAACATTGTTCTCGTCGTACTTGGGAGAGAACTTGTGGTTTTCGTCAAAGACGGAAACACACTTTTTAAACTCGACACCTGTTATCTTGCCGTTTTCAACAACTACGCGCTTGGGACCCCAGCCGTTGTTGATGACGATGCCCTCGCCGTTGGCTTCCTCGATTTCTTCGGGGAGCGCGGGCATTTCGTTTGCGCCTTCAAGGCAGTACATATTGACGGAGCCGGCGCCCTGGCGAACGGCGGTGCGGGCAACGTCTATTGCAACATTGCCGCCGCCGATGACGACGACGTTGCCGGAAAGGGAAAGACCCTTGCCGAGATTGACATCGCGCAGGAAGTCAACACCTGCGATAACGCCGGCGCTGTCCTCTCCCTCGATGCCGAGCTTGCGTCCGCTCTGAGCGCCGATTGCAAGGCAGAACGCCTCATAGCCCTGAGAGCGAAGCTGCGCGATGGTAACATCCTTGCCAACCTCGACGCCGGTTTTAAACTCGACGCCCAGCTCGCGCAGAACTTCGATTTCGGAGTTTACAACGTCCTTCTCAAGACGGAAGGCGGGGATGCCGAGAGTGAGCATACCGCCGAGCTTTTCCTGCTTCTCAAATACGGTTACGCTGTAGCCGTAGAGGGAGGCAAGGTAGTATGCGCAGGAAAGTCCCGCAGGACCTGCGCCTATAACAGCAAGCTTCTTCATGCTGTAATCGCGCAGCTTCTTGGGAACGAAGCGGTGCTCTGCCTTCATGTCCTGGTCGGCGATGAACTTTTTAATCTCGTCGATTGCGATGGGCTGGTCAATGCTGCCGCGGGTGCATTCGCTCTCGCACTTGTGCGGGCAGATACGTCCGCAGACTGCGGGCAGGGGATTTTCCTTTTTGATAAGCTCAAGAGCCTCGGTGTATTTGCCCTGGGCTGCGAGCTTTATGTAGCCTTGAACGGCAATATGTGCCGGGCAGGTTGCCTTGCAGGGAGCCGTACCGGTGGGAACAACGTCCTGGCGGTTTTCGCGGTAGTCCTTGTTCCAGTGAGCCTCGCCCCAGGCGTGCTCTGTGATTTTGAGAGTTTTCTCAACGGGAAGGGGTTTTTCTGTGCAGAGCTTCTGACCCAGACGCAGAGCATTGGAGGGACATACCTCAACGCACTGACCGCAAGCTACGCACTTATCATTATCAACCTCGGAAACGTAGTTGGAGCGAACGGCGTCATATGCGCCGAACAGCGTTGCAACGCGCAGACCGAAGCAGGAGCAGGCACAGCAGTTGCAGATAGCATCGGTATCGCCTGCCTGCTTGATGTTGGGGATCTCATGGACAAGACCGTTTGCCTCCGCCATCTTGATCTTTTCGATTGCCTCTTCCTTGGTTATCTGTCTTGCCTTGCCGGTGCGTATAAAGTATTCCGCGCCAACGCCCATCTGGATGCACATTTCATGCTCAAGATGTCCGCAGCCCTCGCCGATAACGCGGCGGGAAGCGCGGCAGGAGCAGTTGGAAACGGAGAAGGTGTCGTATTTGTCAAGATAATAGGAAAGCTTTTCAAAAGGCACAGCCTTGGGATCCGCTTCGATCGCGGATTCGACGGGGATAACGCGCATCAGTCCGGAAGCCATGGGAAGCATGGGCGACATGGTTCCCATGCGCAGGCGGGTGTATGCCTCGAAGGCTTTGCCTATTTCGGGGTGCTCGGCAAGCTGCTTGGTGTTGCCGACCATCATCTCAAGGATACCGGGCGCGAAGATTTGAAGATAGAAAATGTCCTCGCCGTTAGCGCCTGTGCTTACGCGAAGAACGCCCTTGTCTGCCAGAGACAGAGCCAGCTTGTGAGTTTCCTCGACGCTCTTGCCGCACTTTTTTGCCAAATATGCAACAGTTCTCTCCTTGCGCAGACCGGCGGCAATCGCAACATCGGCCTCGTCGTCGGTAACAACGCTTGCCAGAGAATAATACTCCGGCGCATCCGCGTCAATTTTGTTGAGCATTCCGCTCACTCCGCCGACAACCTTTGCCAGCTTAACTATTTTGGGTCTGAGTTCTGCCATCTCTCTGTTTTTTCCTCCTTATAAAAAAGCATATACGGCGATGCTTTACTCCAACGTGGTCAAACCACATACGTTTATTATATAACTAACTTTCGGAATATGCAACCGCTTTTTTAAAAGGTATTTAAAAGGAACTAGAAAGCAAAGCTCAGGTAGGCGTCAATATCTCCGTCGAGCAGGGCAATTGCGCCGTCGGCGTCGTTGTTTATCAGGCAGCGGGCGTAAGCTTCCGCACGCTGCGCACTTTCAGCGCGTCCGTACATCCGAATTCCGTTTTCCCAGAATACGATGCTAACGGTGCGAAATGCGTTTAAGACCAGAGGAAAAACATTGTTTCCGCTGAGAACGGAAACTGCATGGTGCATATTAAAAATATGCTCTGCCAGCGTTTCGGCGGCAACAGTGTTGTCCGCGGCTTCTCGATGAATGTTCTCAACGATGGCGAGGAGGGCTGCATCCTCCGCCTCGGTATGCACCTTGGAGAAACGGCGGAAAATCGCCCCTTCAAGAGCCTGGCGAAACTCAAACATAGACTCGACCGTGTGCTTGTCGAGTGTGCCGCGGTTATAGCGCAGCAGTGCGCCGAGCGTCTCCTGCGTACCCTTTTCGGCATAGTTTGCTACAAAAGCGCCCTTGCGCGGCACGACGCTTACAAAGCCGAGCCTTTCAAGCTCCGTCAGTCCCAAATGTACAATGGTTTTGCTGACCCTCATGCTCTCCGCCAGCTCGCGCTCTGTGGGCAGCTTTTCGCCCGCCTCAAGCTTGCCGGAGAGAATAAGGTCAATCATCTTATCCATGAACAGCTCCTTGATTGTCGGAACTTCAATTGCGTCAAATTTCATAATTCACCCCATGTTATTGGTTTTACCAAATTATTATATATTTTTTGCTCCGGAAGTCAAGCGTCCCAAGCTCTGCTGCGAGGCAGACCTTGGGACACTTGGACTATATGATCAAAAGAATTTGCAGATAAATACAGAAGGAGCAGCCATGCAGCGACTGCTCCCCCTATAATCGGGTCATTATGGATCTGTACACGCCGGAAAGGTTTTGTTATCGGCAGAGCCGACAGGACAATGGAAAGGTGATGTTGTATTGGGATGGTTATTAATGGAGAGTTTGAGAGTTGGAGAGTTTGTTGGAGATGGAGATAGAGAATTGGAGAGTAATATATGTTTTGTGTGTTATATAGTCTGTTCCTGTCTGTTACAGACCGTTCCGGCGATGACCTACTTAATATAGATTACGCGCACTTTTCGCTGCGGAGCTGAGCAAGCTCCTGCTCAATTGTTGCGCGCAGGGTGGCGGCGGAAGCATTCATGAGCTTTGCAAAGTCTTTTTTCATTGCCTGACGGAAAGCTTCACTGATTTCCGCGGGAGTGCCGTCAAGCGGCTTCAGGCTTTCTTTTTCAGCTCTAAGCTTATTTGCAAAAGCCTCGGTGATGGCGGGCTGGTTGAAAGTTTCAATGTAACCGTTCATGATATATCCTCCTTATTAAAATTGTTTTCTTTTGTTTTTTGAGGTATTCCCTCTTTGTGATTTCATTATAGCCCCTGATTAATCAAAAGTATAATATTTTGTTTGCCATATGCTTATCTGTGTAAAACGAATAAGCTGATTTTTTAGTTGGTTATCAAGTTTAACAATATAGTTATGATGTTTTATACAAATCACAGTGTTGGCGGCATGGTAAAGTGCACAGTTTTTCGGGAATTCATAACGCTGTGGTTATCAAGTGCGATTTGCCTGAATTTTCACAAATAGAAAAAATTTTTTCACCTTTTCTGATTTTTCAGCGAAAATGCTTAAAAATCGTAAGTCTTGAGCCTTGCGGCGCGCTCAAGGCAAAAAAATCCGCGGGGCGGAGGGTTAAATAGCCTTCTGTCCCGCAGAAATCTTATTCCAATGCTTTATGCGCTAAATGCCCATGCCGCCGCGACCTGAGGCAAAAGCTCGCTCGCGCTCCAAAGCTTTTCGCTGCGCTCTATGCTGCTGGGGTCGCAGACGTAAAAGCCGTCGTCAGAGCTGCCGCGAATTACGATGAAATGCCCCGAAAGCGTAAAGTCACCCGCGCTGACGCTGCAAATCACAGCGCCGTGTTCAAGAGCCGACCTGATGCTTTCCTTGCTTACGGGAATTTCCCATGACCTAAGACCGAGGGAGGCGGCGCCCTGAGTAAACAGTGCCCAGCTTGTGCCGGTGCCGTCAATGTAATAGCCGTTTTGCCACGCGAAATCAGAAATATAAGGCGGCGTTAAGCTGCCGTCGCCCGTAAGCCCCGATGCCACCATTGAAAGGCAGGTAGGACCACAGGCGGTGTTTCCCATGCCGCCGGAGCCGTAGATATGGTTGCCCCAGCGCGTGTCATACTGCACTAGAAACGGGATTTCGCCCTTTTTGACCTTCAGCTCGCCGTTCCAGCCCGTATCCTCGCCGACGTGCAGCGGATATTGCAGCACAAAGTCCGTTTTCTCCGGAGAGAGATAAACCGTTCGCAGCGCAGTCTGCGAAAAGGAGTCTATATGCCGCGCGAGCAGGTCAAGCTTCTCTGCAAGCTCCGGGTGCGCCGCGCGCGTCTGCTCAAAATATGCCCAATCCTCATCAGAGGGAAAATAGCCGTTTGAAACGCTTGAAAGCTGCTCGTCCAGAGAATTCATATCTATCAGGTAATCGACCTGAACATTGCTCAGGTCAAGCTCTCCGTGTGTGCCCTTGTATAGCCCGGCGGCGCTAATCAGCGCTTTTACGCCCAAAGGCTCGCCTAAGTTGAACTGAATAATAAGCAGACCGGCATACATCCCTGCAAGCAGCAGCAGGAAATTGCGAAAGCGGTGGCTTTTTTTCCGCCGGCGAACAGCGCGGTGCTGAGACGAACAGCGGCGAGGTATGGAGGCGCGAAAGGGGTCAAAATCGTCGTCAAAGCTAAAGCCCTCGCTCTCATACGGATAAAGCGGGGTGTCATAAGTCTCTTTATTAAGCATATGCCACACACTCCTAATTGTATTACAACAGCTAGTACGCGTAGTATAGCATTGCTCCCCGCATTTGTCAAGGAAAGAGAAAAAGCTCCGTGCGTTCAGCGGAATTTTTTGAGCTGTCGCATAAAAAGAAACAAAAAAATTGCGTTAATTTTCATGTTTTACTATTGTTTTTATAAAAAAGCGTGTAAAATGTGTCTTGTGTGCCGTTGTCCTTTGTAAAGAGGGGCAAGGCAATACGGAGTATGGGAGAGTAGAATATTATGAGAGTAACACGGCTTACGCCGGCGCTTCTCGCGCTTTGCGCGGCGCTGCTGATATGCGGCTGCTCAAAGCGTCCCGCCGAGGAGACCCCACCTGTGGAAACACAGAGTGGAGGCTTGGAGGACGTCGTTAGCGACGTTCGCAATACAACAACGCTAAGCTCCTCGCAGCTTGAGCTGATAGTCGGCAGCGTTGCCCTTCTTGACGACAGCGACGAAAACGGCGGAACAAGAGTGACAATGCGCTCTGCAATGGGCGACGGCTGCTGTAATTGCTTTAGTCTGGCTGTGGAGCTGCCAGAGGGCGTAAGCGGCGTACCCGGCGGATTTAGCGGTGTGGAGCTTCTTTTTAACGACGCCGAGGTCGATTTTTCCGTAACAGGTCTGTCGTGGTCGGCAACCGCGGATGACGACCCGGACGATAACCTGTATTACCTTCGCCTTACTGTCAGCACTGACCGCTGGAGCAGCAAGGACTATGTGTTGAATAACGGCATTGCCCGCACGCTGCGCCTAACAGACCTTGAGGACGCGGACGGCGGTGTGCTTTGCGAGGGAGCATGGGAGCTGAAATTTGAATATATCATCCCCGGTGAATATGTGGAGCTTGTTCAGCAGCCCATCCCGATTGTTGGTGCGGTGGATTATTCCACGGGCGAGGAGAAGGTTTGGGCGGAGCTTGAAAGCTTTCTGCTTTCGGATTTTTCCGCTCAGTGCAGCTACCGTCTTGTGGATAAGTCCGTAAGCGAACCGATGAGCTTTGGACTTTCTTATGTTGAGCTTCAGAGCGGGCAGACGCATTTCATAAGCATTGCCTCCGACAGAAGCGATGAACAGCGGCTTATACGCGACTATAATCTCACGATCCCCGTGCCTTTAGAGGATATAAAGCTCGTTCATCTGAGCGAAAAGCTCACGCTGAAGGTAAATTAAGCGCAAAAAGCGGAGTCAACAGACTCCGCTTTTATATTATTTCAATATTGTACTGCTGCGCTCAGACGGTGACATCCAGCAGCCGTCCCGGCTCGGGAGCGGGCGGCATCATCTCAACAATGCTCTCACCCAGCGCTTCTTGGGCGCTCATTGCCTTTTTCAGCATCGCCACGCTGACGTCCTGCTGAAGCCGCGCGGATTTCATATTCACGCTCATTGCCGCAATCGACATGATCAAATCCATAAAAGACCTCCCTTTCCGCCGTGTTTTCTTTCCGACTCTGCTATATTTATGCCACGAAGAGAGGAAAACTAAAGACTCCGCCGGGCAATTGAGTTTTTCGGCAAAGCGCGCCATCAATTTCTACAAATCCGATACAAATTTTCGGCTAAAATGTTGAATATGGCGCGCCTTAGTGTTAGTATGTAAGACATGAGTTTTTAAAAGCGGCATGAAAGGCAGGCGGACGGCATGAACAGCTATAAGTACGTATTTTTCGATTTGGACGGCACCTTGAGCGACAGCGCCCCCGGCATCATTAACGCGGTGGTCTACGCGTTGGGCAAAATGGGCGTTGAGACGGGTGAGCGCGAGGCACTGAAGGCGTTTGTCGGTCCGCCGCTTATTGAGTCCTTTACGGGATATTGCGGCTTTTCGCAGGAGCGGGCAAATGAGGCGATCGTGCTTTTCCGCGAGTATTACAGAGAGCGTGGAATAAACGAAAACACCATGTATGACGGAATTCCGGAGCTTTTAAGGGCGCTTTCCGGAGACGGCTTAAGGCTTGCCGTTGCAACCTCCAAGCCGGAGGGCTTTGCAAGACGTATCATCACACGCTACGGCATTGCCGATTATTTTGAATACATTGCCGGGAGCACCATGGACGAAACGCGCGTCAAAAAAGACGAGGTCATAGGCTATGCGCTGGAAACGCTGGGCATCAGCGACCCGAAAAGCGTTGTTATGATAGGCGACAGACGTCACGATGTTTCCGGCGCGGCACGCTTTGGCATGGACTGCGTGGGCGTTCTCTACGGCTACGGCAGCCGTGAGGAGCTGCTTTCCGCCGGCGCAAAATATCTGGCGGAGACTCCTGCCGATGTTGCGAGGCTTATTTTAAACTAAATCAAACGAAATATAAGTGGGATATAAATATGCTTGAAGCTGTTGTTCTCGGCTCTTTTATAGCGGGACTGCTGCTCTGCCTTGTTTTGGGCAGGTCTGTTGTCTATGCGCTTGTTCTGGGGCTGCTGTTGTTTATTGGCTATGGTCTTATCAAGGGACACAGGCTCTCCGCCGTGCTGAAAATGTGTCTCAAGGGTATAAAGACCATCAGCAACATCCTTTTGGTGCTGCTGATGATAGGCGCGCTTACGGGCATCTGGCGCGCCTGCGGCACGATACCGTACATAATCTACCACGCCGCCGGACTAATAACGCCGCAGGCGTTTATCCTTGCCGCGTTTATCCTTAGCGGCTTTGTCTCCGTGCTTACCGGCACTGCCTTCGGTACTGCTGCGACAATGGGCGTTATCTGCACCACGATGGGTACGGCTCTGGGTGCAGCTCCGCTTTGGACGGGCGGCGCTGTTCTTGCCGGCTGCTTTTTCGGCGACCGCTGCTCGCCAATGTCCACAAGCGCGCTGCTTGTGGCTCAGCTTAGCGGCACGAGTATTTTTGAAAACATTCCGATGATGATAAAAACCTCGCTCGCTCCCTTTGCCGCGACCTGCGCGGTTTTTCTTGCCGCCGGATTTTCAGAGGGCGCTCACGGCGCTGCGGGAGACGTTGTTTCCCTTTTCGCGGAGCATTTCAGTCTTTTGTGGTATTGCGTGCTTCCCGCGGCGGTCATCATTATTATGTCGCTGTTTCGCATTGATGTTAAAATCACCGTCGCTGTAAGCACTCTGCTTGGCGGCGTTTTATGCTTCGCCGTTCAGCGCCAGGATATCGGCACGATTTTGCAGACTGCGCTGACAGGCTTCAAGTGCGAGGACGCGCAGCTTGCGCGTATGCTTTCGGGAGGAGGTATTACGTCTATGGTGTCCTCGGTCTCGATAGTTTGCCTGACCTCCTGCTATTCGGGCATTTTCGAGGGTACGGGTCTGCTTGACGGCGCAAAATCACTGGTTTCGCGCCTTGCGTCAAGGATCACGCCCTTTGGCGGGGTCTTGTCTGCCGCAATCTTTACGGCGCTTATAAGCTGCAATCAAGCTCTGCCCATTATGCTTACCCATCAGCTTTCCTCCGATGCTGTGCCGGACAATAGGAAGCTTGCGATTTACCTTGAAAACAGCGCCGTCGTAATTCCGCCGCTGATACCCTGGTCAATTGCGGGGGCGGTACCGCTTGCTACCATCGGCGCGCCCGCTGCCGCGGTTGTTTGCGCCTGCTACCTGTATTTTATTCCGCTTTGGAATTTGGCACTTGCCCTTTTTAAGCGCCGCCGCGAGAAAAAAGCGGCTGTGTCCTAAGTCTTTCGGCGATAAAAAACCGACCGACGCTGTGTGCATCGGTCGGTTTTTTATGCTCATATCTTCTCTGAATTAATGCGTGCTTCAGCTCTCCATCTGCTTGCCCAAAAAAGCGGCGACCGCGGAGGCGAGCTTGATTTGCACCTCTGTGGGGGGATTGGCTGCCGCGCGCGAAACAAACACCACGCAGCCCATGATATCGCCCTCGGTTATGATGGGGGCGGCTACAGAAACATAGTGCTCGTCGCTTCCGCCAATAAAGGAAATGCTGGGCGATTCGGTGGCGGCATACAGCTTACGGCTGTCGAGAATGTCGGCAAACTCATCGCTGACGGGCTTATCGACAAGCTCCTTCTTTGGAACGCCTGCGCAGGCGATAACACTGTCTCTGTCGCAAACGGCGGCGATGCAGTCGCCGGTTTTGTAGAGCGAGTCGCAGATTTGCGCGGCGAAGTCGGACAGCTCTCCGACGGGGGAGTATTTTTTGAAAATTACCTCGCCGTCCTTTTCGGTGTAAATCTCCAGCGGGTCGCCGTCGCGTATGCGCAGAGTGCGGCGGATTTCCTTAGGGATGACGATGCGGCCGAGGTCGTCTATTCGGCGGACTATACCGGTTGCTTTCATACTTAAAACTCCTTTCGGGTACGCATTTGGCTTTCGTTGCTAGTCTTTGCCCGAAAAAGGCGAATTATGCAAAAGCATAGCTTATAATGT
>JAHAWY010000079.1 GCA_018385135.1 Oscillospiraceae bacterium | reverse complement strand
AATCGCCGAGAACGCGCTGCGTTGTCGATGTGCGCTGAGAAAGGGGGGGCACGAATTCCTGATCACATTTCTTCAAAAGCTCATAAACCTGTAGCTGATAAGCAGTATCGTATAAACTTTCAAAAAGCAAAAACTCCATGCTCAGTATTACTCCTTCGCTCGCCGGTTATCTAAGGTTTTTGGGTAACACAGGCGGATAAATCCTTCACCGAGCGGACCAAAAAACCTTCACTGAGGTCACATGACCTAAATCTTGCATGTCTACCAATTCCATCACAGGCGCGTTTCATTAAGTAACTACAATCGCTGCTTGAGCTTAGTTATGTTAGCATAGAAAGCAGCGATTGTCAAACAAATGTGGGCAATTTTAGTTTGCCTTGTCCTTTGATTTAAATACCAGCGCAACAATCAAGCCGAAGAAAATCGCTGCTGCGATGCCTCCGGCAGCGGCTGTAAAGCCGCCAGTCAAAGCGCCAAGAAGTCCATCGGTGGCAACCGCCTCGCGTACTCCGCGCGCCAGAAGATTGCCGAAGCCCGTAAGTGGAACGGTAGCTCCGGCACCTGCCCATTCGATAAAGGGATCATAAACCCTCAGCGCGCCGAGTACAACACCTGCGACAACATATGTCGTCAGTATTCTGGCGGGCGTAAGCATTGTTTTATCAACCAGTATCTGACCTATGGCGCATATTACGCCGCCGGCGATAAACGCCTTTACAAACTGCATAAAAGTATCCATAGTACGCTCCTAATTCCCAAATGCGGGCTTGTCTTTTTCAATAGCAACAGCATGGCAGATGCCCAGTATGCTGTCACCCTGCATCGTAGTTGTAGGAGACATCAAAGCGCCTGTCGCCGCAAAAAGCAGCCTTTTTATTTCACCGCTTTTCACCTTTGGCAAAAGATACCCGGCAAGCACCGACGCGCCGCAGCCGCAGCCTGAGCCCCCCGCGTGTACATCCTGCTTTTCCCGGTCATAGAGCATAAGTCCGCAGTCGTTATAGTTTTTGGACAGATCCGCGCCGTTTTGTGCGGCAAGCTCAACAACGATTTCATGCCCTACGCTGCCCAGGTCTCCTGTTACGATAAGGTCATAATAATCCGGCGATCTGCCCGTGTCCTCAAAATGGGCGCATAGAGTCTCCAGCGCCGCCGGAGCCATCGCAGCTCCCATATTGTTAGCGTCTTTAACACCGCCGTCTACAATTTTCCCGGTAGTAAGGTGCGTTATATACGGTCCGTTGCCCTCGCGTGTTACTATGACCGCTCCCGCCGCTGTTGCCGTCCACTGCGCAGTGGGAGTGCGCTGTCCTCCGTACGCCAGAGGTGTACGGAACTGGCGCTCTGCTGAGCAAAAATGCGAGCTTGTAAGCGCGCAGACCGTATCGGCATACCAGCCGTCAACCGCTATCGCCGCAAGAGAAAGTGATTCCGCCATCGTTGAGCAAGCGCCGTAAAGCCCGAAATACGGAACGGAGCTGTCCTTCGCGGCAAAAGCCGAGCCAACACATTGATTCAGCAGGTCACCGGAAAACAGATAGTTTATCGCGCTGCTATTCAGCCTTGCCTTTGCCAGCGCCAGCTCATAGCAGGTTTTCAGCATCGCGCTCTCGGCGCTCTCCCAGCTCTTTTCTCCGAAATATGAGTCGCCGCACAGGTAATCAAAGCTCTCGCGCAGCGGTCCTTCGCCCTCAAGCTTTCCGCCCGCCGAAGCGGACGCAAGCACAGATGGTGTTCGGATGAGCTTTACCGTCTGCGAACCCAAACGGGCACTATTCATGGATATCTCCCCTTTTTAAGCTGTTTGCCTTATTATTTCCACCGAGTGTTTAAATATGTCGCAAAAAGCTTTTAAGTTTTCGCGCAGTTTTATTATTTTTCACCTATTTCCACTTGATGTTGAAGTACACTTGAGTTAAAATGAACAAAAGCAGGTTGATATAGGAGTAAATCAAATTAAACTGCAAAAAACAAGGAGGAACGTCTAATGAAAAAACATCTTGCATTGCTGCTGGCTCTTATTATGGTGATTGCCATGTTTGCCGGCTGCTCTCCCGAAACAGCAGACCCTGACGCTGAGCTTCAGGGTGACGGCGAGTCCGTTGACGCCAACGGCGACGGCTACGTCTATTATCTCAACTTCAAGCCTGAGCAAGCTGAACAGTGGGAAGCTCTCGCCAAGGTCTACACCGAGGAAACCGGCGTTCAGGTAGACGTTGTTACTGCCGCTTCCAACACCTACGACCAGACCTTCAAGTCCGAAATCGCCAAGAAAAAAGCTCCCACACTCTTTCAGGTCAACGGTCCTGTCGGTCTTGCCGATAAGCATGACTACGTCTATGACCTGAGCGGCAGCGCTGTTTATAGCGAGCTAAAGAGTGACGACTTTGCCCTTATTGAGGGTGACGCTGTTTACGGCATCGCATACGTTATCGAAACCTATGGTCTTATCTACAACAAAAAGCTCCTTGCCGAGGCAGGCTACACCGCAGACGACATAAAGAGCTTTGACGACCTCAAGGCTGTTGCAGAGGACATAACCGCCCGCAGGAGCGAGCTTGGCTTCTCCGCTTTCACCTCCGCCGGCATGGACAGCTCCTCTGACTGGCGCTTTAAGACACACCTTGCAAACCTCCCCATATACTACGAGTATGAAGCAGACGGAATAGGCACGACCACCGAGATCAAGGGCACCTACCTTGATAACTACAAGGCAATCTTTGACCTTTATATCAACAACTCCACCTGCGAACCTGCTATGCTCTCGGCTAAGACCGGTGACGATTCCGCGGCCGAGTTTGCTCTGGGCGAGGCTGTGTTCTATCAGAACGGCACATGGGCATACGGTCAGATTACCGGCTATGAGGTGGCTGACGAGGATATCGGTATGCTTCCCATCTACATCGGCGCACCCGGAGAGGAAAATCAGGGTCTTTGCACCGGAACCGAAAACTATTGGTGCGTAAACAAGAACGCCTCAGAGGCAAGCATCAAGGCAACTCTTGACTTTATGAACTGGTGTGTCACCAGCGAAACCGGCAAAACCGCCCTGAAGGAAATGGGCTTTGTTTGCCCGTTTAAGGGCTTCACCGAGGAGTATCTCCCCGAAAACCCGCTCATCCTCGCCGCTAATGAGGACACAGCCTCCGGCACAACTCCCGTTAAGTGGTGCTTCCCGAGTATGCCCTCCGAGGAATGGAAAAATGTTCTCGGCTCCGCTCTTCTTGAGTATGCTCAGGGAACGGGAGATTGGGACGCTGTAAAGGCAGCCTTTGTTGATAACTGGGCAGCGGAATATGCTCTGAAAGCCGAAGCAGAATAAACTATACCTTTTACCACGCGGGGGAATGAGCGTAACTCATTCCCCCACTGTTAGATTTCTTCTATCACATCAAGCCTAATAGATATGGAGACAGGACATGGACAAAGCCTTAAAAAAATACTTCCCCATATTCGTTTTGCCGACGGCTCTTGCCTTTACCATCGGCTTTGTTGTTCCCTTTATTCTTGGTATTTATCTATCCTTTTGTAAGTTTTCGACCGTCAGCAACGCGCAGTTTGTAGGCATTAGCAACTATGTGAAGATTTGGGGCGACGCGACCTTTGTCCACTCTCTGTGGTTCACGGCTCTTTTCGCCCTTGCCTCCATTATTTTTATTAATTTTTTTGCCTATACCATCGCTCTGCTGCTTACCAAGCGCATCCGCGGCGCGAACCTCTTTCGCACCGTTTTCTTCATGCCCAACCTTATCGGCGGCATAATTCTGGGATATATCTGGCAACTGATCTTCAACGGCATTTTATCCTATTACGCGCGCACGCTCACCTTTTCCGCAGCGTACGGCTTTTGGGGTCTGTTGATCCTCATGTGCTGGCAGCAGGTAGGCTACATGATGATAATTTACATTGCGGGTCTTCAGTCCATACCCTCGGAGCTTTATGAGGCCGCCAGAATTGACGGCGCATCTCCCCGTCAGCAGCTTTTCAAAATAACGCTGCCGATGTCCATGCCCGCGATAACCATATGTACCTTCCTTACACTTACAAACTCCTTCAAGCTTTTCGACCAGAACCTTGCACTAACAGCAGGTCAGCCCTCAAATAAAACCGAAATGCTGGCGCTGAACATCGTTAACACCTTTTACAGCCGCACAGGCTGGGAGGGCGTAGGACAAGCGAAAGCAGTCGTTTTCTTTATTCTTGTGGCAGTTCTGGTTCTGCTTCAGCTAAAGCTCACGCGGGAGAAGGAGGTTCAGCAATGAAAAAAGCAAACAAGCGCAAGGGTACCGCTCTCACCGTGTTCTTCTCGGTACTCTCGCTCATATATATAGCGCCGATATTCATCATCGTGATGAATTCCTTTAAGCGAAAGGCGTATATCAACCGCGTCCCCTTTGAAATGCCCACAGAGAAAACTTTCGCAGGCTTGCAAAACTATGTTGAGGGCATTACGAAAACGAACTTCTGGGAGTCTTTGGCAACCAGCCTTTTTGTCACCGTCGCCTCCGTTGCTGTAATTCTTCTTTGCACCTCCATGGCGGCATGGTATATAAGCCGCAGAAAAAGCAAGTTTTCAAAAATGTTTTACTACCTGTGCGTGTTTTCAATGGTCGTTCCTTTTCAGATGGTCATGTTTACGCTGTCAAAAACAGCGGATACGCTTCATCTGGGCACACCCTGGGGACTTATCATAGTTTATCTTGGCTTCGGCGCAGGACTAGCCGTTTTTATGTTTACAGGCTTCATGCGTTCTGTGCCAATTGAAATTGAAGAAGCCGCCATGATAGACGGCTGCAATCCTCTGCAAACCTTTTTCATAGTCGTTTTGCCAATTCTTCGCCCCACCTTGATTTCCGTCGGCATTCTGGAAACCATGTGGATTTGGAACGACTATCTTTTGCCCTATCTCATTCTTGACCTCAACCGCTGGATGACCATACCTATCGCCATACAATACCTCAAGGGCGGCTACGGCTCGATTGACTGGGGCGCGATGATGGCAGTTCTGGTGCTGTCTATAATCCCGATAATCGCCTTTTATCTAAGCTGCCAAAAATATATCATCAAGGGCGTGGCGGCAGGCGCTGTAAAGGGCTGAAAACGACGCTTGTCGGTCGCTGTTCGGCGACCGACAAGGCATTTTAAATACCATTTTCGGAGAATTGATTTATGAGAAGAAGCGGCGTTTTAATGCACATAAGCTCCCTCCCCTCGCCCTACGGCATCGGCACAATGGGCGCACAGGCGAGAGAATTTGTTGACTTTCTGGTTGAAAGCGGGCAAAGCTGCTGGCAGGTGCTCCCTGTATCACCCACCGGCTTTGGAGACTCCCCTTATCAGTCCTTTTCCTCCTTTGCCGGCAATCCTTACTTCATCGACCTCGATATGCTGTGCAAGGAGGGGCTGCTAAAGCGCTCGGAATATGAAAACACCGTCTGGTGTCATAGCTGCGGCAGCATCGATTACGGCTTGCTTTACGAAAAGCGCTTTGACGTTCTGCGTCTCGCCGCAGACAGGCTTATTGCCTCCCCGCCGGAGGATTTTTATCCGTGGTGCGAAAGCAACGGCTTTTGGCTTAATGACTTTTCGCTCTTTATGGCAATTAAAGCCTCGCAGGGCGGCTGTGCATGGTCTCAGTGGGAAAGACCGCTTAAATTCCGCGAAGCACAGGCGCTTGAAGCGGCTCGCAGCGCTCTCGCAGATAAAATCGCCTATTACAAGGCGCTGCAATATCTATTCTTCAGCCAGTGGAAACAGCTTCGCCGATATGCCAACGAACGCGGCATATCCATCATAGGCGATATCCCCATTTATGTCTCGCCGGATTCGTCTGACGTCTGGGCAAATCCACAGTGGTTTAAGCTCGATGATGAGCTTCAGCCCATCGAGGTCGCCGGATGTCCGCCCGACGGCTTTTCAGAAAACGGTCAGCTTTGGGGCAATCCGCTTTACGATTGGGATAAGCTGCGCGATAACGGCTTTAGCTGGTGGGTAAGCCGCATAGCACATCAATTTGAAATCTTCGATATTCTGCGGCTTGACCATTTTCGCGGCTTTGACGCGTACTATGCTATTCCCCGCGGTGAAAGCACGGCGAGAAACGGGCGCTGGCTGCCCGGTCCCGGTATTGATTTTTTCAATACTGTCAACTATGCTTTGGGAAAGCGCGAGTACATCGCAGAAGATCTTGGCTTTCTCACAGACTCGGTTGCAAAGCTCTTAAAGGAAAGCGGGCTGCCCGGCATGAAAGTTCTGCAATTCGCCTTTGACAGCCGAGAGGACAGCGACTATCTTCCACACAACTATACGCACAACTGCGTTGCCTATACAGGCACGCATGATAACGACACAATACTCGGCTGGTTTGCATCCGCCCCCGCCGCGGATACGGAAAAGGCTATGCGCTATCTTCGCATCAGGGAGAATGAGAGCAAGCCCAAGGCAATGATGAGCGCTCTTTTAGCCAGCACCGCAGACCTTGCCATTGTCACTGTTCAGGATCTGCTGGAGCTTGGCAGTGAGGGGCGAATGAACACTCCGTCAACAAATTCCGGAAACTGGCAGTGGCAGATGAAAAAAAACGCTTTGACTAAGGCGCACGCAAAGTGGCTCAAGGAGCAAACAGTGCTTTACGGGCGCGCGGCAGACTGAGTACCGGTCACTTTTACGCATAAATAAGCGAACAGACCTCCCTTTATACAGAAAGGGAGGTCTGTTTAGTCTTTCCTTCGCGTTCATGCGGTCTTACTGCTTCGCCTGCTTCATACTTAGGGAAATGCGTTTTTTCTCCTTATCCACGCCGAGGACAAGTGTGTTTACCACATCGCCCACCTTAACGACCTCAGAGGGGTGCTTAATGAACTTATTGCAAAGCTCCGAAATATGCACAAGCCCATCCTGATGCACACCGATATCGACAAACACTCCGAAATCTACAACATTGCGCACAGTCCCGCGCATCTCCATGCCGGGCTTCAGGTCGCCCATATCCATAACATCGGAGCGCAGCATGGTAGGCGGCAGCTCATCACGCGGGTCGCGTCCGGGCTTTATAAGCTCGTTAACGATATCTGTAACCGTTGGCACTCCGACACCGCTGTATTCGGCAACGGACTCTATCCCCGCTTCGCCAACCCGCTTTGGAAGCTCGGATACCTTACCCTCGGCAACGTCTTTAGTTGTGTATCCGCAGCGCTCAAGGATCTTTTCGGCGGCGGCATAGCTTTCCGGGTGAACTCCGGTATTGTCCAAAATATTCTTGCTTTCCGGCACACGCAGGAAGCCCGCGCACTGTTCAAATGCCTTCGGACCGACCTTCGGCACTTTTTGAATTGTTTTGCGTGTTGTGAATAAGCCGTTTTCCTCTCTATAGGCAACGATGTTCTTTGCCGTTGTTGCGTTAAGACCCGAAACGCGCTGCAAGAGCGAAGCCGAAGCGGTGTTCAAATCAACTCCCACGGCATTAACGCAGTCTTCAACAACGCCTGTCAGCGTTTCGTCAAGCCTTGCCTGCGGCATATCGTGCTGGTACTGCCCAACACCGATGGATTTAGGGTCAATTTTGACCAGCTCCGCCAGAGGGTCTTGAAGTCTGCGCGCAATGGAAACGGCAGAACGCAGCGAAACGTCATATTCGGGAAATTCCTCCGCACCCAGCTTTGAAGCTGAGTATACCGAAGCGCCCGCCTCGTTAACCATCATGTAACCGACCTCAGGAAGCTCCTTTATAAGCTCGGCAACAAAAATCTCAGACTCCTTTGAAGCAGTACCGTTTCCAATGGCTATCGCTTCAACACCGTGAGCTTTAATCATGCGCAAAAGGAGCTTTGCCGCCTCATCTTTTTTGTTATGCGGCGGCGTGGGGTAAACAACTCCCGTTTCAAGCACCTTGCCCGTGCCGTCAACAACGGCGATCTTGCAACCGGTGCGATAAGCGGGGTCAAATCCCATAGTCACCTTGTTTTTAACAGGCGGCTGCATAAGCAGGGGCTTTAGGTTGAGCGCGAACATTTTAATTGCCTGCTCGCTTGCCATGTCAGTAAGCTCGTTTCGTATCTCGCGCTCAACTGATGGGAAAATGAGTCGGGAATATGCGTCCTCAGCCGCGGAGATTACAAAGGCAGTCGATATGCTGCCCGGTCTAACCGTTTCTCTGCGAATTACCGCCATTGCTTCAACCGGGTCAATCTCAATGCTTACCTTCAAAAAGCCCTCGCTCTCGCCGCGGTTAACGGCAAGAATTCTATGACTTTGAAGCTTGCTGACAGGCTCGCAGTAGTCGTAATACATAGTGTAAACGCTGTCCTCATCCTTTGCCGCTTTGGAGCGCAGAGCTGCCATTCGCCAAAAGAGCGCTTTAAGCTTTTTGCGTACCTCAGCGTTGTCAGAGATATTCTCGGCAATGATGTCCGACGCGCCCGCAAGCGCGTCCTCGGCGGAAGAAACGCCCTTTTCAGCGTCAATATACTCTGCTGCAAAGCCTTCCAAATCGCCGTCCTTCAAGCGTTGTGATAAAAGCAGCTCCGCTAGCGGCTCTAAGCCCTTTTCGCGGGCGATGGTCGCCCTGGTACGGCGCTTTTGCTTATATGGGCGATAAATATCCTCAAGCTCGGAAAGCGTTTTTGCGGCGGCAACAGCGGCGGACAGCTCCTCTGTGAGCTTTCCCTGCCCTTCGATGGAGCTTAGTACCTCCTCTCGGCGCTTATCCAGATTGCGCAGGTATTGAAGCCTGTCGGAGATGGAGCGCAGCAGCTGGTCGTCCATCGTGCCGTGCATTTCCTTGCGGTAGCGGGCGATAAAGGGTATGGTGTTGCCCTCGTCTATGAGATTTATTACGTTTTCAATGTGGCTGCGGCTCTGCTTAAACTCAGATGCCAGAATATCAATTATGTTTTCCATACGCAAACTCCTATGCTAAAAGCTGTAACCAAGTAAGTTTAACGGAAAAAAGCATGATTTTCAAGCAAAACGCGCAATAAGCGCATAAAAACAGCCCGTTCTCCTGAATGCCCATTGTCAAAACAGTCGCAATAGGTTAAAATAGAAATAATATCTGATGGCAAAGCTAGCTGCATCAGTAGAAAGGAAAACCAGTCCGTCAAAGACGGACGCATCAAAAATGTCTGATACCAAACACCCCTCCAAAACCAAAGAGCTTATCCGCTATGTTCTCCCATCGGTAGGCTCTATGATGTTCTACTCTCTCTATGTCGTTGTTGATGGAATCTTCGTCGGACGCGGCATAGGCGAAACGGCTCTTGGCGCAGTTAACCTTGCAACGCCCGCTTTGGGCTTTCTTTCCGCCATTGCCTTTATGCTCATTATGGGCGCGGCAACCATCGCCTCGATCAGCTTCGGACGCGGAGATAAGAGCCGCGCAAATGACGTTTTTTCAAACTGCCTTCTTGTGATCGGAGTATTAAGCATTATATTTTCTATGGTCGCGCTGTTTTTTGCCGAGCAGCTCGCCATCGTCTGCGGCGCTAAGGGGGAGCTGATCGGTGAAACCGCAACCTATATGCGCAGCTATCTGGGCTTTGGCTTTTTCTTCGTACTGAGCTTTCTCTTTTCCACCTTTGTAAGAAACGACGGCAACCCCGCACTCGCCTTCTGGGGTATGGCTTCGGGCACTATCCTGAACATATTCTTAGACTGGCTGTTCATCTATCCCCTGCAAATGGGAATTCTCGGCGCGGGTCTTGCCTCGGGTCTGGGCACCGTACTCTCCTTTAGCATACTGGTTTTCCACTTCATTTTGAAACGCGGCGAGCTGCGCTTTCAGCGTCCGCGCTACAACGGCGCACTGATGAAAGAAACGCTCAAGCGCGGCTTTCCTGAATTTGTAACGCAGATGTGCAACCCCGTTCTCACCTATTGCTACAACATAATTGTTCTTCGCATTCACGGTGAGTTCGGTCTCGCAGCCTTTGCAATGATCGGCTATCTGCTATATGTGTTCATGGCAATGTCCTCCGGCATTGCGCAGGGCGTGCAGCCGCTTATCAGCCGCCGCTTCGGGCAGAGCAAGCACAAGGAGGAGCGCTTTTTCTTCCGCGCAGGACTTGTCACCAACATCTGCGTTTCCGCCCTGCTTTATTTTATTACGCTGTTAGCCGGTAAAACTGTTTATACAATTTTCTCACCCGATCCCGCGCTTATTGACATGGCATATCACGGAACGCTGTATATCGGCGTCGGCATGGTTTTATCCGCAGTAAACATAAGCTTTTCCGGGTATTTTCTCGCCACACAGAGAACAAAGCAGGCGCTCATCGTTGCGATCTGCCGTGCCTTTGTTTTCACAGCGCCCATCATCCTTCTAACTCCCGTTATATTGGGAAACGAGGCAGTCTGGAGCGGCATGATAGGCTCGGAGCTTTGCGTTGCCATTTTGGCTGTTTTCCTTTATATAAAGCTCAGACGCAAGGATAAGTCCAAAGCTTAGTTCCGCGCCATTTTATATTCCTTTTATTATATCACTTACTGCTTTTGTGCAGCTTTCCCAGCCCAAAGAAAGGAGGGCAAAGCTTTTGGAGAGCAATCTGATATATGTGTCAATGTTCGGCGATTGCAGTATTGAATACCAAGGTCGCGTTATCGACTGTAGCACCATACGCTCAAAAAAGGTTTGGGCACTTCTGCATTTTCTTATATTCAACCGTAACCGTGAAATCTCACGCGAGGAGCTTATTGAGCTTGTTTACTCCCCGGACGACAGCTCCAACCCCCAAAACGCGCTGAAAACGCTTGTTCATCGCTGCCGCAGTGTTCTCGCCCCTCTCGCCTATGCTGATACTAAGCTTATGATTCTTCAGCAGGACAGGGCTTACAAATGGAACGCGGCTCTCCCTCTTTCGCTTGACGCAGAGCGCTTTGACGAGCTTTATGAGCGATGCCGCTCGCTTGATTTCAAATCAGGCGAAGCGTTTGAGCTTTGCCGCGAGGCGCTGTCACTCTACCGCGGTGACTTTCTTCCAAAGGATGACTCTGCATGGGTATCTGCACTGCGTGAGCGTTATCGCAGCCGTTATCTTGAGCTTGTTCGCTTTGCGATTTCAGAGCTATCAGCCCGCGAGGAATATGACGAGCTGGTGCTCGTTTGCCGAAACGCTCTCAGTTTATTTCGTTATGACGAGTATCTGTATTGCAGCTTGATGACGGCGCTGGTAAAGCAGGGCAAGACTCAAATCGCCATGTCTGTTTACGAGCGCACAACGAAGCTTTTTTTCACAGAGCTTGGCATCACACCCTCGGACGAGCTTCAGACCATCTATCGCCAGATTATCCGCTCAACTCAAAATGTTGAGCTGGATATAAACGTAATAAAAAACAAGCTTAAGGAAAACATCGAAAACAGCGGCGCTTTTTTCTGCGAATATGAGTTTTTCAAAGACATATACCATATCGCCTCGCTAATCCGAATGCGAACGGGCATCACGGTTCAGCTATGTCTTTTCAGCGTTGTTTCCTCCAGCGGTCTCCCCCTGCCTACAAAGCAGCTCAACTCGACCATGGAAAGACTTAAAACAACCGTTTCCTCAAATCTTAGGCGCGGAGATATTTTTGCACGTTATAGCGTTTCACAGTTTATTATTCTTCTTCCGCTGGCAACGCTTGAAAACGCCATTGTCATCGCCGAACGTATTCTTGCCTCGTTCTACCATCGCCTGCCTAAGTCGGGCATTTCCGTCAGCTATTCTCTCAGCGAGGTAGATCCTGAAGCTAGACGCTTATTAGATAAGGAGCTTAAATAGGCATATGCAAAAAGGAAGGCGGTTTCGCCTTCCTTTTAATATTTATTCCGTTTTCCGATCTTAATCGTCGTCCGCAAGCTCTCCTATTATTCTATGCCGCCGAACAACATTAAGCGCATTTCCCATTATCAGTATCTGACCGCAAATATACATCCACAGCATAAATATGACAATGGACGCCAGCGACCCATATATAAGCGGGTAACGCGAGGACATACTGATAAACCAAGAAAACAGCACACTGACGAGAACGATAAGTATTGCCGCAGCTACCGCTCCGACCATCAAGCCCTTTCGTATGTCCCTTGGCGCCGTGATGCGGTAGAGCGCATAGATTATGAGGATGAATATAACAAGCAGTAAGGGGAAGCGAATGAGACTCCAAAGCTCAAGCCCCTTGAGAAACGGAAAAACATTGGTAACAAAGCGGATAAGCCAGTCGCCCGTAACCATGACGATAGCTGCAAAATAGATTACAGCTAAAAAGAGAAGTGAAAAAATAAAGCTGAAAAGGAGTGCAAAAATACCGCGAAAGCGCGACTCACCCTGAATATCCGCCATCGTCATATGTATTGAACGAAAAGCGGCAGCCGATGTTGTTGCCATACCAAGGATGCCGGCGGTTATCATAGCCTTATTGTTATGCGCGGCAACGTATTCTATATAGTCTCTTATAGTCTCAAGAGAGCTAGGCGGAATAAGTCGAGACAGCTCATCCATGGGCAGCTCAATTCCCGGCAGAAGATAGACAATCATTGCGTGAATGCAAATCAGCGTAGGAAAAACAGACAAAGTCAAAAAGTATGAAAGAGCCGCCGCCGAACGCGGCACCTGCTTAACAAGATATATTTCAAGAAGCTCACGAATATAAACCGCAAACGTAGTTGTTCTAATTCTTTCGAGGTGCTTATTTACTCTTTTCATTCCATTTTCCCTTCATCGCAAGCATTCAACTCAAGGTGTATTACCGGCTTTACAGCCACGCTGGCTCGCCGCACAAGATGGAATTGTACTAAGGATATAATAACGCTCCCTCCGCCACCCACGGCGAAGGGAGCGTTTCATGAATAATGATAGCTTATTTAGAGTTGAAAATCTTAAATATGCTGTCGAACGGATCCTCTTCCTTTTTAGGAGCGGGAGCCGGTGCGGGTGCAGGCGTAGGAGCGGGAGCGGGCGGCGTGAGCGTTACGGGTTGAGCTGCCGCGCCTGCCATTTCAGAGGCTGCGGAGAAAAGCCCCTGTGCTTTTTCAGAGGGCTGCTCTCTGCGCTGCTGGAAATCGCCGGCACGAAGCGGGTTTTGACCGTAATCAAATCCGGTTGCGATAACAGTGACGCGAATTTCGTCATCCATGGTGTCATCAAAGGTTGCACCGAAAATGATGTTTGCTTCGGGATGTGCCGCTGCCTGTACGAGGTTTGCCGCAGCTTCAACGTCCTCAAGACCCATGTCCATCGAACCTGTGATGTTAATAAGAACACCTCTTGCACCGTCAATAGAGGTTTCCATAAGGGGACTGGCAACTGCCATGCGGGCGGCATCCTCCGCCTTGCCCTTACCGGCAGCCTTGCCGACGCCCATGTGAGCAAGACCGGCATTTTTCATTATTGTTGTAACATCGGCGAAGTCGAGGTTGATAAAGCCGGTGTTTTTGATAAGGTCTGAAATGCTGGTAACAGCCTGATTTAGAACGTCATCGGCGATCTCAAAAGCGTTTGCAAATGTCACGCGCTGATCGGTTGTGTATTTTAGGCGGTCATTGGGGATGATGAGCAGAGAGTCAACCTTGCCGAGCATCTCGCTGATGCCCTGCTCCGCTTGATCCATTCTGCGCTTGCCCTCAAAGCTGAAGGGCTTTGTGACCACACCGACCGTAAGTATTCCGGACTCACGGGCGATATCAGCAATGGTGGGAGCTGCGCCTGTGCCGGTACCGCCGCCCATTCCGGCTGTGATGAATACCATATCGGCATCCTCAAAGCTCTTGGCGATGTTGTTGCGGGTTTCCTCGGCGCTGCGCTTACCGATTTCGGGGTCAGAGCCTGCGCCCTGTCCGTGAGTAAGCTTTTCACCTATCTGTATTTTCTGTGTTGCGCTGGAAACAGACAGAGCCTGCTTGTCCGTGTTGATAGCAATGAATTCGACACCCTTCGTGCCGGAGCTAACCATTCTGTTTACAACGTTATTGCCAGCGCCACCAACACCAACAACTTTGATCGTTACAACATTTTCGGGACCGGTTTCAAGCTGAAACGACATATTCACAAGCCTCCCATATTCTGAAAAATCCGAACCATAAGATATTTGATTCAGCAGTATTATCCAACTATTCGCTTTATTGTATAACGAAAATCGCTCTAGGTCAAGAGTTGTTTGCATTTATATTATGTGAACCAATAAAAATTTACCGATTTTTTTCCAAATTGTAATCAAATATGACCTAATTCACTCATCAGGATTGAAATGAGCGCGTTTTTCTTCCGATATGTCTATTATACCAGTTTCTTCGCTGCCAAGCTCAGAAACCGCCCCCAGCAGTATTTGCATTTTATTGTCGATATACTCGTTTTTTCCGAGCTTTACCGTAAAGCGTCCGTCATAACGGAACTGGGCGTTGGCGCTGTTGCTGACGTCAAGCGCATCCACCTTAGAGATAACGCCGAAGCTTTCAACCGCGGAAAGTATCGCTTTCAGATACTTTATACGCGGCGCATCCTCCGCCTGCGCCGAAAGCGTTTCACCAATCTCAGGCTCAAGCGCACATAGACCTATTATGTTTATATAAGGCGCAGCTTCCGCAGCCGTGCACTCACCTAAAAGCCGACAGTTTTTGTCAATCAACCAAAGTCCCGAGTCTGTTTCAACAACAGCAAGGGCGCTGCTTTCGGATATTTTTATCGTCACCTTGTTTGGAAGCTTTCGTGAAACCTCAGCGGTGCTTATGTATATCAGCTTTTTATATAGCTTTTCCTCAATACGGTCGCACTGGAGAAAAACAAGGTTGTCCCCATCCTTAATGCCGGAGCTCTCAATGACCTCCGAAGCGCTGTAACGCCCGTTTCCCACGACCTCTATCTTTGAGACTCGAAAAAAAACGCTCATTGCAAAAACCAGCGCCGCGCAAATTATAATAAACGAAACGGAGCCGAAGATAAATCCTCCGCCCCCATTTGAATTATCGCGGTTTTTTCTTTTTTTTGCGGACATTTGCATCCCCCTTCAGCATTTGTAGTGAATATCGCCTCCAAGAGCGCGAAGGTGCTCGTCAAGCCGCTCATAGCCGCGGACAATATGCCCAACGTCGTAAAGCTGAGTCTCCCCCTCCGCAGCTAAAGCGGCAACAACAAGCGCCGCACCGCCGCGAAGGTCGGTTGCCGTGACGGGAGCGGCTATAAGCTTTGGAACGCCCGTAACCATTGCCACACGCCCTACAACGCTTATATCAGAGCCGAGCTTCCGCAGCTCAACCGCGTGCCGATAGCGATTTTCAAATATATTCTCGGTAAACACCGCCGTGCCGTCCGCCTTTAAGCACGCCGCCATCAATAGCGGCTGCGCGTCAGTCGGAAAGCCGGGATAGGGCTTTGTTACTACAGGCTTCGGCGCCCTAAGTATACCGTTGGAGCTTATCGTAATCTCAGTTGAACCGCGCTCGATTTGGCAGCCCATATATTCAAGCGCCTCGGAAATGGTTTCAAAGTGCGCCGGCTCAACGCTGAGAAGCCTTACTTTGCCGCCGGTGGCAGCCGTGCAGCAGAGCATCGTTGCAGCGGCAATGCGGTCGGTCATGACTCTATGTCCGACAACTTGCACCGGATTAAAGCCCGAAATACTGATAGTTGGCGTACCCGCGCCGAAAACGCACACACCAAGCTTTCGTAAATAGTCCTGTAAATCAACGATCTCAGGCTCTCTCGCCGCGTTAGTAATAACGGTTTCACCCGAAGCGGCGCAGGCTGCGAGCATGATGTTCTCTGTTGCTCCAACGCTGGGGAAAGACAGATTTATCCGCGTGCCTTTTAGACCGCTGTCGCTGCATTCGAGCTTTCCACCGCTGTCGCTTATCTGCGCACCCAGCGCACGCAGTGCGTCCAGATGCAGGTCAATGGGTCTTGCGCCCAGCTCGCAGCCTCCGGGATAATAAAGCTGTGCGCTATGTGCCCTTGCCAAAATCGCGCCGAGAAAAATCACGGACGAGCGCATTTCCCTCATAAGCTCATGCGGAATATCCGTCGCGCTCATGCCGCGCGAGTCGATATAAAGCGTGTCGCCGTCACGCTCGGCAATGCAGCCGAGATGGCGCAGAATACACATTGCCGCTTCAACATCACTCAAGCGGGGACAGTTGATCAGCTCTGTCTCGCAGCTGGTTACTATCGAAGCTGCAATAATGGGTAAAACTGCATTTTTCGCCCCCTGTATCCTTATGTCGCCATTGAGTCTGTTTCCGCCGGAAATACGCCAAATACTCATATTTACCCTCCGCACAGCATAATTTATGCCATACTATGCGAAGCGCGGCGTTGTGGTGTCAGTGTCTTTGTGGAGATTTTTTTGAAAGATCAAGCACTATGTCCGCTATGCGCTCTGTTGCGTCAGACACACCGATGCCGCGCATTTGAGCGCTCATGGCGTCGAGCGTGTCCGGTCGTGAGAGAAGCAGCGAAACCGAGCCAAGCAGCTTGTCAGGCGTAATCTCGTTTTCGGGAATAAGTACGGCAGCGCCTGCTTTCTCAAGGACTCTAGCATTTTTTTCCTGATGGTTGTTGGTAACATTCGGCGAGGGTACTAAAATTGCCGGCTTGCCCAAAACGCAAAGCTCGCTAAGCGTAGACGCACCGCTTCGGCATATCACCAAATCCGCCGCCGCCATAACCAACGGCATATCGTAAATATACTCACGAACCTCCATGCCGCGCGCCTTGGCGTTTATGATGTTCTTCTTGTCCATATCGGAAATCATTGTCTTATAGCCGCTCTTGCCTGCCGAATGAATAAGCGAGAAGAACGGATTTCCAAGAGCCTTTTCGATAAAACCAACCATTGTCTTGTTCATAAAGGCAGCACCGAGCGAGCCCCAGACGGATACTATGAGCGGCTTATCGGGGTCAATCCCCAGCTTCGCGCGCGCCTGCGCCTTGCTGACCGTGCGAAACTCCTCGCGGACGGGAGTTCCCGTTACGATAACGCGGTCTGCATGGCGATAATACTGCCTGCTCTCCTCAAAGCCGACGAGTATTCTATCCGCTGTGCCGGAGAGCATTTTTGTAGTCAGTCCCGGAACGGCGTTGCTCTCATGGACAACTGTGGGTATCTTCATACCGTGCGCCGCTTTCAAAACGGGATAGCAAACATATCCGCCCGTTCCTATCACAACATCGGGCTTAAAGCGGCTGATAATCCGCTTTGCCTCCCCTGTTGAGCTGATAACATTCTTAGCGGTGTTAATGTTATGCTTTAATCCCTCAAGGTTAAGCTCGCGGCTTATATTGGTTATTTCAACAAGCTCAATATCAAAGCCCTCACGCGGAACAAGCTCGCTTTCCATATGCCCCTTCGCGCCGACAAAAAGTATGCCGCAGTCCGGATCCAGCTCGCGCAGTCTCTGCGCAACTCCGACAGCAGGGTTGATATGACCGGCGGTTCCGCCGCAGGTGAATAAATACCTCATGCAATCTTCTCCTTTCTCGTCCATGCTCGCAGGGTCAGCACGAATAAGGGCATTCAATCCGTTCTGGCATCCGGAATATCCCTTGAAACACTTAGGATTATACCCATTTCCGCCATCTGCATAAGCAGCGCAGTGCCGCCATAGCTGAAAAACGGCAGCGAAATGCCGGTGCAGGGAATTAAATTGGTGCAAACCGCTACATTCAGTATTACTTGTATCGCCAGCAGAGATGTTATGCCCACGCAAACAAGAAAGCTGTATCTATCGCGGCAATGCATCGCCAGCCAGTATCCTCTAACGATAAGCAGAGCGAACAAACTCAAGATCAGTCCGGCACCGATAAAGCCCAGTTCCTCGCAGATAACGGAAAAAATGAAGTCGTTGTGCTCCTCCGGCAGATAAAGGTATTTCTGTCGGCTCTGACCGAGACCAAGACCGAACAGTCCGCCGCTTCCGATAGCATAGAGCGACTGGACTATCTGGTAGCCTGTATCGCCCGAATCGGCAAATGGGTCCCGCCATGCTGAAATACGATCCGCCGAATACTGAAGAACATTAAGCGCGATAAAAAGCATTCCCGCAACACCGATGCCGCCGCCGATAAACCAAAATAAACGCGCGCCGCCGACAAACATCATAATTGCGCCTATGAGGATAATGATGATAGACGCCGACAAATGCGGTTCAAGTGCCAGAAGTCCGATAATGACAAGCAGTATTATTCCAAAGGGTGCAACGCCGTATTTAAATGTTCCCATAAGGTTTTTATATCTGCATATCAAAACGGAAAAATAGAGGATCACACCGATTTTTGCAATTTCAGAGGGCTGCAAACTGATGCCCGCGATTAAAATCCAGCGGCGAGCGCCGTGGCTCTTTGTGCCGATAACCAAAACAGCCATTAGCAGCACTATTGCAACAGCAAGCACCGCGAAAGAAAAGCGGCGGTAGAAGCTCATTGGCAAACGCGAGGCAACAAGCATAATAACTATTCCTAACAGAGCGAAGAAAAGCTGACGGGCGAAATAATATGTAGCGTTTCCGTTCGTTTCATTGTTAAGGTCATAATACGCGCTTGCATAGCTGGCTGAAAGAACCATGACAACGCCAATGGTCAGAAGCAGCAATGTAAGCATTAGGAAGGGTATATCAACAGGACCGCGAGGCGTTCGCAGATCGCGACCGTATTCCTTTAGTGATGCGCTGCTGTTTGCCATGCTCTCGCCTCCTTGTGTCTCAACTGCCTTTAAAGCTTATGCAGCATATCTATCAAACACGCCAAAGAAAGATATTACCGCCATCAGCGTTGAAATTCCGGTAAAGAGAGCAAAAAGCTCCTTTTCGCTCCACTTTTTACCCGTCCATCCGCCCATCTCCAGATGGTGGTGGAAGGGTGCCATTTTAAAAACGCGCTTACCGTGGCTAAGCTTGAAATAGCCTACTTGAATTATATCGGAAAGCACCTCAAGGATATATAAAATGCCGATGGTGATAATTATAAGCGGCATATCCATAGCAATCGCCATTCCCGCAACGGCACCGCCGAGAAAAAGCGAGCCTGTATCGCCCATAAAGACCTTTGCGGGGTTGTAGTTATAAAGTAAGAAGCCGAAAAGACCGCCAACAAGGCCCGCCGCAAAAATGCCTAACGAAAGGTATTCCTTTCCCCACGCGAAAGCAACAACGGAATAGAATACGAAAACCGGAATTGACGTGCCGGTTGCAAGACCGTCCACTCCGTCGGTAAGGTTTACAGCGTTGACCGTTGCAACGATCACAAAGATTGTAAATGCATAAAACAGCCACTCAGGCAAAGGATAGCTCACATCGAAAAACGGGATGTATAGGTTTGGCGTTGCATAGCCGAAGCTGCGAAGGACAACAACAAACAGCGCTGCAACAGCGACCTGAAGCGCAAACTTTTTGCCGGCGGTCAAGCCGGTGTTTTGTTTTTTCTTAAGCTTTTTATAGTCGTCTACAAAACCAACGGCTCCAAAGCCGAGCGCAAGCAGAAAAACAAATATATGCGCGAAGTCACCCTGTTTCATTAAAGAATAGCCCGACGTGACACAGGCAACGGCAACGCCTGCGATAAAGATAACGCCGCCCATCGTAGGCGTTCCTGCCTTGGACATATGCCACTTAGGTCCTATTTCCTTAATTGCCTGCCCCGCTTTGATTTTGCGAAGCCACGGCACAACGATTTTTCCCAGCAGCGCTGAAACAGCTAAGGAAATCAAAAAAGCAAAAATAAGCTTTCCCGTCATCTCTGTCATCTGTTTTCTTCCTCTCCAAATGAAATTAGCCTTGCTTTGAGGTCAAATGCTCGGCGACTATCTCCCTCTCATCCATGTGGTGCTTTGTTTTGCCGATTATTTGATAAGTCTCGTGACCCTTGCCGGCAAGGATTATAACATCGTCCTTCTGGTGATTGTCAATTGCAAAGGCTATCGCTTCTTTTCGGTCCTCAATGACCTTATAGCGGTTCTTAGGCGCTTTTACTCCCGCAAGTATATCGGCGATTATTTCAGACGGCATCTCCGTTCTCGGATTATCGGAGGTTATAATAGTGAAATCCGCCAGTGACACGGCAATGCTGCCCATAATGGGACGCTTGGTTTTATCCCTGTCGCCTCCGCAGCCAAATAGCACAACGACTCTGCCCGCGGCGACTTCCTTCATGGACTTAATAACATTCTCAAGCGCGTCGGGTGTGTGCGCATAATCGATTAGTATTGTGTAGTCCTCAGGTGTGGGGACGACCTCCACCCTGCCCTTTACGCCCGATGCCGTTGCCAGCGTGTCTGCTATTTTTTCAAGCGGAAGTCCGAGAAGCAACGCCGAGGATATGACCGACATAGCGTTATAGATTGAAAATCTGCCGGGTATGCCGAGAGATATGCGCTCAATATCGCCATCGGCAAGCGCGCAGAACTTGACGCTTGAGGGCGAGAGCCTTATATCCTTTGCGACGAGATCCGCCTCAAGCTTTGTTTCCGAATAAGTAAACACGGGACACTTCGCTCTCTCGCGCATATAGCCGCCCCACTCATCGTCAAGATTGATGACCGCCTTGTCACAGTTGGAAAACAGCAGCGCCTTTGCAGCCGCGTATTCCTCCATCGTGTGGTGAAAATCCAAATGATCCTGCGTGAGGTTTGTAAATACGCCCAGCTTGAAGCGCACACCCGCCACCCTGTCAAGCGCCAACGAATGAGATGATACTTCCATTATAACATATTTGCAAGAGGCATTTGCCATTTCGCGGAATAATTTTTGCAATTCATAGGACTCCGGCGTGGTTCGCTCTGTTTCCATCGCAAGCTCGCCAATCATGTTCTGATTTGTACCGATCAGTCCCACCTTCGCACCAAGTGATTGTTCAATAACGTGCTTGAGCAGGAGCGTTGTCGTTGTTTTGCCGTTTGTGCCTGTAACTCCTACCATCGTCATTTCCTCGGCCGGGTTGCCGAAGTATTCCGCTGAAACTAAAGCCAAAGCCTTACGGGAATTTTTGACGATAACATATGGAATTTCAGTCTCCGGCTTTTCCTCGCAAAGCACAGCGGCAGCGCCCGCTTTTTCAGCAGCCGCAATAAACCTATGACCATCGCTTTCAAAGCCGCGTATGGCGACAAAGAGGTCGCCCTTCTTTGTCTTACGGGAGTCATAGCTTATATCGCCGATTTCAATTTCCAAATCAGCGCCGGTTTCCAGTATTTCAACCTTACTGAGCAGTTGCTTGAGCTTCATGTCTTATTCCTCCGTATCATTGCGGGCATCAATACCTTCCCTGCTGGCTGTTATCCGTTACCGTCACTTCAATTACCGTTCCATGCTCCACCTGCGTGCCCGCCGCAATGCTCTGCTTTGCAACAACAATTGCCGTGGGGTCTGTTATCGGTCCGGAGGCTCTTACATACAGCGCGTAAGAGCCGAGGGTCTGTCTTGCAATGCTGTAGGTCGTGCCGGTTAGGTCGGGCACAGTCTCCAAATCCGTTGACGGCTCTGCTCCGCAATAGATTATTATCTGGCTTTGCGCGGCTACAATGCTGTTTGCCGCAGGTATCTGCGCTGTTACCACGCCACCATCTCCGATGACACGGTATGTAAAGCCCTCGCCCTGAAGCTTAGTCATCGCTTCGTTCGATTCAAGTCCCGTTACCTTGGGAACAGAGCGGTCTACCGTCTGCTCCTCATCGGAGGTGTATTTCGGCTCAATCCCCATATATGGCAGAACATCAGCCAAAATCGCTCCGACCGTAGGCGCGCCCATGCGTCCTCCGCTTATGTATATGCCCGTTTCATTGCTGGGACAATCAAGCAGTACCAGCACTGCGATTTGCGGGTCATCCATCGGTGCAACACCTATGAAAGAAACTATATATTGCTTTTTACCTGTTGTTGCCTCAACCGTTGTGTTGGTGGAGGTTCCTGTTTTGCCGCCGATGCGGTAGCCGGCGACATAGGCGTTTTTACCCGTGCCCTCAACCTTATCACCAACGACCTGTTCTAGCATTTCGCAGACGGTTTTGCTCGTTTCCTCACTTATCACCTGCCGCACAACTGTCGGCTCTGTTCGTGAAACAGTGTTGCCGTCCGGATCTATTATCTCTTTGACGATATACGGCTGCATCAGATTTCCGCCGTTGCAGCAGGCGGATACCGCAGTTATAAGCTGTAAGGGCGTAATGTTAAAGGTCTGACCAAAGGACGCCGCGGCAAGCTGCGATTTGTTATCCGGGTTGCAGAAGGTATCGCGCGACCACCAGATGCTGCCGCTCTCTCCGCGAAGGTCGATGCCCGTTGTGCCTGTAAGCGTCCTTGACGTGTCGTCCGAAGCATCAAAAAAACCGAACGCCTCGCAGTAGTCGTAAAAGCGCTCAGCGCCCACCTTCAATCCGATGTTAACAAAGGCGACGTTGCAGGAATGCTGAAGCGACTGCGTTAAGTTCTGGCTGCCGTGACCGCCCGCTTTCCAGCATTTGACCGGGTCGTTTCGTCCCAGAACTTCTACGCTTCCGCCGCAGAAATAGCTGCTCTCCCGCGAGACCACGCCCTCGTTAAGCGCCATTGCCAGAGTGATTATTTTAAATGTGGAGCCAGGCTCATAGGTATCGCTGAGCGCCTTGTTGCGCCACTGGAGCTGTTGTGCCTTATAGAGAAGCTCCGCTTTCTGCTCCTCATTCTCCTCTGCGTCAATGATGGCTCGGGCATCGTCGCTTACGATTTGATAGTTGTTCAAATCGAAGTTTCCGAGACTTGCCATTGCTAATACCGCGCCAGTGTTAACATCCATGGCTATAGCCGCCGCTCCGTTTTGTACGTCATAATCGCGCACCGCCTGCTCGAGGCTCTTTTCAACGTAATACTGGATGGTAGAGTCCACGGTGAGCACAACATCGTTGCCGTCCTTGGCATCGTAATAGTCCTCAAAGGTGGTAAACAGCATATCGGTTCCGGCGGCGTTTTTGGCACGCACAACACGTCCGTTTATGCCTGTGAGCGTGTCGTCATAATAGTTTTCAATTCCCGCCAGCCCCTTGTTTTCCATGCCGACAAAACCTATAACATGAGAGGCAAGACTTGAATAGGGGTAATAGCGCTTGGTGTTTTCTTCAAGGTGAACGCCTTTTATATCGTTTTCCTTGACAAACTCCCTTATTTTATCCGAAATCTCCGGTTCAACCTTTTTTGCAACCGTTTTATACCACGAATCCGTATCGCTCATTTTATCGAGGATGGGCTGCGATTCTATGCCCAAAATCTCCGCAAGCCCATTGGCAATCACCAAAGGGTCGTCGCCATAGAGCTTGATCTCCTTGGGGCTGATGAAAACATCGTCAACGCTGGCGCTCATTGCAAGGATCTTCATATTGGTGTCGTAAATCGTACCGCGCGCAGCATTGACGATAGTGTCACGAACCTGCTGCTCAATTGCCTCGCTCTCGTATTTTTCGTGGTCGATTATCTGCAGCTTGAACAGTCTTGCACCCAACACTACAAAAGCAACTATGCCGCACACTGCCAAAAGGAAAAGTGTGCGGCGAAGCATCATTGAATTCGGACCGTTGTAAGACGGATTTTTCTTTTTTTGATTAGCCATAATACCCCTCCGATTGCATGGGTATGGGTTACTTCAACAATGGATTATACTCGCAGTACTATTTGAAATATTCCGATATTGAGGCAAGCATATCAAATAATCTGTTACTAAGGCTCTTTTCCTCACTGGCATTTTCTAAGATGACCGCCTTGTCCGGTACGGTACTGTCAAGATAATATATCTGCTCGTCTCTAGGGCGCTGCATACCGAGCTGAGTCGTGGCATACTCCTCTATCTCCGTAAGGTTAAAGGCACTCTCGTAGTCGATAAGAAGTCTGTTTTGAGCCACCTCAAGCTCAGTAAGCTGCCGCTCAAGCGCTACTGCCTGGTCGGTTATCTCTGTAAGCTGCACCTTTACCATAAGCAGCAAAACTATCATCACGGCAGCACAGATAAAGCCTACAATAGCCAAGGGCGATATACTCTGTGTGTATTTAACGGGCTGCGCGTGTGTTTTTACCTCCTCCGCCGTTTTGGGGGGCGCGGGGATAACAACGCGGCGTTGCGGGGCGGGAGCAGTCCAATCACCGGGGTACGCTGCCGTATTGTCGTAATTATATGCCAGACTGCCTCTAACATAATCATTGGCGTATCCGTAATTAACAGCCATTGTGCTTCTCCTTTCAAAAGACAGGAAGCGTTTCTTACTGCACTCTTTCCGCTACGCGAAGCTTTGCACTTCTCGAACGCGGGTTTTCCGCAATTTCCTTTTCGCCGGGAACTATCGGCTTGCGCGCGACATTTTTGAGCGTCTGCACAAATCCACAGGTGCAAACCGGAAAATCTCTCGGGCAGATGCAGCCGTTTTCTCTGGAGGAAATAGCATTTTTAACTATCCTGTCCTCCAGTGAATGGAAGCTGATAACAACTAGCCTTCCGCCCGTATTCAGCCTGTCCGCAGCGGTTTCAAGCACCTGCGATACAGCCTCAAGCTCGTCGTTAACCGCGATGCGTATGGCTTGAAAGCTACGCTTGGCGGGATGCTGCTTTTCTCGCAGCGCAGAAGCCGGCATTGCGCTTTTGATGATCTCAACAAGCTCAAGTGTGCTTTCGATGCGCTTGCTTTCCCTTGCCTTTACTATTGCCTCGGCTATACGCGGTGCGAAGCGCTCCTCGCCGAAGTCATATAATATGCGCTTTAAGCGCTCCTGCGACCATGTGTTGACTATATCAGAGGCGGTTATCGAGTCGCTCTGATCCATACGCATATCCAGTGGAGCATCGTTCATATACGAAAAGCCGCGCTCACTTTCGTCAAGCTGCGGTGACGATACTCCCAAATCGAAAAGCATACCGTCAACCTTATCTATTCCCAGCTCATCCAAAATGGCATTCATATCGCGGAAATTGCCGTGAACGAGCGTTATTCTGTCCATGAATTCTTCAAGTCGCGGCAGCGAACGCTCTATCGCCTTCACGTCGCGGTCTATTGAGATAAGCCTGCCGCTCTTTAAACGCCGCGCAATCTCGTAGGAGTGACCGCCCATGCCGAGCGTCGCGTCCACATATATTCCGTCCGGCTTTATGTCCAGTGCATCTATGCACTCGCCGAGCATGACCGAATAGTGGGTAAGCTCCATCAGAACTCAAGCTCCTCCATAACTGCCGCAATGTTTTCGGGAGTGGTTTCAAGCGCGTAGATCTCGCTCCAACTGTCGCTGTCCCAAAACTCTGCGTGGTTGTTGCAGCCGATAACCGTTACATTCTTCGTAAGCCCCGCATAATCGCGCAGGTTCTGCGGCAACAGTATTCTTCCCTGTGCATCCAGCTCGCATTTCGCGGCATAGGCAAACAGGGGACGCATTTTGCGCTGCTTAACATAAGGCATTTCATTGACCTTATCGGAAAACACCTGCCAGCTTTCAGCGGAATAGGCAGAGAGGCACTTGTCCATGGAAAGGGTGACATAAAAGACATTACCCAGCTCCTCACGAAGGCGCGCGGGGATAGACAGACGTCCCTTGGAGTCTAAGGTGTGCTGATATTCGCCTGTCACGCTTATCCCCCCTGTCCTTTCCTTGCCGGCTTTTGGAGAAGCACCCCAAATATGGTCACTTTTGGGTTAAGTATGGGATTTTAGTGCATTTCATTCCACTTCTCCCCACCTGTAAGCTCATTATAAACAAAGGACAAAAAAAATGCAAGAGCGAAAAAACAGCCTAAATTGGGTGTAATTTCGCTCTTGCAGGCTATGTAACACAAGAAATTGTGTCCATAACTACTTTTAACCAATATTATGTCAACATATAGAAAACGCACCGCAGAAAAAAATTTAAAACTTTTTTCCGCGGTGCGTGGGTGCTTGTGGGGACATTATTCCTCTAAAGGTTCTTCATCAATGATTTCGGGCTGCTCCTCCGGCTCTTGCTGCGGCTGCTGCTCGGCAGGCTGCGCAACAACGGGGCGAGAAACCGCCAAGCTGCGGAAGCGCGCTCTGGACTGATGTATTTCATTCGCCGCCGCGCCTATCGCCTCCTCAGTGCGTCTGAGAGCATCGTCAACATAGTCGTTTGCAACGCGCATCAGCTCTCTTGCCTTGCTGTCGGCGGTGGAGATGATCTCGTTGGCGTGAGCGCGGGCAATGCGTGTGATCTCCTCCTCCTCGACCAGACGCCTTGCCTGTTCCTCCGCTGCCTTGCGGATAAGCTCCGCCTCGCGCTTGGCGTTGGCAACAAAATCCTCCTTAGAGGCGAGAAGGCGCTTTGCCTCGGTTATCTCGATGGGGAACTGTCGCTTGATCTCTTCAATCAGCTCAATGGTTTTTTCGCGCGGGAGCATACATTTATCCTTGCTGAGAGGAACGCTCCACGCATCCACCACCGCGCTCTGAAGCATGTCCAGCAGTGCGCTGAATTCGTTTTCGTTTTCGTAATCCATGTAATTACCGATCCTTTCCGCATTACTTTCGGTCACAAAAGAAGCCGTCGTGCTCGCTTGCTTTTGTGGGGCTACAGTGCCGTCATAAGGCACGCGGTCTGAAGGGGTCTAATTTTATGCCTAACTGTGAAATTTCTTTATAACCGCTTGGCAAACCTGCTCCGGAACATAGTCAGTCAGGTCAGCTCCGTACATTGCAAGCTGCCGGACAGCGGTGGAACTGACGTAGGTGTACTGCTGGTTTGAGGTGATAAAAAAGGTCTCAAGTTCGGGGTTGAGCCTTTTGTTGAACACCGCCATCGTAGTCTCATACTCATAGTCTACAAGGTTGCGCAGACCCTTGATGACAATGGGGTTTTCATAGTTCTTTGCAAAATCTGCCAAAAGCTCCACGGAGGACGCAACCTCAACATTGGGAAAATCCTTGACAACAGCCTTGATAAGCTCTACTCTTTCGTCAATATCAAACATGGGGCTTTTTTCGATGTTCATAACAACGCTGACAACAAGCTTGTCAAACACTCCCGCCGCTCTCTTGATTATATCGAGGTGTCCGAGTGTTATGGGGTCAAAGGTTCCGGGGTAGATTGCTGTTATCATCGCTTGAGTGCCTTCCTTTCGGAGCAATTATCAATCGGGGTTTCTTCCGCAGACGGTCAGATGCACCTTGCCGTACTTGTATTCGCGCCCAGTATAATAGGGTGCGTCAAGCTGCGGCACTGTCTTTTCTGCGCCAGTCTCACAGATTATTATACCACCTTCTGCCAATATGTCAAATTCTATGATGTATTTGAGAGTTTTTTCCAACAAATCGCTTGCATACGGCGGGTCAAGAATAATAAGGTCGTATTTGCCGCAGCGCTTCAAAAAACCAATTGCGTCCGTACGCACGACCTCGCCCGTGAGCCGGCAGTGTTCAAGGTTTGCCTTGATGATTTTTATTGCCTCGCTGCTCTCGTCAACGAAGGTCGCGCTCCTTGCTCCACGACTGAGCGCCTCTATACCAAGCTGTCCCGTACCGGCAAACAGGTCAAGCACTCGCCTGCCCTCAATATCGAACTGAACGATATTGAAAAGAGCCTCCTTCACCTGATCCGTGGTGGGACGAATGTCCATATTCGCAGGCTCGCGGAGCTTGCGTCCTCTTGCCATGCCCGTAATCACTCTCATATACTTTCCTCCGTGCTTTCCTCCGGCGAAGCCTCACTGTTTTCGGCGTGGAAATAGTTATATACCGCCTTGGCGGTGTTTTTCGGCACTACGCTGCAAAGCTCCTCATAGCTTGCAGCCTTGATCGCCTTAATCGTTTTGAAATGTAAGAGCAGCTCGTTGCGCCGTTTCTCACCTACGCCCTTGATATCCTCAAGGCACGAGCCAATGGCGGCGCTTCGCAGGCTGCGGTGATATTCGATGGCAAAGCGGTGAGTTTCCTCCTGTATCGTTCCGATAAAGGAGAATACGGCGGGGTTGCCCGAAATGCCGACCTCTCTGCCGTCGGAAAAGGTCAGTGCTCTTGTTCTGTGCCTATCGTCCTTGACCATGCCCACAACGGGAATAAGCAAGCCGCACTCACGCAGGACAGACTCCGCCACTCCCGCGTGGAGGCTACCGCCGTCTATCAGCAGCAGATCCGGCAGCTTATTAAAGCGCTCGTCGCCGTCAAGAAAGCGCCTGAAGCGGCGCGTGAGAACCTCGCGCATACTGCCATAGTCATCCTGAGCAGTCAGTTCCTTTATCTTAAACTTTCTGTACTCGCGCTTGAGCGGCTTGCCATCAGCAAAGACGACCATTGAAGCTACGATTCCGAAGTTACCGGTGTTGGAAATATCGTAAGATTCAATACGGCTCGGAAGTGTGTCCATCTCCAGCGCGTCCTTGAGCCATTCAAGTGTTTTAAGGCGCTTTTGAGCCGCAGTGGTAACACGCTCGCTCTCCTCGCGCGCATTGAGCGCAGCCTTGTCGGTCAAGAGCTTTCTCTCGCCCCGCTTCGGAACTTCAACGTACACCTTTTTTCCCGAAAGCTCTGAAAGCAGACGCGCAAGCTCCTCGCAGTCGCCCGTATCCAACGGCAGGAGAATTGTTTTGGGGTATGCTCCGCGAAGGGAATAAAACTGCCGCACCAGCGCGGAAACCGCTTCTTCATCGCTTTCCAGCGGCTCATCCATTATGCGGTAGTCCTTATCCACCAGATTGCCGCCGCTGTAATGCAGAACGGCAAAGCAGCTTTTCGCTCCACGGAAAAAGCCAATCGCATCCGTATCCGAGCCTGCCGCACCGATGACGTTTTGACGGTTTTGCAGTCCGTCAATGGCACGCATACGGTCTCGCAGTTCGGCGGCGCGCTCAAAGCGCAGCTCCTCAGACGCCAAAAGCATTTCCTTTTCAAGCTCCGCGTGAAGCTCTGCGGATTTGCCGTTTAATATCATCTCCGCGTCACGAACGGCGCTTTGATAGCTCTCCAAAGATACATTGCCCGTACAGTATCCGCGGCAGTTGCCCATGTGATAATTCAGGCAGGGACGGGTCTTGCCGAAATCACGAGGAAATCTCCTGCCGCAGGTGGGCAGCTTAAGCGCCTTACTGAGCGTGTCTATGATGTTTTTGGACACAACCCGCCCTCCGTAGGGTCCGAAGTACCTCGCTCCGTCCTCGGCAACGCGATTTGCAATTGAAAAGCGCGGGTAATCGCTGTTTGTCTCCAGCCTTATATAAGGATACGCCTTGTCGTCGCGCAGCAAGATGTTATAATGCGGCTGGTGACGCTTGATAAGCGAGTTTTCCAGCACCAACGCCTCAAACTCCGACTCCACAACAACAACGTTAAAATCGCGCACCTTTTCTACCATTGCGGCAGTTTTCGCTTCATGCTCACCGCGAAAATAGCTGGATACGCGGTTTTTCAGCTTCTTGGCTTTGCCGACATAGATAACCTCGCCCGTTTCGTTAAGCATAAGGTATACCCCCGGCAAAAGCGGCAGCTTATTCGCTTTTTCTCTCAGCTCGTCAATTTGCAAGACTTTTCCTCCGCAAACGTTTTCAGCGGTGTGCCGCCGAGTATACACATATACTTTAACCGTATGCGGCAAAAAATGCAATAGTCCGGCAGCTATAATGCTTAAATACCGTAATTTTGAAAAAGAGCGCCCCTGCTGAGAGCGCTCTTTAGATGTTTAGTTTTCCTGTTTATTCTCAAGCACCTCACGAACGATGCTTTCGATGTCGGGGATAAGTTCCGCTTCGTCTTGGCTCTCATCCGCATTTTTTGCGCTTGGTTCAAATTCCATCAGCGCTGCAACGCCGTTTTTCCTTGCATTGCGCTTTTTGGCAGAGACTTTACGAGCTTTATTCTTTTTTTGCTTTGGCGTTTTTTCCTTTAAAGCATTTGAGGTCTTTCGCTTTATTTTCGGAAAACGCAAACGCACTTTTCTCGGCACTGTCTCTCCGCTGTCGATGGCTCTTTGCCTTTCGGCCTTCTTCTCGCGTCTTTCCTCACGAAGGTCATATCTGTGCTGCCACAAGTATTTGCCCCGCGCGGAAAGCTCCTTGAGTTTGACGCTCAAAAGCTTTATAAGCTTTACGATTATCACGGCAAGGCACAGCAGCGGAAAGATTGCCAGCAGCGCAATGATCACATACAGCCGCGCGATGTAAAGCTCGGTGAGACGCGCCGCGTTTTCCCAATAGGGGTAGACAATCGCCGTGTCGGATATGGAGCGCTCGCCGAAGTTTTTAAAGATGGAGAAAATACTTGCAAGGGAGTACCTGTCGCTGTTTTCTACAACAATGCCGTTGCTTCCCGCCAGTCCCTCGCTAAGCGTCTTTTCAGCAAAGCCGCTGATGGGATCAAGCATAACAAGCTCATACGAGGAGATATTGGCACTCTCCGTCTCATCATCAAGCTGTGAGGAGAACATGAATATCAGAGGAGTTTCAGGCGCGCAGCGCAATGAATACTTATCGGTTTCGCGCTCTATTACTCCGGCGATGTAGCATAGCTTGCCGTTTATATCCATCGTCATGCCGGCAAGCTGTGTTCCGCCGAACAGCTTCCATGCAAGCTCGCGGTCTATCACGACTCTGTCAGCCATAACGTCATCGTCGCTGATATAGCTGCCGCTCAGCAGCTCATAGGGGTGAAAGAGGAAAAAGCTCCCGCCAACGCCTATCGCCGTTGCCTCTGACGAGCCGCGCTCACCCTTGGCGGTAACAGTGGAGATGGTTGAATACGCATCTACCCAGCCGTCCTCATCGTTTCTCGTTTCAACACCCGCGTCAGCAAGCTTTTTGGGGAGACTGTCACGGAAGGAGCGGATCTCGCTAAGCGTCTTTTCATTTCCAACAGGGAAATAGCAGGACACCTGCGCAAAGCGCAGCTCACTCTCCCCGGTCCAAAACTCAGCAGCCTGCTGACTTAGCAGAGTTCCGCTTATTGCCCGGCAGCGAAGCAGGCAAATAACGATCAATGTTAAAAGCAGAGCGTTGACAGCGGCAACGGTGATGTATTTAAGCTTTTTAGTCACTATAACGCCCGCCTTTCATAACAGTGCTTCGCTTAGTCGGGCAGTCTTACAAGCATACCCGGCTCAAGCGGTTTATTTGAGGTAGTAATGACCATGTCGCTGTATGACAGTCCGCCGGATACCGCGCAGCGCACGTCATCTTTAGCTTGAACCTTAACATCGACCCTCTGCGCAACATAGCGGTTTCCGAGAGGGCTGCTCTTTGAGACGACCACGAGCACAAAATCGCCGTTGTTATCCGTCCTCAGCGCACTGTTGGGAACAATGCTCTCATAATTGCCGCCGCGTTCGCCTATTGAAACGCTAAGCTGTGAGCCGCTATCGACCTCGCCTTCAAGCTTAAACTGCAAAAGCTTGTTTGTTCCGGGGTTTTGCGGATCTGTTTTAATGCCGACCAGAGTAGCTGTGACTTGTCTTCCCCAGTACCCGCCGGACACCTCCGCCTGATCGCCGACCTTTACCTTTTTGCTCTGCTCCGTGGTAACGGAAAAGCTTATTCCATAGCCTCTGTCGGGAACCTCAATGGTCATCAGAGTGCTGTTGGAAGATGCGGTATTTCCCGCTGTTATCTCAATAGACTTGACAATACCGTTGACAGGGCTTGTAACACTTGCGCCTGAGCCGCCGCCTTGCAGCGCGGAAAGCTCCGCTTTCTTTTCATTTATTTTTTCCCTATCCGCTTGAAGCTGAATGTCCTCCTTCTGGTCTGCCTTCTGAGCATCGGCAAGGGCATTTATTGCCGCTTCAAGCGCATCCTGCTTTGCAGCAAGACCGCTTTTCAGAGTCTTATAGGTGATCTGTTTTTCTTTTAATTCCGTTACCGCTTCATCGCAGTCGCTTTTATAGCGTTCAAGATCGATCAGCTTATCCTTTGCCTCGCTTAGTCCTGAAGCTGACTTTGCAGCATCAAGGGCAAGCTTTTTGGGGTTTACAGCGGCGTAAGCATCAACCATTTTTTTCATGTGATCGACATTGATGCCCCTCGGCGGCTGGATGGCTTTGGCGAAAAGCGTGACCTCACCATTTTCTCCGCTCTCAGCGGAAAACGTCTCAACCGTCAGCTCTCTAACGGATACGCTCTCAAGCTCCGCCTGGGCGATTAGCAGCTTGTAGCGTTCAACAAGCGCTTCCATGTAGACGTCGCGCTGCGCGTTCTGCTCGTCCCTTTCCGTGACCTCATTGCGCTCCATCCAGTCGTTGGTTTCCTCGACAAGGCGTTCGTACCATGTGCCGTAGATAAGGTAGACCGTGTCGTAATCCTTCTGCGCTTTTTCAAGGTCTGCGACGGTCGCTCCGCCTGACGCCGCTTCAAGCTTGGCTATGAAATCCTCTTGGTTTTTAACTGCTTTCTCAGCATTGTCCGCTCTTGTCTCCGCCTGCGAAATCATTTCATCGGTGACATTGTTTTTCTCCATGTCAGCCTTATGCTCGTCAAGCTCCCGCTGCGCGTTTTCGATTGCTCTGTTTTCCTTTTCATATTCGCCGTTGCTGGCATCCACCAGCTTGAGCCTATATTGCAGCATCAGCTCATCAAGCTCCTGCTGTGCCAGCTTGATATCCTCACTCTCGGCATCCGCAAAGAAAAGCAGGGTATCGCCGACCTCAACCGTGTCTCCGACCTTTACGGGCACGGAATCAACCTTGCGTGTCTGCTCGCTTTTGACCTCATAGCTCTCATTCGCCGAAACAACGCCTGTTCCGCGAATTCTTACGTCAAGCTGTCCTGACTGTACTCGCTCTGCCGCGACCTCCGGCAGCGAGCGGTTCATAATGGTATTGGAAAAGAAGGTCAGAACAAGCATGACCGAAAGAAATATTATCGCCGCGTTTTTCACCCAGCCTCTTTTTTTAACCTCTTGCATAAGCTGACCATCCTTTCAAAAAATGCCGAAAATTGCAGATAAATCCGCTAAATCAGCCCTTAACCGAGCCAGAATGTGTAATTCCCTCAACCAGTGCCTCCTCACCGTGGAGGAACAGCAGCAGTGACGGTATCATATAAATCGTTGCAACGGCAAAGGCTATACCAACCTCGCCGGTGTTGATCGTTGATAAGAAAACGGACAACGGCTGCTTTTCCATGTTGGGCAACAGAATGAGCGGCTGCTCAACCATATTCCAGTAATCAATAAAGACCAGAATTGCAATGGAATAAAGCGCGCTGCGGCACTGGGGAATACATATTTTCGTAAAAATGTTCCACTCGCTCGCTCCGTCAAGCTTCGCCGCCTCAATCAGCGAAACAGGTATTCTTCGCATGAATTTTGTCAGCAGGAACACCGAAAACGGCGCGAACGCCCCGGGAAAAATAATCGCCCAGGAGGTATTTAAAATGCCCAGCCAATCGGAGACGAGGTAATTCGGCACCAGCGTTACCTGATATGGCATCAGCATAAGGATAACATAGAAAAAGAACAAAAACGACTTAAATTTACCCCTATAGCGTGTAAAGCTGTATGCCGCGAGCGACGCGACCCCAACCTGAAGCAGAACGATAGGCACTACCAGCAGCACCGAATTCCAGAACTTCAGCAAATAGTCGGGGCTTTTCAGCAGCGCGGTGGCATACTGCGTGAAAACGACCTTGTCGGGAATGAATTTTAGGTTCACCTGCTCGGAAATGAAGGTCTTGCTATCAGACGACGCATTCTGGAACACAGCGCCGTAGTTTGCGGATATTTCCGACTGTGACATAAATGAGTTTGTTATTGTAAGTACGGTTGGCAGCAGAAAGGCGATGGCGAAAAACGCAGCCAAAAGAGTAAGCGCGCCTCTGCCGAAATAGCGTTTTTTGTTCATCCCTCCACATCCTTTCCCAGCTTGTCCTCAAAGACGAACAGCAGCGCAATGATAACCACCATGACCAGCGCCATGACAACCGCTGCGGAGGAAAGCTTCTGATAATCGAGGGATTTAAAGGTGTTGTTCATAAAATGCTGAAGCATATACAAGCTTTCGACAGGATAATCGCCCGTGAGCAGGAACACCTCTCGAAAGACCTTAAACGAGTTGATAAGCGAAAGTATAGTGACGAAAAGTATCGTCGGAGAAAGGTATCGCAAGGTAATATGCTTAAACTTGAACCACGGCGTCGCGCCCTCGATATCCGCCACCTCGATAAGCTCTCTGGGGATATTGTTGAGTGCCGCCATAAATAAAATCATAAAGTATCCAAGATTTTTCCACAGGAATAAAATAACGACAACGACCTGAGCATATTGGGATTTCAACCAGTCAATCTTGTCCACTCCGAAGTTGGAAAAAAAGTCGTTGACCGTGCCGTTATAGCTGAAAAGCACCTGCCAGATAAGAACGACCGAGGCTACCGGTACCATCATCGGGCTGAGAAAGAAGGTTCTGAACTGGCTTTTAAGCGGTATTCTTGCCTCAAGCATCTGCGCAAGGAGAAAAGAAAGCACAACAGCCAGCGGCACCGCTACCGCAGAAAAGCTTGCCGTATTCTTCGCCGCGGTTTTGAACGCCGAGTTTTTAAACAGTGCAACGAAGTTATCAAGAAAAACAAATTCGTGCTGAATGGGATTGTTTATCAAAGAGTAGTACACGATGACAAAAAAGGGCAGGATAAAGAAAATACCAACTCCGATAATGCTGGGTGAGAGAAAGGCAAGGTCACGCAGACGCTCCCTTTTTCGCTCGCTCAGAGAGAGCCACCATTGCTTCAAGCTTTCTCTTTTCAGCTTTTTAGGCAGTTGCCGCAGTTTTATCATCGAATCATCTCTTTTCTTCCGAAAAGGGCGCACATTATGTGCGCCCTTTTGTTATTGCTCAGGGGCAGGCTTATCTCTGTTCGTTTATGTAGATACTCATGCGGCTCTGGATAATATCCGCTGTCTGGTCAACGGTCTTTTCGCCGGCAAAGAAGTATTCCGCTTCCTCGGTAATGATATCTGCAAGGCTATTATCAAGAGAAGCGCATTTGGTGACCGAGTCGATCATAGCGAGGAATTGGTCTGCCTCCTCCTGAGTAATTGCATAGAATTCGATCACCTCTCCGTTGCCGTAGCTCATGCTGCCGTGGGAAACGGGAACTCTGTTGCCTTCGGCATCAGTGGTGTATTCCTGCTTCATTGCCTCGGCGAGTTTTTCGTCAAACTGCTTTTGCATGATCGGGAAATACCACTGATCCTCCTGCATTTCATCAGAGATCAGTCTGCGCAGGAACTGCCATGCGCCGTCCTTGTTCTTGCAGCTTGTGGTCATTGCCATGCCGCCGTTGAAGTAAGCTATGTTGCCGTTTCTGTCGGCGCTGGGCATACCCTTAAAGGTAACTCTGCCGCCAAAGGTCGCCTTGTAATACTGGAAGCTGTCAAAATCGCTTGCAGAGAAAAATTGAAAAAGCTGTCTGCCCTCGCCGATGAGAACCGCAGGCTCTACCCAGTCTTCGTAATTTGTAGAGCTTTCAAGCTCCTCATCACTGGGGAAGGTCTTTGCAAACTCAAGCAGACGCTTGAAGCCATCGGAATTGAAGCTGCATTCGCCGGTATTCCAATCCATGTATTCTTCCATGTTCAGCATGAGGAAGCTTTGAAGGATGTTGCCGCGGCTCATATACATACCAAAGGGCAAATCGGCGTCCGGATGCTCCTGAAGTATAGCCTGCATTTCTTCCATTGTCCAGCCCATTTCCGTTCCCGCAACATCGGGAGAGGCGATGATGGAGACAACGGAGAAGCCGCTGGCGAGCTGATAAAGCTTTCCGTCCGTCTCAGCCGCCTTGATTATGCTTTGAACGAAATCGCTTCTGTCAAAGTCGGGGTCGCTGTCTATGTAGGGATAGAGATCCTCAAGCAGTCCCTTGGCGGCATACTGCTCGCCGGGAAGCTGAGAAACATCAATAATGTCGGGGACATGACCGGAGATTATCTCGGTGTTGAACTTGGTAATGCCGGCAGTCCAGTCTTCCTCGGTGTTGTACTCGGAGTAGTCTTGAACCTCGATGCGGTAGTCGGGGTTACTCTTATTGAACTTTAGTATCTCATTTTTTACATTGTAATCAAGATACATGGTTGCCATGGTAATGGTGGTCTTTTGCTTTACCTCGTTGGCAGGAGTCTTTACAAGAGTTACGATTTCATAATTCGGACCGTCGTCACTTCTCCAGTCTCTGGTGACGGCAAATACGGTGCCGTCATCAAGAAGGGTGCTGTACTCAATGTTGTCGCCGTCGATATCACAGTTGAGCCAGTTGAGGATTTTTGTGGAGGTTTCGGTTTCAAGATCATAGCCCCAGAGAGAGGAGCTTTCACTGTAACAGAAATCGTACATATTGCCGCCGGAGCTTGTTCTCCAAATAGAATCGGATATCTTATACTCAGCGCCCCAGCTTTTGCTTGCTGCGTCAATGCTCTTGAGAACTCTTTCGCCGTTTCCGTTGTTGGTTGCAATGCCAACAATGCCGCCCTTAGTTGAAATAAAGGAATCGACCCAGCCGTCAACGCTCAGCTTGAACTGATACTCGCAGTTGTTGTTGGCAACGAAAATGGAGCTGTTGCCGTCGCTTATGTAAAGGTTGCCCTCGCTGTCGGTCGCCATGTCGCTGACATAGAATCTGTAATACATGGCATCCTCTCCATCGGGAGCTTCTATGTAGGGAGTGAGATCCAGCTTTCCTATTTCAGCGCCCGTGGCAGAGAGCTTGCGGATGATGTTTTCGGTCTTATCCTCAACATAATACTCCCACGGGTCCTGCGTGTTCATATCAAAGCCGTCGGGAAGATCAAAGATCGTCTGGTTAATGCTTTCGGACACCCAGATATTTCCTTGCCCGTCCGCACATATCTTGTTTAGGTTGGCATATGAATAGTCACCCTCGGGAGCAGTGGGAGAAACATAGTCAACAAGCTCGGTGAAGCCCGTTCCGTCCATTTTCACGGAAAAAAGGCGGTGAACATAGTTTACATCAAAGTCCTTGGATTCCTCCGCGAAAGTCTCCTCAGCAGGGATATCGGAGTCTGTGTCCCTCGCGTAGTCATCTGAGTATAAGCTCTCATAGTAGGCGTTCATCTCGTCAAGCTCCTCGTCAGTAACGCGGGTGCCGTCGGAGTGAACGGGAATATACGACGAGAAGTAAATCGTGTCGCCAACGCAGGAAAGGTTGCTCATGTCCTGCACCTGCTCATCAAGCTTTGTATAGCTGGGTACATATACATAGCCTGAGGAAGCGGAGCCGGAGTCGTCCCCATTTGTTTGCTTGCCGCAGCCGGACATCAAGCCCATCATCAGCATAAGCGCCAAAACAGCGGCAACAGCTCTTTTTGTTCTTACTTTTCTCATACTTCACCTCATAGATGTTCGTTGTGTATTATTGGTATTAGTACGGTTGCCAATATAACACTTTATATAGTGCTTGTCAAGCACTGCTCTAACAAAATGTTCACTATTCATACACAGTTTGTTTATATTTTTGTATGACGCGCTTCTGTGAAAAAAGTTCCAAATAATGTTGATAATAACCTCAGATTGTTTTAGGCTAAAAAGCATAATCCTTTGGTAATTTAAGTAAAACACTTTCTTTACGCATATAAATATGAAACATCCCGCAATATTAACACATATTTGCGACCGATTTGTGCATTATCACGAAATCGCCTTAGAGCTATTACTTGACATAACTCCCTTTACCTGTTAATTTAAAATCAAGTAGCAAATCATCTTCGCAGCGCCGTAGGTTCATCCGGCTCTGCGAAGCCATTCAGATGAACAACAGGAGCCTCTATGAAGTCAACCTCTCATTTCGCAATAGGACACTTTCTTTACGCAGCCATGCAAAGCCGCGGCATCAATCTTAACCGCGTTGCCTTTGTATACGGAAACATCGCACCGGACTATGACCCCAACCTGCTCTTTCCCACCCATTTTTCAAAAACCTGTGAGCGCAGGATAAGCGAGATTGCCGCCGAGCTTAGCGAGCTTCCGCTGGAGAAGCACGGCAGAGTCGGTGCAGAATACTCCAAGCAGCTTGGAATACTATGCCATTTTATCTGCGACTATTTCTGCCGCGCGCACAATAAGGATTTTGAAGGCGGCTTGAAGCATCACGCCTTTTATGAAAACAGGCTGGACTTTTATCTCCGCAAAAGCTGTTTAAGGATTTTTGATATACACGATGACACAATGCCCGTGCTCTCCCCCTCTGCCGCCCGTTTGACTGATGACATCGCTAAAATCAAGAGCGAATACCTCTCCGCGCCCCACACTCTGGAGACAGATCTTGATTATGCTTTCCGCGTTTGCCTGCAAGCTATTTGCAGTCTTGTGCTTATGTCCCAGCAGCTCGATGCAGTGCACGTCGAGTTGTGGCTTGAGGATCTCATCGCCCAGCTCAAAGGCTATGCCACCGGCAACAGTCTCGTTTT
>JAHAWY010000078.1 GCA_018385135.1 Oscillospiraceae bacterium | reverse complement strand
GTTTAGACGCAGCGCGGGCGGCTATCCCCAAGCAGACCAAAATCAAGAAAGAGCGCGTTTTTGACGAAGCGAAAGGCAAGGCAAAGACGCGCCTTTCCTTTGAAAAGACGGATAAGCCCCCAAACGGCAAGTTGCGGCATAACCCCTTATCCCGTCCGGCACAGGAGTTAAACAGTACCGTACATGGGAAAATCTACGAGGTAGAGAAAGAAAACGTCGGTGTGGAAAGCGGGCACCGGGTAGAACTTGCCGGAGAGAAAGCGGGCGGCATGGCGGCGCGGGCAGTTAAGGGCGGCATACGCCGCCATAAGCTGAAACCCTACCGGGCAGCGGCGGCAGCGGAAAAACAAGCGGTAAAGGCAAACGCAGATTTTCTCTATCAAAAGGCGTTGCACGATAACCCCGCGCTTGCGCACTCCAACCCCATTTCCCGTTTTTGGCAGAAGCAGCGCATTAAAAAGCAGTATGCAAAAACGCTGAAAGCGGGCGGCAAAGCGAAAAAAACCGCTGAAGCCACCGCAAAGGCGGCGAAGAAAACCGCGCAGGAAACCAAACGGGCGACGTTCTTTGTTGTCCGGCATTGGAAAGGCTGCTTGATTGTGGGCGGGATTGCCTTTATCGTGCTGCTGCTTTTCGGCGGGCTGTCCTCTTGCTCCCTCTTTGGCGGCAACAGCGGCAGCGGCTTGATTGCGTCGTCCTATCTCTCCGAGGACGCGGATATAACGGGCGCGGAAAGCGCGTATGCCGCTATGGAAGCCGAGTTACAAGATATGCTGGACAATATCGAAAGCGAATACCCCGGCTATGACGAATACCGGGTAAACGCGGACGAGATCGAGCATGACCCCTATGTGCTAATTTCTATCCTTTCCGCGTGGCATGAGGGCGTGTTTACACTCGATGAAGTGCAAAGCACCCTTGAAATGCTCTTTGAGAAACAGTATATCTTGACGGTCGAGGAAGAAGTACAGGTACGCTACCGCACCGAAACAAGGACGGACAGCGAGGGCAACCCCTATACGGTTGAAGTCCCCTATAACTATTACATTCTTCATGTGGATTTGGAAAACTTCAACCTCTCCCATGTCCCCGTTTACATCATGGGCGAAGAACAGCTATCCATGTACGCTATGTATATGTCGTCGCTGGGAAACAGACCCGACCTTTTCCCGCAATCCGGCTATGTGTCTAAATACTATGAAAACCCGCCCGCCGATTATGAAGTACCCGCCGCGCTGCTGGGTTCCGATGAAAAGTTTGCGCGGCTCATGGAGGAAGCAGATAAATACGTCGGTTTTCCCTATGTGTGGGGCGGCAGCACCCCGGAAACCTCTTTTGATTGCAGCGGCTTTGTGAGTTATGTGTTGACGAACAGCGGCCTATACAATACGGGCAGACTTGGGGCGCAAGGGCTTTACAACATCTCAACCCCTGTTTCTAACCCGCAGCCGGGGGATTTGGTGTTCTTTACGGGTACATACGACACCCCCGGCGTTTCCCATGTGGGGATTTATGTGGGCGAGGACGGGGACGGAAGCCCCGTCATGCTGCATTGTGGCGACCCTATCCAGTATTCAAAGCTGGACACCAGCTATTGGCAATCCCACTTTTACGCCTACGGGCGGTTAAATTACAATTAAAAGGAGTTGAAAAATGAATATTGTATCTTTTGGCGGCGGCACGAATAGTGCCGCCTTACTTATTGGCCTATACAAGCACAAAATCCCGATTGACCTTATCACCTTTGCCGATACGGGCGCGGAACACCCGCATACCTATCAATTTATCGAGATAATCAATCAATGGCTTGCGGAACACGGTATGCCGCAGATTACCGTTGTGCAGTATGTTGACCGCTACGGCAACCGCCTATCTCTTGAAACCGAGTGCTTGCGCTCTCATACGCTCCCGTCGATTGCCTACGGGCATAAGCGTTGTTCGCAGAAACACAAAATCGCACCGCAGGAAAAGTTTTGCAACCACTATGCGCCTTGCCGCGAAGTATGGCAGCGCGGCGAGAAAGTCAACCGCTATATCGGCTATGACGCGGGAGAAGTGAAACGGTATGAACATTCCCGCAAGTACAACGAAGCCGACAAAAAATATCATAACCGCTACCCCCTCATTGAAGAATGGGGCTGGAACAGGGACGATTGTATCCGGGAAATCAAAGCGGCAGGATTGCCGCAGCCGGGTAAATCGTCCTGTTTCTTTTGTCCGAGCATGAAGAAACAAGAGATTTTATATCTCAAAGAACACTATCCCGATCTATTTAACCGGGCGGCGACTTTGGAAGAAAACGCTATGCCCTATCTTAAAACCGTTAAGGGATTGGGGCGCAGCTATTCATGGAAAGAACAGTTTGGAAAGGAGTAAATGACTATGGCGAACACGAAACTTGACCGTATCGAAAGGGATATTGAGAAAACGAGGGCAAAAATCCTTGAACAGCAAAAGAAGCTGAAAGACCTTGAAGCGCAGAAAGTCGAGGAAGAAAACGCGCAGATCGTGCAAATGGTAAAGGCGGTACACCTTGACGGGACGCAGCTTGCCGCGTTCCTCTCCGCTTACGCCAGCGGCGAAATCACCTTGCCGCAGCCGGAAGCCACTTACCCCGCCGAACAGGAGGACAACGACAATGAAGAATAAAAAGATAATCCGAAAGTTTACCGTATTGCTTGCCGCACTGGTTATCATGTGCGGCTTTTCTGTTACCGCTTATGCGGGCGGTGGCGATGAAAGCGACGACACGCCTACCCCCGTAACCGAGGAAACCCCCGCGCCGGAAACCGAGCCGGAAGAAACGACGGGCGGCTATGAGCCGCAGCCCCTTACCCCGGACGGGAATATGTCCCTTGTGGACGATATAACGGGTGAAGCGTCCGGCGACAAGCAGTTTATCACCGTCGTTACCAAAAGTGGCAACTATTTTTACATCATCATTGACCGCGCCGAGGACGGGGAAAATACCGTCCATTTCCTTAACCAAGTGGACGAAGCGGATTTAACCGCCCTTATGGAGGACGGGCAGACCGAAGCCCCCGTTTGTAGCTGCACCGATAAATGCGTTGCCGGAAGCGTCAACACCGCTTGCCCGGTTTGCAGCGT
>JAHAWY010000075.1 GCA_018385135.1 Oscillospiraceae bacterium | reverse complement strand
ATCAATAATAATGCTTCCGGCATCACCGTTTCATGCAAAAACAGCGAAAACAGCAAGAGCCTTGTCGGCGATATCCATTTGTATCTCAAGGCTTCGGTGGATGAGTCCATGGAAGGAGAAACGACAGACGATGAGCTTTCAATCTTCCTTAAAGAATTCGCCAGCTCAATTCTCTCCAGGCTCATTGACGGCACACTAAGCGGCATAAGCGAAAATGACATAGATATTGAGTCCCCTGACGGCACACCCTACTGGCATATTGCTATTAATTCCGTAACCTCTTAATAAACGCCTATGAAAAAGAAAACGAAACGACTGATAACAGCGCTGACAGCCGCGGCTTTAATAACCGCCCTGTCAGCCTCGGGGCTGCTATATCGCATTGACTGCCTTGTTTCCGACGCTCTTTACCAGAGTCCTCAGGCGCTGGACGGCAATATTTTCATCGTCGGCATCGACGCGCAGTCGCTTGAGGAGCTAGGTCCCTTTAACACATGGGACAGAACCGTATTTGCAGACGTTATAGAGGCGCTCAACGGCTCTGACCCCTCCGCCCGCCCCGCCGCAATAGGCATCGACGTGCTTTTTGCGGGCGAAACCGACCCCAAAATCGACAGCTATCTGGCGCAGGCAGCCGAGGAGGGCGGCAACGTCGTGGCAGCGTGCGCGGTCAACTTCACCTCCGCATTTGTGGAAACAGAGGACGGCGGCGGCTACATGACCGACTATTTCATTGAAAGCGTTGACTATCCCTTTGACGGGCTTGAAAGCGCCGCCGAGGTTGGACACATCAACTCCATGTATGACGCCGACGGCTTTCTGCGGCATCAGATTTTTAAAATAGACCTGCCTGACGGGGAAAGTCTTGCCTCCTTTTCCTATCTGCTTGCGTGCAAATATGCCGAGGCAAACGGCTTGGACGCGCCGAAGCCCCCGCCGACAGACGCACGCGGGAACTGGTATCTGCCATATACGGGCGGACCGGGGACATTTGAGTGCATTTCGCTTTGCGATGTTTTGAGCGGCGAAGTGGGCGGAGACTATTTCGCCGACTCTGTCGTTATTATCGGTCCGTACGCTACAGGGCTTATGGACACGGTTTATACCGCGGCCGACCACGCACAGATAATGTACGGCACGGAGTATCACGCAAACGCCGTTAACGCGCTGCTGCTGGGAGAATACAAAACCGAGCTTCCGCAGTATTTGCAGCTTGCGCTGCTTTTTGTAATCAGCTTTTTCTTTGTTCTGCTTTTCTCTGACAGACGTATTTGGTCGTGCGTTTTAATCTGGCTTTTAGGCTGCGGCGCATGGCTTGGGCTGGCGCTTTTGGCATACAGTCTGGGCACTGTTATATCCCCGCTTTACGCGCCGCTTGCGATAACGCTTATCTTCATCGGCAGCGTGGCGGCAAACTATATGCGCGCCGCCGCGGAAAAGCGCCGCGTGCGCGAAACCTTCGGTCGCTACGTTGACCCGTCCATAATCAAGGAGCTTATGAAGGAGGATTCCGATTCTCTTGGTCTTGGCGGCAAGCTTTGCGACATCGCCGTGCTTTTCGTTGATATTCGCGGATTTACCTCAATGAGCGAGGTCTTAACTCCCCCGCAGGTGGTTGAAATACTCAACCAATACCTCAGCCTCACCACAGACTGCGTGCTTAAAAATCACGGCACGCTCGATAAATTCGTCGGCGACTGCACGATGGCGATATGGAACGCGCCGCTCGAGCAGGACGACTACATAATGAATGCCTGCCGCGCCGCGCTGGATATGGTTGAAGGCTCAAAGCCCCTCGCCGAAAAGCTTCAGCGCGAGTTCGGACGCTCGGTCGCCTTTGGTGTGGGCGTTCACTGCGGAGCTGCCGTCGTCGGAAATATCGGCGCGGAGATACGCATGGATTACACCGCCATCGGCGACACGGTCAATACCGCAGCGCGGCTTGAGGCGAACGCCCCCGGCGGGAAGATATATATCAGCCGCGCTGTGGCAGACGCCCTTTCAGGGCGCATCAAAACGACCTCTCTCGGCGATACGATTAAGCTCAAGGGCAAGGCAGAGGGCTTTGAAATTCTCACTCTGGACGGACTGGCCTGACCCCGCCGTCGGCAGAAGAAATACAAATAAGGAATGATGATATGATGAAAAGGATAATAGCTGCAATTTGCAGCATACTGCTGCTGATGGGCTGCGCTTTTGCCGCAGAGCTGAAAGCCCCCGCCGGTATTTACGCTGACCCGCAGACACGCCTGATCGTCGATGCCGGTCAAAACGCTGTCTTTTCCGTAAACCAAAACGGTGAGTTGGAGCTGTTTGCGGGAAAAATAAACCCCGTCGATGTCTACGGAAATTCAGCAGGCGGCTATCTGAACGGAGCAGCGCTTGAGGCTCAGTTCGATACGCCTTGGGACATCGTCCCCTTTCTCTCCGGCTATATTGTAAGCGACAGCGGCAATAACTGCCTTCGCTACATATCAGGCGGCAAGGTAAGCACCTTTGCCGGCAGCCGTGTCGCCGGTCTTAAAAACGGCACGGGCAGCGCCGCTGCGTTCAACTGCCCGCGAGGTCTCGCCTCAGACGGCAGCACCCTTTACGTTGCCGATACTCTCAACAACTGCATTCGCGCCGTGGATAAAAACGGCATTGTAAGCACCTATGCAGGCTCGACCACCGAGGGCTATGCCGACGGCGAAAGAGCAAAAGCGCTTTTCAACGCCCCCTCCGGTCTTTGCTGGTATGACGGCGCGCTCTATGTTGCCGACACCGGCAACCACTGCATCCGTAAAATCGAAAACGGCGTTGTTTCAACCGTCGCGGGAGCCGACAGTCCCATTTATGAGGAAAGCGGCGAGCGCGCGGGCGGCTATGCCGACGGCTGGGCAAGCGCCGCCCTCTTTGAAAGCCCCTATGACGTGGCGGTGAACAGCTTGGGCATTTTCATTGCCGACACCGGCAACAGCGCCGTGCGCCGGATCAATAGCGAGGGCTGGGTATGCTCCATCGAGTCCACCCCCGCTTTTGCAAAGCCCGGCGGCGTGGAGCTTGTCGGAAACGAGCTTTGCGTGACCGACAAGTTCACAGGCAAGGTGTTTTTTATCGAAATTACAAATGTCTGCGAGCATTTCACCGACGTCCCTTCAGAAAGCTGGTATCAGAGCTACGTTGACTTCTGCGTACAGAACGGACTGTTCAAAGGTGTTAACGAAAGCTCCTTTGCCCCCAACGCTCCCATGCAGCGAGGCATGGTCGCCATGGTGCTTGGCAGAACCGCACAGCTTAGCGAGCGCTCTCTGCTCCTTTACGGCGAGCGCGACTTTAACGACGTTCCCAAGAATGCTTACTATGCAGCAAGCCTTGCATGGGCTGCGGATAACGGACTTATAGGCGGTGTTTCCGAAGCCGAGTTTGCTCCCACGAAAAACACCAGCCGTCAGGAGCTTATCGTCATGCTCTACCGTCTTGCGGCATATCGCGGACTTGACATGAACAGCGCCGCTTCGCTGGATTCATTTGCCGACAGCGATGAGGTTGCGGACTGGGCGGTGTACGCCATGCGCTGGGCGGTTTCCAAAAATCTCGTGCGCGGCGACGAGCTTGGTCGTCTCTCGCCGCAGGCGGATGTTACCCGCGCGCAGGCAGCAAAGCTCTTTTCGGAGTTTGCAAAGCTCGCGTAGCAATTTAGGCATATAAAAAACGCCCCGAAACAGTGAACTGAACCAGTAAAATCGGACAATAGACAAAACACCCCCTGATGTAGGATAATTACATCAGGGGGGTAGTATTATGTCCAAGAGAAAATATACGCACATGAAAGAACTGGAAATGCAGATTTTATCCATGCGTGAAAAAGGAATGACCCGGCAGGAAATAGCAGATGAATTGGGATTAGAAAAAGGACAGATAAAG
>JAHAWY010000074.1 GCA_018385135.1 Oscillospiraceae bacterium | reverse complement strand
GATCTCTTCCGGCATAAAGGCAGCTCCTTATTTCTGTGATGGTTATATTATACAGCCGGAGATTTTAAGAGCGGATAAGGGACATTTGTGACGTATTAAGATTGAATAAAGATGAGGAGATTGCTTGCGCAGATTGGGCAAGGCGAAAGTCTTGTCCATTTTTTTGTGTCCGGCTTTGCCAACTCGCCCACACCAGACCGTAGTAGTGGTGAAAAGCGGACAGGACGGTTTATCGCAAACGCTTTTATTTGCAGAAGTGGCCAAAAAGCGTTTTTGAGATTGTAGTAAGGGTAGGGAGAAAGAAAAACACTCTGGTCGAATGTTGCTAATGGTAACGCCAATGTTACCGTTGGTATGATGCAATCCCATCGCTGCTGCGATACCGTAAAAGAAGAAAGAGTTGCAGCGACGAACGGCGGGCGGTGGCAGCTTGTTCACAAAATGTTTACAAATACACACCCTGCTTTTTGCCGATAAAATGTCCGTTGTAAAGTGAAGGGAGGTTTGGAGCAGCAGAGAGCAAGATTCTACCGAGGTGCCAGATTTCGCATTTCGCTCATTCTGTCCCATCGGAATCTTGTTGGGGAGTGCCTTCCCCAAACCCTGCTTTACGCAGCCTGACGGCTGCGGCAACCTCGCCCAGCGACAGAGCTTTGCAAGCTCTATCGACGCGCAAGGTTTTGAAAATCGCCTGAGTCGAAACCAGTTCCCGCAGAAAAGTTTTTCTCACCGCCATACTCAACAAACGGCAGATTTCTGTCCGTTGAAAAGTAGAAAGGGCAGAACATGGGACAAAACCGGGGGCTGATTCACTTAGTAAGGTGGAGAGATTTTCAGAATTTTTTCTCCGGCAGTACCAAGTTTTCAAGAAAAAATGTCCGTTGTAAATTGAGGGGCTTCCAAGCTGGAAAGTCCTTCTTGTGCCGGAGCCGGTAACAGTTTGACCCCGGCGGCACGGTGTTCCTTGACAAGTGAATAGCTTTTTCAGACAACAAGCTCTCTGTGATAGCCAAACCGAAGGGTGCGCCATGACCTCCCGCGTGGGAGTGAGCGAGAAACGCCAGCTTCGGGAAAGCCGGGTCGTTCCCGGTGGGCGATGACAGCAGAGGGCAGCTACTCCCCATTCGGGATCGTCCGAGCGTGATAACAACCGTCGCAGACCATCCGATGAAAGGCCGCATGAGTTAATTGCGGGCGTGAAGCGAGTGCCGAGAACGTCAGGCAGTCTGTAAAGCAGAAGTTATAAAGTAAAGGGTTTTCCGCTCTGGAAAACCCTTGTGAGTTTGAGCCGGTAATAGGGAGCAAATTCGCCCCGAAAACGGCGATAAGTGAAAGGAGATGAAGCCCATGCCCCGCAAAAAGTATGACACACCGCACCGCAGCCGTGTTGTCAAGACCCGCATGACCGAGGAAGAATACGCCGATTTTGCTGCCCGCCTTGCACCCTACGGCATCAGTCAATCCGAGTTTATCCGCAGAGCCATTCAGGGCGCAAGCATTCGCCCCGTTGTCACGGTTTCCCCGGTCAACGACGAGCTGCTTGCCGCGCTTGGGAAGCTGACCGCCGAATACGGGCGCATCGGAAACAACCTCAATCAGATCGCCCGTGCTATCAATGACTGGCACAATCCCTATCCCCAGCTTGCGGCAGAGGTACGGGCGGCGGCTTCCAATCTCGCCGCCTTGAAGTTTGAGGTTCTGGAAAAGGTAGGTGAAGCCGTTGGCAACGTTCAAACATATCAGCTCTAAAAACGCCAACTACGGCGACGCAGAAAAATACCTGACCTTTGCGCACGACGAGTTTACCATGAAGCCCACGCTGGACGCAGAAGGGCGGCTTGTGCCGCGAGGGGATTACCGCATTTCCACCCTGAACTGCGGCGAGGAAGATTTTGCAGTTGCCTGTATGCGCTCCAACCTCCGCTATGGCAAGAATCAGAAGCGCGAGGATGTCAAGAGCCATCACTATATCATCAGCTTTGACCCACGGGACGGCCCGGACAACGGGCTGACCGTGGACAAGGCGCAGGAGCTTGGCGAGAGGTTTTGCCGGGAACAGTTTCCCGGTCATCAGGCGATCGTCTGCACCCACCCGGACGGGCATAACCAGTCCGGCAACATCCATGTGCATATCGTCATCAACAGTCTGCGGATCGAAAATGTGCCGCTGCTGCCCTACATGGACAGACCCGCCGACACGAAAGCCGGATGCAAGCACCGCTGCACCGACGCGGCGATGGAATATTTCAAATCCGAGGTCATGGAGCTGTGCCACGAAGCCGGTCTTTATCAGATCGACCTTCTGAACGGCAGCGCAAACCGTGTCACCGAGCGTGAGTATTGGGCGAGGGAAAAGGGACAGGCTGCGCTGGATCAGGAAAACGCCGCCCTTGCCGCAGAGGGCAAGCCCACCAAGCCGACACGCTTTGAAACCGACAAAGAAAAGCTGCGCCAGATTATCCGGAAAACGCTGAACGAATCGTTCACCGTCGAGGATTTTGCGCGGAAGCTCCTGCAATACGGCGTGACCGTCAAGGAGAGCCGAGGACGTTTTTCCTATCTTACCCCCGACCGCACAAAGCCCATCACGGCGCGGAAGCTGGGCGACAGCTTTGACAAAGCCGCCGTGCTCGCCGCTTTGGAGCAAAATGCCCTGCGTTCTGAGCATACCCTCACTTCAAATGATGGTATTCCGCTTGACCGCACCCTATCTTCAAACGAGGGTGCTTCCGACAGGCACACTCCAAAGCAGAGCGCACCGCAAACGCCCTCCATTGGGCGCATGGTTGACCGTGAAGCAAAACGCACCGAGGGCAAGGGCATCGGCTATGACCGTTGGGCGTCAATGCACAACCTCAAGGCGTGGTCGAAAACCTTCATGTACTTGCAGGAGCATGACCTTCTATCCCCGGATAAGCTGATCGCCGCTGTTGATGCAGCCGGTGCGGAAGCACGGGAAGCACGCAGCCGCTATGACGCAGCCGCTGCCAAGGTGACGGACAAAAAGGCAATGCTGGAAGCGATGGACAATTACCGCAAGACCTATCCCGTTATCAAGGAGTATCGCATGATTCGCAAGGAAAAGGACAAGCAGAAATTCTATGCCGCGCATGAAGAGAATTTTATCATCAACGACGCTGCCAAGCGTCAGCTTGACAAGCTGGGCGCACCGAAGCAGCTTCCGAAGCGCAAGGATGTCGTTGCGGAAATTCAGTCGCTCATTTCTGAGAAAAACGAGTACTACAACGATTACCGTGAGAAAAGCGACCGCCTGCATGAGCTGATGACCATGCAGCGCAATTATCAGATGTCGATGCCGCAGCCGAAGCGAGGGCGCAGCCATGAACAGGAGCGGTAAAAGGCAAAATGCCGCACAGGTTTCCCCATGCGGCACAATGCTCATTTTCCAAACCGCTGTGCGTTCCGGTTCTGGAAAGTGTCAGCACCAGAACATCACCCTCGATGCGGTAGATCAGAAGCCAGTCGGGCTGAATGTGGCACTCCCGGTGTCCACGCCAGTTACCGGTCAGGTCATGATCTCTGTTCTCAGGCGGCAGCGCGTTTCCCATTGCAAGCGTTTCAATCACGGTTTCAAGAAGCTCAATTTGCAGTCCGCGCTTGATTGCCAGCTTGTAATCCTTCTTGAACGCCGTGGTCGGCTTGACGGTCAGGTTTGTCTTTCTCACTTTTTCAGATCGGCAAAAAGCTCGTCAAGGTCGTTATAGCCCTTTACAGACGGGTCTTTCGCAATCCTTTCCGCTTCCAGCATGGCGGCAATCGTCTCCTTGTTAGGCTGATTGATGGAGATTTCAAACGGAATCCCGCCCTCCCGGATCGACTGACGCACGAAAATATTGAAAGCCGTTGTGAGATTCATGCCAAGCTCCGAAAACAAAGCGTCAGCCTGTGCTTTCAGGTCGCTGTCCATTCGGATGCTGATGTTTGTTGTAGTTCCAGCCATGAAATCATCCCCTTTCTACTGGCACTATCATTATACGCTATCTGCACGAGAAATACAATACAGCGCACGAAAAAGATACAATTTATTTTCAAATCCAGAAATGGAGTAAATGCCCCCTCCCGAAAGCGCACAGAACGCGCCGAAGGGACTTACCCATACCGCAATACCGCCCGTTCTCCAAATGGAGCTTACAGAGCGAAAATATCCCGAAATTGATACCGAGATTTACAGTTTGACCGTCTGCCGGAGTGTAACGCTTTGGCGACAGATAGGAGTGTGAAAATGCCGAGAATGAGCAAACAGCGGCGGCTGGAATGGTCGTTCTTCCTCGACCGCCGAAACCGCATTTCCTACAATCCCCTTTGCCGTGGGTGTGTCCACGGCTGCAAGCAGAGTTTCCGGGCAATCGTTGTTCTTTGCCCGCATTACTGGTCAAAACGCTGGAAACCGCCAGACTGAGGGCTGTCACGATTCGTTATACCCCATTTCCCGCGAAGGAGGTGACATTCCATCACCGAGTACATGAGAGCGGATACCCGGCTGCCGCCGTATCTGCCGTACCCCCGTTTCCTGCTGCAAGCAGACCTGACCCAAACGGCGAAGCTGCTGTATGCGCTGCTGCTTGACCGGGCGACGCTATCACAGGCAAACGGCTGGCTGGACGAGAGCGGCAGAATTTATCTTATGTTCCCCATAGAGAAAATTGCCGCCGCGCTGGACAGAAGCACCATGACCGTGAAAACCGCTCTTTCCGAGCTGGAGGACGCGGGCCTGATCGAGCGGCGCAGGAGCGGTTTTTCCAAGCCGAACCGCATCTACGTGAAGCTGCCGCCAGACGGACAGAAAACTTTCCAAACGACAGACAGAAATCCATCCTTCATTGGAACAGAAAACTGTCCGACTGATGGAAAGAAAATTGTCCGACTGATGGAAAGAAAACTGTCCCCTAACAACCTGAGTAGTAACAACCTGAATCAGAACCACATGAGTAGAGAGAGTGAAGCACCCGCCGCATACGGGCGATACAAAAATGTTTTTCTGCTTGACACCGAACACGCCGAGCTGCTGCGGGATTATCCCGACAGGCTGGACAGGCTCATTTCCGAGCTGTCCTCCTACATGGAATCCACGGGCAGAAGCTATCAGAATCACGCTGCCACCATCAGACGGTGGGCAGAGAACGATAAAACAAAGGGTGTCCCAAAACAGGGCATCCCCGACTACACCTGCAAGGAGGGAGAAAGCCTATGAACGATTTCACCGATATTGTTTCCAAAGTGATGGAAGTCAGCCCCGACGAGGGCGATTACACCGGCGAGGACGGCTTGCTGTACTGCGGCAAGTGCCGCACGCCGAAGGAAGCCTATTTTGAAGACGGCCACGCCGCCCTGTTCGGACGTGACCGGCATCCCACAAACTGCGCCTGTCAGCAAAAACGCATGGATGAAAAGCGGCTGGCTGACCGGCAGCGTAAGCACGAGGACACCGTAAAGGAGCTGAAAAAGGACTGCTTTGACACGCCGAAGCTGCGGGAATGGTGCTTTGCACAGGACAACGGCGCGAATCCGCAGATGAAGCACGCGAGATTTTATGCCGACAATTTTGATACGATGCTCTCTGAAAATATCGGCTATCTGCTCTGGGGCAGCGTCGGGACGGGCAAGAGCTTTTTCGCCGCCTGTATCGCCAACGCCCTGATGGAGAAAGAAATCCCCGTCCGCATGACGAACTTTGCCGCCGTCCTCAATGACCTGTCCGGCAGCTTTGAGGGCAGAAATGCGTACATTGCCCGCCTGTGCCGCTATCCGCTGCTGATTCTGGACGATTTCGGCATGGAGCGCGGAACGGAATACGGGCTGGAACAGGTCTACAACGTGATAGACAGCCGCTACCGCAGCGGCAAGCCCCTGATCGTCACCACCAATCTGATCCTTGACGAATTGCAGCATCCGCAGGATACACCCCACGCCCGTATTTATGACCGGCTGCTGGAAATGTGCGCCCCGATCCTGTTCACCGGGACGAACTTCCGCAGACAGACCGCGCAAAGTAAGCTGGATAAATTAAAAACGATAATAAAGGAGAAGGAGTGCCCATGAACAATACCGCCACCGCGACCGCAAAAGAAACCGTGCGCCGTCCCGCACCTGCCGCTCCTTCCTCTGCCGGAAGGATGACCCGCAGGGTGGGCAACACCACCTACCGCGTGACGCTGCACTTCAAAGAAAACGGCAAGGAGGATATGAACGATAAAATCAAGCGGCTGATCAAAATGGGCTGCGAAGGTTGAGAAAGCGAGGAATTACGATGAAAACCCGGAAATATTTACATTGTCCGCTTTACTGCGGCTTAGAAATCGGCTATACTGTAATTGCCACAAATGAGCTGGCTGTCTGAAAGAGGTATCGTTATGAACAACAGACAGTCACAGGAAAAAATCACCGCCATCTATTGCCGCCTGAGCCGCGACGATGATCTTGCCGGGGACAGTAATTCCATCATTCATCAGAAGGATATGCTCACGCGCTATGCCCGTGAACGGAATTTTCCGAATGTATCGGTTTATTCTGACGACGGCTGGAGCGGTACGAATTTTGAGCGTCCCGACTGGAAACGCCTGATTTCCGACATTGAAGCCGGTAAGGTGGGCATTGTGCTGGTAAAAGATCTCAGTCGCGTGGGTCGTGACTATCTCCGTGTGGGCTTCTACACGGAGGTCACCTTCCCGCAGAACGGCGTTCGTTTCATTGCCGTCAACAACGGTGTGGACAGCGCCAATCAGTCTGAAAACGACTTTGCGCCCTTTCTCAATATCATGAACGATTTTTACGCTCGTGATACCTCCAAGAAGGTCAGCGCCGTCTATCGGGCAAAGGGCAACAAGGGCGAACACACCGGCAATCATCCCATCTATGGGTATCTGAAAGACCCGGAGAACAAGCAGCGCTGGATCATTGACGAAGAAGCCGCCGCTGTTGTGCGCCGCATCTTCCGTATGGTCATTGACGGCAAGGGTGTGTATCAGATCGCGGATATTCTGTCCGAGGAAAAGGTACTTTGCCCGTCTGCCTACCTTGCCGCAAAGGGCGCGGGCAACCGCAGGAACAACAAGTTTGAAGACCCCTACCGCTGGTGGGGTACGACGGTGAGCTATATTCTTGCCCGCGTGGAGTACATGGGGCATACCGTAAATTTCAAGACCTTTAAGACCTGCTACCGGGACAAGCACCGCAAACAGGCTCCCAAAGAGGACTGGAAAATCTTTGAGAACACCCATGAGGCTATCATTGACAAGACTACATGGGAAACCGCGCAAAAACTCCGCAGGACGATCCGGCGCGGCGACCGCAATAAAGAGCCGAATCCGCTGACGGGGCTGCTCTATTGCAGCGAGTGCGGCGCGAAAATGTATAACGAGCGCAGCGATGGGGACGCATACCACAAGACCCCGAGGGACAACTACGTCTGTGCTTCCTACCGAAAGAAAACGACCTCCTGCACCATTCACTTTATCCGCTCGGAGATCGTCCGTGACCTGATTCTGGATGCGCTGCGAAATGTAGCGACCTACGCCAGAGCCAACAAGGAGGATTTCGAGCAGCTTGTGATGCAGACCACCTCCGACGCGAGAAAGCGCAGCCTGCAAAGCGGCAGAACGGAGCTTGACCGCATTATGCGCCGCACAAACGAGCTGGACACGCTGCTGCAAAAGCTCTATGAGGACTATGCCCTCGGACGCTTGCCGGAGAAGCGGCACGCAAAGCTCTCCGCGCAGTATGAAGAAGAACAGGCGCAGCTTGAGCAGCGCAGCGCCGAGCTGATGGAGCAGATGAATGCTGAACAAGCAGAGAGCGCCAACGTTGACCGCTTCATGGAGTTGGTAGACCGCTATACGGACTTCACCGAGCTGACCACGCCCATGCTCAATGAGTTTATCGACAAAGTGATCGTCTACGAGCGCAGGAAGATCAACCGCTATCAGTACGACCAGCAGATCGAGATTTATTTCAATTTCATCGGTAAAGTGACGCTGCCGGAGGAGGAAATGGAAGCCGCGCCGGAAGCCCCGAAAACGCTTCATGTTGCCAGCAATTCCAGCTTTGCACCCATCGGGGACTACCTCTCCGCACAGGGCGGAGAAGCGATTGCGCTGCCGTTCTCCAAGGTGGAGGAACTGACCGGCAAGCCGCTTTGCAAGTCGGCGTACAAGTACGCTTCCTATTGGTATCCGGCGCAGGACAGACCGCTTTCCAATACCATCTACAACGCAGGATATGACGTTGACCGCGTGGATTTAGCTGCCGGGATCGTGTATCTGACGAAAGCCGCATAATTGAACGAACACCCCGCACCGTGCGTTTACAGAACGCATGGTGCGGGGTGTTTTTGCGTTTTCAGCGGTTTTAGGCGGGATATTCGATGCCCTGTACGCAGGACGCACCTTTGCACTTCACGGAATCGGATGATAACCAGCTAAACCGCAAAAGGTCACGCGAAACCACGCACCGGCTGTACTGTGCCGTGAATCGCGGAACGGTGCAATCCATACGCGCAAACGAAAAACACATCACGAATCCGTCAACCATTGATTTTTCCCGCTTGATTCTAAGCCCTTTTTCTCCGAAAATCACTGCAAATTCAGCTCGTTCGCAAAGTGTTTACAGTTTCATTTGAAAAACCGTCTTGACAATATTCATCGGATCTCGACACTTGGATTTTCTTCAAGTGGATTTTCAAAACCTTTGTTGCGGTGCTGCTGGTAACAAATACTTGGAACATCGTCATGGGCGTATTTGACATTACACAGAGCGTCGTCAACGACAGCGCGGGCGTTATCATATCCGACACAAGCATAGATATTGCAACCGTTATCACCGATATAGAAGCAAAGCTGGACGCTATGAGCGTCGGCGGGCTTTTGGGGCTATGGTTTCAATCACTCTTTGTGGGGCTTACCATGAAAGCGTTGTCTATCTGTATCATGCTGGTGGTGTACGGGCGCATGATTGAAATATACCTTGTAACGAGTATCGCCCCTATCCCCGTTGCGACAATGGTAAATCGTGAATGGGGCGGCATGGGACAGAACTACTTAAAATCCTTGCTTGCCCTCGGTTTTCAGGCTTTTCTAATTCTTGTGTGCGTCGGTATTTATGCGGTTTTGATACAGACAATCGCAGCAACCGATGACATATCCGGCGCGATCTGGTCTTGCATGGGCTATACCGTCCTCTTGTGTTTTACGCTTTTCAAAACGGGAAGCCTTGCAAAATCCGTATTCAGCGCGCATTAAGGGGGTGCAGATGAAGAAATACAAAATCATTTACGCCGATCCCCCTTGGAGATACGCGAGAAGCAAGGTACAGGGCGCAGCGGAAAAGCACTATCCCACTATGAGTATTGAGGAACTTTGCGCTTTACCCGTCAAAGAAATTGCGGATAAGGACTGTATTTTATTCCTATGGGCGACGTTCCCGCAGCTTAAAGAAGCGTTGCAGTTAATCAAGGCTTGGGGATTTACCTATAAATCCGTTGCCTTTGTATGGTTAAAGCAAAATCGGAAATCGCCCACTTGGTTTTATGGCTTGGGCTTTTGGACGCGAGGAAATGCGGAAATCTGCTTGCTTGCTACCAAAGGACACCCGAAGCGACAATCAAACAAGGTACATCAATTTATTATTTCCCCTGTTGAGCAGCACAGCAAAAAGCCGGATATAACGCGGGAAAAGATACTTGCCCTTATGGGCGACCTACCGCGTATTGAACTGTTTGCAAGGCAGCATACCCCTGGTTGGGACGTATGGGGAAATGAAATCAAAAGCGACATACGGTTTGCCGGAAAGGAGGTTTGAAATGGCGTATGTAACCGTCCCAAAGGATTTAACCAAAATCAAGAGCAAGGTAATGTTCAACCTTACCAAAAGACAATTACTCTGTTTCGGCGCGGCGGTGGCTATCGGGCTACCGCTATTCTTTTTGACAAAGGACAGCGCGGGAACGACAACGGCGGCTTTGTGCATGGTGCTTGCCATGCTGCCCATGTTCCTACTCGCTATGTACGAGAAGAACGGGCAACCGCTGGAAGTGATTATACGGCAATTTGTGGAAGTGAAGTTTCTTCGCCCCAAAGAGCGACCTTATCAGACCAACAATTTTTATACCGCCCTTGCGCGGCAGGAGCGATTAGATAAGGAGGTACGGGCGATTGTCAAAGGAAAAGGGAAAGACCCAAAACAAAAAGCGTAAACTTACGCGGCAGGAAAAGAAACAGATCGACGCGCTTATCCGGCAGTCAAAGGGCGACGGGAAGCCCCATACGGCGCAGGACAGCATACCGTTTGAACGAATGTATAAGGACGGGATTTGCCGCCTTGCAAACGGGCGGTATTCCAAGTGCATTGAGTTTGAAGATATTAACTATCAGCTTGCGCAGCCGGACGACAAGACCGCCATTTTTGAAGCCCTTTGCGATATGTATAACTCTTTTGACGCTTCTATCAGTGTGCAGCTTTCCTTAATCAGCCGCCATGCGAACAAGGAGGATTTCAAGAGCAGTATCACGATTGCCCCACAGAATGACGACTTTGACAGTATCAGAGCCGAATACACCGAAATGCTGCAAACACAGCTTGAACGCGGCAACAACGGGCTTATCAAGACAAAGTTTCTCACCTTTACCATTGAAGCAAAAGATATTAAATCGGCGCGGGCGCGGCTTGCCCGTATCGAAACGGACACCCTCAACCATTTTAAGGTGATCGGCGCGGCGGCGCGGGTATTGGACGGGAAGCAGCGGCTTGAAGTGCTGCATGGGCTTTTCCACCCGGACGGGGAACGCTTCAACTTTGCGTGGGAATGGCTACCCGTAAGCGGCCTTTCCGTCAAAGACTTTATTGCCCCGTCCTCTTTCCGTTTTGGCGACGGGCGAATGTTTCAAATGGGCGGGAAGTTTGGCGCGGTTTCCTTTTTGCAGATCGTCGCGCCGGAACTTTCAGACCGTATGCTTGCCGACTTCATGGAAGCGGAAAACGGGATTGTCGTCAATCTGCACATTCAGAGTATCGACCACAACGAAGCGATCAAGACGATCAAGCGGAAAATCACCGACCTTGACCGTATGAAAATCGAGGAACAGAAAAAGGCAATCCGCAGCGGCTACGATATGGATATAATTCCGTCCGACCTTGCCACCTACGGCGGCGAAGCGAAAAACCTTTTGCGGGATTTGCAGAGCCGGAACGAGCGAATGTTTTTGCTTACGCTGTTAGTTTTGAATGTGGCAGACACAAAGCAGAAATTGGACAACGACGTATTTCAGGCCGCAAGTATCGCACAGAAATACAACTGTATGCTCACCCGCCTTGACTACCGGCAGGAACAGGGGCTTATGTCCTCTATCCCATTGGGCGAAAACCTAATCCAAATCCAGCGGGGCTTGACGACTTCCAGCACCGCCATTTTCGTCCCCTTTACGGTACAAGAGCTGTTCCAAAGCGGCGAAGCGTTGTATTACGGCTTAAACGCATTATCGAATAACATGATTTTGTGCGACAGGAAAAGGCTGAAGAACCCTAACGGCTTGATACTCGGCACACC
>JAHAWY010000072.1 GCA_018385135.1 Oscillospiraceae bacterium | reverse complement strand
AGAATTAAAATGTAAAAGTGCCGTAGAGTTTATTTTCGGCATATGTTGATTTAGTTGTTGACATATGCCAAAAACAGTGTAGAATAATAAACAGCATATGCCGAAATCTTTGGAGGTGAATATATGCCCAGACCCTGCAAGCGCAGACGCATCTGCCAAATGCCGCGCTGCGAGCGCTTTGCTCCGACCGAAAAGAGCGGCGGCGCGCTGCAGCTTGTTACAATGTCACTTGACGAGTATGAGACAATACGTCTGATCGACCTTCTCGGCATGACGCAGCTTGAATGCGCCGCGCAGATGAACATTGCCCGCAGCACCGCACAGGCAATCTATAACAGCGCCCGCGCAAAGCTTGCCGAATTCCTCGTTAACGGGCGCGAGCTTAGCATAGCGGGCGGCGAATACATTCTTTGCGAAGGCAACGCGAAAAATGACTGCTGTTCTCGCAGTTGCCGCTGCTGCCACAAAACGAGCAATGATACAACGCACTAACATAACGAACGGGAGGATAAAAATGAAAATCGCAGTTACTTATGAAAACGGACAGGTATTTCAGCATTTCGGGCACACCGAGAACTTCAAGATCTATGAGATCGACGGCAAAACCGTGATCTCCTCCACCGTTGTGCCGACAAACGGCAGCGGTCACGGTGCTCTGGCGGGCTTTCTTTCCGAGCGCGGCGTGGATACCCTTATCTGCGGCGGCATCGGCGGCGGAGCGCGCGTGGCGCTGGACAATGCCGGCATAAGAGTTTTTGGCGGCGTAAACGGGGAGGCTGACACGGCAGTTGATGCGCTTTTAGCCGATAAGCTCAGCTTTGACCCCAACGCAAAATGCGACCATCACGAGCACCGCGAGGGTGAAGCCTGCGGCGAGCACGGCTGCGGAGGGCACGAGCATCACGAGCACGGCTGCGGAGGACATCACCACGAGGACGTAAAAACCATACCGGTTAAGGGTATCTGAGCAGTATTTATGCAAAGCAGCCGGCACGGAATTTGCCGGTCGCTTTGCATTTTGGGATAAGCCCAAGCGCATATAGCCCGCGCAGGCGGTGTCGCCGGCAAAATGCTTCGGAGGTTATTTAATGGCATACTTCGTCTATATTTTGCGCTGCGAGGGCGGCAGCCTTTATGCCGGCGTTACCACAGACCTTGCCCGCCGCTTTTCAGAGCACTGCGGCAGAGGCGGAAAAGGCGCAAAATACACCGCCGCCCACCCGCCGCTATGTATCGAAGCGGCTTGGAGCGCGGAAAACCGCAGCGACGCACAGCGCCTCGAATATCGCATCAAAGCGCTCAGCCGTGCGGAAAAGGAAGCTCTTATCTGCGGCTGCGCGCCTGAGGCTCTTGACCTTAGCGCCTATCGCCGCCTCTCAGTAAACGGTGACGCGCCCTCAGCATAAAAGGACAAGCGGCAGATTATCCGCTTGTCCTTTTTATCGCTATATGCTTTTTAGATCGCCTGTAGCGGGATTGTCTATAAGCCTTCCCTCCTGTGTAAAACGCGAGCCGTGGCAGGGGCAGTCCCACGAGTGCTCAGCGGCATTCCATTTAAGCGCACAGCCCAAATGAGGACATCGCTTTTTGCTTATTTGAAGAAGGCTTGTGACAGCTTCAAACGCGTTTACGGCAAGCTGCGGACGCAGCAATGTTCGCCAGGGCAAAAATGCCTCGGCATAGGGGTTTTCCCTGTCCAAAACCATGTCCGTCAGCAGAGCCGCCGCAACCATTGAGAGCGTCATTCCCCATTTGTTAAAGCCCGTGGCGACATAAAGGTTCGGCGTATTTTTTGAGTATTGCCCGATATACGCCGAGCCGTCAAGCGTCATGCAGTCCTGCGTCGCCCAACGGTATTTTATGCGCGCGTCGGGGTAGCTTCTCTGCGCAAAAGCCTCAAGCTCGCGCCAGCCACCGCCTTGCTTGCCCGTTCGGTGCCCGCCGCCGCCGAGCAGCAGCAGCTCGCCATAGCCGCGAAAGCTCATGCCCTTATGTGATTGGTCAACATACATTGCGTCCGGCTGCTGCGCGTTTTCCAAGCCCAGAACATAGCTGCGGTGCTGATACTGCTTGAGAAAATAGCAGCCGTGCTTGTTGATAAAGGGAAAATGTGTGGCAACAATGATTTTTTCCGCCGCAACGCTGCCCTTATCCGTAATGGCTTTGCGCTCGGAAAGCTCAAGAACGCGAGTGTTTTCATATATGTTCAGGTCTTTGGCGATAGCCGCGGCAAATCTAAGCGGGTCAAACTGTGCCTGACGCTCAAAGCCCACCGCGCCCACCGTTTCAAGCGGCAGAGGCGGCTCACGGACGAATTTCGCGCTGTATCCCAGAGTGTCGAGGGCGGCAAGCTCACGGTCCAGCTTTTCTCGCTCGCTTACCGAGTAGACAAAGTTATCCTTCTCCTCAAAGCCGCAATCGATTTTGCCGCAAAGCACACGGTATTCCTCAAGAGCGTTTTGATTGACCTCAAGATACATACGCGCTTTCTCAGAGCCGAACTCCTTGAGCAGCTTATCATAAATAAGCCCGTGCTGCGCGGTTATTTTCGCCGTTGTGTTTTTTGTAATGCCGCTGCAGAGCGTTTGAGCTTCTACAAGAGCGTAATCCACACCGCTATCGGCTAGCTTGCGGGCGCAAAGAAGTCCCGCCATACCGCCGCCGATTATGAGCACATCGGTTTTTATATCACCTTGAAGCTGCTCAAAGCGCGGCAGCCTAGTCCCGTCCGACCAAACCGAAATCATGTAATCGCCTCCGGGCATAGTATGCCTAAAAGCACTTCGCTTAGTCAGTATTCGGGGCTTTTGCCGTTTGAGTTTGCGCCCTTGCGCCCTGAAAAAACTAAATGCTTTACGCCATGCTTTAACGGCGCTTTTTCTCCTCAACAGGCAGGGGCTGTGGGCTATCCTTTTTTAGAATGATCCCCGCCCCGCGGGCAACACGACCGTTGGCAAGCGCCACAATGCCGTCGGCAAGCTTCATCTGCGCTGCGCCGCCACTGCTCTGGCACAAGGAGCGTATGCTGTTGCGCGGCATCAGAGCCATCAAAAACCGCTGGTTTTTAACAGCCGCCTCCCTTTCAGCGCCCTCCGGCATGGAGCTTATGCTCCTGCCGTTTATTTCAAACACCTTTGTTATTATGCTGTAGATCAACCGCCCCATGCGCGTACTGTTATACTCTATCAGCGGCGTTTCAAGTGTGATGGGTGTTTTCGCAGGCTCTGCGGGAATTTCTCTGCCGAGAGTCTCTGCAAAGACCGCGTCGGATATTCGGCACTCGGCGATATTTGCATACTCTGCAAGCACCTGCTCGGAATATGGCGCAGCCGCAGTGCTCTTCCCGCTGACGGTAATACTGTCCTTCAGGCGTATGTTACGGCTCGACGCACCGATGCACACCTCGTAGCTGCCGTTTTCCGTTATCCAAGCCTGCTCGCGCGTGTTGTAATACGAAAGCTCGCTTTCATCAAAACCAAGCGTTATCGTCCTTGCCTCGCCCACCGCAAGATACAGCTTGCAAAAGGCTTTAAGCTCCTTTGACGCCTTGAAAACCGCCGAGCCTTCGTTTTTGCAAACATATAGCTGAACGACCTCCGCTCCGCGCCTTTTTCCTGTGTTTTCAACTGTCAGTTGTGCAGTAATTCTGCCGTTTTCATGCTCGAGTCGCAGGTCGCGGTATTCAAAGTCGGTGTAGGAAAGCCCGAAGCCGAAGGGATAGCGGATTTTTTCGGGCGCTTCGTCAAAATAGCGATAGCCCATGAATATATTCTCGCGGTATTGCTCCACCCTCTTTTTGGCATAGCTCTCGCCAAAAGGGATATCCTCATTTTTGCGCATCCATGTTTCACTCAGTCGCCCCGATGGGTTTGCCTCGCCGTAAAGCAGCCTGCGGCAAGCCTCTCCTCCGCCCTGCCCGGGCAGAAACATATTCAAAACTGCGTTAACATTGTCGGCAAAGGGAAGCTCCACCGGGCTTCCGCCAAAGAGAATAATGACGACCTTTTTTCCCATGCGGCAGAGCCGATTAATAAGCGAAAGCTGGTTTGGGGGCAGCAATATATTCTCGCGGTCGAAGCCCTCACTTTCAAAAAGCTCTGTCAGCCCGCCGAAAAACAGCACCGTTTCATAACCCTCGCAAGCACGCAAAGCTTCATTTTCAAGCTTGACCTCCGGATCATGCCATGCCTCGCGGTAGCCGCGCACATATTCATAGGAGACTCCGGCAGCGTCAAAGGCGTTTTTAGGAGACAGCATCATCGCGGGCTCTAACAGGCTTGAGCCGGCGCCCTGATAGCGCATTTTTTCAAAAAGCTCTCCTACGACAAAAACCTTTTGCTCCGCTGAAAGAGGAAGCGCACCATCATTTTTCAGCAGAACCGCGCAGTCGGCTGCTATGTCTATCGCAAGAGCATTATGCTCCTTGAAAGCAATCTCCGTATTCGCCGCGGATTTCTTTCCGCTCTGGGCGTCGCAAACCAGCCTTAGCACGTTTGAAACCGCCTTATCAAGTGCTTCCATCGAAAGCTCACCGCTTTCGGCAGCTTCGATAATCGCCTTGCGGTTTGCCCAAATACCGCCCGGCATATCCAAATCAAGCCCCGCCTTTACACCCTCAACGCGGTCATGGGTTGCACCCCAATCGGTCATTACCAGACCCTCATAGCCCCATTCTTCGCGCAGCACATCAGTTAAAAGCCACTTGTTTTCCGAGCAGAAGCTGCCGCCGAACTGATTATAGGCGCACATCATCGCGCGCGGCTTGCCCTCTTTAACGCAAATCTCAAACGCCTTTAAATACAATTCGCGCGCCGCGCGCTCGTCTATTGTGGAGTCACCCATATAGCGCATATTCTCGTTGTTGTTGAGAGCAAAATGCTTTGCACAGGCGGCAACTCCCGTTGCCTGCAAGCCCCGCGTATAGGCGGCAGCCATTTTACCCGCAAGGAGCGGGTCTTCCGAATAGTATTCAAAGTTGCGCCCGCAGCGCGGGTCGCGCTTTAGGTTAAGTCCGGGAGCAAGCAGCACGTCAATGCCGTAGCCGACACATTCCTCTCCGATGGCGTGACCCACTTTTTCAGCATTTTCCTCACTCCAGCCGTTGGCAATGCAAACCGGCGCGGGAAATGCCGTTGAGGGGAGAGATCGCCCCAACTCCATAGCTCCGTCGCCCTCGCCGTCAGCCTTTTCTCGCACGCCGAGCGGTCCGTCCGTCATATGAACGGCGGGTATGCCGAGTCTCGGCACGGCATTTGTCCACCATGTATGATAGCCCTCAAGCAATGCTGCCTTTTCGGCTATGCTCAGTTCTTTTAAAAGCTCGGCAATTTCTTTCATAAAGGCTCCCCCATATGTATTTTGAGCAGCTTCTCCGCGCTGCAGCATTGCTTATATTATATATAAACCGTCATATCTTTGCAATCATTATGCCATGTACAGATTCAGCCGCTGTGTAAATAAGCGCCAAAGCCTCCTGTGGTCGGACGCTTTGGCGCTAAAAAGTTTAAAGTATTTCAACCGAGAAAGTGTAATCCAGCCCCTGCTCGGTTTTAAGCTGATATTGCTCATGAATGGGCGCGCCCCAACTGTCATCCCCGCCGCAGCCGCTCATTCCGCCGAAGATCGACAGAGCTGTTTTTGTAGCAGGCGGCAGGTCACAGGGCTTTTCGGCAATCTCAAGCTCATGTGCGGTATATGGCAGAGCGCGTGCTGAAAAGAGTATGTCTGAGCTTATTCTAAGCCCTGTTCCCTTTTCGTCTTTCACCGTAAAGCTGCGAAGCAGGGTTTTATTCGCGCAGTCTTGCACTCTAACATAATTGGGAAGCTGCCGCGAAGCCTTCCCCCTGCCAAGACCGATTTTTGCGCTGCCCAAGCGGTCGGGATAGGAGTCCGGCTCAAGATTTCCGTACCACTCCAGCTCACAAAGCTCGGCGGGCAGAGTCATGCTAAGACCCGCGCAAGGAACTGTGCCGGGTGTGGAGTCAAGGTGCAGGGAAACATCGAAGGAATCGTTTTCGTAGAATTTGAGAACGATGGCAAAGCTCACCGGCGTCTCGGTGCAGCAAACCTGAAACTCGCTGCTAATTGTGGCGTTTTCCTCATCAACGCTGAGTCTCCAGCAGTCGGCATATAGGCTGGCAAGCTTCCAATGTCCCCAAAACAGCTTGGATTTAAAGCCGTTTTCATTGTCGGTTGGCGCGCGCCAGAAATCTGCCTCAAGCGGCTTTTTAAGAAGCTCAACACCTGCGCTTTTGAGGGAATAAAGCAGTCCCGTGCTGCGGGAGATCATCGCGGCAGCGCTGTTCATCTTAACCCCGATGTTGCAGTCACCCAATATAAGCTTGGCAGGCTTAGCGGTGTTTTTCCCATGCTCGAACGGTCTTAAAATCCCCTCGCCATAGGCAAGCTCAAAGCCCGCGTCGGCATAAAGCGTCCGCGTTTTGAGCTGAGCAGAGCACGATAGAATAAGCTCGCCGTCGCAGCCGTCAAATGTACAGGGCAACGGAAGTGTAACGCATTCGCCCGGTGCAAGGGATACCTCCAGCTTTCCCGTTTTCATCTCCCTGCCGTCGCACCTAAGCGTCCAGCAGAAAAGCAAATCGTCCGTATTTGTGAAAAGGCGCTCGTTTCTGATGAAAATACCGCTTTTTGAGGGCTTGATTACCAGCGGCTGATACTGCGCTTTGACCTCGCGGGATTTGGCGGTTTCCTTGTGCTCGCAGTCAAAAATGCCGTTGCAGCAGAAAATACCGTCAGTTGGTCTGTCGCCAAAGTCGCCGCCGCAAAGAAAGCTCTTTCCGTCGTTCGAGCGCAAGGCCTGGTCGGCAAAGTCCCACACAAAGCCCCCCTGATACTGCGGATACTTGCGCGAAAGCTCCACATATTCATCCATATTGCCCACGGAAGATCCCATTGCATGGCAGTATTCGCAGAGAACAAAGGGCTTTTCCGGCTTGGAGCGAAGATATTCCTCGATTTGCTCGACCCGCTCATACATACGGCTTTCCATATCGCTTGTCGCGTTATAGCGTCTGTCCACGAACACGCCCTCATAGTGGACAAGTCGGGAGCAATCGCGCTGTCTGAACCACTCTGAAAGCTCATACAGCACGCTGCCGCCGTAGCTTTCGTTGCCGCACGACCACACAAGGATGCAAGGATGGTTTTTGTCCCGTTCGAGCATACTGCGACCTCTGTCCAGAACAGCGGGAAGCCAGCGTTTATCGTCGTTTGGAACTATACTGTTCGTATCGTCCTTTATCATGCCCATTATCATCCATGTGCCGTGGCTTTCAAGGTTCGTTTCATCCATTACATAAAAGCCGTATTTATCGCAAAGGCGGTAAAAGGCGGAATTATTGGGATAGTGGGAGGTACGGATTGCGTTTACGTTGCTGCGCTTTAGAGCTATCAGGTCGCGCTCTATGTCGTCAGCGCTTATGGCTCTGCCCTTGTCGCAGCTAAATTCATGGCGGTTTACACCCTTAAACACAAGGCGTCTGCCGTTTAAGAGCATAATACCGTCTTTCATTTCAAATCTTCTAAAGCCAACAGGCTCTTTGATGCCGCAGATAAAAGCGTCTCTCTCGTCAAAGACCCGTATCTCCGCGTCATATAGGTTAGGTTCTTCAGCGCTCCACAGCTTGGGCGAATTAATGCTGATTTCAAGCGTCTTTTCGCAGGCACCTACGGGAAGCTTGGCAATGCACTCTGTGCTCTCGCCGTTTAGCTTCAGCTCAAGGCGCACTCTGCACTCCTTATTTGAGGAAAGGCTCAGCCTTGCAGAAAGCCTTCCCGTGGAAAAATCCTTGCCGGGCTCGGCTTTCAGCTCCACGTCCTCAATATAGACAGGTGTGGGGCAATAAATGCTGACGTCTCTGAAAACTCCGGAAAAGCGCCAGAAGTCCTGATCCTCCAACCAGCTTCCGCTGCACCAGCGCGTCACAAGCAGCACAAGACGGTTTTCGCCGCCCAGATATGCTGTGATATCAAATTCGTGGCGGGTAAAGCTGTCTTCGGTGTAGCCGACATACTGCCCGTTTAAAAACACAAAGCAGCTACTTTCAACGCCGTCCAGCGCAAGGCGTACTGCTCTGCCCTTGAAGCCGTCGGGCAGGTCGAGGTTTTTCACATACAGCCCGCAGGCGTTGCGCTCCGCCGGAATTTCAGGCGCAGTGAGCTTTTCCACGCCGTCCCAAGGGTACTGGGTGTTGACATACTGCATATAGTCAAAGCCCTGCATTTGAATATGCCCCGGAACGCTGATTTCATCGGGCAAAGCGCCCTTGGAAATAAGCGAAATATCAAGCTCCGCCGGAGAGGTAAAGCAGGCAAACTCCCACTGTCCGTTAAGGCTGACAGGGTCGAGATATTTCCCGTCCTCGCCGATAAAGCGGCTGTCGGCGTGCGCGGGAAGGCGGTTTTGCTCAAAAATCTGTGGGTCGCTGAGAATCGACAATATGTCCTGAATGCTTTTCATAATCCTCCTTACTATTCCCCACTTCTCCGAGCCTAAAGCGCTTTTTAAAGCACGCTCGGCAGCAAAGAAACCAAAGAAACATATTCCTCATCATCCGGCTGTGCTTGACGGATTTGCTTGACTCAAGAATATCACTATGGTAAATTCAGTGTCAACAAATAACTTAGCTTTGCTCCTCCTAATCATTTGCCTGCCCATTGATAAATCCAAAGCGCAAAGGACAATACTAAGCATATAAAAGCCCCATTTTGAGTTACATTCATTTTTCGGCTCATACAGCCACGTCTTTTGGCAAAAGCCATAAGCCGCAGCGCAAAAAGCTATGATTGAGGTTTTACCATGAAAAAGGATACCAGGGCGCAGCACGAATTTAGCTTTCTTTCAAAGCAGTATTCACGCTTAAAGCAGCAGGCGGCTGAAACAAAAGCAAGCAAGCTTTGGCGGCTTGAAGCCCTTATCAGAAGCAGGATAAGAGAGCTTCGTGCTTTGCAGGAAAACAAGCTCCCCGGCTATAAGCCGCTGTTTGACAACTATACCGCCTTGTTTGAGGAGGTCTCCCGCCGCCTTTTGGAAAGCTATAACGCCGCCAACAGCACAGACTATGTGTTTGAGGAGGTAATCAAGGGCAGCTTTCAGTCGTATCTTCGCTCCGGCATTATCTCCGTTCTGGTCACAAACCACATCCCGAAAATAGTTGCCGAGGAGTTTAGCAGCATATTGCCTGACAATCCAAAGGACGAATATCCTGCCGCGAGAAGAATGAAGCGCCGCTTTATCCTTCATCTGGGTGACACCAACACAGGCAAGACCTACAACGCTCTTCAGCGGCTCAAGGAATGTCAAAACGGCATTTACCTCGCGCCCTTGAGGATACTTGCTTTGGAGAACTTTGAATATCTCAACCGCGAAAATGTTCCATGCAGCCTGCTCACAGGTGAGGAGGAGATCATAGTTGAAAACGCCCGCCATTCAAGCTGCACCGTTGAAAAGGCGGATCTGTCAAGGTTCTATGGCGTTGCCGTCATAGACGAAATACAGCTTTTGTCAGACAGTCAGCGCGGCGACGCGTGGACAAGAGCGATACTGGGGCTTTGCTGCGAGGAGATACATCTTTGCGGCGCGATAAACGTGAAAAACCAGCTTATCAAAATGCTTGACGACTGCGGCGACGACTACGAGATAAAAACCTACAGCAGACCTGTTCCTCTGCAAATCCAGCGCAAGGCGGTCAGCTTTACGGACATTCAGCCGGGCGACGCGTATGTTGCGTTTTCCAAAAGGCGCGTTCTTGCCCTTTCCTCTCATTTTGCCGACTGCGGCATTGCCTGCAGCGTTATCTACGGCAATCTGCCGCCGGAGGTGCGTCGGCTTCAATATGAGCAGTTCAGCTCCGGAAAGAGCCGTGTGCTCGTTTCAACCGACGCAATAGGAATGGGCGTAAACCTCCCCATCCGAAGAATTATCTTCACAGACACGGAAAAATTCGACGGCGAGGACTTCAGACCCCTTTCCTCGCAGGAAATAAAGCAGATTGCGGGCAGAGCGGGGCGCTTGGGGATATACAACATCGGTTACGTTGCGGGCATGAGCTGCGACATCGACTTTATTGACAGCGCCCTGCAAACAGACGATCCCGAAATTGAGCAGGCGGTCGTAGGACCAAGCGAGGAGCTGCTGAAAATAACCCGTCTGCCGCTAAAGGAAAAAATCGCTCTTTGGAGCACGCGCGAGGAAAAGCTGGGCTATTATCGCAAAAAGGATGTGCGAGACTTCATTCTCATACTTGACCGCTTAAAGCCCTATAAGCTGGAGGAGGCGGATCAGTGGCGGCTGATGATGCTGCCCTTTGACGTGAACAATGAGAGCCTGCTTCTTCAGTTTTTGGAGTATGTTGAAGAATGCTTCATTTTAAAAGCGGAGGAGCTTTCCCGCCCCGTCCTTGAAGCTCACGGGCTTTCAATCTATGAGGAATATTATCAAAAAATCAATCTATACTACTCTTTTTCCAAGGCAATGAATATGCGCTTTGATGCCAAATGGGTCGAGCAGGCAAGAGCGCGTGTTTGCGAGGATATAAATGAGCTTTTAAAATAGCAAAAAACGCAGCGTCGGCATCAGCATGACTCCGTCGCTGCGTTTTGCTTTTGATACGCCCGTAGCGCAGGCAAGCCGACGAAAAACCCGACCGGCAAAAGCTTCGCTTTTCAGCCGAGGCGGGTGGCTTTGGCTTTTTGCGCTCATTCATATTCTAAGACTTACAAGTATTCCTGCTTGGAAAGGTCATAGACCCTGTCGGCTATTCGGTTTGCCAGGTGCTTGTTATGAGTGACGGCGATGATGCCCATGTTCCGATTTTTGGCTTCGTCCAGAACTACATTCCATATCTGCGCTTGAGTGATCACATCCAGCATGGTACTTATCTCGTCACAGATAAGGAAATCCGCTCCGCTCATTAGAGCGCGGGCAACGCAGAAGCGCTGCAATTCACCGCCGGACAGCTCTCTCGGAAAGCGGTCAAGCCATGCTCTCTCAATGCCGAAAGCATCCAGCACCTCCTCGCGCATCTCACCGCTTTCCTCCAGCACTTTTTTCAGACGCCAACGGGGGTTGATAGCCTTTTCCGGGTGCTGATAGATAAGCTGAACCGGGCAGACGCCTTTCTTCGGAAGGTTTTTCCCGTCCAATAAAACCTCGCCGCGGGTGGGTTCGAGGTATCCGGCAAGCAGCATGGCGAGAGTGGTCTTGCCGTAGCCGCTGGGAGCAAACAGTGCCAAGCGCTCACCGCTTTCAATGCTCAGATTGGTATTTTCCAGTACCCAGGGCTGCCTCCGGTCATAGCGAAAGCTCACATTTTTTGCTTCAAGACGCATGGAAACACCTCACTTCCCCGTCGCCTGTCTCCCGTATAGGCGGGATTTGACAGCGACATTCCTCTGTTGCATGAGGGCAGCGGGGAGCAAACAGGCAGCCCTTGGGAAGCTCTCCGGCATAGGGCTGAAAGCCGTCAATCGGCTGGAAGCCGTTCTGCGGCAGCGCCCTCCAAAGAGCCTTGCTGTAAGGATGGCGCAGAGCATCGGCACCTTTTCGGAAATCGGCAGCGGGCGCGGTTTCAACCGTAGTCCCGGCATAGAATACGGCAACTCTGTCCGCAAACTCAAAGGCAAGGTCAATATCGTGGGTGATGAGGATGACCGCCTTCCCCGCATCCGCCATTTCGCGGAACATTTGCAGCGCCTCCAGCGCTTGGTCCAGGCTCATGCCCGGCGTTGGCTCGTCGGCGATTATCAGCTCCGCGTCGGAAATAAGCGCGGTAGAAACCAAAACCCGTCTCGCCATACCGCCAGAGAGCTGGAAAGGATAGAGGCTTTCGGTTTTTTCGGGCAGGGCAAAGCGCTTGAACAGACCGCGGCGCTTCTCCGTGGGATAGGGCTTTTTGTGTCCGTCCACCTGTTTGCCCACTTTCATCAGCGGGTCGAGGAATGCAACGCTCTGTGGTACCAGAGCTATCTCTCTGCCGCGAAGCCTTGACTGTATCTCCGGTGTTAGCTGCTGACCCTTGTAATGCAGGTGTCCCCTCACGGTGGCGTTAGAGGGCAAAATCCCCAAAATCGCGGATGCCAGCAGGCTCTTTCCGGAGCCGGAGGAACCGGCGACGGCCACGATCTCGCCGGGGCGCACCGTAAGGTGCAAATCTGAAATAACCTGAAGCTCCTTTTGCTCCAGCCCACCGTCATACATACGGAAGGAGACTGATAAATCGTGGATTTCCAGCAGTGTTTCGTTTTTTTGTTTCATGTCCGCCTCCTTACTCCTGGGCGTTGTAGGGGTCGATGACCATTCTTAGGTTGTCACCCAGCCTGTCCACCAGCAGCACTATCAAAACCAATGTCAGTCCGGGGAACACGGCAGGCCACCACATTCCGGCGGATATGTACTTCATGCTCTCTGCCAGGATGATGCCAATAGCGGGCTGCTCAGGAGGCAGACCATAGCCTAAGAAAGAAATGGACGCCTCATGTAAGATGGCATGAGGGAACATAAGCACAAGACCAACAAAGAACTGAGGGACAAGATGGGGCAGCAGGTGGTGAACCAATATCCAGCCGCTGGACTTGCCTAGTCTGCGGGATACCGCTACATACTGCTGACTTCTAAGCTGCAAGACCTCTCCGCGAATCAGCCTTGCAAGACTGCACCAGTGGGTTGCGGCAACACCGACCAGCAGACCCTTTAAGCCTCTGCCCAGCGCAAAGGATATGAGAATGATCAAAACGGTGTGAGGAATGCCCATCACAAGGTCAATGATCCAACTGATAACCGCATCGACACGCTTTGAGCCGGTTGCGGCGGCAATGCCGATGAATACTGCAAGCACGGCGCTGATGCCCGACGCCACAATGCCAACGGTCATGCTGACAGCCATACCCTTAAAGGTACGCATCAGCAGGTCACGACCCAGAGCGTCCGTTCCGAAAGGATGCTCCCAGCTTGGGGGGAGCTTTGCATTTAAAAAGCTGGAGGCGACCGCGCTTTCCGGGATAAGCACGGCAAAGGCGTAAAACGCAATCAGTATAACGGTCATAAGGATGGTGAGAAGAAGCACCTTAGTGCGGCGATTTAGCTTTTTCATCGGCTCACCTCCCGAATTTGGGGGTCAACGACGCCATAGAGAAGATTTGCAATCATATTGCCTACACAGACAAACAGTGCGGAAAACAGTGTCACGCCCAGCAGCAGCGGCACATCGGAGTTCAGCCCGGCGGCAGCAACGGCAGAGCCGAGACCGGGATAGCTAAACACATTTTCAGCCATAACAGAACCTCCGAACAGCTCTGCAAAGGAAGCAAATTGCAGCGTAAGAGCCGGGAGCATGATGTTTCGCAGCCCGTGCCGGCGCAAAATCGTCCACTTCCCCTCACCTCTCGCGCGGGCAAAAAGCACATATTCGCTGTTTAACACATCGATGAGCTTCTGACGGGTGTGCAAAGCGATGTTGGCAAAGGACATCAGGCTCAGCGTGAAAGCAGGCAGTGCCAAATGATATAGCCGCTGCCATATGCTCACATCCTCGCTGAGAATACCGATGGGACTGGAAAATCCGATAGGAAACCACTTTAGAATAACGGCAAATACCAGCAGGAAAACAAGCCCCAGCCAGAAGGTTGGAACTGAGGACAGCAAATAACATATCTTCTTGATAAGCTTATCCGGCCATTGGTTCTGGTAAATTCCCATTATGCAGCCAAGGGCAAAGCCTATCACACCGGCAAGCAGCCATGCGCAGAACATCAGCGCCAGAGAGTTTGCAAAGCGTTCTGAGATAATGTCCGCCACCGGTCTGCGATAGAGGGCGGATTCACCAAGATTTCCTTTAAGCAGCTCTCCGAGCCATGTAAAATAGCGCTCTACCGGCGGCTCGTTGACGCCCCAGTATTCCTCAATCTCAGCCCGCTGCTCCGGGGAGACAGCCGTTCCAAGCCCCAGAATGTACTGCTGCACCGGGTCGATGGGAGATGCGCTGACCAGCACAAAGGAAATAATGCTGACGGCCAGCAGCAATGATAAGATTCTTACGCCGTAGGATAAAAATGTTCGGCTCAGCCGTCCAAATGTTCCCTTCATAGCACAGCTCCTCTCTTTTTTAGTCTATTGTATAGAACGACAATATAAGGCGGAGGGTCACCCCGCCTTATATTGATGGTCAGTTTAACAGGCTCACTCCGTCCATTCCCATTCCTGCAGGTTCTGAATGAGGGGTACGCCATGACCGTGCGGATGGATGGACTGCTCGCCGATGGACAGACCGTCACGGACAAAGGTCACATGATCCAGATTGACGATCCAGACCCAGGGGCATTCGCCCTTCATGGCGGTGCCTGTGCTGCCGTCCCACTGAACAAGCTGCCAGTTTTTGTTGGCTTCCTCCGGGGTCAGAGCCTCCATAGCGGCAGCAAGGTAGGCATCGGTAGTCTCATTCATATAACCCTCTGGGTTATAGAAGTCATCCAGCAGAGCGCCCTCGCTGCGGTAAAGATAATAGGTCTCATTGGGAATTGCAGAACCCCAGCCCATCATAACCGCTTCGGAGAACATTCTCTTCATGATGTCATCCCAGCTTGTACCCTCGACGTTGATTTTGATGCCAACAGCAAGAACCTGCTCGGCGGTCGCCATTGCCACAGCCTGACGAACAGAGTCGCCGCTGGGATAGACGCAGTTGAATTCCGCCTTCAAGCCGTCCTTTTCAACTATGCCGTCGCCGTCCGTATCTACCCAGCCGGCATCGGCAAGGAGCTTCTTTGCGTAGTCAACATCAGTCTCGATAACAACCTCGGGATTGTTCCATGGCATACCGTCGTTCTCGGAATAGGCGGGACGACCGAAGCCGTTGAGCGCGACCTCTGCTACCTGCTGACGGTCAATTGCGTAAGCAATAGCCTGTCGAATCTCAAGCTTGCTTGTAACGTCGTTGCCGATGGGAGCACCGCTCTCGGTGGTCTTGCCCTCGTCAGGCAGTACAGGCAGGGTGAAGCCGCGGTTGTCAGCGGAGGTGAGCGCCTCAACATGATAGCCTTCAACAGCGGTGCTGCCCAAGGTCGCAGTGGAGTAGGCAACGTCCACCTGTCCGGATTGGACGGCCGCAAGAGCTGCATCCTCAGACATAAACACAATGGTTACTTTCTTAATGGCAGGCTCTCCGCCGTAGTAGTTTTCGTTAGCGGTAAAGACTATCTGCTCTTGAGCCCTCCACTCAACGAATTTGTAAGGACCGGAGCCTATGGGGTCGATACCGTAATCCTCGCCGTAAGCGTGCTCGGGAACGATGCCAACCGAGGCAAGGGTGTTAAGTAAAATGGAGGTAGGCTTGGAGAGAGTAACAACAACAGTGCTGTCGTCCTTTGCAACAGCGCTCTCCATGTATGTAAGGTCAACACTGCCCTGCGCAGCCTTGGCTGTTTCCAGAGTAAACGCCACGTCGGCGGCTGTAAGCTTCTCGCCATCGGTGAAGTAAGCGTCGTCACGGAGGGTGAATGTCCAAACAAGACCGTCATCAGACAGCTCATAGCCGGTTGCAAGGTCGTTCTCGAAGTTAAGCTCGGAGTTATACTTAACCAAGGTGCTTTGTACGATGGGAGCGTTGCCGTGACCCCATCCTTTGGTGGGATCAAGCGTCTCCGGTTCAGAGCCGATTGCGATAACAACGCTGTCTTTTACTCCGGCGGCAGAATTGCTTTGCTGCGGCGCTTCGGTGTTTCCGGGCGCTTTTTCTCCGGTACAGGCGACCAGACTCAGAACCATGACAAGAGCCAGAAGCACAGTCATAACTTTTTTTGTGTTCATATTGTTTTCTCCCTTTTCTTTTCCGGCAAGGCAGTGTATAATATCAGTGCTTGCCTTTCTTTTATGAGTTTGGTTGGCATTGCCCCGGTTTGGTGCCAGCCAGCCGGGGCAGCTTTCTTGGACATTATACCGACAATATCCTTACGATGTAAGCCCCCCCGGGGGTTCTTTTTTTGCATAAATCGCAGTTTTTTACCGCAAGCTGTCCCCTGCTCCCGTGCATGAAATGATGAGCCTGATAAGGCACAAGCAAAAAGGCTTCTCTTTAACCGCTTTTTGTTTTCGGGCAAAAGCTTTATTAAAGCGAATGCGCTCTTGCAATGTCTCTAATGTAGGATTATAATACTCTCACCGGCATTGCCGGAATAAACTATTTGGAGAATGCTGTTTGAAAATGAACAACACCTTGGAGATTGTGGTCTGACCCGGGAGGGGCGCACAATCCCGCACCTCCCGAAAACACACTATAATTTTCAGGAGGAAGCATCATGCAAAACTATATCATTCGCAACGAAACCCCAGCCGACTACCGCACAGTTGAAAACCTGACCCGTGAGGCGTTCTGGAACGTCTACCGTCCCGGATGCTTGGAGCATTATGTGCTGCACCAATTCCGTGACCGTCCTGACTTCGTTCGGGAGCTTGACCTTGTAATGGAACTGAACGGCGAGATAATCGGTCATGTTATGTATGCCCGCTCCGCCATCAAGCACGATGACGGCAGAATTATTCCCATTATGACCTTCGGTCCTATCAGTATCGCACCTAAATTCAAGCGCCGGGGCTATGGAACTATCCTTCTTCGCTATTCCATGGAAAAGGCAAAGGAGTTGGGTGCGGGTGCGCTGGCTATTACCGGCAACATCGGCTTTTACGGCAAATCCGGCTTCGTGGTTTCAAAGACCCGCGGAGTTCGCTATGAGGACGATCCAGACGCGGACTATTTCCTCATTGCCGAGCTGGAGCCGGGATTTCTGGAGGGAATCTCAGGCACCTACAAAGACCCGGACGGCTACTTCGTGGACGAGAAAGCGGTCGAAGAATTTGACACTGCCTTCCCGCCCAAGGAAAAGCTGAAGCTCCCCGGACAATTATTCTAAGCGAAGGGACAAGCCCCGGCGATTAACTCGCCGGGGCTTGTTTTTTTCACTGTGAACATTGAGCCATATCCGGTGCGCATCCAGCTTGCGGTAGGTCGAGCTTATGAACCGCAGATTAGAAGCAAAACGAAGAATTTGCGCCGGGCGAATTCATTGTCTCCGGGCGCTTTACCCCATAAGGGCAGGCAATATAGCGCGAGTCCGCGATTCGCGCAAATCGTTCATTTGCCGGGAGCTGAACCATCATGCCGGGAGCTGAAATTTTTGCCGAACCATATGGGTCAGCAATTGGGCGGTTCCCTCCACGCCCAGAAGGCTGCTGTCGATTAGAATGTCCTTGTGGCTCTTGTCATCCGGTCGGAAGCCGGTATAGTTCAGATGATACGCAATCCGGCTTTCTTCCATTTCCGTCACCAGCCGAAGGGCAGCATCCTCGCCGATCTCAAGTTCCTTTATACAGTGCCCTACCCTGTCGGAAAAGGGGGCGTAGATATAGATATGCACCGCGTAATCCAGCTCGTCCAGAACAAAGTCGGAGCACCTACCAACAATTACGCAGTTTTCTTTCTCCGCCAGCGCCTTGATGGTATCCGCCTGGGTGCGGAAAATCCGGTTCTGTGTCTCATTGGTCTGATCCCCTAATCGCTGGATGAGCGTGGGGAAAACCGTGTCCCTCTGGATTTTTCTGCTTCGCTCCTCCGCCTGATCCACCACGTCGGCAGGCAGACAGAGCCTGTGGGCGGTCTCTTTTACGATGTATTCGTTATAGCACTCGACCCCCAGCAACTCGCTCATCCGCCGGGCAATGACCCGACCCATGCTGCAAAACTGGTTGGTGACTGTAATCACAAATTTTCTCCGTTCCATCACATATCTCTCCTTTGCCGGTCAGAGCACGAAGCCCGCGACCAGAAATCCTATGACAGATAGAAACGCCGCAATTAGCACATAGGGGAACTGGGACAGGGCATGCTCCATATTATCAATACCGGCGCTGTTGGCGGAGAGAATGGTGGCATCGGTATAGAAGCAGGCATGATAAAGTATTATTTGAGAATACGAACTTTTCTCTCATATAACTACGGCAAATATCTTTCGTCTCAAGAACTGTTTACCCGATGAGTCCGCTTTCTTTTAAGAGAATTTCAATGTCCGTTCCCTTAACCTTCTTCATTAGGATCTTGAGCGCTCCCTTTTCCTTGAAGGACAGCTTCACATCGGTGACGGGCTTCTTGTCGATTGCATAGTAGCAAGCACGAAGAAGCTCTCTCACATCGTACTTACTGCCCCAGACCTCAGGCACTCCACGGTCAATGTCGAGCAGCGTGTACACAGATTCCATGCCGGTACGCATGGAGTACTCAATAGTGAAGATGGTGTCCCTGGGAGTTTCGGTAAACTGACCGAGGAAGGCGAAGTTGACCGAGCCTTCGGGGACGATACGGGGTCGATCCTCGTTCTTTCTGGGCTGGAAGAAGGCGTTGATATAGGGCATGAAGCAGGTGGTGGTGTTGCAGGCTTCCTTGGCCAGGGCGTCGATTTTTTCCACGGGGATGCCGATGTGATACAGCCACTCCCGGCAGACCTCCTCGCCAGTGCAGTCCCGCATGGCCTTTTTGACGTAGTTGCCCTCCCGGTTGGTGTTCAGGGCGTAGAGCCAGACCAGTACCATATTCTTGTCCTGGGACTTGAACTGTGGTTGGCGGTTGGTGGTCCAGGAGAGATACCAGTTATCGGTGCTGTCCTTGACGGTGACAATGCCGCCGGTGGTCACCTTACCCTCCCGGGGATCTCGTTTGCAGATCTTGGTGATATGCTGCATGATCTCCTCGTTGGAGGTGGCTACGGTTGCACTCATCCAGT
>JAHAWY010000071.1 GCA_018385135.1 Oscillospiraceae bacterium | reverse complement strand
GTTGTTTGTGTTTTAATTAACGAATTGCAAAGGCTTTTTGCACTTTGCTTTGAGCGATAACCACTGGATGGAGTGTGAATATATGCAGCGCGATACCAAAATAATCGCCGTGTCCGGAAAGGGCGGTGTGGGTAAAACCACACTTTCTGCCGCTGTGGTCAGAACACTGACGGAATGCTACCCGGAAGCGCGAATACTTGCAATTGACGCAGACCCCGCAATCGGTCTTTCAACCGCACTCGGCGTTGAGGTGCGCCGGACGCTGGATGATATTCGCAAAAGCATAGTAAACAAAACCGAAGCGGGTGAGACAAAGCAGGCTATTGAGCTTTTAAACGAGGCGCGCTTTCGCATCTTTGATACTATGGTGGAAAACCAAAGCTTTGCCTTCATAGCAATCGGACGTCCGGAGACTGCCGGATGCTACTGCGCAATAAATACCTACCTCAAAGAGGTGATAAGTATGCTCGCCGGCGACTTTGACTATGTTGTCATAGACGGCGAGGCGGGCATCGAGCAGATCAACCGCCGAGTAATGGAGAAGGTTACTCATCTGCTGCTTATCTCCGACCAGAGCCGCAAGGGCATCCAGGTTGTCAAAACTGTTAAGCAGGTATCGGATGAGCTTGTTATGGCGGATAGGGTAGGGCTTATCATAAACCGCGTTACAAATCCGGAGCTGTGCGGCTCGATAGCCGTTGATGGCGTTGAAGACGTAACCTTTATTGCAAGCGACCCTGAGCAGGCGGAAAACGATATTCTCGGCAAAAGCGTGTTTGAGCTGGCAGAGGACTCTGCGGTGTTGAAAGGAATTAGGCTTGCGCTTGAAAAAATGGAAATAATTCAATGTGATTGTGAGACATAAATGAAGCTATACGACCAAATCATCAGGGATACAGAGAAGCTTTTGGGCTGTGCCGCTCAAAAGCAGTGGGACTATTCCCCGGAAAAAGCATGGACTCAAACGAAAAGCAGCGAGCTTGTGCTCACGCGCGATGCCGCCTATGAGCTTGGCGGTGACGGGAAGCCGAGCGCAAACTACTCTTGCATAACAGAGGATCAGGCGCTTGTGCCGAAAGATGAGATTTTGCTCTACGGGCGTGATTTGAGCGAGATTAATGAGGATGTACCCTATGCCCGCATCGCCCTAATGACAGTTTCGGATATGTACGACGAGGATGAGGAGCTGTATAAAGCGATACGCGACATAGAATTTGTCAAGTATCGCGTTTTTCCAAAGGGCTATATGCTTCGCACCTCGCCCGAAAGCTCTAAGGAGCAGGTGAGGGTGGATAAAAGCGAGCTTCACCGAGGAATGAGCTTTGAAGCAATCGGCGCTGCCTATATTCAAAAATACAAAGAAAACCCCAGGGTTAAGAATGTTCGGATGATTTTCATCACCGACGATGCAGCGGACTACGCGGCGCTTCTGGCTCATGCCAGGGAGGTTGACGCCATTACGAAAACCCTGACCCACATTTTGGAGGGCTTTTCAACGGACTGCTCCAGCTGCAAGCTCAAGTCCCTTTGCGACGAGGTTGAGGGTATGAGAGAGATTCACTTCAAGCGCAACAAAAAGTCCTGAAGCCCCGCGACGCGGCTTAAATCAATCTATCGGCAGCGTGAATGTGCGAATGCTTTCCGGTTCGTATAGCTAGGCACGCTAAAGGTCATCGAGCTTAAAACAGACCCGCAGCTAATGGGCGCTCTCGGCGCTGCCGAGTTTGCCCGTCAGAAGGGGCTTGCGAAATAATGAAGGAGGCAAAAACAATGGCTTGGTACTGGATAGTTCTTATCGTGCTGGCAGCGCTTTTCGCTCTGACTATCGTAGTTTATATGTTCAATCTTGATATGAAGCTTGCATCCAAGATGCAGCCGCTTATCAACAAGCATTACGATAAAATTGAAAGAGAAGCAAGACAGTAATTCATAAGCAAATCTTAAAGCGGGGAGCGTAAAGCTCCCTGCTTTTTTCCCGGATTACCAATTACACGGGAGAAAGAATGATGCGGACAGCAAAGTGTGAAAATAGGGTAGGGGGTGGCTTCGTCGCTGACTCTCTCAAACGCGGCGGATTGTCCTCTCGACTATGGCGGCTGATAATATATATCAGCAAATATCATTTTTTGGCGGCTTGAAACAGCTTTTCGACATATTTTTATTGACAAGCAAATTCACTTCTGTTAATATATCAAATGTCGTTAGCAAGGTTAGCTTAGGCAAAAGCCGAATATGGGGGTATAGCTCAGCTGGGAGAGCGCTTGAATGGCATTCAAGAGGTCAGCGGTTCGATCCCGCTTATCTCCACCA
>JAHAWY010000063.1 GCA_018385135.1 Oscillospiraceae bacterium | reverse complement strand
TATGATGAACGTGCGAAGCTCAAAAAGGAAGCTCGGATGATCGACACCATGAAGGCAAATGTAGATATTTTCCTCAAGCCGAGTGTAGTCCAAGAGCCTGAGCAAATTCGAGATAATCAGAGAGAATAACAAAAAGACTGTGCTGGTTTTTGACCGGCACAGTCTTTCCCTTTAGCTGTATATTATCCAAATCGAAAATGATGAACGTCTCGTGCAAATCGGTCGTATTCACCCAAAGTTTACGAAACTCTATTGAATAGCAGACTTTCTTGTGCTATAATATAAGTTAGGTTTATTTTACATACTTTGCTGAGGTGAAAGTCATGAAAGCAAGCTACAAAAAGTTGTGGAAACTGCTCGTCGATAAGGAAATGAGCAAGGGTGATCTTCATAAGGCGTCCGGTCTTTCTTCAAGCACAATGACCAAGCTCAGAAAAGGTGAAGACGTGTCAATGGAAGCTCTGAGAAAAATCTGCATTTGCCTTGACTGCAATATCGGTGACATCGTGGAGTTTGTCCCTGACAACACAACACAGTCCTAAATATGGGACAGGCAATATGATATAGTATGCTATTAGGAATGGAGCAAATATAATGGATCAGACGCACCCTTATAACGGCAGCTTAACTGCTGAACAGTTTCTCTTCTACGAGATAAGAATTGCCGCAAAATACTATGTTTCCGGCTTGAAAATTGATGAGGCAATCGAGCGGATTAAGAAGGATAACCTCTTTCAATATCCAACAGAGAGACAGGTTTCCCGTTTGGCAAGAGCCTGTTATAAGCGGCTGGACGCGCTCGGCAACGAACAGCTTGTTCACGAGCTTGCCTCTGCACCAAATGATATTGCAAAGCAGATCAATCTATACGCGGTGATGAGGTATAATCGTCTGGTCTGGGAGTTTATGATTCAGGTTATAGGCGAAAAATACCGCAATCAGGACATGAACTTCTCAAGGAAAGACATGAATGCGTTCTTTTCCAGACTGCAAGCACAGGATGATTCTGTTGCCGCTTGGAGTGATGCGACAATCACCAAAATCAAAAGTGTTCTCGTTCGGATGCTGATAGAGACAGGGTATCTGGATGGGCTGAAAGACACCACGCTGAATCCCGTTTTTCTCTGTGAAGAGCTTGAACGAGGTATCGAAGCAAACAACGATTATGATGCACTTTCGGCATTTAATTACTTTAGATAGATAGGCGGACACAAACATGATTAAACAGGAGTTGGACCGGATCAAAGAGCGTATCTCGAATAAGGACTTCCTTGAAAACAAAGGACTGAGCAATGAGGTTGGTATCCATGTTTTCTGCTACAAAGCGGAGGATGAGTTGATCGTTCAGGATTATATCCGCAGATTGAAAAGCGAGGCGAACACGCCATATCGGATTATTGAGTGCGACCTTTATGAAGTGTTTCTCTCCCTTTTGGAGGACAAGCGCATTCTGAAATCAGTTGCAGGGTTAGAAGAAAAACGAGGCAAAAAGTATCTTCTGGATCAGTTGCAGAAGATCGCCACACCGGAAGCTCTCCTTGCCAAGATGGACTATTCACCCCATATCAAAGGGCAGGATGTTCTCTTCATGACAGGCATTGGAAAAATTCATCCGTTTATGCGTTCCCATAAGATGCTTGATAGTATGCAGCATCTCTTTGAAGACATCCCTATTGTGATGTTCTATCCCGGAACCTTCAATGGACAGACGCTCAACCTATTCGATGAGTTCAAAGAAGGCAACTATTATCGGGCATTCAATCTGCTGTAATGGAGGTAGCAACGTGAAAATACAGAATATGTTCCAGAAGGACATCGAAAGAGACATCAACGGCGTTATCAAGGTTATGCAGGATGATGACCGGAGTTTGGAACAGGAACTCAGCGAATACATAATTACCAAGGAGCTTCGCCGTCACTTCCGCACATTCTTTGACAACTACACAAAGGCTATCGACCAGCCGACAGATAAAATCGGCGTGTGGATTTCCGGCTTCTTTGGGAGTGGTAAATCTCACTTCCTGAAAATTCTCTCTTACCTACTTTCCAATCAAGAGGTCTGCGGCAAAAGAGCGATTGACTATTTTGCGGACAAGTTTGATGACCCGATGATGTATGCTCAGGCGGTTAAAAGTGTGTCCGTGCCTACGCAGTCTATCCTTTTCAACATTGACATCGAAGGTCCTCTCTCGAAGGATAAGACCGCAGTGCTGCGCGTCTTTGCAAAGATGTTCTACAATCACTGCGGGTTTTACGGCGATGATCTGAAAATTGCCAAACTGGAACGCTTCATTGAAAAGCAAGGCAAGACGCAGCAGTTCCGCGAAGCCTTTGAGAAGGTCAATGGTGCGCCTTGGACGGAGACCCGCGATTCCTTTGCGTTCTTTGAGGATGACATTGTTTCGGTTCTGCAATCTACGCTCGGCATGAGCGAACAGGCGGCGCGGAACTGGTTCAATGGTGAGGAAACGAATGAACTGAGCATCGCCCAGCTCGTAGCTGACATTCAGGAATATGTAGACGGCAAGGGCAAGGATTTCCGACTGCTGTTTATGGTGGATGAAGTCGGTCAATACATTGGTGACGATGGTGACTTGATGATCAATCTGCAATCTCTTGTAGAAGAGATTGGCATTCGCTGCCACGGCAAGGTTTGGGTCATGGTGACAAGTCAGGAGGCGATTGACTCCGTTGTCCATATCACCGGCAATGACTTTTCCAAAATTCAGGGACGCTTCAATACGCGCCTCAGCCTTTCCTCGTCCTCCGTTGATGAAGTTATCAAAAAGCGTGTTCTGGCGAAAACAGATGCGGCGGATCAGCTTCTTCGCATGGTCTATGACAAGGAACACGCCGTACTCAAAAACCTCTATACTTTCAACAATCCCGTTCTTGACATCAAGGGCTTTACGGATGGTGCGGAGTTTTCTGCAACTTTCCCCTTTGTACCGTACCAGTTCATCGTGATCCAGAAGGTGCTTGCCGAGATTCGCAAGCACGGCAATTCCGGTAAACATCTGTCCGGCGGTGAGCGTTCCATGCTCTCCGGCTTCCAAGAAGCAGCACAGGATGTGAAGGATAAGGATGAAAATGCTCTGGTTCCATTCCATCTGTTTTACAATACAGTTCACACATTCCTCGAAAGCCCCATCCGACGGGTTATCGACCGCTGCCAGACTGCGGCAGACAATCACGATGGGCTTGAGCAGCAAGATGTCAGCGTCCTGAAGCTCCTTTACCTTGTACGTTATATTGAGGACATCAAGGCAAATATCGACAATATCTCCATCCTTATGATCGATGACATCCGTACAGATAAGATTGCGCTGCGGGCGTCAGTTTCCGCCTCACTGGAAAGGCTTCTCTCGCAGAACTACATTTCTCGCAACGGCGATACCTATGCCTTCCTGACGGACGAGGAACAGGACATTGCCATTGACATCAAGAACACACCGGTTGACAGTGCGCAGGTCATCACCAGCATTGCACAGACGGTTTACGGGGAAATCTACCCTTCCAAGAAATTCAAGTACGGCAAGTACGACTTCGCCTATGACCAATACATTGACGAGACCCTGAACGGCTCTGCTTGCGGTGGAATGCGGCTTCGCATTGTTACCGTTGCAAGCGACTACTATGGTGCGCCGAACGAACGGCTCATTATGGATTCTCAGGTCAACAATGAAGCAATCGTTGTGCTGTCCAATGAGACACCGTATTTTGATGAGCTGGAACAGGCGATGAAAATTCGTAAGTATGTCAAACAGCGTAATGTATCTCAGCTCCCTGAAAGCATTCAGGACATCATCCGCAAGCGGCAGCAGCAAGCGCGTATTCTGGAAGAAAGAGCGCGTAGCTATATTGAAAAAGCTATCGTCGGTGCAAAGGTCATTGTCCACGGCGAGGTCATGGACATCAAGACTGGCAACGCGAAAGACAAGCTGGACACCGCGATGAACGGTCTGGTTGAGAGTGTCTATTCCAAGCTCAACATGGTCAACCGTTTCGTAGAGAGCGACGCAGACCTTCTTTCCATCCTGAATGGAACGGATGACGAGCAGATTGCCTTCACCGGTCAGGGCGCAAACAACGAGGATGCGCTGAACGAGATCAGCCAGTGGCTCGAACTTCAAAATCAGAAGATGCTCAGTACCTCAATGGGCGATGTACAACGCCGGTATCAGGCGATTCCCTACGGCTGGCGCGAAATTGATATTGCTGCGCTGATTGCTCGTTTGATCTCTCAGCAGAAAATCTCCATCAAATACGGCGGTGCTTTGGTTGGCAAGGACGAGCGCAGACTGGTTGATTATCTGCGAAAAAAATCCGAGATTGACAAAGCCGTCGTTACCCGCAGGATTGCCCCTTCCGAAGACCTTATGCGCAAGAGCATTGCCTTCCTCCGGGACTATCTTGGCGCGATGGACATTCCTTCCGACGAGGACGGACTGATCCGTTTTGTGCTGGACACCTTTACTCAAAAACAGGAGCATTATCAGGAGCTTCTTGATAATGCCTATTCTGAGTTCCGTTACCCGGAAAAGGAAGTTGTCACAAAAGCCCGCGACCTTATGAATGATGTTCTGAGCCAGCGCAGGGACAACGTTGCGCTGCTTACCCGCATGGTGCAGCGTCAGGAAGACCTTCTGGATTGCTCCGAGGACATGGAGGGTGTGGAGTTCTTCTTCAAGTCGCAGCGCAGTGTATATGATGAGGCACGGCGTCAGATGGACCGCGTGAATAAGGAACGTGACTACTTTGCTTCTGACGCGGATG
>JAHAWY010000058.1:0-15000 GCA_018385135.1 Oscillospiraceae bacterium | reverse complement strand
GGCATCGTTTCATGGGTGGCGGCGGTCGCCGTAGCATTCATAACCAATAAGCTTTGGGTTTTTAACAGTAAAAGCTGGGAATTCAATGTTTGGTTTAAGGAGGCTGCCGGCTTTATTGGCGGCCGAGCGATGACGGGCGTGCTTGAAGTATTGGGTGTTCCCGCGCTTGTTGAGTGGGGAGTCGATACGATGCTGTTCGGCGTTGAGGGCTTTGTGGCAAAGATGATAGTCACGGGCATCGTTGTTATCATAAACTACATAGTCAGCAAGTTTTTCGTTTTCAGCGACCCTTGGAACAGAAAAAATAAGGCGAAAACCAACTAAACACTTAAAAAGCGGCGTTCATCGCCGCTTTTTTCCGGCAGTTTTCAATTGGTGCATTTTGGCATCAGAATTAATTTAGCCTCATTGCGATAAAACGCGGCTCCCGCACGTTAATGAGGTGACAGGAGGCGGAAGAAGCACTTGTTTGGAATGACGTCAACCGAGCAGAATACCTCCACTTGCCAAATCGATCTTGATAAGTGTCTGGTTAGAATTGCCGCCGGAGAGCGTGATGCTCTGGCGGAGCTTTACAGCGCGACAAAGACCGCGGTATACGGCTTTATCCTGTCAATCGTAAAGAACGCGACTGATGCGGAGGACGCACTGCAGGATACATATGTAAAAATATGGTCCGCAGCTGAGAGCTATCGCTCACAGGGAAAGCCGATGGCTTGGGTATTCACCATTGCGCGCAACAACGCAACAAGCATTTTGCGCGACAAAAGCAAAACCGTTGATATTCCCGAGGAGGATTGGCAGACCTGCTATGCAGATAACCCGGCAGTTTCCTCCGATGATAAAATTGTCCTCAAAGCGGCAATGGAGACTCTTGCTGACGATGAGCGGCAAATAATAATGCTCCATGCCGTCGGCGGCATGAAGCACATCGAGATAGCGAAGATTATGGGACTTCCTCTTTCGACCGTTCTTTCAAAATACTCAAGAGCGAAGAAAAAGCTCCAAAAAACTCTGGAGGAGGGGGAAAAAGCATGACAAGCGACATTGAAAAACGATTAAACACCGCAGTCACAAATGCCGTTCCGGACGTTCTGGACAGTATCCTCTCCCAATGCGAGGAGCGGACGGGTAAGGTAATCGACATTAAAAGCGTAAGAAGCAGCCGGTCGCGCTTTAAGCCCATGCTTGCAACAGCGGCGGCATTGGTGCTTATAGTCGGCGGGGCGCTCGGCGCAAACGGATACCACCGCGCCCATAGTTACGACGGCGTAGTATCACTGGACGTTAACCCCAGCATTGAGATGGAAGTAAGCAAAAATGAAACCGTGCTTGCCGTTACGGGACTTAATTCAGACGGTGAGAGCGTAATTGAGCGTGAGCGTGCCGAGGGTACAAAGCTTGAGGGCGCGAAGCTTGATGAGCTTGTATTCGAGCTTGTAGGCTCTATGGTCGGCGAAGGCTATTTAAGCGAGGAGGCAAATTCCGTTCTCGTAACAGTGGATAATCCCAACGCCGACAAGGGTGCGAAGCTTGAAAAGTCTCTCATGACCAGAATAAGCGACGCAATGAGCGAAAACGGCGTTGAGGGCGCTGTCATAGGACAGAGCATCAGCTCTGATGAGGAGCTGGCAAAGCTGGCTCTTGAGCTTGGCGTCTCCAAGGGTAAGGCAGGCTTGATAGCCTCTATCACAGCAAAAAACCCCGAATATACAGCCGATGAGCTGGCAAAGCTCAGCATCAACGATCTGGGGCTGCTCTCCAAGGATAGTATGGCGGAGGACGAGAGTGTCAGCATCGTCGGAGAACCCAGTGACAAAAAGTATGTCGGCGCTGAGGTGGCTATTGAAAATGCCTGTGCCGAGGCAAAGCTTCAGGTCGGCGAAACCGTTGATGCGCAGAGTAAAATTGGTCTTGAGGACGGAAAGCTCATTTATAAGGTTGAGCTTAATATAGACACGCAGAAAATCGAATGTGCGATTGATGCTGTGACAGGCGAGATCCTCAGTTGGCTAAGCGGAAGCTCTGACAGCGGAGAAAGCTCAGACGGCGACAACAAATCCGGGGATGAGACCGATGACGGCGGTCTAGGCGGAGAAGTTGGAGCTGTTATCGGCGGCGTTGGTGAAGTAGTCGGCGGCGCAATAGGCGGTGCCGGTGAAGTAGTCGGCGGCGCAATAGGCGGCGTTGGTGAAGTAGTCGGCGGCGCAATAGGCGGCGTTGGCAACGTGGTCGGCGGCACTGTAGACGGTGTCGCCGACGTGGTCGGCGGTGCTGTGGGCGGAGCCGGCAAGGTCGTTGACGGCACGCTGGACGGAGTAGGCAAGGTCGTTGACGGCACGCTGGGCGGAGTCAGCGATATTGTTGGTAAATATGATGAGGGCGCTGCAAGCGAGATTGACGACGCCAACAAGCAGGTAAGCGACGCTATCAGTGACGCCTCCGATATCGTAAACGATAGTTTGGGACAGGCAGACAGCATCATTAAGGGTATTGGAGACAATATAAGCGGTGGTTCGTCGGGCGGCTCATCAGGCGGCGGCTCATCCGGCGGCATAGGCGGCATTGTTTCCGGCTTGCTCAAATGATACATAGCAATATAAAGCGGAGCGGTGAAATATACACCGCTCCGCTTTTCTATGTTATCAGCTCCGCTCGGCTGCCGCCTGAGCGATATTTTTTTACAACGATCTGCTTGTCAATGCGCGTTCTCAGCTCAGATACATGAGAGATTATGCCGACGAGCCTGTTGCCCTCGCTCAGACCGGCAAGAGCTTTTATCGCCTGCTCAAGCGCCTGCTCGTCAAGCGAGCCGAAGCCCTCGTCAACAAACATCGTGTCAAGTCTGATGCCGCCGGAGGTGGAGGCAATCTCGTCGGACAGTCCCAGCGCGAGAGAAAGAGAGGCAATGAAGCTCTCCCCGCCCGAAAGAGAGCGAACGTCGCGCACAGTGTCGTTGTAGTGGTCTATTACGTCAAGCTCCAAGCCGCTCTGGCTCTGGCGGTTTTCCGCCTGTGGGCGGCGCTTTAGCTCGTATTGCCCGCAGGACATGACCATAAGGCGTGTGTTGGCACGGGCTATGATGCGCTCAAAATATGCCATCTGAACATAGGTTTCAAGCATTATTTTCTCTTTGCCGGAGAGCGTGCCGCCTGCTGTGTCGCTAAGGGCTTTGACGCGGGCGTAGCGCTGCTCTGCTTCGGCGGCGGAGACGCACTTTTTGCGTATGAGTGCTGCTGCGTCGCCGTTGCGGTCAATGCGTGAGGACAGCTCGGCGCACAGAGCGTTAAGCCTTCGGCGCTCGCTTATGAGAGCATCTGACTTCTCTGTCAGCGCGCTGCTGTCAATTATCTCCGAACCTTCAAGCTGCTGAGACAGCGAACTGATTTTTGCGTTAGCGGCGGCAAAGTCGTTGTTCCATGCGGTGACTTTGGTTTGCGCGCTCTCCAAGGCAAGGAGAATGGCGTTTCGCTCAGACTCTTTTTGAGAGATGGCGCTGAGTGCCTCGGCGCGGCTTTCAAATTCAAGCCCCTCACGAAGCTTTTTGCCGCTTTGCGTAAGCGCTTCAAGCTCGGCGCTGCGCGCTGCAAGAGCCTCGCGGCATTGCGCAGCATCGGCATCGGCGGTCTTTAAGGAAAGCTCTGCCTGTTCAATTTTGGCTTCCAGCTCCGCTTTTCGCTCGGCGCTGCGCTTTAGCTCCTTCATGCGCTCGGAAAGCATCAAAAGCTCGGCTTTTGTTTTGTTAAGCTCCGCTGAAGCTTTTTCGGAGATTTCGCAAAGCGAGATTTTTCCTAAAAGTGCGAGTGCTTTTTCCTCCAGCGCGGCACACTGAGCGTCAACGCCGCCCTTTAGCTCGCCCGTGCGGCGGCTATGCTCATCGCAGTGCTGTGCTGAGGCTTGGCATTCGGCTTTAAGCTTTTCAAGCTCCTCTCTGGTGGGTGCGCCGCCGGAAAGCCGCGCGGGAGCGGGATGCTCCAAAGCACCGCAGACAGGGCAGGGCATACCGCCCTTGAGCGTTTGCGCCAAAAGCCCCGCCTGTTCTTCAAGAAAGCGGCGCTGCCGGGACTTATAGCGGTCGTCCAGCTCCTCATACTCGTCGAGTGCGGCGACAAGATCACTTTGTGCTTCGGAAAGCGCCTTTTGCGAGCTTTTGAGCTTTTCCGCAGCCTGCGAAAGCTGAGTTAGAGCCTCGCGGCGCGTTTGAAGCCGTTCCGCCTCCGCTTCAAGTCTTGAAGCACTGCCCTCGATATTTGAAAGGGAGCTAAGCTCGGCGCGCATGGAGACTATGGAGTTTGAGTCTTGAGTACGCGCCGTATCCAGAGATGCCAGAAGCTTTTCCAGCTCGGCTATATCCTTCAGCTTCCCGCGCGCAAGCTCTCTCGCTGCTTCAAGCTCGTCATATGCGCCCAGCCTTGCGCGCAGAGCCTGCGCCTCTGCAAAAAGGCGCTCGCCCTCGCCTTGACGCCGCTGCTGCGTTTCAAGAGCAGCCTTGAGCGCCGCTTCACCCTCCTTCAGGACGGAAAGCTCCGTCTGCGCTTTTTTAAGCTCCGTGCGCGTGCGCTCCGCCGCCTGCGCCGAGGCAAGCTTTTTGGAAAGCGTCAAAATCGCCCTTTCGCATTCTTCAAGCGTTGCATCCGCGGCACGTTTTGCTTTTTCGTCCTCCGAGATAACGCGCTCTATGAGCTGCGCCGCCTCGTCTGCGGGAAGGAGACCGGCACGCGCGCTTTCAAGCTCGTCTAAGAGGGGACTGTCCTTCGCGCAGACCGCGCCGGAGATATATTGTGAGATGCTCAGTCTCAGCCGCTCGATTTCCGAGCGCAGGAGACTTTGCTCCTGCTTCAGGCGCTCTTGAAGCTCCCGATACGGTGAGGTATCGAAAATGCGTCGGAAAACCTCCTTGCGCTCCTCGGTGCCGGCTAGAAGCAGACGCAGAAAATCCCCCTGCGCCAGCATTGCGATCTGGGCAAAGCGCTCTCGGTCAACGCCGAGAAGGTCGATAACGGCGGCGTTTACCTCTGAGGTTTTTGTAAGCACACTGCCGTCAGGTCTTGTGAAAACAGCCTCTGCCGCCTGCTTGGTATAGCCCGTGCCGCGTTTGGCAGGGCGCATATATTCGGGAGCGCGGCGAAGCTTATACTCCGCGCCGCCATATAGAAAGCTCATTTCAACAAAGGTTGGCGTATCGGGGGAGGCGTATTTGCTTCGCAGCATAGCACCCTGTCTTGCGCGACCGCTTGCCTCGCCGTAGAGCGCGAAGCTGATTGCGTCGAATATCGTGGTTTTACCCGCGCCCGTATCGCCGCAGATAAGATAGATGCCGCGGCTGCCGAGAGCGTTCATATCCAGCGTGATTTCGCCCGCATATGGTCCGAAGGCGGACATCGTAAGCTTAGTCGGTCTCATGCTTTTGCCTCCCATATTTCAGAAATCAGAGAGGTGACCAGCTTTTCCTGCTCGTCGTCCATCGGCGCGCCGTTTTGCTTTTCATATAGCTCGGAAAACAGCTCAAGCGGTGTTTTTTCGTTCGGTCTTTCGGAGACGGAAAGTGTGCCGGATGCGCGCGTGCGGCGGTTGTCATAGTCAAGACGCATGAGATTGGGGTAGATCACGCGCAGCTTTGCCGCCGCGTCGGGAATGTCGTCCTCATCGGTGAGCGTGATGCGAAGATAATCGTCCGCCGCCGTATGCTCATATGTGGAGCGAAGCGTAAGCGTGTCATAGCTGCCGCGAATTTCGCGCAGGTCGTGCAGAGGCGTGAGAGGAATTGCGGAGATATCAATATCTCCCTTTGCGCCGAGCTCTACAACGGTCAAGGACTTTTCGTGCCCAGCTTCGGAAAAGGAGTATTTCAGCGGCGTGCCGCAGTAGCGAAGCGTGCTGCGCTGCACACTCTGAGCGCCGTGAAGATGCCCAAGGGCAACATAGTCAAAGCCGTCAAAAACCGCCGCGTCAACATTGTCGCTGCCGCCGACGGAGACCTCCTCCGAGTCGCAGCGGGAGGCTCCCGTGACAAACTGATGCGTGATCAGAACGCGTCTGCCGCCCTTATCCACGGCGTCGGAAAGTGCGATGCGCACAGCGTCGGTGTAGCTTTCAATCACCTCGTCCGGGAAAAAACGGCGCACATTGGCGGGCTTGATAAAGGGTAGCATGAAAAAATCCACCTCACCATGCTCATCGCAAAGTGTTATAGGGCGGAGCGTGCCGTCGTATACGGGAGAAAGATGCACACCGCTTTTGTCAAGCAGTCTTGAGCCGAAGGCAATGCGCTCGGGCGAGTCGTGGTTGCCGCTTATAACGAAAATATCGGGTACATAAGCTGAAAGCCCGCTTAAAAAATCGTCAAAAAGCGCCACTGCCTCGGCGGAGGGTGCTGCCTTGTCGTAAATATCGCCCGCCATAATAAGCACATCGGGGCGCTGAGACTCTACGATGCCGAGAATTTGCTCGAGTATATGCTTTTGGTCGTCAAGCAGGGAAAAGTCGTTCAGACGCTTTCCCAAATGCAGGTCTGAAAGGTGGATAAGCTTCATTTGTTCCTCCGAATGTAATTTGCGTTACTTAATTGTACGATATCCTCAGCAGTAAAACAATATAAAAGCAAAGTAAAAGAAAAAGACCTCCGGCTGCTGCCGAAGGTCTTAAAAAAGATGTTATTACTGCTGGCGCTGGTTGAAGGCGCTCTCCTCGTCGGCGACGGAAATCTGTGTCGGGAAGACCTTATCGGCGTTCTCGCGCAGGAAGGAGGTGTTGATATAGCCTTGAACATTTGCACCGTCGGCAATGGCGATAGTGCCTGCGTTGATGTTGCCGATGATAACGCTGTTCTCGCGCAGACCAATGCGGCCGCCAACCTCGATGTTGCCCTTAACCTTGCCGTCAACATCCATGCTCTGACCGCTGATGTTACCGACGAGCATGGCGTTTTTATCCATAAACACGCGACCCTTGGAACTGATATCGCCCTGGATCATAGCGCCGTTGAGCCTTGTATCACTGCAAACGACGTTTCCGATGACCTTGCCGTTGATATCCGCGTTTTTGAATACCTCAATATTGCCGCTGACATTACCCTCGACATAGATGCCTGCAAAGGAGCGAATGTTGCCGGAAACAAGGGTGTTTTTGGAGATGATCGTAACCTCCGCACCGGTGCTTGAGCCGCGGGGGAAGGTCTCGTGCTCGTTCTGAGCATAGGGAGAGCTGAAGCGAGGCGGCTGCTGCGCGTAAACAGGCTCGGAGGAGGGAGCTTCATAATAGCGGGCAGGCTCCGGAGCACTCTCGCGGGTAAAGACCGGGGGAGTATAAGCGGGGGGAGCGGTATAGGCAGGCTCTGCGGGTCTGACGGGTTCGGCAGGCGCGACAGGCTCTGAGTATCTGACAGGCTCGGGCTGCGGTTCGGGAGCGGGAGTATAAGAGAGCTCGGGACGAGCTGCGGGAGTCTCCGCCTTTTTTAAGTTGGAGTCCAGAGCGGAGGAGGCGCTTGCCTGTGTTTGCAGATCCTCGCCGACCAGACCGCTGTGGCTGAGCATTTCTTTCATGCGCTCTTCAAACTGGGAGTCCAGAGAAACATCGGAAAAAGGAGTGATTTCGATGTTTTTAGGCGGCTGAACCTGCTCGGGCTCGGGTCTTGCGAAAATCGGATTTTCCGCAGACTCCGCCTTTTTATCGCCGCTTGCTCCGGAGGCACTTTCGCCGCCGAACAGCTCCTTCATCGCTTGAAAAAAGTTATCCTTCAAACCCATTTAAACTTCCCCCTAAATTTTGCATCTTTCGACAGGAACAGTGCAGACCAAAGAGGTCACGCACAAAAACCGACCGGCTGTGCTTGCCAAAGTCGGAGCGGGTGACTTTATGTAATGTATATTATGTCTATTATGAACCGGCGCGGGACAAAGACAGAACGTATTTTTGCAGATCTCTCTCAAACTGAAGATAAAACATCGAAAACAGCGGTTCGACCGCGCCCATGAGAAAAGTGTTTTTGTTGTTTATTTCCGCAAGAGCGGGACAGTGCGCGTAGATGTAGGCGCGAAACCAATCGGTTTTATAGGGCGGGAGCGGTCTGTGCTTTTTAACACGTCTGCGGATGTCCTCATAGCTGTCTTTTATAAAGCCGCCGGGAGTAACGCTTCTTCCGAGCATCACCGTGTCGTAAACGGCGAGCGCCTGCTCGTCGGTAAGACCGACGCCCTGCTGCTCAAGCAGGGGGAGGCGCACGGCAAAGCTGAAAAGGATAAGGTCGGAGACGGCGCTGTATGCGGGAGTTTCCATCTCCGCGCAGTTGGGAGCGGAAATGTCGAGTCTGAAAGCTTCAAGCCTTTCCGGAGTGCGGATGTTGTTTAGGATTACACGAAAAACATCCTTTATGTCGCACTCATAGTAGCGCTCGCTGCCGAGGGCGTAGATGTATTTGGTTGCCTTGAAAAGACTGTCCGCGGCAGTTGTGATATATTCAGCGATATTTAGTATTGCGCTTGTTTCATCCTCAAAATACAAGGCGTGCGAGCCTCCCTTGCCACGGTAGTTGCAGCGCTGCGAGTGTTGGTGAGAGCTACTGCGCGGCGCGAAAAAGGCGAAGCAACGCCGGATGAGGCATTGCGGCTGCAGGATAATAAAAACATTATACAGTATCGCTCAAGTGAATACAACAGAAATTTCCCAAATCAGCCCGCTTCCAAAGCGCATAGGTGGGGACAAAGACACGATTATTTAAGTGAGATAATTATAATCCAATTGATTATACATCAGAAAGGGAAGAAATTCAACTGTTTTTCCCAAATAGGCGTTTTGTGCGGCAGGCGGCACTTTGCCTCGTCGGGCAAATTGTAAGGTTGTAATATTTTGCTTTATGTGGTATTTTTAAAAAAGTATCCTAAGCGGCAGCCTGCGCTGTACTGCAATTTCCAGCAGGGAGAACGATATGGAAAACAATGTTGCCTTCACGGTCAAGGGCAGCGGCAATCTCTACTGCCTTTCAGCCGGAAGAACTCTGATAAATTTCATAGAGTTTGACATAAATGCCTTTTACAGAGAGTGTCAATCCTTTGCCGAGCGCTGCGCGCGCACGCGTGAGTGGGACGAGAAGTACCAGCTTATGATAAAGGATCTGCTTCGTAGCTGCCACCCCTATTTTGCCGCGTGCTACAATACCGTGTTTGATAAAATCGTGCTGGACTGCGTTATTGACATTCTCTGCCGCATGGAGGGCATAGGGCTTGAAGCGCTGTGGGCGCGCAATATTTCCGCTGAGGACTCTCTCGGACAAGTGGTTTTTGCCCGCATTTCAGACTATAAAACAGGTCACGCCGTCAACCAATGGGGCAACCTGCAAAGAATGCAGAAATACGCCGAGAAAAAAGCGCGCTACATATTCTCCGCTCCCGCCGAGGATCCCGTGGAGTATGACGTTCGTGCCATGTATTTTGACCTTGCTTACAGCACCGCCGCACAAATGGCGGGCTGCCCGCAGGATAATGCCCCCGCCATCCGATGCACGCCGACGGGTCTGCTCTCCGCAGCACCGGAGATGTTCAGCCCCGTGTCGTCGCTGGCGGCTTCAATGATAGGCACTATGCCGGATATCGGCAGGCTGCTCGACCCCCGCAATAAGAGCGACTGCCTGCGCGAGCTTACAGACGGAATGGTATGCGTTGAGCTTATGCGTCTGCCTATGCCGGATAAGCTGGAGATGATATCCGTCAGCAAAAAGCTGCGCGAGCTGCCGAGACGAACCTATGTTCCCGAAAGCCTTAAAGCGGTAATAGACCTTGAAATAGACGAGATGCTTGAGCGCAAGCTTGTCCTTGAGCTGATACCCGGTATAAACCGCTTCGAGCTTCGCCCCATGTACCGCCCCGCACCCCCGGCGGAGGAGGTCTTTGAAGGGCAGCAGACCCTCTTTGACGAGCTGCCTGATAATACGTCTGCCGAGGCTTTAGACGAAACGGAGGAAAGCTCCGCCGTGCCGGATGCCGAGACTGAACAAGAGCTTGAGACTGACGCGGAGGATATCCCCGCTTTCGAGCCGTCGAAGCTCTATGCGGCTATCGAGCCGGAACCGGAGGGCGAGACGGAGGAGAAAGCCGAGCCTGAACCGGAGAACGCTTCGGAAGCCGAAGCTGAGCCGGAGCTTCCCGATAAGCTGACCGAGTCAGAAGCTATGACTGACGAATTACAGGAGGAAGCGCAAAAAGCAACAATAGAGCCTGCGCCAAAGCCGCGCAAAAAAGGACGCAAGTCCTCAAAGCGTAAGGAAACGGAGGAAAGGACCTCCGAGCCTGTCTCCGAGCTTCAGAGTGCTGATGACGAGGACGAGACGCTTCGTGCCAAACGCGAAACGAGAGAGCAAAATCTTGCGGCTGTTGCCGCTTCAAAGATGGAGGTCAAGCGCATAGCCGCGCCCGTGGCGGAAATCGCCATGCTCACAGGCGACAGCTACGGACGGAAGCCCCGAAAGGACAGACGCGCCGCGCCCATAGATGTTCCCGCGACGATGGAGGAGCGCATGAAGCTTTTGCAGCGTCTTGCGGCGGATAAGCGCCGTTCCGTGCGCAAGCACGAGGGACAGGACATAGACATTTTCTGCCAACAGGTGCATACCGCTTTCAGCGCCGCCATGCGTGACGAGCGCTATCAGGGTGAGGAAAAGGAGTGGTCAAAGCTGCTCTACCGAATTCGGGGGGGCATAATGACCCAGCGCTATTCTGCCGATTATCTCTACCGCTTCCTTGACGCGACCGTGGAAATGTATAAACTTGAAATATAGCGAAGCTGCGGTCGGCGGGCTTGCAGGCATGAAAAAAGAGGACTTCTCGCTTAAAGAGAAGTCCTCTTTTTTGTATGCCCCGTGCAGAGGGAGAAGGCTTTAGTTTAAAAAAGACCGGTAATCCTTCCGTTTTCGTCAACATCAATTTTTTCCGCCGCTGGAACCTTGGGAAGCCCCGGCATTGTCATAATGTCTCCCGTGAGCGCAACGATGAAGCCCGCGCCCGCGGAGACCTTGAGGTTGCGGACCGTTATCTTAAAGCCGCGCGGCGCGCCGAGCAGGGAGGGATCGTCGGAAAAGCTGTATTGTGTTTTGGCGATGCAGACGGGCAGACGGCTCAAACCGATTTCCTCAAGCTGCTTGAGCTGCTTTTTGGCGTTCGCGGTAAGCTCCACGCCGTCGGCACGGTAAATCTTGGTGCAGACAGCTTCAAGCTTCTCCATAAGCTCGGTGTCTGACTCGTAGGAATAGGTGAAGCTGTTTTTCTCCTCGCAGAGACGAACCACCTCGCGCGCGAGAGCCTCACCGCCCTCGCCGCCCTTTGCCCATACTTCGGACAGCGCAACATTAACGCCCAGCTCGCGGCAGCGGCGCTCAACAAGAGCCAGCTCCGCCTCCGAGTCTGTCGGGAAGCGGTTAATCGCCACCACGCAGGGAAGCTGATAAACCTTTGTTATGTTCTCAATGTGCTGAAGCAGATTGGGAAGCCCCTTTTCAAGTGCCTCAAGATTTTCGTTTCCAAGCTCGGACTTTGCAGCGCCGCCGTGATGCTTAAGCGCACGAACGGTGGCGACGACAACTACTGCCGAGGGGGTCAGCCCTGCCATGCGGCATTTTATATCAAGGAATTTTTCCGCGCCGAGGTCAGCGCCGAAGCCTGCCTCCGTAACGGCGTAATCGCCGAGCTTCATTGCCATTTTGGTTGCGATGATGGAGTTGCAGCCGTGAGCGATGTTGGCGAAAGGACCGCCGTGGATAATGGCGGGGGTATGCTCAAGCGTTTGCACCAGATTGGGCTTTATTGCGTCCTTCAAAAGAGCCGCCATTGCGCCCGCTGCCTTCAGGTCGCCCGCAGTTACGGGCTTGCCTTCGTAGCTGTAGGCTACGATGATGCTTGAAAGCCTGCGCTTGAGGTCTGTTATATCGCTTGCCAGACACAGCACCGCCATGACCTCGGAAGCAACGGTGATATCAAAGCTGTCCTCACGGGGGACACCCTGCATTCTGCCGCCCAGACCATCTACGATGTTTCTAAGCTGGCGGTCATTCATATCGACCGCGCGGTGCCATGTTATGTTTTTGGGGTCTATGCCGAGGGCGTTGCCCTGCTGAATGTGGTTATCCAGCATAGCCGCAAGCAGATTATTGGCAGCGCCGATGGCGTGAAAGTCGCCCGTGAAGTGGAGGTTGATGTCCTCCATAGGAATAACTTGGGCATAGCCGCCGCCGGCAGCGCCGCCCTTTACACCGAAAACAGGTCCGAGAGACGGCTCTCGCAGCGCAACGCATACATTCTTGCCGATGCGCTTTAAGCCGTCTGCAAGTCCGACCGTGGTCGTGGTTTTGCCCTCGCCCGCGGGGGTGGGGGTTATTGCGGTGACCAGAATCAGCTTGCCGTCGGGACGATTGCAGTTTTTTAGAAAGCTGTTGTCTATCTTCGCCTTGTAGCTGCCGTATTGCTCGATATATTCCTCGCCAATTCCGCAGGTCTTGGCGATCTCCGTAATTTTAAGGGGCGTGGACTCCTGTGCGATTTCGATGTCGGTTTTGTATTCCATTTTTCATCTCTCCGTTACACATTTTTGAGTTCTTGCCGTGTTTTGGCGCTTTCACATACTTAAATATACACAATACGGCGCTGAAATACAATGCCCGCAAGCAAATGCGCTTGTAGATTTTTCACCAATTATCGGTATTCAAATTGTGGCATTCAACAATTATCGGCGTAAACGTACTTTAGACGCTCCGCTGCGATGCCGCGCAGGCGGCGCATGGTTTCTGTGTCGGTAGGATAGGAGTCCTGCATTTTATAGCGCGGGAAAAAGCGCTGAAGATGCAAAGGTATCTCAGGGTCAACAGAGGCGAGCCATGAGGAAAGCGCGCGCATTTCATTTTCGCTGTCGTTCTTGCCGGTGATGATGAGTGTTGAAATCTCCACATGGCAGCTTTTCGCTGCAAGCTCAATTGTTTCTAAAACAACGCCAAGGTCTCCGCCGACAAAGTTGTAGTATTCCTGCGTAAAGCCCTTTAGATCGATGTTCATAGCGTCCACATATGGAAGAAGGCGCTTTAACGGCTCTTTGCAGATCATGCCGTTTGTTACAAGAACGACCTTCAGCCCCTGCGATTTTAAAAGCTTTGCGCAGTCAAGGAGATATTCATAGGAAATGAGCGGCTCGTTATATGTAAAGGCAACGCCGATATTGCCCTGCGGTACAAGCTCGGAGGCTCGCTCCAGCAGGGTTTTCGGCGGCATATAGACGCTTTGCGCCTCGTCGCCCGCCATCGAGATCTCATGATTTTGGCAAAAGGGACAGCGCAGATTGCAGCCGAAGCTGCCGACTGAGAGGATGCGCTTTCCGGGGAAAAAGCCTGAAAGAGGTTTTTTCTCAATGGGGTCGAGAGCTAAGGAGGTTATCCTGCCGTAGTTTGAGCAGATGATTTTATTCTCAATGTTGGTGCGGGCGCGGCAAAAGCCCGTTTGACCGGGCGCTAAGTCGCAGTGCCGTGGACAGATCTCGCAAATCATATGTATCGTTCACCTCAAATCTCCTCGCCATGCCGAAGCTCCGGCAGAATTGCGGTTAGGGGCGCGGCAGCGAAAGCCGTTATAGCGGCTCTTGCGGCAAGCCCCTGTGCTTGCGGTTTTTACGGAGTGTTTATAAGTATATCATTATTAGCACATAAACACAACGCCCGCGCTTAAAAATACAGGCTTTCCGGCATCGCTCTTATCGACCGAGTATCGCAAAAAACGGTGCTATTGCCGATTTTTCGGGGGAAAAGCCGTTAGTGTCCGTTTTGTTGTACAGTGCCTTTGCTATTCTGGGTTCACAGACAGGGTTGAATGCAAAAGTGAAGGTAACATTTTAGGGGTAAAAAAGTGGTAATGGGGTGACGTTCACCTCTGCAAAAAGCGTTATAATAGTTTCGGTCACGACCTGCGGAAAGCAGGGAAACATGAGTCGAATGACATTATCGGAACGAGTATCGATCGAAGCGGGAATATACGCCCATAAGACACTGACAGAGATAGCAGAAAGGATTGGAAAAAGTCGCCGGCATGTATCCGAGGAGCTGCGGAAGAATGGCACAAAAGTTCCGGGAGAACATCCCTTTTGCAAAAGGTGTCACAATGCCACGGACTGCAAACGAGCCGGTTTGTGCGGCAAGGAAGGCTGCCGCCGAAGGTGCTGCACTTGCAGAGAAGTGGATTGCCAAACGGTGTGCGGAGCCTTTCGGGACGGACCATGTAAGCAGCTGCAAAAACCACCCTATGTCTGTAATATCTGCACAAACCGCAGAAAGTGCAAGATGGACAGAGTCTACTACATGGCGCAGCAGGCAGATGCAATGGCAAAGCGGCGGTACTCGCAGGCCCGAAGCAAGCCGCAACTGCGAGGAGAAGAAATGACTGCACTGGATGCCCTGGTAACACCGCTCATTAAGAAGGGACAGCCCCTGACTCACATCTATGCGGAACACGGAGCAGAACTTCCGGTAAGCCAGCGAACACTGTACAACTACATCGATTCCGGGAGATTGAGTGTTGGAAATCTGGATCTTCGCCGCAAGGTAGGGTATCGTCCCAGAAAGAAGAAGCTGGAGCCAACAGAAGGATTTCTGAACCAAAAGTTTCGCCAGGACAGGACATACGAAGACTTTTTTACCTACATGGCACGGCACCCTAAGGCAAGCTATGTGGAAATGGGCACAGTAAAGGGCTGCCGGGAACAGGGAAAGCGAATGCTGCCCATTCTTTTCGTAGAGCAAAACCTGATGCTGATCTTTCTGATGCGGGATGGCAAAGCAGACACCGTAGTGGAACAGTTTGACTGGCTGACAGCGGCGTTGGGGCTGGACACATTCCGGAAGTTGTTTCCGGTAATCTTGACTGACAACGGCTCTGAGTTCAAGCACACCAGAGAAATGGAATTTACTGTGGACGGCCAGCGGCGGACAAGGATCTACTACTGTGACCCACAGGCCTCCTGGCAGAAACCTCATGTAGA
>JAHAWY010000056.1 GCA_018385135.1 Oscillospiraceae bacterium | reverse complement strand
ATTTGCAAAAACCTCTTTTTGTGCAACCGTCAGGAGACGAGCTTTTATATGCTTTGTATGCCCGCCGACAAGCGCTTTAAAACCTCTGTTGTTTCCGCGCAGCTTGGCGTTGCGCGATTGCACTTTGCCGACGAGGAATATATGACGCGCTTTTTAGACCTGCATCCCGGCAGCGTAAGCGTTTTGGGCTTGATGAACGACAGCGGGAACAAGGTTCGCCTTTTGCTCGATAGGGAGATCCTGCGGCAGGAGTATTTCGCCTGCCATCCCTGTATAAACACCTCAAGCCTGAAATTCAAAACAAGCGATTTGCTGGAAAAGCTTCTGCCGGCTATCCGCCATGAGCCGACGATTGTTGAGCTTTAGGCGGACAGCCGCGATAGAACGCCGCGTTTTTGAAGATAAAAAGCTTTCCCGGGAGGAAATAATGGAACCTCTGGTACTTACATTCGACATCGGCACTCAAAGCGCCCGAGCCGTATTGGTCGATGACAAGGGCAGCATACTGCATAAGGCTCAGCACCACTTTGACGAGCCGTATTTCTCTCTTGAGCCGGGCTGGGCGGAGCAGAGAGGCGAATTCTACTGGGAGCAGCTTTGCGCCCTGTCGCAGGAGCTAAAGAGTGCCTCCGGCGCGGACTGGGCGCGCATTGCGGGCGTGAGCGTAACCACGATTAGGGATACGACCATCTGCGTTGATAAAAACGGAGTACCTCTCCGCCCTGCGATTTTATGGCTGGATAAGCGCGAGACGGAAGGCGTCGCTCCGCTGCCGTTTTATAAGTCTGCCATCTTCGCCCTTGTGGGCATGAGCGAAAAGGTCAAGCTCATCCGCCGTATCTCGGTATGCAACTGGCTAATGAAAAACGAGCCGGAAAACTGGGAAAAGACCCATAAATACCTCATGCTTTCCGGCTATATGCACTTTTGTCTCTGCGGCAGGATGATAGACAGCACCGCCAATATCATAGGTCATGTGCCTTTCGATAACAAAAAGAAAAAGTGGATGAGCCGCTCAAAGCTCACCTACTGCGTTTTTCCCGTTCCAAAAAGCAAGCTTTGTGAGCTTTGTCCGCCGGGAACGGTTATAGGCGGCATAAGCAAAGCCGCCGCCATGCAAACGGGCATTGCCGAGGGAACGCCGGTAATAGCCACCGGCTCCGACAAGGGCTGTGAGAGCCTTGGGCTTTCCTGCACAACGCCCGAAAAGGCGGCAATCTCTTTTGGCACAACGGCGACGATTCAGTATACCACCGACCGCTACGTTGAGCCGCAGGCGTTTATGCCCGCCTATCCGGCGGCGCTTGAAAGCTGCTGGAGTCCCGAAATAGAAATATACAGGGGATATTGGCTCGTTGCGTGGTTTGTGAACGAATTTGCGGATAAGGAGCGGCGCGAGGCGACCGAGCTGGGAGTATCCCCGGAGGATATATTGAATAAGCGCCTTGGTGAAGTTCCCGCAGGCTGCGAGGGGCTGGTTTTGCAGCCTTATTTCACACCCGGCATCTCCATGCCGAGAGCGCGCGGCAGCATAGTTGGCTTTTCGCAGGTGCATACAAAAATGCACCTTTACCGCGCCATAATCGAGGGCATCAACTTTGCGCTGATCAACGGCATGAAATCGCTTGAAAAGCGCATGAGTGTCAAAACCAAGGCGCTCTACCTCGCGGGCGGCGGCAGCCAGAGCGCGGAGATATGCCAGATAACCGCCGATATGTTCGGTGTTCCCGCTTACCGCACTCAGACGTATGAGGCAGCCGTTATCGGCAGCTCCATGCTTAGCTTCACTGCCTTGGGTCGCTTCAAAAGCATTGAGGACGCCATGAGAAGCATGGTGCATATACGCGATGTGTTTGAACCGAATGAGCAGATTCATCGCTGCTATGAAAGGCTTTATTCAGACGTGTTCACGAAAACCTACAAGAGGCTTAAGCCGATTTACCGGAAAAGCTATATATAAGCAAGGGCGCTGTTTTCTTATCTCCGTGGCTTTTGGCATGGAGCGGGGAATGGCACAGGCACAAAAGAGGATATTCTTTCCGAATAGAAAGAATATCCTCTTTTCTTGTGCCGTAAGGCTTCATTTGAGCCTTACTTTTCGCCAAGCGTCAGCGCCGCTTAGCCTTGAATGGGCAATGCTGTTGTTAAGGAGTGCGTTTGGGATGTATAAAGGAGTGTATTGAGAGATGTATAAAGGAGGAAGGAAAGGAGCTGTGTCATTGCGCGGGGGCGTCGTGCTCATGACAGCACGAACAATCGCCGCTGCAAAGAAGCTCGGGGTCATAGGCGATGCCGTGGCGGTCATAGTAGTCTTTGACCGCTGCCTTGACAGCCTCCTCGGCGAGCACCGAGCAATGGAGCTTGTTTGCCGGCAGACCGTCAAGCGCCTCAACGACTGCCTTGTTTGAGAGCGTCAGCGCCTCGGATATCGGCTTGCCCTTGATAAGCTCGGTTGCCATTGAGCTTGTGGCTATGGCGGAGCCGCAGCCGAAGGTGTTGAAGCTAACATCGGTAATGATGTCGTTTTCAACCTTGATGTACATCTTCATAATATCGCCGCAGACGGCGTTGCCAACCTCACCTACACCGTCGGCGTCTTCCATTTTGCCGACATTGCGTGGGTTTTTGAAATGATCCATTACCTTTTCACTATACAGCATGGTCATGCTCCTTTCTTACACACAAGGTGTTCGCGCGTACCGTTTTCCAAGTCCTCCCACACGGGGGACATATTGCGCAGGTATTCAACGATTTTGGGAACGGTTTCGATGATGTAGTCAATTTCTTCCTCGGTGGTCTCCTCGCTTATCGACAGACGCAGAGAACCGTGGGCTATTTCATGCGGCAGACCGATCGCCAGCAGAACATGGCTGGGGTCAAGCGAGCCTGAGGTGCAGGCAGAGCCTGAGGAAGCGGCGATGCCCGCTTCATCGAGCAGAAGCAGAAGGCTCTCGCCCTCAATGCCCTCAAAGCACATATTTACATTTCCGGGAAGTCTGTTTTCAAGGTCGCCGTTAACGATGGAAAAAGGAATTTTTGAAAGCTCCCTGATAAGCTTATCGCGCATCGGAATCAGCTTTGCTGCGTTTTTCTCCATGCTTTCGCAGCTTTCGGCAAAGGCGGCTGCCATGCCGGCTATGGCGGGAAGGTTTTCTGTACCGGCACGCTTTCCTCGCTCCTGCGCGCCGCCGTTTATGAGGTTTTCAATCCTCACACCGCGGCGGGCGAAGAAAACGCCGACACCGCGCGGACCGTGGAACTTATGAGCGGAGAGCGAAAGCATATCTATGTTCATCGCCTTGACATCAATGGGGATATGACCGGCCGCCTGCACGGCATCGGTATGAAAGCATACGCCGTGGCGGTGACAGAGCTTGCCGATCTCGGCAATAGGCTGTATCGTTCCGATTTCGTTGTTTGCAAACATGATGGTCACAAGCGCCGTATCCTCGCGTATGGCGGCGTCTATATCCTCAAGCTTTACAATGCCGTTTTCACCGACGTCAAGCAGTGTTATTTCAAAGCCGCGCTCTTTAAGCTTATCAAGCGTGTGCAGCACAGCGTGATGCTCAAACTTGGTGGAGATAATATGCTTTCTGCCGCGGCGTTCGCCGGCTGCGGCGGCTGTAAGTATTGCCTGATTATCCGCCTCGCTGCCGCCGGAGGTGAAATATATCTCCGAGGGAAAGGCGTTTAGATATTTTGCCATAGTTTCTCTCGCCTGCTCAAGCTTTTCCTTGGCGAGCTGACCGGGAGTATGCAGACTGGAGGGATTGCCGTAAAACTCCTCCAACATGGGAAGCATAGCGTTTATCGCCGTTTTACTTGTTTTTGTAGTGGCGGCATTATCTGCGTAAACAAACATTAGAAGCAGCTCCTTTCGCAATTCCTAGTTTATCTATAGGAATAGTACCATTCATATCCCAGTTTGTCAATAGGAAATAAGCAAAAAAGCTGTCCGCCGATCATTTTTCTTCGGCGGACGGCTTTTGATGTAAAAATTTCGGGACATTGGGCAGCGGGGCAAAAGCCTTATAAGGGCTTGTTCAGCAAATCTTCGATGGACACGCTGTCGAGATATTCGTTTATCAGCCCGTCGAGCTTGCGCCACATAGGCAGGGTCAGGCAGTTATCGGCGCGCTCACAGGCACTGTCCGTGCAGTCAAGGCAGGCGACGGGGGCAAGGCTGCCCTCGGCAAGGCGGATGACCTCGCCCACGAGGATTTCGCTCGCGGGGCGGGCGAGCCTGTAACCGCCCTCCTTGCCGCGCTGGCTTATAACAAGCCCGCCTCGGTTTAAAATTGCCACTATCATCTCAAGGTATTTTGGTGAGATATCCTGCCGCTCGGCAACGGATTTGAGAGAGAGAAAGCCCTCGCCCTCGTGCTGCGCCAAATCTATCATTACCCGCAGGGCATAGCGCCCCTTTGTAGAAATCATCATTGCTGTCACCTCGTGCTTTTACTATGCCGCGAGAGCAAAGCGCTCTGAGCGGAGCATTTCCTCGTACAAATCAATATACCTATTATGACATAGGAATTATAGGATTTCAAGTGTTTTTTATACAGCCCCAAAACGCGGTACAAGGAGCAAAAAGCGCGGGGCAAAAATATGGCGCGCGGAGTCTCCGCGCGCCATGAAGCTCGAATTTTGCTTATGCGGCATATTCAATGCTCTCAATAAGCTCAGGGGAGTATTCGGAAAAATCCGCCGCCTGAGTGTTTAAGCTGAAGGTGTTGATATATTCATAGCTGTCGCTGTCGAAGCTTCTGCCGCCCTCGATAGTGCGGATAGTGGCTTCGTCAAGCCAGAACCATGAATCGTCGCAGTATCCGGGGGAGTCGGGTACGGGATCGGCAAAGGTCACGTCGATATAATACCAGCGGCCGTTGTCATAAACGCGGTTCCAGGCATGGGAAACACCGCCTACCTCGCCTGTCATAGCTGCCGCAGGCACGCCCGCGAGGTTGCACAGCATACTGTACATTCCGGCATAGCCTTGGCAAACGGCGGAGTGAAGCACCGCCGCGTCATAGCCGGTATAGCGGGTGTAGCTCTCGTCGTAGGAGGTGTTGAGGGCAACATAGCGGTAAAGCACATATGCCTTTTGCTTGTTTGTCATTGAGGTATTCAGCTCGCCGCTTTCATAAAGACCGGCAACGATATCCGCACAGGTCGATTCAAAGGCATCCGTTTGCAGGGAAACGGTGCTGTTGGAAATGCCGTCTGCGTTTCCGAGGATAAGGGTAAAGTAGACGTCGTAGCAATCGCCCGATGCGTTGTATAGATACTCCGTTTCTATCGTACTCTTGCCAAGAAAGGAAGCGTAATCATAGTAATTGAGAGCGGCGACGCTCTTAGCCTCCAGTGCGGCTTCCTGATAAAAACCGAGCTTGCTTGATTTGAATAGAAGATCCGAGGGAAATCTTTCCATATAAACGGAGTTTACCAGCATCCACTCCCAAGCCCTTACAAAATCGTTATAGGTGTTTATTTTCGCAGGCTTTGAAACGGCGTTGTAGTGGCTGTAATCAAGAAGCGCGGCGCCGTTGGAGGAGGGGACGGATGTCAGCGTGAAGCTCTTGCGAAGCTCCGGCAGAGCCAGGCGGGAAACTATTGCCGCTGCTGCCGCGCGGCTTATGGGTTCGTTCGGAGTGAAGGTGCCGTAAGCATCGTTGCCTGTGAGGATACCGGCGCAGTAAAGCGTGCATATCTCATCAAAATACTCGTCGTTCGCGTCAACATCGGGAAGGGAGGTGACGTGGTTTATTTTGTTCAGCTCATCGTATGGCAGGGCGTAGGCGAGTATGTATGCCATCTCAGCGCGGGTTGCCTTTCTGTCCATCTGACCGGCAAAGCCGTTTTTATCTATTATGTAATTGTCCTCTGCGTAGTCAACATAGCACTGATACCAGGGCGTGCCCTGCTCAAAAACATGATTGTCGCCGTTATAGATGCTGAAAATACGCGCCGCCATGGTAATTGCCTGCGCTATCGTGAGGCTGCCCTCCGGCGAGAAGCCGCTGCCCGTGCCGTTCATCAGCCCAAGCCCGCAGGCGGTCGCAACGCTTTTTTGGTTATCAAAGCCATACCATGCGCTCTCGTTTATGTCAGAAAACTGACCGCGTGTGTAGGAGACTGCCCTTGCATCGAAATTATCCATGCCGGCAGCAGCCTGCGCGCCCGCGGGTAAAAGTAAGGCTGCGGCAAGCACGAAGCAGATAAACAATGAAACGGTTCGTTTAAAGCTCATGGGTCTACCTCCGAATTCTTTACGCGTTTTGCGGATTTCGCCTTGAGCGAAGGCGCGGAAAAGCTCCCTGAAAGCCGAGAGACTTTTTGACCCTCTGCCCGATTATAA
>JAHAWY010000005.1 GCA_018385135.1 Oscillospiraceae bacterium | reverse complement strand
CATATACATTATATAATACACAACATACAAGATATATGGTTATTTCTTCCTATTCCACCAACTCGGTAAGCGCGGGAGCAACGGCGTCTGCAAAAAGCCGCACTGCGCGAAGCGCCTCATCAAGTGTGTTTCCGTTGCTGCCCACCTCCAGAATAAGCGAGCCTGTTGTCAGTTGCTGATTGTAGCGCTCCTTTTTCAATGCGATGGGGCGAGCGAGCGTGGGACGGCTGTCAACCACCGCCTTTTGCAAATATAGCGCTAGCTTTAGGTTCTCCATATAATTGGGATGTGAAAGACCATTCTCCCCCGTTCCCGCCAGCAGCATTACCTGTGAGCAGGGCTGACCGCTAAGCTCCGCCATTGTTTTATAAACAACATCTCCGTCGCCAATAGCGTCCCTGTGCACATCAAGAACAATTGCGATTTCAGGATGCTCGGCAAGATGCTTTTCAATCGCCGCACCGCTGCGGCTGTAGCTGCCCGTATAGCTCGGATAGTCGTAGCTTTCCCTGTCATGCAAAACGTTCAGCCCGTAGCTTTCCAAGCAGGCGGTCAGCTCGTCCCCCACACGCACGATGTTATACCTCGTATCCTCGGTTCTGTAATTATCCGTCTGCATATAATCATCCGTACCGTCGGGCGTGTATGCCTCGCTCGTGTGGGTATGTATTATTAGTATTTGCACTCCGTTTGCAGGCAGCTTTTGTGACGGTCCGGACTCCAGCAGTACCTCAAGGTCAACGTCATAGCTCGTGTCGTTGTTTATCACCATGCCGCCCGCTATTGTTGTTGGCAAAACCACGGGCTTGTCCTCACTGACGGTCTGCTCCTCTTTTTTCGGTATAAGCACCTCAGAGGGAAAAGGCGGCATGGATGCCGAGACACGCTCCTCCTGCGAAACGGAGCCGAGTTTTTCCGGCTGTGGCTTTTCCGTTGGCAAGGATATGTCCGAGGGCGATTCAACCGCTTTTATTTGCTCAAACCGAGTTTTAACAAAATCAACGATCTCCTCGCCGACACCCTTTTTGTTCAAAGCCCACGCTCCTGCCGTAAGCAGCAGCATGATTATCAAAACCCTTCCGATTTTCACGGCTTCTCCCCCCCGCTTGAGCTATCATTGATGCTTATGCTTTCTCCATCTCCAATATGCTTTTCCGTCGAGTTACAAGTTATTGCACGGCGATAGCGAAATTACTTCCGAGTTTTAGTAAAATCAATTTACATAATGCAATATTATTTGCAACTTTCCTGCACTATTTAATCATTTTCGCCCCATAACCCCTAAAAGCGACAGCAGTATTCGGCATAACGCGCACACAATATATGGTATTATAATCTCACAAAGCCTAGGTTTTTTAACTATAAGTTGTGTCTATGTTAATTATACCCCATTTGCCAGATGTCATTTTGTACAAATTTGCTATTGAAATTAAAATGCCAAAATGAATATAATTATGTCAGTAATCGATAATCGCCCAAGTGGCGTCATTTGGCTTGTAAATTTTGTTAATAGGAGCGTATTATGAAAAACAATTTCAAATCGAAGCTTTCCATAATATGCGTTGTTTGTTTGCTCGTATGCTTGATAAGCGGGATGGCAGTTGCAAATGCGGCAAGCGAGGAGGAAGCTCCCGCCGCCGATATGCAATACGAAAAAATCCCCATGTATGTTAACGGCATCAAAGTTACCGACGGATACAAGGTCGGCGAAACCACCTACGCACCCTTACGAGCCTTCGTCGAATTCATGGACGAGCAATCAGATATCGCATGGGACGAGGAGTCCCAAACCGTAACCGTAAGCAATGAAGATCTTGAGCTTTCCGCAGCACTTGGCAAAAAATACATAATCGCAAATAACCGCTGCCTCTATGTTCCCGATGAGGTTCTCATGATCAATGGCAGCATTTCCCTGCCTGTTCGTGAGCTGGCTAAGGTCTACGGTGTCGAAATCGAGTGGGACGAGGAAACTCAAAGCGTCAGCATTTGCGCTGATGAACCCGAAGCCTTTGAAGGCGGCGAGGACTACTACAACGAGGACGACCTTTACTGGCTCTCCCGCCTTATAAACGCGGAGTCCGGCAACCAGCCCTTTGACGGCAAGCTCGCCGTCGGCAATGTTGTTATGAACCGCGTGGCAGACGAGTCCTGCCCGGACAGCATTTATGAGGTAATCTTTGACAAGCGCTACGGCGTGCAGTTTAGCGTTACCGAGGGCAGCATTTATGCCGAACCCAACGAGGAATCTATCATCGCTGCCAAGCTATGCCTTGAAGGCTACAACATTGTACCGGACTGCATCTACTTCGTTAATCCCGAAATAGGTGTCTCCTCCTGGTTCGCCAGAACGCGCGTCTTTGTCTCCAGTATCGGTGAGCACGATTTTTACGCATAAGTGTAGACTTAATCACAAAAATATGCTAACATATTAGGGCATGCCTTTCGGTATGCCCTAATATCATTTTATTCGGCGCAGCGGCTCAAAAACGCTTATATACAAAGGATTTTTGTTTATGCAAAAAATCATCAGCAACGGCTTTGGTCAATTTGGTCTGGAATGTACCGACAAAATGCTCTTGCAGTTTAAAACCTATTATGACTACCTCACCGAGCGCAACGCCGTAATGAATCTCACGGCGATAAGCGGCGAAGAAAATGTGGCACGGCTTCATTTTCTCGACTGCTGCGCTCTGCGCGGTCTTTATGACTTTTCCGGCAAATCTGTTATAGACATAGGCTCCGGCGCAGGCTTCCCCGGCATACCGCTCAAAATCGCCGAGCCGAGCATCGAGCTGACCCTGCTGGATAGCCATCAAAAGCGTGTAAGCTTCGTTCGTGAGGTCTGTGAAATGCTTGGCTTTAACGACGTTCACTGCCTTTGCGAGCGAGCCGAGGACGCCTGTGCGGATATCGGCGGCAGCTTTGACCTTGCCGTGTCCCGCGCCGTTGCAAGGCTGAACATTCTCTGCGAGCTGTGCCTGCCCTTTGTCCATGTGGGCGGCGCTTTTATTGCCATGAAAGGACCCAGCATTGCCGAGGAACTGCCCGAAGCAGCCAACGCAATTTCCGTTCTCGGCGGAAAAGTCAGCGAGGTAAAGGAATACAACATCCCCGGTACAGACATTACCCACAGTGCCGTCATCATTGAAAAAGTTCGGCGCTGCCCTGAGCTTTATCCCCGCCAGTTCGGTCAAATTAAAAAGAAGCCCCTTTAAGCATACAAACAACCGAAAGCATAAGCTTTCGTATTTTGGAGGCAACTATGACAAACTTACCCGAGCTTTTCGGCTGCATGGCTTTCAACGAAAGCGTCATGCGCGAGCGTCTGCCCAAGGGCGCTTACAGCACCCTTAAAAACGCCATCGAAAAAGGCGGACGCATGGATCTGACCACCGCCAACATCGTTGCCAACGCCATGAAGGACTGGGCAACAGAAAAGGGTGCAACTCACTACACCCACTGGTTTCAGCCCCTCACAGGCATCACCGCCGAAAAGCACGACAGCTTCATCGCCCCCTGCGGCGACGGCGGCGTTATCATGGAGTTTTCCGGCAAGGAGCTTATAAAGGGCGAGCCTGACGCTTCAAGCTTCCCCTCCGGCGGTCTGCGTGCAACCTTTGAAGCTCGCGGCTACACAGCGTGGGATCCCACCTCCTACGCCTTTATCAAGGACGGAGTTTTATGTATCCCCACCGCTTTCTGCTCTTACGGCGGAGAAGCGCTTGACACCAAAACGCCCCTCCTGCGCTCTATGGAGGCGCTCAACCTCCAAGCAAAGCGCATTTTGAAGCTTTTCGGCACAGAATGTGAGCGCGTTTCCGCCACCGCCGGTCTTGAGCAGGAATACTTCATCGTTGACCGCAATACATATAACCAGCGCAAAGACCTTATATACACCGGCAGGACCCTTCTCGGAGCGCGCCCCCCAAAGGGGCAGGAGATGGACGACCACTATTTCGGTTCCATCAAAATCCGTGTTTCCTCGTTCATGAAAGAGCTAAACGAGGAGCTTTGGAAGCTGGGCGTTCTCGCAAAAACCGAACATAACGAGGCAGCTCCCGCCCAGCATGAGCTTGCGCCCATATTCTCCACCGCCAATATAGCTATTGACCACAACCAGCTTACAATGGAGATAATGCGCAAGGTTGCAAAGCGTCATGACCTCACCTGTCTGCTGCACGAAAAGCCCTTTGAGGGCGTAAACGGAAGCGGCAAGCATAACAACTGGGCGCTTTCAACAGACGATGGCGTTAATCTCCTCGAGCCCGGCGACACTCCCGAGGAAAACGCGCAGTTCCTTCTGATAATCTGCGCGGTTTTAAAGGCTGTTGATGACTATCAGGATCTTCTTCGCATCTCTGTTGCCTCCTGCGGAAACGACCATCGCCTTGGCGGCGACGAAGCGCCTCCGGCTATCGTCTCCGTTTACCTCGGCGATGAGCTTCAGGCAATTTTAGACTCCATCAAAAGCGGCACTGTTTATGACCGCGCGGAGAAAAAGAGTCTTACCGTCGGCGTTGATGTTCTGCCCCCCTTCCCCAGAGACACGACGGACAGAAACCGCACGTCACCATTCGCCTTTACCGGCAACAAGTTTGAGTTCCGTATGCTCGGCTCGTCCATGTCCGCCTCCGCGTCTACAACCTTTATCAACACCATTGTGGCCGAGACCTTCCGCCAGTTTGCCGACCGCCTTGAAAAGGCGGAGGACTTTACCAGCGAGCTTAACACCCTTATCCGCGAAACCATAACCGAGCATGAGCGAATTATATTCAACGGCAACGGCTATGACGAAAGCTGGACAAAGGAAGCTGCCAAGCGCGGGCTTTCAAACTACCCCAGCACCGCCGACTGCCTGCCCCACCTCATGGACGAGAAAAACGTCCGTTTGTTTGAGCGGCACGGCGTTTATTCCGAAACCGAGCTTCGCGCCAGACGAGACATCCTGCTTGAGAGCTACTGCAAGCAGATAAACATTGAAGCGCAGGTCATGCTGGAGATGATTCATAGAGACATAGTCCCGGCTGTAATAAGCTTTGAAAAGACGCTTGCAGATACGATAAACGCCAAGGCGCAGATAAAAATCGAAAGCAAAGCCGAAACGAAGCTTCTTGGCTCCGTGTCCGGGCTGCTTGAGCAGCTTTATGATAACTGCCAAGCGCTTGAGGAAGCCGCCGCCGGTGTTAAGCTGAAAAACTGCGATTTACAAAGCATGGCAGTATACTGCCACGAATCCGTTATTCCGGCAATGAACGCTCTGCGCGTCGTCGCCGATAAGCTTGAATGTCTGGTCAGCAAGGATTTGTGGCCCTACCCCTCTTACGGCAGGCTGCTTTACAGAGTATAGCAATACGTTATACACCGCGCACCCTTGTCGCAGAAAACGTCGCATCAACGGTACAGCGAGAAATACGCTTCGCCGCGAAAGCATAGTAAGCCCCCGCCCGGATTTACCGTGCGGGGGCTTATACTTAGCCTAATCAATTATTCGTAAAGGGAAATATTGCGGCTGTAGCAAAAATAAGTCCAACCAAGGAGCTTATCATAGCAGGCGGTGTGGACGCCGCCGCCCTGACGGAAGTTTGCCTGAAATACGACCGAGGGATCATTAATAACGCGCTCCCCATTCATAAGACGCATAGCGACCTGCGCACAGCGCTCTGTGGGAATAATGTTGTTGAAATAACGGCTGTTCGCTCCGTAATACTGCCCGGGCTGCTCAAGAACCTCCTTAACGGTGTTTGGAAATTCGGGGCTGGCAACACGGTTTAAAACGACCTCCCCGACGCACATCTTCCATTCATCGTCAAGCCATTCCGAGCCTGCCTCCGCCCATATGATTTTGGCGATAAGCATAAAGTCGTCAAAGCTTATCTCTTCATAATCGAGTTGCATCTCGGCTATTTTTTTGTTCCTTGCCTCCTGCGCAGCATAGCCCGCCTCATAGTCGCCGACGACGGCAGCATCTATCATTTGCTGTGCATAATCAACAATCGGGTCATAAGCCCTCTCGGAGGTCTCTGTAAGCGCCTGTTCCACCACATCTTCCGAAGCAGTCTCGTCGGTGTTGAGTTCATCAAGAGCGCTTACAAGCTCCTCCGAGGCGTTCTGCTGTGCAGCCTCCAAGTTTTCTTGTGCGGCAACGTTTTCAAGTTCAATCGCCAGCGCGCTGCCGCAAATCGCAAAGGACAGCGCCAAAACAAGCAGCAATGAAAAAGTCTTTTTCACGATATACCTCCAAAATGATTGAAATCGGCGAACTATGTATCCGAAACATTGCCGGATGTGTCTGTCATTATATTTCCGCTCCCGCATATAATTTGTCGCAATGCGGCAGCTCTGACATAAGTCGCGCCGAAAAATTTCATTTCCATGTCAATCCCACTTTTGGCATAAAAACGGTGCTTTCTGTGTCCCATCGTCCCACTTAATGGTTAATTTTGGGCATTTCCCAGAAGTACGTTGGCAATAATAACAAAGGGGAAGTATTAAATCAAGTATTGCTAATTATTTAACGTAATTTTTAGTTATCTGTTCAACAAATCTGTAGTAATTTTGTTTCCATTTGTTAATTATTTTGTATTTTTGCAAGTAAAATACCAAATTGCCTATACTCCAATTTTTTCCTAAGAACGACAAAACACAAATAATACGCCCCGAAAAAGAGCCTGACCCAACATCTTGAGTCTGTTCCTTTTCGGGGTAAATATTACATATTTCTGCTTGATTGATTTTTTGCAAGCAAGGGCTGCAAGTTGGGCAAAAAGCAAAGCCTTCCTGTGTCAGAAGAATGCTCCGTAAGAATCTATTTGGCAATTTCTCCCGTATGTCACAGCCGTGCACATATTAGTTTTAGTATTCAAACTCGCAGGCAAAATGCAGTGCGTCCTTTGAAGCTCCCTGTACAGCGTAGCCGTTTGGCGTCTCTCCGCCGCAAATCTCCAGCACCTCTCCGAACTTTGTTTCCATGCTGAAATTGATATCTATCGCCTTGAACGGCTTTTCATGAAGAACTTCAGGCAGAAAATCAGAAGCTATCTTGCTGTATACGGCATTATTCACATGACCGTTGCCGTCAAGGTCGGAAAAGTATATCGGGCGAAGCCCCAGCACCGGCAGCTCAGGGTTGAGCTTTAATCTCTTGCAGCCTCCGCAGCCGGAGCATTCCTCGTTATGCGCATCAAAGCCGCCGTAGAGCGCCGAGGGGCGCAAGATCTCTCTTGAGGCGGTATCAATCAACAGCCACATACTGCCGCCGCGAATTATCGTCTCGCCGCTTTCCGTTTTGACAAGGTAGTCGCGGTAGAAATAAGGTCCCTTGGCAAAGCGCTCCCATGTTTCCGCCGTAACCTTTTCGGTATATCGCGGAAAGCGCTCGACCTCAAGTCTCATGCGCGAGATGAAAAAAGCCCGTCCTTGCTCCATGAGAAAGGTATGCCCCAGTCCTCTGTTTTCATAGTCCTCTCCGGATAGCTCCGTCAAAAGCTTCATTATTGTGAAAACGCTTGCGCGTTTGTAACAGTCGCAGTCTCCAAAGCGAAAAACAAAGTCTCGGCAGCAGTGCTCGCCTGAACTCATTTTCTAAACGCCCCTTTCGTAGATTAAATAATAAGAGCGGTCTACTAAACGAAAACACCTATTTCGCGCAGATGCTCAATATCTTATAAAAACGGATTATATCCCTTTTCTTTCAAAACCTCAACAGCTATCCAAATAATTCAGATTTTTTGCTTATATTATGCCATAAAGATTTGAAAATTCTGCAAAAGGGTGTATAATGGCAAATGCAAAATGTGGGCTTTGAAAAAAGCTTGACTTTTTTTGTGCCCGGCTGCCTGCACATGGCGCTTCGGCACACAATATTATATATGGAGGAAAACCTATGTTAACCGAAATCCTTAAAACGCTGAAGGCAGAGCGCAGAAAAATCGTCTTTACCGAGGGCGAGGATCCCCGCATTCTTGAGGCAGCTACCCGTCTTATCGCAGACGACATCATGGATGTTGTTCTCTGCGGAAGCCCCGACAAAATCAAGGAAGCAGCCGCTGCTGGCGGCTTCAAGCTTGACAAGATGGAAATAATCGACCCGGCTAACTATGCGGAGTTTGACGAAATGGTCGACAAGATGGTCGAGCTGCGCAAAGGCAAGATGACCGCTGACGAGTGCCGCGAGCTTCTCAAGAAGTCCAACTACTTCGGCACAATGCTCGTCAAGATGGGCAAGGCTGACGGTCTGCTCGGCGGCGCTACATACTCCACCGCAGACACCGTTCGTCCCGCACTCCAGATAATCAAGACCAAGCCCGGCGCACACCTTGTGTCCTCCTGCTTTATCCTTACCCGCGGCAACGAGCGCCTTGCAATGGGCGACTGCGCGATCAACATCGACTATCCCGACAGCGTGGATAAGGAAGGCAACGTGACCCTCAAGGGCAGCGACAAGCTTGCAGAGGTTGTTGTTGAAACCGCACGCACAGCAAAGCTTTTCGGCATTGACCCCAAGGTCGCCGTTCTCAGCTTCTCCACCAAGGGCAGCGGCAAGGGCGCAACCGTTCAGCTCTCCCGCGATGCAACCGCCAAGGCTCAGGAGATGGCTCCCGATATAGCCATCGACGGCGAGCTTCAGTTTGACGCCGCTGTTTCCCCGGTCGTCGCCGCCACCAAGTGCAAGGGCTCTCCCGTTGCAGGTCAGGCAAACACCTTCATCTTCCCCTGCATCGAAGCCGGCAACATCGGCTACAAAATTGCTCAGCGTTTGGGCGGCTTTGAAGCTTATGGTCCCATTCTCCAGGGTCTCAACGCCCCCATCAACGACCTCTCCCGCGGCTGCAACGCCGACGAGGTCTACACAATGGCTATCATCACCATGGGTCTTAAATAATAACATTTTCGGCGTTCTCGGGCGGGTGTAATAACACCCGCCCGTTTAATCTCTTTGCCCACCCGCACCGGTCGGAAAGCGTTTTTTCAGCACGCGTCATTTCTTCTTCGGAGAAATGCTAAACTTTTTAGTCCGAGCGCGAAAACCAAGCTTTTTCTTGACAATTCGCACAATTCGTGTATAATGGTATAGCTTGCCGTGAATGGCAGGCTATCCTTGCTCACAATAAGTGGGCCATATGTCCAGAAGGAGGTGCAACTATGGCAAAGGTAGCAGAAAAGTACGAGTGCATGTATATTCTCAACCCCAACCTCACCGAGGAAGAGACTAACGCTCTCGTAGAAAAGTTCAAAGCACTTGTCGAGCAGCACGCAACTCTTGACGAGATGGAGCTGATGGGTAAGCGCAAGCTTGCTTATGAGATCAACTATCTCTCCGAGGGTTACTATGTTCTCATCAAGTTCTCCGGCGCTCCCGATTTCCCCGCGGAGCTTGACCGTATCCTTGGTATTACCGACGGCGTTATCCGCAGCCTCATCACTGTTCGCTACGAATAAGGAGGCACATGATGCTCAATCACATCACGCTTATGGGTCGTTTGACCCGTGATCCCGAGCTGCGCTACACTCAGTCGGGAACTCCCGTTGCTTCGTTCACGCTGGCTGTTGACCGCGATTTCGCGGCAAAGGACGGCGGCGAGCGCCAGACGGATTTTATCGACTGCGTGGCATGGCGTCAAACAGGAGAATTTGTTTCTAAGTACTTCCAGAAAGGCAGCATGGCTGTCGTATGCGGACGTTTGCAGATTCGCGACTGGCAGGACAAGGAAGGAAATAAGCGCCGCAGCGCCGAGGTCGTTACAGACAATGTTTACTTTGGTGAAAGCAAGCGTTCCCGTGACGACGGCGGCTATCGTGACAGTTCCCCCGCCCCCAGAGGCAGCTATGAAAGCGCGCCTAAAAGCTCCGGCTTTTCTGAGCTTGACGATGGCGACGGTGAATTGCCGTTCTAAACAAAGAATTATCACATTTACCTTACCAAGAAGGAGGAAAGTACCGTGGCATTCGATAAGGACGCAAAGAACAAAAATCGCAAGCGCAAAAAGGTATGCCAGTTCTGCGCTGACAAGTGCGATCACATCGACTATAAGGACACTGCAAAGCTCCGCCGTTTCCTGTCCGAGCGCGGCAAGATTCTGCCCCGCCGTACAACAGGCAACTGCGCTGCGCATCAGCGTGAGCTTACAGAGGCAATAAAGAGATCCCGTCAGATAGCTCTTCTGCCCTATGTAATGGACTAATATAAGTCAATACACATTAAAAAGCCGAGGAAATGCGTTTCCTCGGCTTTTTGATATTTCAATTTCGCTTTTCCGCCGTTCGACGCGATTTCACAAGCAGCAGAAAGCTTATTTCTTTTCTTGTATGTATTTTGCAAGCTTTAAATCGAGAGTGCGGATATGCGTAAGCAGGATGCTCAGCTTGTTATTGACCTCAGCCATTATGACGACGGTCGGACCTTCGTTTTTGAGTTTGGCTGATAGCTCCTCGATTTCGCTGATGTAGCCCTTATGCCATTCCTTATGGAGCTTGCTCTCCTTTTCGGGGTAAGCATTTTTCTCCATAAGCTCCTCCTCGTGGGAGAAGTGCGTTTTGGTGTAATAGGAGAGGAAATCCGTTGCCCGAACAAGCTCGTCTCTGCCTTTACCCTTGCTGCAAGCATCTACAAGGTCATTTGCCGCCTTCAAAAGGCGCTTGTGCTCACTGTCGATAATAAAATCACCTGTTTTTAAATCGTCAGTCCATTCAATTGCCATTTTTGTACGCTCCCCTCATTTTATTTTTTTGGTATCAGAAAGCTCGTGCTTATATAAAGACGCATTTCTGCGCTCTATTCCCAATCCTTCCAGACCTCAGGGCAGTATCCAACGGTTGCCTTTTTGCCGTTTCTGACTATCGGAGTTTTAATGAGTGATGGGTTTTCCAAAAGCTTTTGCAGCTTATCCGAGTCGTAAGCCAGATACCTCAAGATGTCCGCCTCCGCCGCCTTCTCGTCAATAAGCGCCTGAAGTCCGACACAGCTTTTGACGCTCTCAAGCTCACGCGGACTCATTCCGTATCGCGGCAGGTCGATAAGCTGATATTTGATGCGGCGCTCTTTAAAATAGCGCTCCGCCTTTTTTGTATCAAAGCATTTTGATTTCCCGAAAATCTGAATGTTCATAGCGCCCTCTCCAGCACATCAAGAAGATTATTGTAGAAGATATCTCTGATAATGTCCTCTTTCCAGTTTTGCCTGAGCATCGCCTCGTAGATGATCTCATAGCTCTCAACACCGCTTATTCCCACGGGCGCGCTGTCAATACCGTCAAGGTCGCCGCCGAGACACAGCGCCTTCTCGCCGCCAAGCTCCAAAAAATGCTCCGCATGGCGGATAACATCATCTATCCCCGCCCTGCCTCTCGCGTTTAAAAACTCCGGGCAGAGGTTAAGCCCCGCGACGCCGCCTTGTCTGATAATCTCAAGATACTGGTCATCTGTGAGATTTCGGGGATTATCGCAGATTTTTTTGGAGTTTGAATGCCCGGCGATTATCGGGCGCACGGAAATCTCAGCCGTTTCCCAGAAGCTGCGCTCGGAAGCGTGAGACAAGTCAACAACAACGCCGATTTTTTGCATATATGCCACATATTCCCTGCCAAGCCGGGTAAGACCGCCTTGCGCAGGACCGTTTGCAGCGCAGCAAAGCGCGTTGTCATAGTTCCAGCAGAGGTTTATTAAACGCACCCCCTGCGAATATGCGCCGGCAAGGGCGGACAAATCGCAGCCAATAAGCTCGGCTCCCTCAACGGCGATAAACGCCGCCATCTTCCCCATCCGAGCCGCCTGTCTCGCCTCCTCAGCGCTGCGGCAGAGAGTGATGATATCCGCGTTGCTGCGAAGCTGCGCCAAAAGCAGAGATAGCAGCCGCGTTCCGCAGTCTGTCACCTGCTCGACAGACCAGTCTTTTGAATAGTCCACCGGGATGCCGCTGACAGGACGACCGAAAACGGCAAAAACCTGCGCGTAAGGGGTAAAACGCTTCGCGCGCTCAAGGTCAATATGATAGGAGTTGCAGCGAAGCCCGCCGCCGTTCTGCCATACCCTGTATATCGTATCACAATGCGCATCAAAGACGGGTATATTCATTTTTTACCTCCTAAAACGCTTACCTTTATTTTACAACAAATAAACGTTCCTGGCAATAGAATTGCCTCATTTTTCAAAGCGGCGCTCTATATCGATTGCACGCAATTAAACAGCGCGCTCCCGGATTATCAGGCGCGCGCTGTTTATTATATTCTCTTTTCGCCGCCTAAACCTCCATAATAACGGGAAGTATCATGGGGCTGCGCTTGGTCTGCTTATACAGATAGCCGGAAAGGTTTGCTTTAACCTTCGCCTTGATTGTCGCCCAGTCGGTGATGTTCTGATGCTCGCAGCTTTCAAGAGTCTCAAGCGTTACCCGACGCAGCTCATCGAGAAGGCTGTCGGACTCTTTGACGTATACAAAGCCTCTCGTGATGATATCAGGACCTGAAATAAGACTCGCGTCCTCGGCAGAAAGGGTCATGACCACGACCAGCATACCGTCCTGCGCCAGATGGCGGCGATCACGAAGCACTATGCTGCCAACATCGCCAACGCCCGTTCCGTCAACAAGCACCTTGCCTGCCGGAACCGTGCCGGCGAGCTTGATGCTTTTTTTCGTAACCTCAACGATTCTGCCGATATCGCCGATGACAACATTGTTCGGCTCAACGCCCATCTGCTTTGCAAGCGCGGCGTGAGTGTAAAGATGGCGCTGCTCGCCATGCAGAGGCATGAAAAATCTCGGCTGCGTAAGAGCTAGCATCATCTTCAGCTCTTCCTTGCAGGCGTGACCGGAAACGTGCAGCTCCTCAAGGCGGTCATAAATGACCTCCGCACCCTTCATAAACAGCTCGTTTATGACCTTACTGATAGTTCTTTCGTTGCCGGGTATGGCGGAGGCGGAGATTATCACTCGGTCGCTCGCGTCGATCTCAACCTGGCGATGCCCCGAAAACGCCATGCGGTAAAGAGCTGACATACTCTCTCCCTGTGAGCCGGTGGTAATCACGACCACCTTGCTTTTGGGCAGGGAGTTTATTTGGTTAATGTCCACAAAGGTATCCTTGGGAACCGTAAGGTAGCCCAATTCTTCGGACACGCGCATGATGTTTTCCATGCTGCGTCCCGTAATGGCGACCTTACGCCCGTAGCGCGCGGCGCTGTTGATGACCTGCTGAATGCGGTGGACGTTGGAGGCAAAGGTGGTTACGATGATGCGCTTGCTGCAATCCTTAAAGAGCTGGTCAAAGCGTGCTCCGACCTTGCTTTCCGACTCAGAATGTCCCGGCTTTTCAACATTGGTCGAGTCGCTCAGGAGCATCAGAACGCCCTTTTTCCCAAGCTCGCCGAAGCGGGTCAGGTCTATCATGCCGCCCTGAATGGGGGTAACGTCTATCTTAAAGTCACCCGTGTGGATAACCGTGCCTATCGGCGTTTTGATGGCAAGCGCAACAGCGTCGGCTATGCTGTGGTTAACGTGGATCGTCTCGATCTCGAAACAGCCGGCGCGAAAAGACTCCCCCGCCTCAACGGTAATGATCTTAGTCTTTTCCAGCAAGCCGCGCTCCTCAAGCTTTATCTCGATGAGTCCGGCGGTAAGGCGCGTTGCATAAAGCGGCGCGTCAAGCTCCTGCATAACAAAGGGCAGACCGCCGATATGATCCTCGTGCCCATGCGTAAGGATGATTGCCCTGATGCGGTGCTTGTTTTGGACGAGATAGGTAATGTCGGGGATAACAACATCCACGCCGTACATTTCCTCGTCGGGAAAGCCCAAGCCGCAGTCAACGACAATGATATCATCGCCGTATTCAAAGACGGTCAGGTTCTTTCCGATCTCATTAAGCCCTCCGAGACTAATGATCTTCAGTTTTGATGCCATAAAACAATATATCTCCTTTGGTTTGTTGTAAAATTATGTAAGACAAACGGCTTAAACGGTACAAAAACCGCAGGCACAGCAAAACCACCATATCCGCCCTGCTTCGCGGATATGGAAAGCGCGCGCCTGTATGCTCCCATATTATGCTGTTATCTTAAAAAGCACTTATGTGCATAATTCCTAATTAGTAGCTATATTATCCCCCGCAAGGCGGGAATTATAATCTTTGCACAATTATCTTAGCACACTTTTGTTAAAAACGCAAGCTGATAATTGGTCACATTTCCCTGCGTCCCTCAAGAGCGCGGGAAAGCGTTGCATCATCGGCATATTCCAAATTAGAACCGACGGGTATACCGTAGGCAAGGCGGGTAACTCTGACATCAAAGGGCTTAAGAAGCCTATAAAGATACATAGCCGTTGTGTCGCCCTCGGTGTCGGGGTTTGTCGCCATGATCACCTCGCGCACTTGACCCTGCGCAACGCGGGCAACAAGCTCGGAAATCTTAAGGTCATCCGGTCCAATATGGTTCATCGGCGACATAACGCCGTGAAGAACGTGGTAAACTCCCCCGAATTCACGCGAGCGCTCGAAGCTTAAAACATCTCGCGGCTCTGCCACAACGCAGATAATGCCCTTGTCCCGCCTGCTGTCATTGCAGACAGAGCATAGCTCGCCGTCAGTTAGGTTCTGACAAATCGGGCAGCAATGAACGCTTGCCTTTGCGTCTAAAATCGCGTCTGCAAAGCTCTTTGCCTCCGAATCCGGCAAGGACAGCACATGAAACGCAAGGCGCTGTGCGCTTTTTTTGCCAATTCCCGGCAGGGCAGCAAATTTATCTATGAGGTTTTCAAGGCTCGGCGGGAAAAATGACATTTTTCAGTGCTCCTCGAATATTATAATGAAGTGTGTACGCAGATTTTGTCGTAATAATAAATCTATTTACGCGTTTCTGATATCGTCAATCACGGCGGCTCTGTCCTCTTTTTTAAATACCGCGCTGCCGGCGACAAGTACATTCGCACCCGCGTCCTTGCAAAGCCTTGCAGTCTGCGCGTCAACGCCGCCGTCCACCTCAAGCTCGCAGGCGGGGTTACGCTCGTCGATCATTTTGCGCAAAGCGCTGATTTTGGAGAGCTGGTCGTGCATAAAGCTCTGTCCGCCAAAGCCCGGCTCAACGGTCATAACCAGAACAAGGTCTAGCATTTCCAAATAGGGAATAATGGTTTCCGCGGGTGTTTTCGGCTTTAGGGACAGCCCCACTTTTTTTCCGCAGCTCTTAACGGTTTCAATTGCCGATAAAATATCCTGCGGCTCATCAGCCTCAATATGGAACACGACCAAATCCGCACCTGCATCGCAAAATTCCTTAACATAGCGGTGGGGACGGTCTATCATAAGATGCACGTCAAGAAACATATCCGTCGCCTTGCGCAGAGACTTCAAAACGGGAATACCTATGGAAATATTGGGAACGAACAGCCCGTCCATCACGTCGAAGTGGAGATAGTCGGCTCCTCCGTTTTTGACATCATTAACATCCTTAATGAGGTTGGAAAAATCTGCTGCCAGAATTGACGGTGATACTTTAATCATTTTTAAGCTTCCTCCAAATGCCGCCCAGGGTAACATATCCTATTTTGCAGGCATAGTATTAAATAGTCGTAACGCGCGGAACGGCTTTGATATACGGGGGCGGCGGAATACTGCCGTCCCCGATAAGCAAAGCGACCTTAACAATTATAAACCTTGGGACAAGCTCGCGCAAGACAAAGAAAAGCTTTTCTGAGCATTATCCGCGGCAGACGGACACTTTAAGCTGTTTTGTGTTGAAAAAAAAACCAATGTAATATATAATGCTTTATTTGAAAGGTGTGTGTTTCAATGACTTTAGATGTTTATCTTGACTCACTGGCAGACAAGTCCATCGCCGTTGTCGGCTACGGCGTCAGCAACGCTCCGCTGACGGAGCTTTTGCTTGCGCGCGGCTGCGACGTAACCGTATGCGACAAGCGCAGCGAGGAGCAATTTGAAAGCGCCGAGAAGCTCAAAGCAAAGGGCGCAAAGCTTCGTCTGGGCGAGGATTATCTTGAGGATCTGCATGAAGATGTTATCTTCCGCACCCCCGGTCTGCACCCTTTTACGCCTCAGCTTCAAAAAGCTCAGGAGCGCGGAAGCATTCTGACCTCCGAAATGGAAGCGTTTTTCAAGGTCTGTCCCTGCCACACCATTGCCATAACCGGAAGCGACGGCAAAACGACCACCTCAACGCTTATCGCAAAGCTGCTTGAAGCTTCCGGTCATACGGTTTTCCTTGGCGGCAATATCGGCACTCCCCTGCTCGACAAGGCTTCTGAGATGAAGCCGGAGGATTTCGCGGTTTTGGAGCTTTCCAGCTTCCAGCTCCACAGTATGTACTGCAAGCCCGAAATAGCGGTAATAACAAATATTTCCCCTAACCATCTGGACGTACATCCCGACCTTGGCGACTATGTAAATGCCAAGCGCGGCATCTTTCTCAATCAGGACGAGAGCTGCACGCTGGTCTTAAACGCCGAAGACCCGCATACGCCTGAGTTTGAGTCGCAGGCAAAGGCAAAAATCCGTCATTTCAGCCATCTGCACTCCGTTGCCAGCGGTTGCTTCTGCGTCGATGAGCTTATTTACAGTGCTCATAACTATGAAGTGCGGGAGCTTATGCCTGCCGCGGGCATACTTATACCGGGGCTGCACAATGTTGAAAACTATATGGCAGCCTACGCCGCCTGCGAGGACTTTATCACGGACAGTGCCTTTCGTAAGGTAGCGCACAGTTTCCCCGGCGTTCCTCACCGCATTGAGCTTATCCGCGAGAGAAACGGCGTCAAGTATTATAACGACTCCATCGCCTCAAGCCCCACGCGGACTATCGCGGGTCTGCGCTGCTTTACCAAAGTCAAGCCCATCCTTGTAGCGGGCGGTCACGATAAGCACATTCCATTTGACGATTTGGGAACGGAGATCGTTGAGCGCGTAAAGGCTCTCTACCTAACGGGCGAAACTGCCGAGCGCATCAGGCAGGCAGTTCTGGACACTCCGGGCTATAACCGTCTCACCCTGCCCATATTCGTCATTGATGACTTTAAAGAGGCAGTTTTGAAAGCGGCTGAAAGCGCACAGGAGGGCGACGTAGTAATCCTCTCCCCCGCCTGCTCCTCTTTTGACAAATTCAAAAACTTCGTTGAGCGCGGCAACACCTTCCGCGAGATCGTGCTTAGTTTAGAATAACAAAAATATTGGAAAGGCAAATCAATATGCAACTAAAGGACCTGATATTTGACCTATGCGCCGTTCCCGCGCCCTCGGGCTTTGAGGAGCGCGCCTATGCGCGAGTTTCCGAGCTGCTCGCTCCCTATGTTGACGAAATCGGCACGGACGCGATGGGCAACCTTATCGCCGTAAAGCGCTGCGGTAAGCCAAACGCGAAAAAGCTGCTGCTTGACGCGCATATGGATCAAATCGGAATGATCGTGACCGAAATCCATAAATCCGGCTTTCTGCGCTTTGCAAATCTCGGCGGCATCGACCCGCGTATGCTGCCCGCCCGTGAGGTGAAGCTCCTTACAGAGCCTCCTATTCGCGGCATTATCGACACCATGCCGCCGCACGCGCTTTCTTCTGAGGATATGGATAAATCCATTGACGCAAAAAAGCTTTTTATCGACGCGGGTCTTTCCGCGGAGCGGGCAAAAGAGCTTATCCCGCTAGGCACTGCCGCCGTTTTTGCCGGAGAAGGAGAGTGCTTCGGCGAGCATCAGATTTGCAGCATGGCGCTTGATGACCGTTCCTGCGTTGCCATTATCATCAAGATAATGGAGGCACTCTCCTCACACAGTCTCGGTCTGGATGTTTACTGCCTAATAAGCACGCAGGAGGAGCTGGGTATGCGCGGCGCTGTCACCGGCGCTTATGCCATCGCTCCGGACTATGCCGTTGCCCTTGATGTTACCCATGCCGCAACGCCCGACTCAAAAAAGGGCGAAACTATGGACATGGGAAAAGGCGCAGCCATAGGAGTCGGTCCGAACATGAACCGCGCGCTTTCGGGACTGCTTCTTGATATCGCAAAGGAAAAGTCAATTCCCTGTCAGGTCGAGGTAATGAGCGGCAACACCGGCACCAACGGCTGGGTAATTCAAGTAAGCCGCGAGGGCGTGGAAACAGCCATCGTCTCTCTGCCCGTTAAATATATGCACAGTCCTGTTGAAACGGCAGATATCCGCGACGCCGAGGCGATAATAAAGCTTGTGGCGGAGCTTGCCTTAAAGCTCGGAGAGGAGGAATAAGCCCATGCTTGAAACCTTGAAAACTCTTTGCTATCTCAGCGGTCCCTCCGGCTACGAGGATGAGGTAAGAGACTATATTCTTGAGCGCGTCATGCCGCACGCGGACGAGGTCATGACCGACTCAATGGGCAACCTCATCGTAACAAAAAAAGGTCGCGTTGCCCCTACAAAGAAAATAATGCTCTGCGCGCATATGGACGAGGTCGGCATCATCATAACCGGCATTGACGACGACGGCTACCTGCGCTTTGACTTTCTCGGCGGAGTTGACAGACGCGTTGTAATAGGCAAGCGCGTATATATAGGCAAAAACCGCATTCCCGGCGTTATCGGCATCAAGGCGTATCACCTTGTTGACAAAGAGGAGGAAAAAAACGTTCCCAAGCGCGAGGAGATGTATGTTGACATCGGCGCAGCTTCAAAGGACGAGGCGGAGGGGCTTGTACCCCTAGGGGATTACGGAGTTTTTGATGACAGTGTTTATGAATTCGGCGAGGGCTTTATCAAAGCGAAGGCGCTCGACGACCGCGTTGGCTGCGCGGCTATGATCAAGCTGCTTGAAAGTGAGCTTCCCTGCGACTGCACCTTCGCCTTCACCGTTCAAGAGGAGATTGGCACGCGCGGGGCTAAGGTGGTCGCAAACCGCATCTGCCCGGAGGTTGCCATCGTGCTTGAAGGCACTACAGCGGCAGACCTGCCGGATGTACCCGAGGGCAAGACGATCTGCAAGCTCGGTGAGGGCATAGTAATCCCCTTTATGGACAGAGGCACGCTCTATAGCCGCAGGCTGTATTCGCAGGTGACGGAGCTTGCCGATATGAACAACATCAAGTGGCAGACAAAGCACATGATCGCAGGCGGCACAGACGCCTCAGTTATCCAGCGCAGCGGCATCGGCGTTGACACCATCGCCCTTTCCGCTCCGCTTCGCAACATCCACTCCCCGGCCAGCATTGCAAAAATCTCCGATTTTGAAGTAATGCCGGAGCTGGCGCGGCTTCTTATAGAGACAGTACTAAAGGATTAAAGGATTTTCATATGAGCATTCAGGATATATCTCCACGCGTGCTAAGCCTTGCCGCCCAAACACAGAGCAGACTGACAGACGCCTTCGCGCATATCGACTCTGTTTCCGAGCAGTGTACAATGAAGGTGATGGCGGCGTTTCAGGAATTTCGTGTTTCTGATGCCTGCTTTGCGGGCACAACAGGCTACGGCTACGACGATTTGGGGCGCGAAACTCTTGACAAGATCTATGCCCGTGTTTTCGGCGCGGAATCCGCGCTGGTCCGCATAGGCTTTGTTAACGGCACACACACCTTGGCAACCGCCCTTTTCGCAATATGTAAGCCGGGAGAGACCCTGCTTTCCGTAACAGGGGCGCCGTATGACACGCTTCAGCGCACAATCGGCACGGCAGGCGACTGCGACGGCTCTCTCAAGTTCTACGGTGTTGGCTATACGCAGGTTGACCTGCTGCCCAACGGCGAGCCGGATTTTGCAAACATAGAAAAGGCAGCGTCTGACAGCAGGGTCGGCGCGGTGCTTATCCAGCGCTCACGCGGCTATGGAAACCGCCGTGCCTTCAGCGTGGACGATATCGGCGAAATAATAAAAGCGGTGCGCCGGACGAATAAGCACGCAAGCATCATGGTCGATAACTGTTACGGCGAATTTACCGAGCTTCGTGAGCCTACCGAGGTTGGAGCAGACCTCATCGCAGGCAGCCTTATCAAAAACCCCGGCGGTGGGCTTGCCCCCACCGGTGGCTATATTGCCGGCAGAGCCGATTTGGTTGAGCGCGCGGCTATCCGCATGACCGCACCCGGCATAGGCGGCGAATGCGGCTGCACCATGGGGCAGAACCGTTCACTGTTCCAAGGCTTTTTCATGGCTCCCCATATTGTTGCGCAGGCGCTGAAAACCGCGTGCTTCTGCGCGGGCATGATGGAGGCGCTGGGCTTTAAGACTTCCCCCGCCGCAACCGAGCCGCGCCACGATATTATTCAGATGATAGAATTCGGCAGCGCAGACAGGCTCTGCAAATTCTGCACCGGCATTCAGCACGGGGCGCCGGTAGACAGCTTCGTTACCCCCGTGCCTTGGGCAATGCCCGGCTACAGCGACGAGGTAGTCATGGCGGCGGGCGCTTTTATCCAAGGCTCATCCATTGAACTGTCCTGCGACGGACCTATTCGTGAGCCGTATCTGGGCTATATGCAGGGCGGTCTTACCTATGAAAGCGGCAAGCTCGGCGTTATGCTCGCTTGCGACGAGATTTTGAAAGCGGAATAGTGTTTTTATCAATTGTCCGGCATATTGCCGCGGCTTGAAAATATAAATGGCATAGGGGGTATCCTTATGCCATTTATCTACCGTCCCAGACGTTACCGCGCTCCGCGGCGCTTTTCCCTCGTCAACACTCCTGAAAAGCGCTTGGCGCTGCTGGGCGTAATAATCGTCGTTATGATCGGAGCATCGGTTTTACCCGCAACGCGCTTTTTGCGCGATGTTTCGGGGCAGATCGCACTTTCCGACGCAACGGACATGGTAACTGCGATTATAAACGACAAAATCAACGAGAAAATGAGCGAGGGTCAATACGACTACGATTACTTTGTCTCTCTCGAAAGGGACTCAAGCGGCGGCATAACCGCCATCTCCGCAAACATGACGCGGATAAACACTATCTCCTCGGAGATACTTCAAGAGGTAATCAAATCCACCAACAGCGGTCAGCTAAACATTGAAATCCCGGTCGGAAACCTAATGGGTTCAAATCTAATGCTGGGACGCGGTCCAGACATACCCGTTAAGATCATTATGCTCACCAGCTCCTACGCCGATTTCAGAAATGAAATTGTCGCCGCGGGCATAAACCAACTGAAGCATCAGATAATCCTTGAGCTGCGCGTTGATATAGACGTGCTGCTTCCGTGGGAGGTACAGTCTACGGAGGTCCTAAGCGAGGTACTCATTGCCGAGACGATCATTGTCGGCAAGGTGCCGGACACCTATCTATCTTTACATACGCTAACAGGAACGGAGAACACAAATGGACGTTAAAACAGAGATTGAGAGCCTGCGCAAGGAATTGCGCCTGCACTCCCACGCATATTACGACAACGACGCGCCGACTATATCGGACTTTGAGTATGACGCTCTAATGCGCCGCCTCGAGGAGCTTGAAAACGCACACCCCGAGCTGATAACGCCCGATTCGCCCACACAACGCGTCGGCGGCAGCGTTCTTTCGCAGTTTGCGCCCGTGCATCACCTTGTTCCGCTTGAAAGCTTGAACGACGTGTTTTCCTTTGAGGAGCTGGAGGGCTTTTTGACACGCACAAACGAAGCGCTTTCCAAGTCAGCGCTATACACTGTCGAGCCTAAAATAGACGGTCTTTCGGTCGCCGTTGAGTATTTAGGCGGCAGACTCTATCGCGGCGCGACACGCGGCGACGGCGTTACGGGGGAAGATGTTACAGAAAACATCAAAACCATTCAAAGTCTCCCGAAAACGCTGGTGGGTGCTCCCGACCGTCTTATTGTGCGCGGCGAGGTTTATATGTCAAAGGAGACTTTCACGCGGCTTAATGCACAGCGCGAGATCAACGGTGAAAAGCTCTTTGCCAACCCGCGCAATGCCGCTGCGGGCAGCCTTCGACAGCTTGACAGCCAAATCTGTGCCGAGCGCTGCCTTGATATCATCGTTTTCAACGTCCAGTACGCTCAGAACACGCAGTTTCAAAGCCACGCTGAAACGCTTGATGCGCTTTCCGCGCTCGGCTTCCCCGTTGTGCCGTATAAACTTTGCGAAAGCGCGGAGAACTGCCGCGAGCAGATCAGCTATCTCGGCGAAAACCGCGATGAGCTGCCCTATGATATTGACGGCGCTGTCATAAAAATAGATAAGCTCTCAGAACGAGAGAAGCTCGGCAGTACCGCAAAAGCACCGCGCTGGGCGGCAGCCTATAAATACCCGCCCGAAAAAAAGCAGACCGTTGTCGAGGATATCGTCGTGCAGGTCGGGCGTACAGGCGTTTTGACGCCAAAGGCAGTAGTTACTCCCGTTCGCCTTGCGGGAACAACGGTAACCAACGCCACCTTGCATAATCAGGACATTATCGACAAGCTCGATGTTCGCATCGGCGACACGGTGCTTATACAAAAAGCAGGCGAGATCATCCCGGAAATATTAGAGGTAATCAAGGACAAACGTCCTGAGGGAACAGTCCCCTTTAAGCTTCCGGAAATATGTCCCGAGTGCGGCTGTCCCGTCGTTCGAGACGAGGACGGCACCGCTATCCGCTGCACAGGCGCGGAGTGTCCCGCGCAGCTTTTGCGCAACATTGCCCATTTCGCCTCGCGCGGCGCTATGGATATTGAGGGCTTGGGCATTTCCGTTGCCGAAGCGCTTATCGGCAAGGGGCTTATCTCGACCCCTGCGGATTTGTATTACCTTGATGCGCAGAGCGTTGCCGCCGTAGAGCGCATGGGCAAAAAGAGCGCCGAAAACCTCATGGCAGCCATTGAAAAGAGCAAGGACAACGGACTTGCCCGTCTGCTTTGCGCCTTCGGCATTCGTCAAGTGGGACAAAAGGCGGCAAAGGTGCTTGCCTCGCGCTATGAAAACCTTGACCGGCTTTCAGCCGCCACCGTTGAGGAGCTTACCGCCATTCCCGATATAGGACCGATAACAGCGCAGTATCTTACCGGCTGGCTGAGCAGCCCTCAGTCTAAGCATCAAATCGAGCTGCTGCGAAACGCAGGCGTTTCCTTTGAAAGCCGCGAGGAAAGGCTTGATGACCGCTTCGCGGGCAAGACCTTTGTTCTTACCGGCTCGCTTCAGAGCTTCAGCCGCGACGAAGCAAGCGCCATCATCGAGAAGTACGGCGGCAAGGCATCAGGCTCCGTTTCAAAAAAGACAAGCTTTGTAGTCGCGGGCGAAGCCGCAGGAAGCAAGCTTGTCAAAGCGCAGGATCTCGGCATCCCCATCCTCAGCGAGGACGAATTTAAGGAAATGATAAAATAAATCAAATGGCGGGCAGCTCAGAAATCTGCCCGCTATTTATATTCCTAAACTAACGGCAAGGCAAGCTCTTGTTTATTATGGAAAATATTGCATTTCTTATTTGTCGTGGTATAATAATACCGTTATGAAATTTCGTATTTTTTGGGCGATACTCGCCTGCAAGGTTTTAACAGGAATACTGCGGCTTTTCGGGCGCGGCGGAACAGCTATCCCCGGCAAGCTCGCGCTTCAAATGTGCCCCCAGCTTCTCGGTGAGCTGGCGAAGGACGTTCACTGCGTCGTAATAACCGGCACAAACGGCAAAACCACAAGCGCGAGAATGATCGAGGAAATCTTTGCTAAAGCCAAGACCTCCTATTTTGCCAACCGCAGCGGAGCAAATCTAATCGGCGGCATCACCGCCGAATTTGTTGAACACTCCACAATGCGCGGCAAGCCCCTGAAAAAATACGCCATTATCGAGTGCGACGAGGCTGCCTCCAAGGAGGTCTGCCGCTATCTTGATCCGGACTGTATTCTCGTTACAAACGTGTTTCGAGACCAGCTTGACCGCTTTGGCGATGTTTCAAACACGCTTGAGAGCATACTCCTCGGCATATACAACTCCCCTCACGCAAAGGTCTGCCTTAACGCCGACTGCCCACTCACCTCCTCCCTTGCAAACAGGATTGACAACACAGTTTTCTTTTACGGCGTCGATACCTCTATCTACAAAAGCCCTGTCTCGGAAATAGACGAGGCTGCCTACTGTCCCCGCTGCAAGGTCGAATATGAATACAGCTACCGCACTTTCGGCTATCTCGGCGGCTTTTACTGTCCTAAATGCGGAACCAAGCGGGAATGGCCCATCATAGCCGTTTCCGAAATCAAAGACTGCGGTTTGGACACTACCAAGGTCAAAATGCGCATTTTCAACGAATATGCGGATGCCACCATAAATCTCCCCGGCGCATACAATATCTATAACGCAATAGGCGCTATGGCGGTTTCTCAGGCAATGCTTATCGATCCCTTTGCGTCAATCAACGCGCTGAGCACCTTTAGCTGCGGCTTTGGGCGCATGGAGCAGTTTGATATGGGGCAGAGCAAGGCGCGCATGATACTTGTCAAAAACGCCACCGGCTTCAACCAGGTAATAAACTATCTCTCCGAGCTTACGGACAAGACCCTTTTTGTCTGCTGTATTAACGACAACACGGGCGACGGCACAGACATATCTTGGATTTGGGACGTGCGCTTTGAACGCCTTGCGGAGCTTACGGAGCTTTTCGGTGAGATTTACGTTTCCGGCATTCGCAGAGACGACATGGCAGTACGTCTGAAATACGCGGGCATACCCACTGAACATATAAGAGTCTTTGACAACTACGACGAGCTTATAAAGTCAATCAGCTCACAGGAGCTGCCTGTTGTTATCGCGCCTACCTATTCCGCCATGATGGAGCTGCGCGCGAAGATGAGCGCCGCTTTCGGCGGCAAGGATTTCTGGGAATAGGAGGACAAGCCATGCTGAAAATTTGTCACCTTTATCCGGACGTTCTTAATCTTTTCGGCGACTCCGGCAATGTTCAGTGCCTGATTCGGCGCTTGGAATGGCGCGGCATCGAATATGAGCTGACCCGTGTCCCCATCGGCAAAAGCATTGATTTTACGCAGTTCGACCTCTTTTTTATGGGCGGAGGTCAGGAGCTTGAAAGAGAAATTCTTCTAAACGAGCTTCGCAGCGGTGTTGACAAGGAAATAATCGCCGCCGTGGAGGATGAAAAGGTGTTTTTTTGTGTCGGCGGCTCGTATCAGCTCATGGGGCAATACGGCATAAGCCTTGAGGGGCATCAAACCGATTATATAGGCGCGCTTGACCTTCACACCGTTGACGGCGAAACCCGCATGGTTGGCAACTGTATGTTCAGCCGCGTGGATGATTTTTCCGGCAGCATCGTTGTCGGCTTTGAAAGTCACACAGGCAAGACCTATCTGGGCAGCAATACCAAGCCTCTTGGCGAGGTAATAAAAGGCTTTGGCAACAACGGTGAGGACGGCACCGAGGGCGCGCGCTATAAAAATGTTTACTGCACCTATTCTCACGGTCCTTTGCTTGCCAAAAACCCGGAATTAGCAGACTGCATACTTCTCGCAGCGCTTTCAAGAAGCAATCCGAGCGCCTTGCTTGAGCCTCTCGATGACGAGCTTGAGCTTAATGCGCATTTTTATATGAAAAATCGCCTCGGCGAAAAATGACGTAAATTCGCCGTGTCGGCGCTATACTCCGGCACGGCGAAAAAGCTCTTGCGTGCATACGCAAAGCGTGGTAGAATACCCATTGTTCTAATCTAATATCCGCGGGTGTAGTTTAATGGCAGAACATCAGCTTCCCAAGCTGAATGCGGGGGTTCGATTCCCCTCACCCGCTCCAAAGAACACGAAATCCCGCAGTCATTACGATTGCGGGATTTTTCTTGTTTTTCCAGTAATATCAATGTTTTCGGACGTTTTCGGTTCGATAAAATATTATTTTTGTGACATCATCCCCACGCTTTCATTAGCGCTTTATTTTCAAAAATGCTAACGAAAACATGGGGAGCGGAATTATTCCGCACACCTCGCGTGTCAATGACCGGCTTTTATTCCCTCAACATACTTTTCAGCCTGCGCTGCGGCAATAGCGCCGTCCGAGCTTGCAGTTACAAGCTGGCGCAGCGGCTTTGGGCGAACGTCACCCGCCGCGTAAACCCCCGCAATGCTCGTTTCCATAAGCTCATTTGTAATTATATATCCGCGCTCGTCAAGCGATAGCTTATCTCGAAACAGCTCTGAATTCGGCTGATAGCCAACGAACACAAAAATACCGAAGGTCTTATCCTCCTGAGAAACACGGTATTCCGTCTCCTCGCCCGTTTTGTTGTTTATATAAACCAGCCCCTTGAGCGTTTCCTCGCCAAAGGCGCGCACAAGCTCGGTGTTAAACAGAACCTCGATTTTGGGATGTGCCATAACTCGGTCTGCTATGGCTTTGGCGCAGGACAGCTCATTTTTGCGCACTAAGATTTTAATGCTTTTGCCGAAGCGCGTCAGATATAGAGACTCCTCCGCCGCGCTGTTGCCCCCGCCTATTACAAAAATGTCCTTATCCTTGAAAAAAAAGCCGTCGCAGGTAGCGCAATAGCCGACGCCGCGTCCGCGATACTCCTCCTCGCCGGAAAAACCCGCCTTTTTCGGGTTCGCACCCGTGGCAATGATAAGGGCATGACATTCAAGCGTTCCGCTGTCTGTAATAAGCTTCTTTACCCTTCCGTCAAGCTCCACGCTCTGCACATCCGCTTGCAGCCATTGGGTTCCAAAGCCTTTTGCCTGCGCAAGCATACGCTCGGCAAGCTCCGCGCCGTTTATTTTGTCAAAGCCGGGGTAGTTTGCGATTTCGTCGGTTATTGCCGCCTGTCCGCCGGCGGACTGCTTTTCGATAATAGCGGTTTTCAGTCCCGCGCGTCCACCGTATATACCCGCCGTAAGTCCCGCGCAGCCGCCGCCGATAATCAGCAGATCATAAATGTCTCTTTCCATGTTGCTTCTCCTAGTTTTATGCCTCCGTATTTCTAAGTAGTATGCCGGGCGCGCGAAAAAACTATTCGTCTGCCGAAAAAGAGCAGGCGCTGTTAAGCATTTGAATAAGCTTGCCACGTCATTAATTTGACCTTTGTTTCGGCATAATCATATGCTTTGCCGTCTCCGTCGGCGTATCTGACTCCACCGTCAGCCGAATAAACTCAGTAATCAGGACTTGCAGACTTCTCATAGAGTATACAAATGATTTATGGGAGGACGGCATAATGCTTACAAGTGCCTTTATGATGCTGGTGGGTACAGCGTTTTTAATGCTGCGGCTGGGCAAAAACATCGGTTCCTTCCCCAAGCCTCTCAGCGCTGAGGAGGAACGCCATTACCTCGAGCTGATGGCGCAGGGCGATATGGACGCGCGCAACACGCTGATCGAGCATAATCTCCGTCTGGTAGCTCACATCGTTAAGAAATACTACACCCAAGCCTCCGAGGTAGACGACCTCATATCAATCGGCACGATCGGGCTTATCAAGGGCATAAGCTCCTATCGTGCCGACAAGGGCGTCAGACTCGCCACATACGCAAGCCGCTGTGTAGAAAATGCTATCCTATCACAAGCGGCTTTATTGCACTTTTACGCCGGCAAAAAACCTTATCCCTCCATTCCCTTTTCCGCGCCGCCGGGCTTCTTTAGCGTTTCCTTTGCCGTTCGGATAACGGCGTCCAGCAGCTTCAGCTTCTGTTCCGTGGGACAGCCGAGTCTTTTAAGGCGGAAATTAACGGCATCTGCGTGAAGCTCCGCGGTACGCTGCGCCAGCTCCTGCCGTCCCTCCTCAGTTTTTGGAAAATACACTATCATGTTGATAGGCGCACTTGTTTTGATACAACACACCCCCCGTAAAGCATATTCGGGAGAGTGTCTAATATGAGGACGCAAGGCGTTTGAAATCATAGCACCGCTCAAAGCTGATTTCACCTCTGCGCTCGGAGAAAACCGCTGATTAACGACGCAAAGGGCGTCATGGATAAAAAGGGCTGCAACATCTCTTGACAAATCCTTCATTCCGTGCTATAAAAAATAAAAAATCGGCGTTTCGCCGGAAAGGAGTCCATTATGAATATTGCCGCCTCCACTTGTGCCAATACTATGATGAACTCCTATTACTTTACTTTCGTTCGCTATTTTGCGGGCTGGTTTTTTGGTGCCAAAAAATAAAAGCTGTCCGAGAGTAAAGTGACCATTTTATCAGAAGCTGAGCGGTCGTGTCTTCGGACAGGATCGCTGATTTTGTTTTTAGGGAGATTACGCAATGAAGAGCGCAGATATAATCCGGTCTGCAAAGTTTTATTACTTTACCCCGGCTTGCTATTTTGCAGGCTTTTATTGGTATGCTCTTTTAGATAAAATGTCCGGATGATTATATGACGCACTTTCATACAGTAAATTGCGGCTCTGTTCATTTCGGACAGGACCGCATTTATTTTTTACACGGAGCTATACAGGGCTTTGCGCGCTCTGCATCGCTATCGGCGGAGCGCCGCAGGGCGAAAATGCCGCTAAATTATTTCGCCCGCTTATCCGCCTATATGAGAAAGGAAAAAGAAATGGACAAGCTGCAAAACGCAAGAAACGAAATCAATGAAATCGACAGACAGATAGCGGAGTTGTTCGTGCGCCGCATGAGCGCCGTGAAGGACGTTGCCGAATATAAGCTTGAGCATGGTCTTCAAATTCTTGACGAGTCAAGAGAGCAGAGCCTTATCAAGCAAAACGCCGAGTATATCAAGGACGCCGGAATACGTTCATATTACATTCAGTTTTTGCAGGATATGCTTAATGTTTCCAAGCAGTATCAGCGGCGCTTGATGGAGGGGCTGAAGGTTGCTTACAGCGGCGTGGAGGGCGCATTCTCCTATATCGCGGCAAAAAGGATTTTTCCGGACGCGCAGCTTATTTCTTACGACGACTTTCAGACAGCCTATGACAGCGTTAGCAGCGGAGAATGTGACTGCGCCGTTATGCCGATAGAAAACAGCTTTGCCGGCGAGGTCGGTCAGGTGATGGATCTTATGTTCAGCGGCTCTCTGCACGTTAACGGCGTTTATTCGCTGCGTATTTCACAAAACCTTTTGGGAATAAAGGGCGCGGCACTTAGCGATATTCAACGGGTGGTCAGCCATCCGCAGGCTCTCGACCAGTGCGCAGGCTATATAAAAAAGCACGGCTTTGAGAGCATCCAGTCCGCCAACACAGCGCGTGCCGCCAAAAGCGTTGCAGAAACCGGGGATATCCACCTTGCCGCCATCGCCAGCATGGAAACCGCTGAGCTGTACGGCTTGGAGGTAATCGACCACGATATAAACGAGAGTCTTCTTAACACCACACGCTTTGCCGTCTTTTCCCGAATTGAAAACGCAAACCATGACTTCAGGGAGGACAGCCGCTTTCTGCTGATGTTCACGGTAAAGAATGTTGCCGGAGCGCTTGCCAAGGCTATAAATGTAATAGGCGAATACGGCTTTAATATGAGCGTTCTGCGCAGCCGCCCGATGAAAGAGCTGGCGTGGAAATACTACTTTTATGTGGAAGCAGACGGAGACGAAACCTCCGAGAACGGGAGAAAAATGCTTGAGAAGCTATCGGAGCAATGCGATATGCTGAAGGTTCTCGGCAGCTATTCAATCAAGACCGAGCTGAAAGGAGACGGCGGACAATGACTCTAACAATGAATCTCGGAGAAAACAGCTATGATATTATTATTGAGCCGGGCTGTATTCACAGTTCGGGAGAGCTGCTAAACCTTGACCGCCGCGTGCTGATAGTCACTGACGACGGCGTACCGATTGAATACGCCAAGGCGCTTGCCGCCCACTGCAAAATGCCCACGCTTGCAGTTCTTCCGCAGGGCGAGGGCAGCAAAAGCATACAAAGCTATGAGTCGCTTCTAAAAACTATGCTGTCTGAGGGCTTCACACGCAGCGACTGCGTTGTCGCAGTTGGCGGCGGCGTCGTCGGAGACTTGTCGGGCTTTGCCGCGGCAAGCTATATGAGAGGTATAGATTTCTATAATATCCCTACGACCGTGCTTTCGCAGGTGGACTCCTCCATAGGAGGAAAAACAGCGCTAAACCTCGGCGGTATAAAAAATATTGTCGGCGCCTTTTATCAGCCGAAACGTGTATTGATTGACACAGAGCTTTTAAAGTCTCTGTCACCCCGTCAATGCTCCAACGGTCTTGCCGAGGCACTGAAGATGTCTATGACCTCAGACAAAGAGCTGTTTGAGATTTTTGAAAAGCAGGACATATACGGCAATTTGGATATTATCATTCAAAAATCTTTGATGATTAAAAAAGACGTGGTAGAGCGCGATGAAAAAGAGCAGAGCCTGCGCCGTGTGCTGAATTTCGGACACACCATCGGTCACGGCATCGAGAGCTTTGAGCATCTCAACGGTCTGTATCACGGGGAATGTGTTGCGCTGGGGATGCTGCCGATGTGCAGCGAAAGCGTTCGCTCACGGCTTCTCCCGGTTCTTCAAAGGCTTAATCTTCCGACTTCCCTTGCCTTTGACCCGGACGAGGTATTCAATGCAATGCTGCACGATAAGAAAGCCGGCGGTAATTGCATCACGGCGGTATTCGTTAACGACATCGGAGCATTCGAGCTGAAAAAAGTACCAATGGAGGATCTCAGACCGATGCTCTCCGTGATCATGGAGAAAAGCGTATGAAAAACACCTTCGGACAAAACGTTTCGGTGACGCTGTTCGGCGAAAGTCACGGCGCGGAAATCGGCGCGATAATCGACGGGCTAGCTCCGGGAATAGAAATTGACGAGACATTTATCGCAGGTCAGCTAACGCTTCGCCGTCCGCAGGGCATTATATCCACGGCGCGGCAGGAGCCGGATCCTTTTCAAATTGTCAGCGGCGTTTTTGAGGGCAAAACCACCGGCACGCCGATATGCGTAATCATACCGAACAGCAAGGCGCACAGCGCGGATTATTCCGCCACCCGTTCTCTTGCGCGTCCCGGTCACGCGGATTATACGGCGTTCTGCAAATATCACGGCTTTGAGGATTATCGCGGCGGCGGTCATTTCAGCGGTCGTATCACCGCGGCGCTGGTCGCGGTCGGCGCGATCGCAATTTCGGCGCTGCAAAAAAAGGGTATTGCCATCGGAACACATATCAGCCGCTGTGCCGCAATAGCAGACCGCAGCTTTGACGATCTGCCGGCGGACATCGCCAAGCTCAATCAAGCAGCCTTTGCTGTACTTGACGCTGAAAAGGGAGAGCAGATGCGCGCCGCCATCGAAAAAGCCGCAAAACAGGGCGATAGCGTAGGCGGTGTGCTGGAAACGGCGGTTTTAGGCGTTCCCGCCGGGCTGGGCGAGCCTTGGTTCGATACACTTGAGGGTACGCTTGCACACATCCTGTTCAGCGTTCCAGCGGTCAAGGGCGTGCAGTTCGGCGCGGGCTTTGACATGGCGGACTGCTTCGGCAGCGAGTATAACGACGCTTTCCGAATGGATAACGGTAAAATCGTTACCGCGACAAACCATAACGGCGGCATTAACGGCGGTATTTCAAACGGGATGCCGATACTGTTTCGCTGTGCGGTCAAGCCCACGCCCTCCATTTTTAAAAAGCAGGACACGGTGGATTTCCTTAAAAACGAAAACGCGCAGCTTGAGCTTCGCGGCAGGCATGACCCCGCCATTATTCACCGCGCACGCGTTGTTGTTGACAGCGTGACAGCGCTGGCGCTTTGCGACGTGCTCGCCGGGCGTTTCGGTACAGACTGGATCAGAGGTGACGGCATATGAATTACGGCTGCATAGGCGAGCATCTTCCTCATAGTTTTTCCAAGGACATACACGAAAAAATCGAAAGCTACGACTATGTTCTGCGCGAAGTCTCCCCCGAGGAGCTACAGGTTTTCATGGAAAAACACGATTTTCGCGCAATTAACGTGACTATACCCTACAAGCAGGCGGTCATTCCATATCTGCACAGTGTCTCTGACGCGGCAAAGACCATTGGCGCGGTTAATACGATCGTAAACCGCGATGGTCTGCTTTACGGCTACAACACGGATTTCGGCGGCATGAAAGCGCTGCTGGAAAGACTGGAGCTTGACCTTAACGGAAAAAAGGTTCTTATTCTCGGCACAGGCGGAACAAGCAAAACCGCAAAGGCTCTGGCACACAGTCTCGGTGCTCGTGAGATCTACCGCGTCAGCCGCACAAAAAACGAAAGCTCCCTGTCGTATGAGGAGGCGTATTCACTGCACCCAGACGCGGATGTTATTATAAACACCACGCCATGCGGAATGTTTCCGAATACAGACTCAAGTCCCCTTGACCTTACAAAATTCACAAAGCCCGAGGGCGTGGTTGACGCTGTTTATAACCCGCTTAGGACACAGCTCTTATTGCAGGCAAGGGCGCTGGGGATCAAAGCCGAGGGCGGGCTTTATATGCTCGTGGCGCAGGCAGTTTTGGCGGCGGAGATATTTACAGGAAAAGCATACGGCTCGGAGCTTATTGACCGCATATACGGCGAGATACTCGCGGATAAGGAAAACATCGTCCTTATCGGGATGCCGGGCAGCGGCAAGACCACGCTCGGAAAGCTCCTTGCAGAAAGACTCGGTCGCGCTTTTGCGGACACGGACGAGCTAATTGTTCAAAAAGCCGGTATGCAGATTTCGGATATCTTCGCGCTGCACGGTCAGGACTATTTCCGCGACCTTGAGACGCAGGTGATAAGGGAGCTTTCAAAAAGCTCCGGTATGGTCATTGCAACCGGCGGAGGCTCGGTGCTGCGTGCGGAAAACGTAGACTCGCTGCGCATGAACGGACGGCTTTATTTCCTCGACCGTCCGGTCGGAGAATTGATTGTGACGGCTGACAGACCGCTGTCCGACACCGAGGAGAAATTAAACGCGCTGTATGCTGAGCGCCGCCCCATATATTGCGCGGCGGCGGACGAGACCGTTTTCGTGACCGGTACGCCGGAGCATACCGCTCGGCAGCTTGCAAGTGGGAGGCACACATGAAGATACTGGTTATAAACGGTGCGAATATCAATATGCTCGGCATTCGAGAGCCGGGGATATACGGAAGCTGCAGCTACGAGGAGTTATGCCGTCAAATCAAAGATCATGCCGCGAAGCTCAACATCGACGTGGAGCTGTATCAGTCCAATCACGAGGGCGACCTTGTGGACAAAATTCAAGAGGCTTACGGCACAGCGGACGGCATCGTGATAAACCCCGGCGCTTACACACATACGAGCGTAGCGCTTTTGGACGCCGTGAAGGCGGTTTCCATACCCACGGTGGAGGTGCATATCTCCAAGGTGGAGGAGCGCGAGGACTTCCGTCAAATCAGCTTCATTCGCCTTGCCTGCGTAAAAACAATTGCAGGTCACGGGATTTCGGGCTATCTTGAAGCGATGGATTTTCTCGTTGACGGAGGGAAAAGCTGTGAAGGTTAATATAAAGCCGTCTTTAGCCCGTGGAAAGGTCGCCGCACCGCCCTCTAAAAGCATGGCGCATCGTCTGCTGATATGCGCGGGTCTTTCAAGCGGCGAGAGTATAATCCACGGCATCTCCCTTTCCGAGGACATTTTGGCAACACTGGACTGTCTCAGCGCGCTTGGAGCGGAATTCACATACGAAAACGAAACAGTTTTCATGCACGGAACAGACCTTACCAAGCCGCTCAGCCCCGCGGTGCTGCCGTGCCGAGAATGCGGAAGCACGCTGAGATTTTTCATTCCCCTTTGCCTGCTCACAAACACGCATATGACGCTCACCGGCAGCGAAAAGCTCCTGAGCCGTCCATTGACGGTTTATGAGACGCTTTGCCGCGACCGGGGCATTAGATATGACAAGGAACAAAGCTCTCTTGCAGTCTGCGGAAAGCTCTCTTCCGGGGAATACGAGCTTCCCGGCGATGTCAGCAGCCAGTTTGTCAGCGGTTTGCTGTTTGCGCTGCCGCTGCTTGACTCAGACAGCAAAATCAGGCTCATCCCACCTGTCGAGAGCCGTCCGTATATCGATATGACTGTTCAGGCACTCTCCGAATTCGGCATAAGCGCAGTATGGGAGGGCGGCGAGACACTGCTTATTCGCGGAAATCAGCACTACGCCGCGGCAGAGGCTTTTGTAGAGGGTGACTACTCCAACGCCGCCTTTTTCGAGGCGCTCAACACCATCGGAGGCGACGTTGAGCTGACCGGTCTGCGAAGCGACAGCTTACAGGGCGACCGCGTCTATATCCGCCACTTCCGTTCGCTTTCTGAGGGCTATACGTCTATAGACATATCCGACTGCCCGGATCTTGGTCCAATTCTCTTCGCCGTTGCGGCTATGCACAAGGGCGGAGAATTTACCGGTACGCGCCGTTTGAAAATCAAGGAAAGTGACAGGGGCGCGGTCATGGCGGCAGAGCTATCCAAGTTTGGCGTGAATACCGAAGTCTATGAGGACAGAATCATTGTTCACCCCGCAAAGCTGCATTCGCCGAAATCAGAGCTGGACGGGCACAATGACCACCGAATTGTAATGGCTTTGGCAACGATGGCGACAAAAACCGGCGGTACTATTACAGGCGCACAGGCAGTCAGAAAGAGCCTTCCCGATTATTTTGAAAGATTAAAAACACTTGGCATCGAGGTGAGTGAAGTTGGAATGGATAAGTAAAAGTAAAATACTTATAGTCGGTCTCGGACTTATGGGCGGCAGCTACGCCAAAGCGCTCAAAAGGCTGGGCTACAGCGTTTTTGCTGTTGATACGCGCCGTGCGGCTATAGATTACGCGCTTGAAGAAAGCATCATCGACCGCGGCAGCTCACAGGCAGACCCTGAGCTTATCGGCGAAGCAGACGCAATTATTTTCGCGCTGTATCCGGGGGTATTTAAAGCGTGGATCGCGGAAAATCAGAGCTTGTTCAAGCCCGGCACAATGATAACGGACGTAACGGGTGTAAAGGGAAGTATCGTGTATGATATCCAGAAAATGCTGCGCCCGGACGTTGAGTATATTGCGGCGCACCCCATGGCGGGTCGTGAGGTGTACGGCGTTGAAAACAGCGATGATCGCATTTTTCACGATGCCAACTATATAGTCACACCGACGGAGAAGAATACACCGGAGGCTATCGAATGGTGCAAGAGTCTCGGCAAGATTCTCGGCTTCAGGAAGGTATCCGTATTGTCTCCCGAGGAGCATGACGAGATGATTGGCTTTGTATCACAGCTTACCCACTGTATTGCTGTTGCGCTGATGACCTGCAGCGACAATCAGCATCTTGTTGACTACACGGGAGACTCCTTCCGTGATCTCACACGGATAGCGCGAATAAATGATGCGATGTGGAGCGAACTGTTTTTGCTGAACAAGCCCGCCCTTCTCCGACAGATGGACACGTTTCTGAGCGAATTCAAGCAGTTGCGCAATATGCTTGAGGACGAGGACAGGCAGGGCTTATGTGAAAAAATGCGCCTATCTACCGAGCGGCGAGCACTGTTCGGAAAATAATACGAATGAGGGGACTAAACTATGAACATGGAATTTGAGCGAAAGCTTTCTATACCGATGGAGGTTAAGGAAAAATACCCCTTGACCGGGCAAATCAGCGATAGCGTGGAGAAAACCACACTTGAGCTAAAGCGAATTATTGACGGAAGCTCGGATAAGCTGCTGCTGATAATAGGACCGTGCTCGGCGGATAATGAGGACAGCGTTATAGATTATATTTCCCGCCTTTGCCCTGTGCAGGAAAAGGTAAAGGACAAGATATTAATCGTCCCCAGAATTTACACCAACAAGCCCAGAACCACCGGTGACGGCTACAAGGGGCTGCTGCATCAGCCCGACCCGAATAAAGAGCCTGATATGTTCAAGGGCATTATCGCCACGCGTGAGCTGCATATGCGCGCAGTAAAGGAAACGGGCTTTGCCTGTGCCGATGAGATGCTGTATCCCGAAAACTACAAGTATCTGGACGACCTGCTGGCATATGTTTCCGTCGGCGCACGTTCGGTTGAGAACCAGCAGCACAGGCTTACAGCCAGCGGCATCGCAGTGCCGGTAGGCATGAAAAACCCTACAAGCGGTGACCTGTCGGTAATGATGAACGCCATTCTCGCCGCACAGCATCGCCACACCTTCATCTATCGCGGCTGGGAGGTACATTCTCACGGCAACCCGTACGCCCATGCAATTTTGAGAGGATATACGAACAAGCACGGACAGCATCTGCCGAACTATCATTATGAGGATCTGATCCGTCTATGCGACTTTTATGACGAGCGCGAGCTGGAACACCCCGCGGTAGTTGTTGACGCCAATCACTCCAACTCCAACAAGAACCCCTTTGAGCAGCCGAGAATTATGAAGGACGTCCTTCACAGTTGCAAGTGCAACGATAGGGTCTCAAAGCTTGTCAAAGGCTTTATGGTCGAAAGCTATATTGAAGACGGAGCGCAGAAGATAGGCGGAGGCTGCTACGGCAAGTCGATAACAGACGCCTGCCTCGGATGGGAAAAGACAGAGCGAATGATTTACGATATCGCGGAGATTTTGTAAATAAAAAGCCGGCAAAGCATTAGCTTTGCCGGCTTTTCCGTTTAAAACAGACTGATGCAGAGCATGAGTTTTGCCATAAAAGGCGCTTATAATCCGAGTGCTTTTTATCCTGCCGCAAAAAATATATATAGCATATAACAAGTTGCAGGAGGCGCACTATGCAAAAAAATGACGACTGCATTGCCATTTATTCCCGAAAGTCAAAATACACAGGCAAGGGCGAGAGCGTCGGCAATCAAATAGAGCTTTGCAAAGAGTATATACGAAACAATTTCGGCGATGAATACGCGCAGGCGTCCGTTGTTTTTGAGGACGAGGGCTTTTCCGGCGGCGATTTGAACCGTCCGGATTTCAAAAGAATGATGAAAGCAGCCCACGAGCGGAAATTCAAAGCCATAGTTGTCTACCGTCTTGACAGAATAAGCCGCAACATCAGCGACTTTTCCGGTCTGATTGAGGAGCTTGCCGGTCTTGATATTTCCTTTGTTTCTATCCGCGAGCAGTTTGATACGGCAACGCCTATGGGTCGGGCTATGATGTATATCGCTTCCGTATTCTCGCAGCTTGAGCGCGAAACGATAGCAGAGCGTATACGGGACAATATGCACGAGCTGGCAAAGACCGGGCGCTGGCTCGGCGGAACAACGCCCACCGGCTATACCTCTGAGAGCGTAATGAGCGTTACCTTGGACGGCAAAACGAAGAAAGCCTGCAAGCTCAAGCTCATACCGGAGGAAGCGCAGACCGTGAAGCTTATTTACGAGCTTTTTCTTGAATTCGACTCTCTTACTAATACCGAAGCGGAAATCCTTCGCCGCCGAATAAAGACAAAAACGGGCAAAGACTTCACCCGCTTCTCCATCAAGGCTATTTTGCAAAACCCTGTTTATATGATAGCCGATAAGGATGCCTACGGCTATTTTTCAGCAATGCGCTCAGAGCTGTTTTCCGAGCTGGCTGAATTTGACGGCGAGCACGGCATACTTGCTTATAACCGAACCGACCAGGTCAAGGGCAAGGCGACCGTCTATCTGCCGCCTGATGAGTGGATTGTATCCGTCGGTCAGCATCCGGGTATTATTCCCGCAAAGACGTGGATCAAGGTTCAGCAGTCTCTTGAGCGAAACAAATCCAAGGGATACCGCAAGCCGCGCAGTAATGAAGCGCTCTTGACGGGGCTTTTGTTCTGCCGCTGCGGAAGCCGTATGTACCCCAAGCTAACCAAGCGTATGAGCGCCGACGGTGAGCCGGTCTATACCTATGTGTGCAAGATGAAGGAGCGCAGCAAGAAAAGCCTTTGCGATCTTCAGAATTTAAACGGCAATGTGATAGATACGGAAATCATCGGGCAGATAAAGGCACTTACGGAGGATATAAGCAGCTTTATATCGCTTTTGGAGCGAAGTCGAAAAATATATTCCGTCAGCGGTGAGCAGCCGGAGGAAAAGCTGGCTCGGCTTCGCTGTGAGCAGGCGGATAACGAGAAAAAAATAACCGCGCTGGTAGACAGTCTTGCCGAGATGGGCGAGAGCGATGCCCGCTATCATGTCACAAAACGGATCGAAGAGCTTCACATCTCAAGCCTTGAGCTTGACTCGCACATTGCGCAGCTTGAGGGTGTGACCGCACTTAACACACTCAGTGATACAGAATTTGATGCGATGCGGCAGAAGCTGGCTGATTTTAATTGCGGCGTTGACGATATGACGGTCGAGCAAAAGCGAGCCGCTGTCCGCAACGTGGTCAAGCAGATCATCTGGGATGGGCAGAATGCTCATGTTCTGCTCTTTGGAGTCTCCAAGGCTGATATAGCTTATCCTGAGCCGCAAAACCTGTTTTTTGAGGAGAGCTGTGCGGAGGAAGCATTTTCACATACCTGTTTTGACGGACGGGAGGACGGTTCAAAAAATCCCGCTCTCCTCTGCGAGACAAAAACGCATTGGGGTGAGGATAGCAAATGAGGTACTTATGTATTTTCGCAGCGCAAAAAAATCTGCGGGAGACGTTTCGCTTTCCGAAACCATCGAATCCGACGGTGACGGTGGCTCGCTGTGTCTGATGGATGTAGTATGCCTTGAGGACGATATGCTTGACCGCATCAGTAAAAGCGAGCTTGCGGAAACTGTTAACAGGCTCATTTGCAATTTACTTGATGAGCGCGAGGCGGAAATAATCCGCCTGCGCTACGGTCTTGGCGGAGGTGCGCCAAAAACTCAGCGCGAGGTCGCGCAGCTTTGCTCCATCAGCCGCTCCTATGTATCCCGCATTGAAAAAAAAGCCCTACAAAAGCTCAAGGGCGAGCTGCAAAAGGAGCTTTAAGCTCTGCGCCGCTCCAAAAACAGGAAAAGAGCGGGGAGACCTAAGCCGTCTCCCCGCTCTTTTCCCTTCCACGGCGAATATGCAGCCGCAGATTTGTTACGCGGCTCAGCCGCCATATACTTAAGGAAAAGTTAAATATTTCCTCAAAAAACAATATTGCTATATAGCCCTCAAGCGCAAAGCGCGGCAAAAGCAGATAAACCAGAAGCACGCCAATAAAAGCATCCATAATGTTAAAGCCCATAGACCATACCTGCTGACCCAGACCCTTCAGGCATCCGTCGGTCACCATATCCATGTAAATTATCGGAACGAGCAGCGAAAACAGGCGTATATACCCTCCCGCCTCCTCGCTCTTATAAATAGCGCCGCCTAAAAAGTCCGAAAGCAGAAACAGCATTGCAGCAATAAAGGTCGAAAACGCGAGGCTTCGCATAATAAGCTTTGAAACGACGCGAGAAATTTCTTCCTTTTTGTTGGAAACCTGCGCGGCTGTAAGCTCAGGCACGATCAGCTCGGCAAGCGCCGTGATTACGCAGGACGGAAACAGGATTATCGGCAGCACCATTCCCTGTATAGTACCGTAGCCGGCGAGCGCTCCGTTGGCTGAAAAGCCCGCTTTTTTCAAGCCTCTCGGCACTAAAAGCTGTTCAAGCGTTGAAAGTGAGGTTCGCGCATATGCCGAAAGCGCCAGCGGCAAAGCAATTCCCAGCATCCTCCCCGGCAGACGCGGCGAGCACTCCGGCTCTTTTCTGTGCTTTTGCCTGTCAAAAACGAATGCAAGCAGCATGAGCAAAAACGAGCAGATCTCCGCCGCTGTTCCGCCTGCGGCTACCGCCGCACAGCTTCGCTCCATGTCATTTTCCGGGGCGAGGTCAAGAAAGACGACGACGAAGGCTATGCGGATAAGCTGCTCTGCAAGCTGCACACCGGCAGCCTTGAATATTCTTCCGCAGGCGGAAAAATAGCCATACATGACCGAGGAGAGCGAAATAAACGGCAAGCTCAAAGATAGTATTTTAAGCGACATCACCGTTCGCGCATCGCCCACCCAAAGAAAGCCTATCGGTTCCGCGCAAAGGAAAAGAATTGCGCAGGCTGCAAAGCCGAAAAGCAAGCTATAGCTCAAGCATAGGAGCATTGCCCCGCCGATGCCCCCCTCTCGCCCAAGCCCCACCTCCTCTGAGATAAGACGGGTGGAGGCAAAGCGAATGCCAGAAATGGCAAAGGTGGCGGCAAGAAAGCTCACCGAGCCGACAAGCCCGTAAAGACCCACGCCGACAGCGCCTATACGCCGAACCAGCCACATTTGAAAAATCAAGCCTATCAACCGCATGACAAGCGACGAAGCCGTGAGCAGCGCCGTATCACGCATCAGCTTCCTGGTACGCAAAAAATCACCTCCCACAAAGTCGGGAAGGTGGCTTTTAAAAGCAGGCGCGCCTGCCCTCCCGGACGTGCATATAGAAATATATGCACGTCCAAGCGGCAAATTGCAGCTCAGTTGAGCGTTGCGGCATTTGCCGCAAAAAGCTCATCAATGCGCGCTTTCAGTCTTTGGTTTTCCTCGGCACGAAGCTCCGGGTCGCGCTGCAAAAGCTCCTGTGCCGCCGCCTGAGCCTCCTGAAGAATGCGAACATCGGTACACAGGTCGGCAATATGCATCTCAGGAAGTCCGTGCTGGCGCGAGCCGAAAAAGTCTCCCGGTCCGCGAAGCTTCAAATCCTCCTCTGAAATCTTAAATCCGTCACTTGTCTGCTCCATAACCTTTAAGCGCGCTTTAGCCTCGTCGTTTTGCGCTTCGGAGAAAAGCACGCAGTAGCTTTTGTGCGCTCCCCTGCCCACGCGTCCGCGAAGCTGATGAAGCTGGCTCAGCCCATAGCGCTCGGCGTTTTCAACCACGACCAGAGAGGCGTTCGGCACATCCACGCCGACCTCTATGACTGTTGTGGCAACCAGAATGTCCAATTCACCGTCAACAAAGCTCTGCATCACCTTGTCCTTTTCAGATGCCTTCAGCTTTCCGTGTACGCAGCCGATTTTTAGGTCGGGAAACTCTATCGTTGCAAGCTCCTTTGCATATTCCTTTGCGCTTTTCAGGTTCTGTGGGTTTTCCTCGTTTTCGTCAATCACGGGACAAACCACAAAAACCTGCCTTCCCTGCTCGACCTGCTTTCTCATGAATTTGTATATCCTCTGACGCATTTCCTCGCCAACGGCAAAGGTGTCCACCTTCTGACGTCCGGGAGGCAGTTCGTCGATGACGGATACATCCAAATCACCGTAAAGCATCAGCGCCAAGGTTCTCGGAATGGGCGTTGCGGACATTACAAGCGTATGCGGGTCGTGCCCCTTGGAAATGAGCGCAGCGCGCTGGTTTACGCCAAAGCGGTGCTGCTCGTCGGTAATGACCAGAGCAAGCTTGTCAAACTCCACCGCGTCGCCGATGAGCGCATGAGTTCCAACGACCAGACTCACCTCGCCGCTTTTGATCAGCTCGAGCGTTTCGCGCTTCTGCTTTGCGGGCATAGAGCCTGTAAGCTTGGCGACCTTGATATCATAGGGCGCAAGCAGCCTTGAAAGGGTGTCGTAGTGCTGGTTTGCAAGAATTTCGGTAGGCGCCATAAAAGCGCTTTGCAGTCCGCCCTCGTGAGCACACCAGATGCAGGCGGCCGCAACAAGGGTTTTACCGCTTCCAACGTCGCCTTGAACGAGCCTATTCATAGCGCAGCCGCTTGCCATATCTCGCGCCGCATCCGCTATTGCCCGCTGCTGCGCACCTGTAGCAATAAAGGGCAGGGCTGAAAAAAACTCCTCCAGGCGAGGCGTAGAGACTATTATGCCGCTTTTTTTCACGCGAGATAGCTTGATGCGCGAAAGAGCGCAGGAGAGGACAAAAAGCTCCTCAAAAATCAGCCTGCGCCGCGCAAGCTCCAGCGCGCCAAGATCCGCGGGGAAGTGGATGTTTTCATAGGCGTAGGACGTTTTACAAAGCTTCTGCCTTTCCGCAACGCTCTCCGGCAGCGAATCGGGAAGCTGATTTGCACATTCGTCAAGACCGCGCCGCATCGCTCCAATCAGCAGCTTTTGCGAGATACCGGCAGTGAGCCTGTATACGGGGACAATTCTTCCCGTGACTGAGCGCTCCCCGTTTTCAAGCTCAAAAACGGGGTTGACCATGGAGCGGCGGTTGCCCTCAACGCTCACCCTGCCGTAAAAAATATAGCTTTCCCCTGCCTTTAGCTGCTGCTTTATATAGCTCTGGTTGAAATATGTAATGTCCATCGTTCCGCTCTCGTCCACGGCGCGAAGCTTCACAAGCTCCATGCCGCGCCGCACACGGCTCAGTGTAGGCTCATTTGCGACCATTGCGCGGACGCAGGCGGTATCGCCGTCGGAAAGCGCCGCGATAGGTACATAATGCGACCTGTCCTCATATGTACGAGGGAAATAGCTTATCAGCTCCCGCAGATTTGTTATCCCCAGCTTTGCCAGAGAGTTTGCCCGCTGCTCGCCAATTCCCTTTAAATATCGAATGTCATCGTTGAGCTTAGCCACATCATCACCTCTTGCGCTTTATCGTCCGGTTTCGATTATAATACCATTATAAAGTAAAAATTGCAAAAAACAGTTGAAAGCGATATAATTTTGATTACGGTATAAATATTGAGGGAACAATCTAATCGCAGCCTCGTCAAAATACTGCCGCAAGCGCGGCAAATATCTACAAGGAGAAAGCACCCATGAAAAGAACCATCACTCTTATATTAGCTTCTGTCATGCTGCTGAGCTTTGCCGCTTGCAGCAGCTCAAATACAGGCGCTGACAGCTCCGCCGACAAGCAAAATCCCGGCGATACCATGAGTCTTCAGGAGATATTTGACAGCATATTGACCGATGTACCGGATCTACCGGAGCTGTTCAGTCTTGAGCTTGACGACGAGAGCTTTGAAGGCTATCTGTTCATTGAGCCTATCGAAAACTCCGAGGCACTGGCGAGCGAGGCGCTGATAAACGCCATCCCCCACTCGGCTGTGCTGCTGCGCGTTCCCGACAGTGTTGATACCGACATAATCGCCGCTCAGATCGAAACCGGCGCAAATCCGCGCAAGTGGGTCTGCGTTGAGGCAGAGAAAACCATTGTAAAGGCACACGGCAACACCATTTTGCTTGTCATGTCCTCTGCCGACACGGCAGACGCAATCGCCGCAAACTTTGACGCTCTCTGGGCGTAAGGCACAGATTAGAAGCAAGCTGCCCCCGCCGCTGTCAGTGTCGGGGGCTTAATAATTAGCCCTGTTGGGGCAAGGGAGCATACCATGCTGTTTTCCAGTGTCACATTTCTATATGTCTTTTTGCCGATAGTGCTGCTTTTGTACTTTCTGGTACCCAAGCGGCTTAAAAACCATGTTCTGCTGCTCTCCAGCCTCGTGTTCTACTTTTTCGGCGAGCCGGTTTATACGCTGCTTTTGCTTTTCTCCTCCCTTTCCGATTACGCCCACAGTCTGCTTATCGAAAAGCATCGCGGCACAAAAAAAGCAAAGCTTGCGCTCATCTCCTCTGTCGCAATAAACCTCGCCATGCTGGGCTTTTTTAAATATGCCGACTTTTTCATCGAAACTGTAAACACCCTTTTTAACAGCAGCCTTCCCCTTACAAAAGTTCCTCTGCCCATAGGCATCAGCTTTTTCACCTTTCAAACCATGAGCTACACGATCGACGTGTATCGCGGCAGGGCGCACGCGGAGAAAAGCCTGCTTACGCTTGCCACCTACGTCTGTCTGTTTCCGCAGCTTATCGCAGGACCTATCGTGCGCTACACCGATATTTCCGCGCAGCTTCACGAGCGAGAGAGCACACTTGACGGGCTTTATCTCGGTGTTCGCCGCTTTGTATTCGGTTTGGCGAAGAAGGTCCTTATCGCCAACGCAATGGGCGAGCTTTGCGCCATTTTCCGCGACAGCGCGGATAAGTCCGTCGGCTTCTACTGGGTCTATGCCATTGCCTTCACGCTTCAAATCTATTTTGACTTCTCCGGCTACAGCGACATGGCTATCGGCTTGGGAGGTATTTTCGGCTTCCGCTTTCCCGAAAATTTCAACTATCCTTTCATCTCGCGCAGCATAACTGAATTCTGGAGACGCTGGCACATGACGCTCGGCGGCTGGTTTCGGGATTATCTGTATATCCCCCTCGGCGGCAACCGTGTATCAAAGGCACGCTGGTATCTGAACATCGCCATCGTATGGGCGGCAACAGGTCTGTGGCACGGCGCGGCGTGGAACTTTGTTATTTGGGGTCTGCTTTTCGGCATTCTGCTAATTTTGGAAAAGGAAAAGCTGCTTGAAGGGCTAAAGCGCGCAGGACGTATACTGCCCCACGTCTATGTAATGCTTATAGTTATTATAAGCTTTGTAATATTTAACGCCGACGGTCTGCAGGGCGTAAAAGAGGATCTTGCCGGGCTTTTCGGTGCGGCAGGGCTGCCCGGCTGGAGCACCGAAACGGGCTATTACCTAAAAAGCTACGCGGTGCTGCTCGCTCTCGCAATTATCGGCTCTACGCCGCTGCCGAAAATGCTTTGGACACGTTTTGCAGAAAGACCCTTGGGCAGCAAGCTTGCCGCCGTTTTTGAGCCGCTCTCCGTCGCGGCGCTTATGGCGCTTGTGACCGCCTATCTGGTAGACGGAAGCTTCAATCCCTTTTTATATTTCAGATTTTAGGAGGCGCGGGATATGGAAAGAGCTAAAAAAACAGCGCTTATAGCCGTTTTCGCGCTGTTTATCTTCGGCTTAGGCGCAGCACATATCGTTCTGCCGGACAAGGAGCTGTCCTACGCCGAGCGTCGCAGGCTCGGCAAGCTGCCGGAGCTTAGCGCGGAGGACATTTTTTCGGGCGAATACTTCACGGAGCTTGACGAATACCTTCTTGACCAGTTTCCCCTGCGCGACGAATTCAGAACCTTAAAGGCAGGCGCTGCAAGCAATATCTTCTTTCTGCGAGACAACAATGGTCTGTATTCGATAGGTGACGGCATCTATAAGCTCGAATATCCGTTAAAGACAACGCAGGTGGAGCTTGCGGCGAAGAAAATCAGCGCAGTAATTGAAGCGCACCCTGAGATGGGAGATATTTACCTCTCGGTCATACCCGATAAAAACTATTTTGTCGCCGCGCAAAACGGCTATTTGTCGATAGATTACGACTCAATGCTTGAAACGCTGCGCTTCGGTGTGCCGAGCGCTGAGTATATTGACCTGTTTCCGCAGTTGACGCTTGAAGATTACTACCGCACCGACACGCACTGGCGACAGGAACGCCTTTTGCCGGTGGCAGAAACGCTTTGCGCCGCAATGGACGCGCCCTTTGACCCGGAGCATTTTGCTGAAAGCACGGTAGGCAGCTTTCAGGGTGTGCTCGCCTCTCAGTCGGCACTTAAAGCCGCGCCCGACGAGCTTCGTATTTTGGAAAGTGAGGGTACTAAAACCGCCCTCGTTAAAAGCGCCGAGCACGAGCTGCCGCTTTCCGTATATACTCTTGAGGATTTCTCCGGCATGGAGCCTTACGACACATATCTTTCCGGCGCGGAGGCGGTTTTGACCATAGAAAACCCAAACGCGGCGTCGGACAAAAAGCTTGTGATTTTCCGCGACTCCTTCGGCAGCAGTCTTGCTCCGCTGCTCATCGACTCATACTCAAAAATCACGCTTATTGACCTTCGCTATGTTCAAAGCGCCTTTCTCGACGAATTTGCCGAGTTTGACAGTGCGGACGTGCTGTTTATTTACAGCACGATGCTGCTCAATTCCGGCGGCATTTTAAAATAGTCCACGGCTGTAAAACGCAAGAACAAACACAAAAGGACGAGAGCTAAGCTCTCGTCCTTTTATATTACCCGCCGCGGGGTCTGCGCTTTATACGCAGGCTCACTCAACGGTGACAGATTTAGCGAGGTTTCTCGGCTTGTCGATATCGCAGCCGCGATAAAGAGCAACGTAGTATGCAAAAAGCTGCAACGGCAGCACCGCAAGGCTCGGCAGCAGGACATCATGCGCATCCGGAATGGTGATTATTTCATCCGTCGCCTTCTCAACGTGTGAGCGCAGGCTATCGGTCGTTATGCCCATTACATGAGCGCCGCGCGCTTTTACCTCAAGGGCGTTGGAAAGCGTTTTATCAACAAGCTTGCCATAGCTGGCTACCGCGATAACCAGCATATTATCAACAACCAGAGAGATCGTACCGTGCTTCAGTTCGCCCGCCGGATATGCCTCGGAGTGGATATAGGAGATCTCCTTGAGTTTGAGCGAGCCTTCAAGTGAAAGCGCATAGTCTATGTTGCGTCCTATGAAAAACAAATCCTCATTGTTGAAATGCTGATAGGCAAGGCGCTGAATGTTTGCCTTATCCGCAAGGATTTTTTCCAAGGTAACGGGCAGTACGTCTAGCTGACGCATAATTTCGGCGTATTCCTCCGCCGCGATAGTGCCGCGGCACTCAGCAACGTAGAGAGCAATAAGTATCGTAACTGCAAGCTGCGTGCTGTACGCCTTTGTTGTTGCAACGGCAATTTCCGGACCTGCCTTGGTATAAATCACCTTATCCGCGCTCTTTGCAATGGAGCTGCCCTCAACATTGACTATTGCAAGGGTGAGCGCGCCGAGACGCTTAGCTTCATTCTGCGCTTCCAAGGTATCCGCCGTTTCGCCCGACTGGCTGATGCAGATAACAAGCGTTGACTTATCAACTATCGGGTCGCAATAGCGAAATTCCGAGGCAAGCACGACCTCAACGGGAACACGCGCAAGCTTTTCAATGTTGTACTTGGCAATAACACCAACATGATAGGAGGAGCCGCAGGCAACAATGTAAATCCGGGAGAGAGAGTTTATGTATGCCTTGTCAAGCACCGAGGACAGCTCCGCCCTGCCGTCAATTATATAGGGCGCGATGGTGCGCTTAACGGCTTCGGGCTGCTCCATGATCTCCTTGAACATATAATGCTCATAGCCGCCCTTGTCGGTGGAGGAAATATCCCAATCCACAGTTACCTTTTCTTTTTTTATTTCATCAAGGAAAGAGGTATAAAACTTTATATCCTTATCTGTGACAACTGCAATTTCGTCGTCCTCAAGGTAGGAGACGGTTTTGGTATACTTCACGACCGCCATAACGTCCGAGGCAAAGAAGTTGCCCTCCTCACCGTAGGCAACGATGAGGGGCGCGTGGCTTTTCAGTCCAACAATGGTTTCCGGCTCGTCAGCGCAAATGATGCCAAGGGCATAGCTGCCCTCAAGCTCGCGCGAGGCTTTGGCTACCGCCTCAAGGATGCTTCCCTCGTAGTAGTAGTCAATAAGCTGAGCGGCAACCTCTGTATCCGTTTCCGATTTGAAAACTCGCCCGCGGTTTATGAGCATTTCCTTTATCTGAGCATAGTTTTCTATAATGCCGTTGTGAACAATGGCAATACGTCCGTTCTCGCTGACATGGGGATGTGAGTTTTCGTCCGAGGGACGCCCATGTGTAGCCCAGCGTGTGTGACCGATGCCCACGCATCCGGCTACCGATTTTCCGTTATTACTCTTTTCGCGCAGAGCCGCAAGCCGTCCCATACATTTGACGACATTGACTCTCTCGCCGTCGCTTATTGCCAGTCCCGCGCTGTCATAGCCGCGGTATTCAAGCTTTTCCAGCCCCTCCAGTAAAATCGGGGCAGCTTGCTGTTTCCCCGTAAATCCTACTATTCCGCACATAACTAAAACCTCCTGCCGCGGTCGGCTTTGCCGCCCGCAGGCGCGCTTTATTTAAGCGTTCCGACTATTCTTTCAATAGCCTGTTTTGTTGCCTCGGCATCTCCGAAGCCCGTTAGACGAATGAAGCCCTCGCCCTCAGGACCGAAGCCGGCTCCGGGAGTGGTAACAACATTTGCCTCGCGTAAAAGCTTATCAAAGAAATCCCACGACTGCATTCCGTCAGGCGTTTTTGCCCAGATATAAGGCGAATTGACACCGCCGTAAACCGTAAGTCCGGCCTGCTTCAAGCCGTCGCGTATTACGGCGGCGTTGTTCATATAGTATGCAATCTGCTGCTTATACTCGCGCTCGCCCTCAGGTGAATATACAGCCTCAGCGCCGCGCTGGATGATATAGGGCGTGCCGTTATATTTTGAGGACTGGCGGCGCATCCAAACGTCGTATAGGCTCTCTCCTTCGCGCTTGAGAGCGCGCGGTATCGTTGTGTAGCCGCAGCGTGTGCCTGTAAATCCGGCGGTTTTGGAAAAGCTGCAAAACTCAATGGCACATTCCGTTGCTCCCTCAATTTCATAAATAGAATGTGGGATGTCCGGCTCGGTGATATATTCTCTGTATGCCGCGTCAAACAGGATAATCGCGTCGTTGCGCAGGGCATAGTCCACCCATAGCTTTAGCTGCTCTTTGTTGGCAGCCGCTCCGGTCGGGTTATTGGGGAAGCAAAGATAGATTATGTCGGGCTTGCGAACGGGAAGCTCCGGGATGAAGCCGTTTCTCTCGTTGCAGGGCAGATAGACAAGATTTGTCCAGCGCGTGCCGTCATAATCGCCGGCTCTGCCCGCCATAGCGTTAACATCAACATAAACGGGGTAAACGGGGTCGCAGACAGCAACGATATTGTCCTCACTGAAGATATCGCCAATATTACCGCAGTCGCTCTTTGCGCCGTCGGAAATAAAAATCTCGTCGGCACTAATCGGAGCGCCAAAGGGTGCATAGTCGTGCGACACTATTGCCTCGCGCAGGAAAGCATAGCCCTCATAAGGACCGTAGCCCATGAAGCTTTCCTTACTGCCCATTTCGTCAACCGCCTTGTGCATCGCGCTTATAACCGAAGGGCTGAGCGGCTGGGTAACATCGCCTATGCCGAGCTTAATAAGCCGTCTGTCGGGATTTGCTTTAGTGTATTCCGCCGTTCTTCTGGCTATCTCAGCAAACAGATAGCTGCCCGGCAGCTTTGCAAAATTTTCATTTAATTTGACCATTGCGCATCTCCTTTTGCAGGCAAAATGCCCGCCTTGATATTATCAGATGTAAAGCTCGCCGTCAAAGACAATGACCGCGTCACCTGTCATATATACATGGTTTGTTTTCTTATCCCACTCAAGCAGCAGCTCTCCTCCGCGAAGCTTCACGCTTGCTCTGTCGCCGACATGACCTAAGAGATTTGCCGCAACAAAGCTTGCCGTTGCGCCCGTGCCGCAGGCAAGAGTCTCGCCGGAGCCGCGTTCCCACACGCGCATTTTCAGCGTATTGCTGTCAACAAGCTGAACGAACTCGGTGTTTGTACCTTCGGGAAACAAGGGGTGCTTTTCAATTTTTGGACCTAATACGTCAACATCAACGGCATCAACGTTTTTGACGAAAATAACGGCATGGGGGTTTCCAACATTGACCGCCGTAATGAAATATTCCTCATCTACAACTATTACTGAGCGATTTATAAAGCTCTTTCCATGCTCGGCGAGGGGTATAAACTGCGTACGAAGCTCCGGTTCGCCCATATCAACGCGAACGGTTTTGACCGCACCGTTTTCCACGTTTAGCAGCAGCTTTTTGATCTTTCCGCCGGACTCAACACTTATCTCGGTTTTGTCGGTCAGCCCCTTGTCGTAGACATATTTGCCAACGCAGCGTATGCCGTTTCCGCACATGGCGGAGTGCGAGCCGTCGAGGTTATACATATCCATCATAAAGTCCGCCTTTTCGGACGGGCATATGCAGATAAGTCCGTCGCTGCCGATGCCGTAATTGCGGTTGGAGACCCTCCGCGCTAATTCGGGGCGGTCGTCAATCTTCTCCTCGAAGCAGTTGACGTAAACATAGTCATTACCGCAGCCCTGCATTTTTGTAAATTTCATCGGAACTCCTTTCCGAAAAGCCCGTGTCAAAGGCAAGGATGGCTTCACCCTGTTTTGCCTTTCGCAGTTTATTGCCGCTTACGCGCTCACAGGCGGGTGGTTTTCCCTTTACCGTTTCGTGGTAGACCCTGCACGCCGCGCAGTCGCCGTGTCTTTTGCACTTGACGCGCTTGCAGGGGCAGACCGGTTTTTTCTCATCCATAGTTTTTTGGTTTGTTTCAGCAATTCCGTGAATATCTTATTTTCAACTATGCTGTTTAGCACTCTATTTTCCTATGATACCACAGGAGACCACGCCGTGCAATAATGATATCGCGCAGGTGCGCAAATCTATCCGTCTCCAAAGCCCGATCTGAGCAGATACAGTTACATTGTTCCTATAATAGATTTCCGCCGGCATACACCCACGGCAGCGCAAATACTTCTTATAGATATGTCTTTCAGATACGTTTAGCCGAGCTTACCAAAAGTGTATTTCAACAGGACGCGAATAATAAGCTATTACTTCAAAATCTCAAAAGAAGCTGTTTTCTATTGGATAGATTTTTATTCTGTTAGTTCACCATATCTTTATGTATATGCCGTTTCCTAAAAACTCAACAAAACCTTTGTCTCTTAACAGCTGTAATTGTTGTCTGATTTTTGCTTTAATATTATTATTCTGTGGGTGTTTAATTTGCAACTCTTTTTCAAACATATACATTTCGTTTATTGTAAACACTTGCGCAGGGAGTTTGTTAACACAATTTAAAATATCCATAAGCCAGCCGCGGTTATTCATATCTCTTGTTTCAAGTTTATTACTTTTGTTAACTTTTTCTACTACGTTATTTGCATCAAATACAACGCCATTAGAAACAATAGATATTCTGCCCTGTTTAGGAATCTTATCAATTAAAATATTACAGCCAACCCAACCCGCACGGCGAGCTGTTAGTGGTAACGGATTGCGTTTTTCAATTATTTCAGGCACAAAGAAGTGCCTCGGAATTAACACAAAGTCTATTACCTTTAATTCTGACTTTGAGTAAGACATAAAGAAAAAATCAGGATTTTGATTACCGGTGATTCTTTCTATCATTGTTTCATAAGCACCATCATTTACTTTACGACCTAAAGGACCATTTTTGCTTTTTAATTCATATTCGCTGTTACAAACCGGACAAAAAAAGTCGGCAACAGGTCTATTGTTTTCAAAGTGTTTAATATGAGGATTTCCGCATCGCGGACAAAACATATTATCACTAACCCAGCTTTCGGTTAGAATTCTTGCAATTTGTGAACCAGAATGATAATCAGCAGTTATGCTGTGATCAAAACTCAAATCCATTTCCTGTTACCCCCTTTCCTATATAAGTAATTTAACACAACTATTGCGCCTATTCTGTGCATTTTATCAACAAAACTTGCTAGATCAATTTGCTTTTCATCATAAAAAGGTTTCCTATATTAGCTGTAAAACCAGCTGTATCCATGATTGGTCTGTACGGCGGAACAAAGAATAAATTCCATAACAGACCTCCTGCAAATATATCCATTGTTACATGACGGCATTATATTCTAAAACTCTAATAATGACAACAACACAAAAGCGGCTTGAAGCCAGAGGCTTCAAGCCGCTTAATAATTCAATTTGCTTATTCCCACTCGTTGTTGTGCATCATATTTAACGGATTTTGCTTCATAAATTTGATACCTCATTTTTTTGATTATTTGATGTGTCCATATTATCCAGCCCTATACGAT